>CAYQQM010000022.1:0-58365 GCA_964419605.1 uncultured Kofleriaceae bacterium | reverse complement strand
ACTACTGCTGCCGACTCTCTTTCCAGGGGACTAGTACCTCGCCACAGTGGTTTTGATCGGTTCGGGCCGCCGATCCATCGCCGATCGCTTCGTTATGCTCCGTCGCGTTACCGCCAGTGTCCGGAATCGTGTCATTTTTCAGGTCGTTACCACACTTGAGCGAAATTCAATCTTCCATGCTGGTGGGGGCGTCCTCGGTGGCTCTCCGCGGTTCGTGGATTGGAAGTCTTACACCTATAAGGGCAAGATCTACGCAACCACACGGTTCAAGCTGCTGGGCGAAGGAGAAAAATACACCGGAAGGGTCGACTTCTCGGAAGAGGACGTCCAGGGGAGCGAGGAGTAGCGTATCGGACGCTCCGCGACGGATCGCCGGAGCGCAGCTCTGGCGGAACGAACAGTGCTTGACATCTCGGGGACCTGGGGCGATCGTCCGATCCGTGTCGGACGCTCTACAATCCGCCTTTGCGCTCTGCCAAGTTCCGTCGATCGAGCCATCGGTAATCCAACCTTTGGCCGAAGCGAACGCAGGGCGCGATGGGGGGGACGGAGGAAAGGTTGCGCTGTCTTCGATCGCGACGTACTCCTCCGCCGGGAACCCGCAAATCGCCGCCGTTTGGCCGCCCGAACGACCGACGCTGGAAGACGCGATGAAGAGCTGGGCACGGTGGAGGGCTGCCAAGGGAACTGGGGCTGCTGTGGTGCTGGGAACGGGCACCATGTTCGGCGCGGGCAGGTCGATGGACAATCGGCAACATACGCAAGCAGCCGGTTGGGCTCTGGCTTTCGTGTTGCTAGAGTGGTGGAACGCAAATCGAGCTTTCCTGCTTACGAAGGACGACACCGACAAGTTCGTCGAAGCGCTGCGGTCGAGCTCTGCCGACGAATGTGCTCAGATCGCGAAGCTTACGGGCTTCGCGAAAGGTCGAGTGTTTAGCGAAGAGGAGCGTTTCAGCGTAGCTCCGGGTGTCAACGACATCATCGCCTTTCGCATTGCCGAACTCCAGCAATCCGTCGCTACGCGAATCTCGCAAGGTCGCGAGTCGGCAGCGCGTCGATAACTTTGCGGACCTCTTGGCTTTGGTGCCGCGGAATGACGAGGATCGCGTCGCCGCTCTTGATGAGGACGAGGTCGGATACGCCGACGGTCGCGATCGGCGTTTCGTCGTCCGACATCACGATGTTGTTCGCTCCGTCGATCACGAGCGCTGTGCCGACGACGGTATTTCCCGCGCTGTCGCGGCCTCGAATGGCGGGCGTAGCGCTCGAGCGCGGACGACGGATTCGCCGCAATCGCGCGGACCGCGGCAGCGGTATCCGGTAGCTGGAGGTCGAGTTCCGCGAGGAGGCGCGTCGCTGCAGCGCAAAAGATGCCGGCGTTCCACAGGTGGCGACCAGACGTAGCGTTCCGCGGCTGCCCGATCGGGCGCTTCTACGAAACGCGCCACGGGCAAGACCGCGCCGGGGCGTGCCTCCTCCGAGACCTCGAGGTAGGCGAATCGCGTTTCGGCGCGCGTCGGCGCGATGCCAATCGTTGCAATGACATCGCTCTGTTCCGCCGCAGTGAGCGCGATATCGAGTACATGCGCGAAACCGGCGCGATCGCGAACGTGCTGATCGGCCGGCAGCACCGCTACGATCGCGGCGGGATCGCGACGCGTGATGATCGCGGCAGCGAGGCCGGCCGATCGCCGCCGCCGTGTTGCGGCCAATCGGTTCGGAGATCAGCTCGATGCCCGGGGCGGCGGCACGGCGCGCCTCGGCGACCGGAACTCGTCAAAATCACTGCGGCGAGGTACCGGTCGAACCTACGCCGGGTCGCCGGCGGAGCTCGGCACTAGGCAGGCGATTAGGCCCAGTGCGGAGGCAGCCGCTGCCACCATGGCCCATCCAGCAGTCCACCCGAGGGTAAGCATCAGGCCGCCCGCTGGGGGCGCGAGAATCATTGCCAACGAAGACAAAGATCCGGAGATGCCGAGTGCCACGCCCTGCTCGTGTTTACCCACGACTTGTGTGATGCGACTGGTCAGAACGGGGCGGAGCACGCCGCTACCAAATCCATTTACCGTGGTGACAACCACGATGAGGACCAGGCTGTTCGCAACCCCCATGGTTGCATAGGCGAGGATCGAGGCGACAAAGCCGGCCAACGCCAGCCGCACCTCACCGAATCGTTTGACCAGCCGGCCGATCAGTCCGCCCTGCAATACGATACCGAGCAAACCGGCGTACGCGAACAAGTATCCGGTCTCGCGCGCGGACCAGTGGAACCTCGCTTCGGCGAACAGCGCAAACCCGCTTGTCAGTACGGAGAACGCAAAAATGAACAGAAAGAATTGCAGGTAGATCGAGCCAAGCTTCGGCCGCTTGAAGTACTCCAGGTACGTGGCAACGTCAAACGCGCTGGGACGGCGACCTGCAGGCCCTGCGTGTTCCGATGAGATTTGCCCCGGACTCTCGCGCGGCAACAAGGTGTAGGTGCAGACGATGCTCAACGCCGACAGGCACGCCGACACGAAAAAAGGTAGGTGCATGGCGCCGAACGAGCTGCTGAGCCAGCCGCCTAACCCTGGGCCAAACGTAAAGCCGATTCCAAACGCTACGCCGATGACGCCAAACGCTTTGGCGCGATTTTCCGGGGTGGTGTGGTCCGAAATGTATGCCTGCGCTGTCGACAGGTTTCCGGCGGTTATGCCATCGAGAATTCGGCCTACAAATACCATCCACAACGAGTTAGACAGCCACAGGATTACAAAGCCAGCGCACGTTCCGGCTTGACTGATAAGCAACAACCGCCGCCGCCCATAACGGTCCGACAAGCTCCCGATAATCGGCGTCGAAATCAGTGAACAGATGGCGTACACCGACACCAATGTAGTCGCCACCAGCGGCGAGGCCCCGAACCGCTCGGCATACAGCGCCAGCAGCGGGATCACGATCGTAAATCCTAAAACGTCTACAACAACAATTAAGAAAATCGGCAGAAGCGCAGACCGCCCCGCAGGGGGACTTCCTTCGGGGCGCTGACGCATGGCGCGCGCAGGATGTCACAGGTTTGCTTGCTCGCGGGCGTCCCTGTGGCCAATACTGGAATGCAATGAAACTCAGGGCCCTCGGCTGCATCGCCCCAAGCCCGTGCACCGCTATGGTGCTCGCGCTATGCGCGGTGCTTACGACCGGGTGTTGGGGTTACAATTCATCGGCCAAGCGTTGGTCGTATGTGGGCAATGCGGTCTTGATGTTGGGCGGAGGCGGCGCGGTTGCGTACGACCTTACGAGCAACAAGCCCCAAGCATGTTCGGGCGTAAACTGCCCATACGAATCTCCGATTCGCGGTGGCCTGGTTGCCGGCGTTGTTCTTGCTAGCGCCGGTTTGTTCGGAACGATATTTAACGCGACGCGATCCGAAGTCAAAACCTCGCGCTAAGATCGTCTCACTTCCTACGGCGGCGACGGCGCATCGAAATGAACGCAAGGCCGACCGGGCCGGCGAGCCCAGAGGCATTCCCCGCTCCGACCTGACAGCCGTAATACGTTTCTCGATCGGCGCCACCCGCGCTATCGCTCACTGTGCCCTCGAGCTGAACTTCTGTCGCCTGGCCGTCGTGCTCGATGCGCAGGGACGCCGACCGGTCCCCACGTACATCGTGCGACGACATGATGACGAGAAACGTTTCGTGGGCGCCCGGCTGAAGTGTCATCGCCGGATTGGCAGGCGAGACCAGCACAAAGTCAGCGGTGTCTTTACCCGCGATGAACGCGCGAGTGACTGCTACGTTGGCCTTGCTGCAGTTGCTCAGGGTTACCTCGCGAACAGAGGTTGAGGAGTTGCGAGCAATCGTGCCGAACTGCACTACTTCTGGCGTTGCGCCGACACCAGGCGCAGCCCCGGTCGCGCTCAACGGCAGCGTAAAGAGGCTAAACCCCGGAATATTGTTCGGCAGTCTGAGCGACCCCGAAAAATCTCCGACGGCTGCCGGTGCCGCGGAAACGCGGAGTGTGATTCCGCCCACATGATTGCCGGGAAGCAACGCTGGAAACGAAGCCGTTGTGGCGTACGAAAATGGCGCTGAGGGTGCAGGAGGTTCATCGACAATGACAGGACCATCCGCGTTGGCAAACACTTCAACGTCTACCGCGGAGGGCGAACCGATACAAACAGTCCCCAGATCGGCGCTCGCCGGATTGGTTCCAATCGATCCATTGAGGGCCTCGCCGCTGATGGCAATTTCTCGCGCAATGGGGTCCGCCGAGGACTTGACGATGAGCTTGCCAAGCAGGCCGGCACTGTGCGGCATGTCGGCTTCGTAATGCAGGGTGATGGAAATTCCTTGGCTGAGTTGTGTACCCAGCGGTGGAGCCGACGCAATTCTAACGTTGTTACCCTGCGCAGTCGCGTCGAGACTGACACTCGATAACATCGCAGGACCACTGCTGACGATCCGCACTGTCTGATCCGGCGGCGATCGCCCTACCAGGCGTGATGGAAATGTGATTTGAGTCGGCGTAACCGTGAGCGAGGACATCACGCCCTGACAGGTAAAGTTCGAAGATTTCATGATCGTACCGGCGTTCGCTGTGAATTGAAGCGATGCCATGAACGTGGACCCCGAAGGCGGCGTGCAGGTAACCTGGAATGTTTCGGCGCTGCCAACGTTCAACATGTGGTTGCTGCCTAGCATTGCCGGGGGGACCGGCGTCACTGTAAACGCTCCGGGATTGGGTCCAACTTTCATCCCGCTGACAAACAAGGCCACCGTTCCAGTGTTCGTAAGCGTAACTTCACTTACGGAACTCGTAGTACCCACAACGATCTGGCCAAAGTCGATCGTCGCAGGAACGACTGTCATCGCGGGTGCCGAAACATTGGAGTTAAGAAACAATTGCGTGGTGATTGTTCCGCCGAGCGCAACGGGACTGCCGGTACTCCAATCGATGTCAACGATACAACTCTCGGCGCCAACACCGATGTAGGTCACGGCGAATGAATACTCAAGTGGGCACCCCGAACCGGCAGATCCGCCGCAGACCCGTGCCGGAACAGGGCTTGCCATGATGCGAAAATTTTGACAACTCGACGCGTTGTCAGGCCGGACGCTCTGAATCGTAGCGTCTTCAGTCGGGAACTGGGCCCCGACCACAAACGTGTGCGCTATCTGCGCCGAAGTAAACGTGAACGGATTGTCCCCGTTGACGAAGGTGACTGCCTGGGACACCGATCCTAACTCGGTCTCCAGGGCTACACACGCAGTACCACAAACCACAACAACCGATAGAAGACGGCGAATCGTCACCTATCCACGATATCACGCGTACCTGGCATGCCGCCGCCGTGGTCGTCGCTGTACTGAAACCTGCGGTAGAAATGTACGTGTGGGGCCCACGTTACCGCTGAGCCAGAACGGCGCTTACTCACAATGTGAAGATGGCGGCACCCCACGTAAAGCCCGAACCAAACACCGACGACAACACTCGATCTCCCCGCTTCACTTTGCCCTGGTTGCGCCAATAGTCGAGCGTAAGGGGAACCGTTGCCGCCGTGGTATTGCCAAACAATTCAATGGTGTTCAGCACCTTGTGCGGAGGGATTTGCGCAACCTCAACAACCTTCTCGTTGATTCGTAGGTTGGCCTGGTGCGGCACAAACCACTGCACATCGTCCCACGACAGCCCTGTTTTTTGCAGCGCTTCTTGGGTCGACATGACCATCGCGCGCACCGCGTTTAGGAACACGCGCTTGCCATCCATGTGCGGATGTATCATTTCGTTTTGGGTCCGATCACGGGCGTCGTAGTCGATGTACGGCAGCCGATTAATTTCGAAGATCTTCAGGTACAGGTCGAGCGCGCCACCGCCATCCGCTCGCGCCGACGTGTACATCACTCCCGCTCGCGGATCTTCCGTTTCCTGCGGGCCTAGCACCATGGCGCCAGCGCCGTCGCCAAAAAGCACCATGACGTCGCGCCCTCGCGTCGAAAAGTCGAGTGCATGGCTATGAAGCTCCGCACCGATGAACAGAATGCGCTTGTAAAATCCGCTGCGCACGAACGCGTCCGCCATTTGCAGGCCATATACAAATGACGAGCATTGCTGGCGGATGTCGAAACAAGCGCAATGGTTTCGATCATTGATGCCGAGCTTCTTCTGTACGAGAACGGCGGTGCCTGGAAAGTGGAAGTCCGGGGAGAGCGTGCCCAAAATGATGCAGTCGATGTCCGCTGGCGAGAGATCTGCGTCAGCTAGGGCGCGCCTGGCGGCTTCTACCGCCAAATCGCTGGTTGCGACGCTGCCGTCGTTGGGCACGTAACGGCGTTCGCGTATGCCCGTGCGCTGCTGGATCCACTCGTCGCTGGTCTCCGTCTGTAGCGTGCTCTGTCGTACGTGGCGGTTGTCGAGATACGGCAACTCCTCGTTCGTCACGACGCGATCGGGGACATAGCTACCCAGCCCCAGGATCTTCGTACGGATCATACCCCCCAATAGCACAGTTGCTGCCCGCTATCCCCGCATGGGCCCACTCGAGATGCCCATTCGCCATGTATGTCCACGCCGGACATCTAACGACGCACCGCGGCATGCCCACACGGCAGGATCGAGCACCACCTCGAGATACCCCGCCGATGTATGATGGGTACAATGATCCTCGCTTGTCCCGGTTGCGATAGCCGCTACGACGTTAGCGGCTATCCCGTCGGCCAGAAAGTTCGATGCCGATGTGGCACCGTGACCACCGTTGCACGCCCTTCAGCTCAAGCGGGGCAGCTGGCATGCCCGCATTGCGGCGCGGGCGTGGCTCCCAACTCGAACCAGTGCGATCATTGCAGCGCAGAACTACTGCTCAAAGCGTGTCCGCGCTGCTTATCGCGTGTGTTTCACGGCCACAAGCACTGCCCTGAGTGCGGTGCGGAGCTCGACGTTGCAGCGACCGGCGAGACCAACAAGCCGCACCCATGTCCGCGCTGCGATACGCCACTCCGAGGACGGTTCGTTGGCGACATTGTGATCGACGAGTGTTCGAATTGCCTTGGGGTCTTTCTCGATCAGATTGCAATCAAGCGCGTGATTACAGACCGAGGGCGAGCTCGCGCGGAAGCGCTCCTTGGAGCGCTGCCCAGGCCCGAAGTATCGAACGTAGTCAAGCCCGGCCAACGCATGTACGTTAAGTGTCCGACCTGTGGCGTGGTCATGAACCGCAAGCAGTTCGCCATGGGAGCCGGGGTGATCGTCGATGTGTGCAAAGCGCATGGCACGTACTTCGACGTCGGCGAACTGCCGGCGATCATCGAGTTCGTGAGTCAAGGTGGCCTCGAAAAAGCCGCGCGTGCGGAGATTGAGCGGCAACGCGAGGACCTCGCCGCCGAACGCGAACGGCTTCGATCTTCGTCTTCTTCTTCCTCCGGGATGGGAGCCCTGCTCAAGGAGCCCGTGCGCAATCGCAGCGGCGCCGCCCTCGTCGACCTCCTGTTCTCGCTGTTCGACTAACGATGCGGTACGCCGCCGGTCGCATTCCCGGGCGCGACCAAGACGACGAGATCGGCCACATTCAGGGCGAGCGGCAGGCAAAGAACCGCGTCAGGAGAGATGGGTAACCAGTCCACTAGTAACCACGAGACGGGCGAGTCGGCGCTGTTCGATCGATGTGAGGCCAGCGCAGAGAGCGCGTCGGCTCGCGTCGGCGACGGTTCGGGTATGCAGCCGTTCAACCACGATGATCGCGCCACCGTCCCGAAGGTAAGGTGCCCATTGTTCGACCGAGGTTTCGTTTGGATCGACTCCGATGACCGCGGCTAGTGAGCGGCGGTCAATCCCCGCAAAGTCTGGGACGGATACGAAAGCCTTGGCGACGGCGCCTGGCGGCAATCCAACCGCAACGACCTCGCCCCGTTTCGCGAAGGCGGCGGCGAGCTTCGCATTGCCTACGATTGCGAGCCTGCCGTCGACGCGAGCTGCCCCCAGCAACTCCGCGATCGCGGTGATGGCTGGGGCAATAAACAGGCGATCCAGCATGCGGCGAGCGCATGTTGATTACACCGAACCCGTTGGAGAGGGTAGCGCTGTCGTCCGATTCCGACCTGCCCAAAAACCGACCCGTTGTGGGCGGGCCAGACCCTTCGCTCTGCATTAGAGTTCTGTGATGCAGCCCTCCCTTGTTACGGTCAGTCACTCTGCGCTGGTGCGTCTATGAGTGGCGGCGGCGGTGGGGGCGGCGGCGGTGGGGGCGGCGGCGGTGGGGGGGCGGGCAAGGTCTCGGCCGACAACCCCCACAAAGCGATGACCGCGAGTCCGGCAGGTGGTTCTCTGCAGCTGGCGAATTACCTCGGTGTATTTCAATACACCACTCGAGCACTTCGCCTGGTGTGGACGACCAACCGCGCACTCACCCTCGGGCTCGCATTGGGCAGCGCCATCGCAGGTGTGATGCCGACCGGCATCGCTTACGTATCCAAACATTTGATCGACGCAATCATACACGCGGCGCGGACTCGCGACCTCAGCGACCGCGACGCTGCGATGATGTGGGTGGGGCTCGAGTTTGCCGCTGTGGTTGGGCTAGCTCTCGCCACGCGATCGCTGGGCATCTTCCGGTCGCTGCTGCGCCAACAGCTTGGGCAACGCATCAACGTTGAGATCCTCGAGAAGGCGCTCACCCTTGATCTGGCCCAATTCGAGGATAGCGAACTCTACGATAAAATGACACGTGCACGGCGCGAAGCATCGGTGAGGCCGCTTTCGCTGGTATCTCAGACGTTCGAGTTGGGCCAAAGTATCGTTACCCTCATCGGCCTGGGCGGGCTGCTCGCTGCGTTCTCACCGGTCGCGCTGGCGATCCTCTTTGTCGCGGCAGTTCCACCATTTATCGCTGAGCTCAAATTCTCCGGCGATGCCTTCCGGTTGTCGCGCTGGCGAACGCCCGAAACCCGCGAACAGCTGTACGTCGAGACCGTGCTCGCACGTGAAGACCACGCCAAAGAGGTGATGCTGTTCGGACTGGGGCCGCGATTTCTCCAGCGCTATCGCGACATCTTCGACAAGTTGTACGCTGGCGATCGAAAAATCGCCATCCATCGCGGGTTGTGGGCACTCGGACTGGGCACGCTCGGCAACGCCGCATTTTACGGAATGTATCTCTGGATCGGTATAGCAACGATTGGCGGCGCACTATCGATCGGAGCGATGACGATGTACGTGTATGTGTTTCGCCAAGGCCAATCGGCCTTGGCGAGCGCGCTGGGCGATGTGGGCGGAATGTACGAAGACAACCTGTACCTGTCCAACTTGTACGAGTATCTCGACACCCCGACGCGCCGGCGCAGTGGCACGGCAACTGCGGGCAAAATTCCGGGCGATGGCGTGCGGTTCGAGGACGTGGAGTTTTCGTATCCAGGCTCGCACGAAGTCGCGCTCGCGGGTATCGATCTCCACATACCTCCGGGCAGCAAGCTTGCGATCGTGGGGGAAAACGGCTCGGGCAAGACCACGCTGATCAAGCTGCTCACGCGGCTTTACGAACCGACGCGTGGGCGCATCACTCTCGATGGCACCCCATTGAGGGAGTGGGATCTAGTCGCGTTGCATCGCCGCATCGGCGTTATTTTTCAAGACTTTGTGCGCTACCAACTCAAGGTGGGCGAAAACATTGGCGCAGGAGACGATCGCGCCTACGACGACCGCGACCGGTGGGACACTGCCGCGGAGCGCGGACTGGCCAAGCCGTTTATCGCCGCATTCCCCGACAAATTCGATACGCAACTCGGAAAGTGGTTTAAGTCCGGCCGCGAACTATCGCTTGGGCAATGGCAAAAGATCGCTCTCGCGCGATCCTTTATGCGCAAGGACGCCGACATTCTCGTTCTCGATGAGCCGACCGCATCGATGGACGCCGAGGCAGAAGTAAAAATTTTTGAGCGATTTCGCGAGCTCACCGATGACAAGATCGCGATCGTCATCTCGCATCGGTTTTCGACCGTGCGCATGGCCGACCAAATTATCGTGCTCGACCATGGAAGAATTACTGAGCGAGGCTCGCACGATGCCCTGGTTGCCGCCGGCGGTCGCTACGCTACCTTGTTTCACCTCCAGGCCCAAGGGTACCGGTGAATAGGCGCTCAACCTAGCTGAACCTCATAGGTGATCAGGGTCTGCTGTCTCAAGCACGTTGGCACAGAGGGGGCTAACGTTGCTCTTCGTTCCGGGCGTATCGTTCGCGAATACATATCGAGTCCGACAAAATGGAACAGGAGATTGCACATCTATTAAGGCGTGCATTGGGAAACTAAACCCAGGCGACACATTGCTGGTCCATGCGGAAGGTCGCTGGCCGCTCTGTCACGCGGCGCCAGGGGGGGAATGGTTTTGAGAAAGTCATCTCCCCAGGGGGGGGGAATGGTTTTGAGAAAAATCGGCCTCAAGGGTCCGGATCAGCTGGGAATCAACATTTCTGCGTTTCGTGGATTGGAACGGCGTCTTGATCCATGACGTGCTTACTTCCGGGGGCGCTATCAGCTGCGGCGTACAGCTTCAAGCAAATCTGAGCCTTCGGTCCGCTAGAAGTACGCCAAGCGTGGAAAGAGCTTGTCTTAGGCTGTCGGAAAACGCGTCAGATGCGTGACCACATGATCGACCCAGCGCTCGCGAGGAGCATCGCGCAAGCCGATGGCGTCGGCGGTCTCGTACAGATGCTGCTTCAAGTGAGACTTGTCCAAAATGAACTGCAATGGGGAAAAGGTTGCGTCGAGCAACTCCAACACGCCGTTCCCGCCATCGGCCACTCCGACCACCTGCGTGCGCGACGACAACCCACAACCGACGGCGGCGGAGAACAACTCGTGACCTACGTCGTCGAAGGACTTCAGTCCCCCAACAATAGGTCCCGAGGTTGACAGCAGCCGAAATAAAACGGAGCGATATCAATGGATTGCGGGCGTGGATCCGGTTTGTGCCACTACAGGTTCGCGTTTGAGAAGCCTGGGCGGAATGCGCAGTCCAAGCCGCTGAAAGAGCACTGCCACGTGGCCCTTGATGTCGGTACGTACCCAAAGTTTTTGGGTACCGATGGACACGGGGATCGCGCGGACGGCGGCGAGTTCGCGCAAAACGGTGACGGCCGATAGCTGCCTGGCATCTCACTACCGTACCGGGAATCACACTCGTCGTATGCCCAGCAGCCACAGACGCTCAAGCGATCGCAGGGCTCTGTGTGCACGATTCCATCACCACGCGGCTCTTCTCTCGTTTCTTGAGCCATTGCGGCAGCTCGTTCGTCTTCACCTTGCCTTGGAACGTGCGCTGACCCTCCGTAGACATGATGACGATGTTCGAGTGCTTCGCGCCTAAATCGATGCCAATATGATCCATGGTCGGTCTCCTGGTTTGCGGCTCTGACCGCGTTTGCGGGGTATATCCCGTCTGTGGCAACCACTCGGTTGACCACGTTCGCTAGGAGGCCGGCCACTTCATCCCTTCTTTGCTGGTGCCGCTGCTGGTGTTGAGATCATCCCGGCAACGAATGGTTCACCCATGGTCGTGGATCACACCCTGTAGGATGGTAGCGTGCTGCCGGATCGGCTCAAGCTCCTCGCCGTTGCGACAGAGTGGGACGCTGTTCATGGCGGAATCAGCACTCTCAACCGAGAGCTATGTCGAGCGCTCGCCAAGTTGCATAACGAAGCGATCGTCGCCGATCGCTGTTTAGAAATCCGCTTGGCCGGGTGCCCGTGGGAAGGGGATAACGTCGCGGATATTGTCGACTCCGGTCGCGTACAAGATCGCGCGTTCAAACCCGAGTCCGAACCCGGCGTGCGGAACCGTGCCGTAGCGGCGCAGATCGCGGTACCAATTGTAGTGCGTGGGGTCGAGCTGGAGCTCAACCAGCCTCGCGTCCAGCCGTTCGAGGCGTTCTTCGCGCTGACTGCCGCCAATGATCTCGCCGATGCCTGGCGCAAGCACATCCATGGCAGCAACGGTTTTTCCGTCCGGATTTTGTCGCATGTAAAACGCTTTGATGTCCTTCGGATAATTCACAACCGCAACAGGGCCTTTCACGACCGTATCCGTCAGAAATTTCTCGTGTTCGCTTTGAAGGTCCATCCCCCAGGCGACTGGAAACTCAAATTTCGCTTTGGCCTGATGTGCGGCGAGCTCCTTTATTGCGTCGCTGTAGTCGATGCGCGCAAACCGGGCCTCGACCAGAGCACTCATCCGGGAAATGCAGTCCTTGTCGACGAACTTTTCGAAGAAGGCCATATCGTCTTTTCGGTCCTGGAGCACCGCTTGGAAAATTGCCTTAAGGAAGTCCTCGGCGAGCTGGGCGTCTGCTGCAAGGTCCGCGAACGCGATCTCTGGCTCAATCATCCAAAACTCGGCGAGATGGCGGCGAGTGTTCGAATTCTCAGCGCGAAACGTAGGTCCAAACGTGTACACCCGGCTCATCGCAAGGCAATACGCTTCAACGTTGAGTTGCCCCGACACCGTGAGGTGTGTTTCCCGACCAAAAAAATCCTTCGCGAAGTCGACCTTCCCATCCGCGGTGCGAGGCAGGTTGGCAAAATCGAGCGTGGACACCCGGAACATTTGCCCAGCCCCTTCGGCATCGGAGGCCGTGATGATCGGGGTGTGAATCCAAAAAAAGCCCCGTTCGTGAAAGAAGCGATGCGCGGCCATCGCTAGAGTGTGGCGGACTCGAGTGACTGCACCGATCAAGTTCGTGCGCGGCCGAAGATGGGCAACTTCTCTGAGGTACTCCATCGAGTGGCGCTTGGGCTGCATCGGGTAGTGATCGGGGTCCTCGACCCAGCCAACGATCTCGATTGAATCGGCCCGCAGCTCCACCGCTTGCCCCTTGCCCTGCGACGCAACCAGTTCACCCGTGGCGCGAATCGCACACCCAGTGGTGATGCGAAGGATATCGCTGTGGTAGTTGGAGAGTTGTTCGGGAGCTACGACTTGCAGCGAGTCGAAGGCCGTGCCGTCGTGAACGGCTACGAACGATAGCCCCGCTTTCGAGTCCCGCCGCGTCCGAACCCATCCGGCAACTGTGACGACTCGTCCAACGGCGGCCGTGCCCGCCAAGATCTGCGAGATCGGTGTCATGGTGGGGTCAACGCTCGGCGTCTTTGCTGCCAACTACCGTGAGATTCATGCCGATCTGCACCGAAATCGCTTTTCCATCGACGGTGACAATGGTTTTTCCGTTCATGTACCACCCGAAGCTGCCAGTCGAAAACTGTTTGACCTCGGCGAGCATATCTTGCCCGTTGATGGTGACTTTTAGCGGTTCAGCCTTTTCGACGAATTGAGTGAGTGAAATGGGGCACGTGGTCTTCGAAGCCATGGTGCGATTGTCGCGCGAAGGTCACTGCTTCGCCACTGCACGAGGTGCACAGTTGCCATATTCTACCTGCCAACTGTTTGCCTTGGATTCAGGCCAGGGACTGTCGGGTGCTACATTAAGCCGTGGCTGTGACTGAACTTGCGTGGCGTTTAGGCGCCCGGTACCCAGGGAATGATTACGCTGTGTTCACAACCGCGTTCATCGAGGGCGAACATCCGCGCACAGGAGAGCGAAAGCGGTTTTCGATCATCGATAGCGCCGATTGGGTCAATATCATCGCGCTGACCCAAGAGAACCACGTGGTTTTAGTTCGCCAATACCGCGTTGGTGCGAACCATGTTTGCCTCGAAATCCCAGGCGGAATGGTCGACCCAGGCGAGACACCCGCTCAGGCGGCAGCGCGGGAATTGCTTGAAGAAACCGGCTATACGGCGGCCCACTGGCAACAGCTGGGGCGCGTGTCGCCGAATCCGGCGCTCCACACCAATTCGCTTTACACGTTCCTCGCCACCGGTGCCGAGCAGACAGCTGCGCAGCGACTCGATGGCTCTGAGGTGATCGACGTCGAACATGCGACGCTGGCAGATTGCCATTCCGCGATTCACGACGGTCGCATCGACCACGCGCTAGTGATCGTGGCATTCGCACACCTCTGGATCGGCTCGGCTCCACCGCTTCCCCCGAGCGTTGGTTAGCGCATTTTGGCGATGACGAAAGGCCAATGATCGAGTACCAATCGGCCATGACCGAGCTCGTTCGGCTCGAGAAGCAGCTGTACCGTACTGTCCGTGCGACGTGCGAGGCGTACGACCTCCTACGCCCTGACGATCGCATCATGGTGGCGATGTCAGGAGGCAAAGACAGCTATGTCCTATTTCACCTACTGACACAACTTGTGCCGCGATTGCCGTTCCAGGTCGAGCTGATCGCTGTGCATCTGGACCAGGTCCAACCCAACTACGACGGAACCGGGTTGCGTTCGTTTCTGGAACGGTCCGGAGCGAGGTACGAGATCCTTCGCGAAGACACCTACTCCGTGGTTACCGAACAGCTCGATGAACGGTCCACGTATTGCTCTCTGTGCTCGCGACTACGTCGCGGGATTCTTTATACCGCTGCCGAGCGACTGGGCTGCAATAAAATTGCGCTCGGCCATCATCGCGACGACTCGCTCGAAACGTTTTTGCTCAACCTGTTCTATAGCGGCAAGCTGCAAGCGATGCCAGCCAGATACCGAACCGACGACGACCGGTTCGAGGTAATCAGGCCTCTAATCGAAGCCGCAGAGTGCGATATCGCTGCACTGGCTGCTGCGCGCGCGTTTCCGATCATTCCCTGTAACCTGTGTGGCTCACAAGAAGGCCTTAAGCGCGATGCGATGACGGCGTTGCTTGCCCAGCTTGAGGCAGACCATCCGCATGTCCGAGCGGTGATGGCCAATGCGTTGCGCAACGTGCGGCCAACGCACCTCCTAGACCGGGATGTCGCGCGCGCCTGGGCTGAGCGGCCTCGCGACGTGCGCCCAAAAAACATCCCAGCGCCCCGCGCGCGCCATGCGGCTGCCGAACCGATCTACAGCGGTGGCAAATTGCGGGTAGTTGAGTAGGGCGATTCGGAGGGCAGTGGCCCCCTGCAGAAATGCGCTGAGTTGGGATAGCGCGGTCGCGAGAGCTATGGAATTTATTGGAGGCGTGGGCGAGCGACGGTATTGAACGGCGTCGAACCCATGCGGGTCTCGGCCATTGAACCCAGCACGGGGTCAGCGATCGGATCCACGGGGCGAAACGCCGATGCAACCTCTAGATCTCCTGACTCAATGTCGCTGCGGCCGTCGAGGTCTGCGATTGTTCGGGCGACTTTGATGATTCGATCGATGCTGCGCGCTGTCAGCGTCCGGCGGTGCTCGACGAGGTCGGCCAATCGGCTCTCCGACTCGTGGTCGAGTCGGCACGCGGCGCGCAGCACCGAGCTGGTCATTTCAGCGTTGCAGCGAAGCCCCCACCTGGCGAGTCGAGCGCTTTGCCGGTCGCGAGCGGCAAGCACTCGGTCACGCATTTTTGCCGACGACTCGGCGGCCTCCGTCGATCGGAGATCGACCAGCTTTACCGGCTGAACCGACACCTGAAGATCGATTCGATCGAGGAGCGGCCCAGACATGCGCGCGCGATAACGATCGATCGCGTGGCGACTGCACGTGCATTCGCGAACTCCCGATCCCAGCCAGCCACAGGGGCACGCGTTGGCAGCAGCCACTAGTAAGAACGACGCGGGTAGCCGGAGCGAGCCGTTGACGCGGTTGATCGCGACGATGCGGTCCTCTAAGGGCTCCCGTAGGCCCTCGACGGCCGCGCGCGAAAACTCCGGAAGTTCATCGAGAAATAGCACGCCGTTATGAGCGAGCGAAATTTCTCCGGCGCGCAGTGGATTGCCACCACCGAGTAGGGCTGCCGTTGAAATCGTATGGTGCGGCGCTCGAAATGGCCGGTCCTCGACCACCCCTCCGCTACAGAGCCCAAGCGCCGAATAGACCTTCGTAACTTCGAGCGCTTCATTGCGTGTCATGGTCGGAAGTACAGTAGCGAGCCGGCGAGCCAGCATCGTTTTGCCGGTGCCTGGCGGGCCGGTGAGCAAGACGTTGTGCCCCCCGGCAACGGCAACTTCAATCGCGTACCTCGCCTGATGCTGACCGCGCACCTCTGCCATGTCGACGGCAGATCGCGTTCGCTTGGGCAGTGCCGGTTGTGGTCGTGCGGCAGGAAGGACCTCGGTGCCAGCCAGGGCGGCGATGACCTGGCTCAAGCGGTTCACGGCGTATACTTCGATTTCCTCGACGACAAGCGCTTCGTTCGCGCTGGCTTCGGGCACGACAATGCCCCGCATCCCGCAGGTTCGCGCCAGCATCGCTGATGCGAGAACGCCGGTTACCTCACGCACCTTACCGTCTAGTCCAAGTTCGCCGAGGACCAGCAGCCCATCTAACGCGGAGCCATCGTACAGTTCATCGCCGATCAGGATGGATGCCGCGATTGGCAGGTCGAGCGCTGCGCCCAGTTTGCGCAAATCGGCCGGCGCCAGACTCACGACGACACGCTTGAACGGAAGGTCATGCCCAACCGCCTTGAGCGCGCTGCGGATTCGCACTGCGCCTTCTTTTACCGTCGGCGCCGGGAGTCCAACGACACTGTACGACGGCAGTTGCCCCCCCGAAACGACGCATTCGACGTCGACTGAGACGGCATCGATTCCAACGAGGGTAGACGACCTAACCAATGCGACCACGCCAACGGCACCAGCATACGGCGGGCCAACTCTATCTATCTGAAATCACGACCTAACGCGTCCGGCGTGTCCGGGGCTCGGCCACGGTGTCCGGGTTCCGTCGGACGCACTACGAGTGTCTCTAAATTCGTAGCGCTTTCGAGCATACGGGCCGTCGCTGGGTCGGATCGCGCCTAGGTCTACCGTTTTGAACCCGTTGAGGCTCTCTCTGCCATTTTTCAGAGCGGTATTGATCCGGTCCACCACAGCTACGCTGACGTCGGACGTCAGGCAGAATCCTCTGTCGAGGAATGTTTGGAACCACTCCAGGTCGCTGCGCTTTAGGCGCAGGTAGCGTGGCTGGCCACCGATCTGGACCTCTCCCCAGTCTCCTTTAGCAGCGGAAGGCGCGGCGGAAAATTCGAGCCGATAGCGATCCTCCATCGGTTTGATTCGCCCACCGTGCACCGTGGTGGTGACCCTTCCTTCATCGAAGCTTACCTCGGCGAGGGCTCGGTGAACGCGGTTCGCCAATTGGTCTTCCGCGCCTTCTGGAACGACGACTCCTCGTGGAAGGTGAAGGCGCAGATGGTCGCGGATCGCTTGCTTCGTCATGACGCCTTTCGCGAACCAGCGCTCGACCAGCGCCACATCGATCTGGCTAATCTTCATTTGCAACACGCCGTGTTGCGTTTGGATCGTCCGCCACGATAACGCCATTTGAGCTTCGACTTCAGTCCTGGCTTGACTCATTCTGAGAACTTGGTCGGGAGACCGGAGGTGGTAGTGGCTGAGGCCATCAAAAACAATCGCGCCGCGCCCTGCTTTCCTCAACCTCGAGTTGATGCTGGCCACCACATCGCGTGCCAGCGCCCGGCCGGTGAGCTGTTCGATGGCTTGGCTCGTCATAGGGGCTTCGACGAGGCGCATGAGAAGATCGATGTCCGCGTCCGATAGGCCGGGTACTTTCTGAAGGTCAGCGATTTCCGCGAAGGTCGGCTGATCGACATTGACGCGTCTCGGCGCGCCCGAGAACGATGCAACGTCCGCCGGGTCAGTAGTGTCCTTGCCCTTGTTGGCCGACCTGGTTTTGGGGGTAGGTGAAGCGCGGGGCACAGAAGTCTGGGCGTTGGGCCCAGATCGCAATGGCGCGAATCTCGACGCTGTTGGCGCGATGCCGGAATGAAATTTCAATAGGATTGCTGGTGGCCCGTTGCGATTTTGCTCTGGCTGAACGTTGATCAGCGCCTTTAACGCGGAAACGCTAATCCGCTTCATCTCGACGACGCCATGGGAGTCAGCTGAGGAAACCAGATGCTCCGTTGGAGATACCAACCCGAGATCCAGGATCCAGTGACCATTCACGCCTTCGGGATTGCGAATGCCGCGCAGCACCGGAGTCTGGATGGTTGCGTTGACGGCCCCGTATTCAGCGATCACAAGCTGCGTCGTTACGCCGGGAATCTGTTTCAGAAACGCCTCGAATTCGGGAACCTGATCGAAGAGAACGCCTTGGGCAGATACCTTCGTAAAGTAGTCTCGATTGATTCGCTGGAGCTGCAACAGGGAAAGTCCGCGCGAATCGACGTTCAGCGCGTAGGCATGAGACACGCTGGCAAAGCCACACGAGAACCGACTAAATCCTTTGTATCTACTGGCAGTTTCTTTCAGCCAAGGCTCCAAGTTGGCCAACTCTGTGGCGTTCTTGCTTTGGAAAGACTCCCGAGATCTCGGAGCTGCATCGGGGTTCAATAATTCAGCGCTTGGGTTGAATACGTACAGCAGCCGATCGCGACTGGGTTGCGTCAGCCCCATGATCTGGCCGGCATCTGCAATGCTACCGTCTGGGCGGATCGCGACGCGAAGCGCCGCGTTGATTTGGTCGACCTGAGGTTGCGACAGCCCCTCTTCCGATTGCGCGATGTGGTTACTGGCGAGCAGCAGCCTAAATCGCTCCGCGAGTTCAGGGGGAAGGCTCAGCGAGAACCCGTGGCCCCGGAAGCTAAACGACGGGGCTTCGGCGATAACCGGAGCGTTGGGGGGAGCAGCAAGTTGATCGAAACTGACGCGGAGCTTGACCTGATACCCGGACTGGCCGCCGGGAACGATGGCGAGGACGTTGCGCCCTTGACTTGCGGCGGAGATCGCTTTCCGTACGCGTTCCACCGAATCCTGTACGGCGATGCGCAGTTCGTGCTGCAGGTCTTCCGCCCCTAGGTCCGCTCGAACGCCATCGCGCACGAATTCTGCCAGTTCCTCGACGGATGCCCAATCGGGAAAGCGATCTGCAATACGCCGGAACACCTTATAGTCTTTGGGGGCCAGTTCGAGTGTGAGCTGATCGTGTCCGACGCCAATTCGGTAACTTGGTTTGATCAGAGGATGTCGGCTAATCTGCCTCTTGGCATTCTGAAGTTTTCCTTCCGTGACTTTTTGCGGCTGGAGCGCACGAAGTCTAGGAAGTAGGGAAAAGGCCTGGGCTATGGCTTCTGAGCGAAACACGGCGTTCCACACAGGGAGCAGTTCTTGCACGACCTCGGCCGCTAACGGCGGCTTGCCGTTTCGTTGTGGAAATGCCGCAGGGTTTGCGGCCATTTCGCCAGCAAGGGCGCCGATCAACGCTCGCTGTTTGGGATCTCTCAGCTGCCGGATCAGCGCCGGCGGTTCGATCCCATTGTGGGTTTCCACGTCCGATAACACCGCAGATACGACATGGGAAAATCGTCGCAGATCCTTCGACCGAGCGAGCGCGTGATCTTCGATTTCCTGAAGTCTGGGTACCAGCCTGCGACGATCGTTGAAGAACTCCAAAACCGCCCGGATGAGACTAGGGAACTCAAACCGAGCCCGTTCGGGAACGGTAAACGCGGTCGGTCTTGCCGGTTTGGCGGTTTTTGCCAGCTTGGCGAGTACACCGGCCTTTTCTTCCGCTCGCGTGGAGGTGACCGGCACTGGCGGCAAGCCGCGTTCGTGCACTAACGCGGAGACATGTTGCGGTTGTGCAACCGCTGGCGAATCTCGTGGGGGCCCCTGCATCTTCGATCGTTTTGCGTAGAAGCCTCCCGAAAACGAGGGCGTGCTCTCCACGGTTGCCGGCCAAGGGTCGGCGGAGGAAAACGGCTCGCTGATCAGTGTATCGACAACCGGAGGTATGGCCCCGAATGCAGCAATGACCGGCTGCATCTCGGGCGATTGCTCTATCGTTCGAGGGAGGTGCGCGTTGTTCAATTCGCTTGGCGGAGCGGCGGACGTCGTAGCGGTGGTCGTAGCCCGGCCATGCGTGGAAGCGGGAACTTCGTAGACCGAGATGATGGTGCCGTCTGGATCGCGAACCGTTCCCACCGGCACCGCGTCCACTTGGTTTGTCGTAAGCCGCGGAGCCGGAAGTCGGTCCAGGTTCCAACGCGCAAGGAAGCTGGCCCCGAGTTTGGCTGGGCCGAGAAAGCCGAGCACAGACGTAATCGCCATGCCGAAACTCGCCCACATTTGGATGTATTCTTTGCTCGCCTCCGCCAGAAGCTGCGGGTTTCTATTTGCGTGGACGGCGAGTTCAACCCACTTAACGCCATGCTTTTGCATGACCTCTAGTTCGTGTTTGTAAGCATCGAGACCAAGCTTTCCGAGAATCAGCAGGATCGCGATTCCCGGTGGCGTTAGCCCAAGCCACAAAGCCCCGGCCATGGCCGCAGAGAATACCGACAGCGAGGCGGCGATCACGCCCCAGTTGTCGAGGAGGAAATCTCCATACTCCTGTCCAACTTCCCGGATTTGCGCCGGAGACACCCACGTGCTGCGAATCAGATCTTGGAGCGCGACCTGCCACCGAAAATCTCCCGCGAGCCACCGGGAAATCCCTGTAAAAGGAAAGCCGGCCAGCTTTTCAGCTCGTTGTGGCGCCGCTTCCGGCTTTGTGACAACGTCCATCGGCTCGATGGGTATCAGCGCGGGATCCGGCCCCACTGGCCCTTGCAACGCACCGTATGCCTCGCAGCCGATATTCGATGCAACGTCCAAACAGAGTCGATACGGAATTCCGCCAGTCCCGCTAGCTGGGACTTCGGAGGTGGCCTGGGTGAGTGCCTCGATTCCTCCATCGGCTACTGGCCCCACGAGTTTTTCTTGTGCGATGCCCATTACTGCTCTTGGGGTGCCAATGCGAACTGTGCGGAACCTAGTACGATGCCACGGCAGAGGCACGTGAAAAATCATTCGTTAAACTTTAACGAAATTATATAGTTACGTTCCAGAATCCGAGGTGATTGGCCAATGCGTCCCCGTCGGTTTCTGCGGTACCCTGTAGATAGCTGATGTCTGACCGTCCGGGCCTGTGGGGCCATGCCGATTTCCTGCGGCTATGGGCGGCGCAAACGATCAGTGCGTTTGGATCTCGCATCACCCGAACTGCACTGCCGATTATTGCGGTGGCCACGCTGGGCGAGTCGGAATGGATTGTTGGGATGCTCGCGGCACTGTCCCTGGCGCCTGGCGCGGTGTTAGCGCTGTTTGCTGGCGGATTCGTGGACCGCGGTCGCAAGCGACGCATTCTAATCGCTGCCGATGTGATCCGAGCAGCGGCAGTAGCGTCACTGACAGTTGCGTGGGCCTTTGGTGCGCTGAGGATCGGCCATCTCCTTGCCGTCGCAGCGCTCGTCGGTGCTGCGAGCACGCTATTTCACATCGCCAACGTAGCGTATTTGCCTTCGCTGATCGGCCAAGGCCAGCTCGCGGAAGGCAACGCAAAGCTGGAGAGCACGGAAGCAATTGCCGAGGTATCGGGCCCAGCGAGCGCCGGCCTGTTAATCGCGGCGCTTGGGGCCCCGCTTGCCGTTGTGATCGACGCGGCGAGCTACCTGTGGTCAGCGTTGATGCTTCGCAAGATTCGCACAATCGAATCTCCGCTGGCGCCGCAAGCATCCGAGGAGATGGCTTCGGCGAGCATGTGGCAATCGACAAAAGATCTACGAGTCGGAATGCGTGCTGTGTTTGGAAACACCCATGTACGCCCCGTCGTATTCGGGCTCATGGTGTTCTGGACGTCGTACGGCTTCTTTGCCGCGCTGTACACGCTGTTCTGTCTTCGAACATTGGAACTGTCGCAGACGACGTTTGGCGTGGTGGTTGCCATTGGAGGGGTCGGCTCCATCATTGGGGCGCTGATTACGCGACCAATCTCTCTCGCGATCGGCATCGGGCCAACTCTGATCCTATCCGCGGCGATCTCCTCGGCAGCTGGGTTGTTGATACCGCTTGCAAGCGGCCCGTCGTGGATGGCGTTGGCGTTTCTCGGTGCACATCAGTTGATCGGCGATGGCTTTTCCGTGGTTTTCAACGTGAACCAAGTGACGCTGCGGCAAACTGCGCTGCCAACGGCACAGCTGGGCCGCGCAAACGCGGCGATTCACGTTTGTACAGAAGGCATCGTGCCGTTTGCTGCACTAGCCGCTGGTGCACTTGCTGCGCTTACCTCTATTCGGTTTGCAACTTGGATAGGGATGGCGATTTGCCTTCTGGCACCCGTATGCCTGTTGCCGCTGCGCCATCTGAAAACACTCGATGGCGATCAGACCGCATAGCTATTTGGCTGCAAGAGTCGTCTCCCCTTGAATGTCGAGGAATGGCTCGAGGCGTTTAAAGGTCTTGTAGCCAAATCCTTTCACGCGCCGTAGGTCGGCAATGCGCTTGAAGTTGCCGTTCTTCTTGCGCCACGCCACGATGCGCTCCGCCTTTGCGGGACCGATCGTGGGCAGCAACATCAGCTGGTCCTCAGATGCCGCGTTGAGGTTGACTTTCCCCGCTAGGTCCTTGCGGTTCATTTTCCTGGACGCCGGATGGAGCGGTGGAGCGTCCCCAGCTGCCAGCCGTGCCGACGCTGGTGGAGGATTCGCGTTCACAGTTTGCCATGTTCCACCCATCGCAATGGCGAGTAGCGCGAGCGCAGCGACGGTCGCTATCGGTCTTAGGATGGCCTGTTTTGAGAGGCACATGATTCACCTCTCGCTCAAAACGGAGGGTTACTGGGGTTGGTGTTGGTTGCTCGCTGTACACGTGCTGAGCGAGGCGTTAGATCTTCCTCCGTAAGCTCGCGCACCTGCAGCACGAACTCCTTCTGGCCTGCGGGAATTACGTCGAGATACAGGTTGATCGAGTCGTCTTTGTTTGTGAATCCGGTGCCGCACCGGGTCCAGAATTTCTCCCCATTGCGCTTTTCAATCGCAGTAATGACTTTGAACATCTTCTTTTGCATAGATCCTCCTTTGCCGAACCGGCTGTTGCTGCACATAGAGCAACTCTGATGCCAGATCTAAATATCGGAAACTACTTGATCGACATCGGTGTCGTCCGGCCGTAGCGCGGACAAGCGTCCGGAACCCGGACGAATGACGGACGACGCTATCTGTCGAAGCGTTGACCAGCTACATCGCACTCGTCCCGGGGGATGAAACTACCGTTGGCAAATTGCAATGATCCGGTACGCTCAAAGCTGGACCGCTTCACCTACAAGGCACCGATGCGGCTAGATGGTTACGCTACGAACGGGTTTTCGATCTTCACACCGTCAAGCACCTGACCATGGCTCAGGTCTTCGCTCATTAAGCGGCTACACCCTGCTCCGGCAGCGGCTTTGATGATCAATGCATCCCAGAATGAAATCGAGCTGAGCCGATACAGATCGCCCCGAACACTAGTTCAGGGCGGATGATGACGACATCCAATCGATTCAGCACTTCCACTCGGGCCCGTGCTCGCTCTGCGCTCATGCCGAGTTTCTTGATCGCAGTAACAAAGTACTCTTGCATGACCTGCGTCGACACAACCGCACGCCTTTCCTGAATGAGCAACGACAGCACTTCCCTCGCACGAGGACGCTTGACCGTGGCGGCCGCGTCATCCGCGCAAACAAAGATGTTGGTATCGACAAAAACGCGGTCGCTCATTGCGGTCGGTAGCGGTTCACACGCTCTGCATAAATCTCATCCCCCTCGGATCGCGAGCCCCGAGAATCGCCCGACTCGCTACCCCGTCTCGACGAAGACGGCACCATCCGCCGCGCCATTTCCTCGTTCAACCGATGGCTCGGCGCGCGAACGGGCGAGCCGAAGTTTCGCATCGACACTCACAACGGCGTTATCGACGTCACTCATGTAAAGCTCACTGCCACTGAAGCCGCAATCGCGCAAGGCGTAGGGTTTGTTGGTAACGCCGCACTACCGAGAAACATGCACCAGCGGCTCGATGCGCTTCTCCAGTCCCGGTTTTCGGATCCGAAAAAGCTGTATCTCGTCTACTACGACGGCCTCATGTTCGGCACGTGTGGCGACGCGCCGCTTGGCGGCCACACCGCCATGAGCTACGTCGGCGGCATCTGGGCGTCGTCGTTTCTAGCCGCTCCATCCGGTGCGAGTGCGACGACGATTGAGGTTTACGACCCCGTGGCATCCCAGCTCCCCATGCCGCCGTTTACCGCTCGTCTCGGCAGCGAAGCCGTTCGAGTCGTTGGCATGTCCGGAAACACGGTGTCGCTCGCCAGTGCGCTGACGAGCTCGCACCCGCAAGGCGAGCTTTTAAAGCCCGACCGTCGCCCGCAAGACTGCCGCTTAAATCCGTTTTCGCGCGACGGTGTGGAGTTTACGTATGCGACGTTTGTCGGCATGCACGAGATCGCTCACGCGCTGGACATCGTGGCACGCGCCGCGCCAGACCACGCGCCGCTGCCGATCGCGCCGGGCCACCTCGGGCCCGATAGTTCTGCGGGGCTGGCCGATCTGATGTACCAAGGCACTGCAAACGGAACATGTGGAGACTACGCGGCGAAAGCCGAAGATTCGCCGTGTCAGCTCGATCCTGGGCACCGCAACTACTTCATGCTTCCGCAAGGTTCTCCGCTCGTCGACCTAGCGAAGAGCGTATTTCTCGACCCAAGTCCGGCCGATGCTGTAACGCCACCGAACTGGTAGCCGAAGCCTCGTACCTCGGTAACGGGCACCGATCGACGACTCCGGTCACTTCACGGCAGCTGGGCAATGCCGAGGATCACCGACGCTCGTCGTTGATGCGAACCGTTTTTAGCGAACTGGCTCGCCGCAGTCCCAGATGCCATCAGTGGACATGTTTTGGCAGGGCGCTTGGACTCGGACTGCGATCCGTTCGAGCAGCTTTTTTCCCGCCGCCGTTAGACTGGCGGTAACGCGACGGAGCATAACGAAGCGATCGGCGATGGATCGGCGACCCGAACCTGTCAGCTTCCCTGTGGCGAGGTACTAGTACAGCGTCGCGCAAACGAGTCACAATCCTTGAGGTCGCACCACTCAGATGGCAGCATCAGAACCATTCTGCAGCAATGGATAAAAGCCCAATGACGGCGTCGCGCACGAAGACACCGACGAAGCGCGAGCCGGTGCACGGAGAGCTTGTACGAAATCGCCAACGGACCGTTGGCGAATTGGCGACTCGCCTGACCGCGCGCCCCAAGGGATATGCCGAGTGGCTCACCGACGTGAAAGCGCGCGTTCATGCGGCTCAGCAGCGCGCGGCGCTCGTGGTCAATACGGAACTGCTCGAGCTCTATTGGAGTCTCGGCCGCGATCTGAGCGACCGCCGTCAGGAGTGGGGTATTGGGGTCATCGATCAGGTTTCTGCGGACTTGCGCGCTGCCTTTCCTGAGATGAGGGGCTTCTCACCTTCGAACCTGAAGTATATGCGCGCTTTCGCCGAGGCTTGGCCCGGCGGCTCAATTCGCCAACAGCCTGTTGGCGATTTGCCCTGGGGCCACAATGTTGTCCTCTTGACTCGGCTGAAAAGCCGCGACGATCGCCTCTCCTACGCACGCGCAGCGCTGAAACACGGCTGGTCGCGCAGCGTGCTCGACCACCATATCGACCTGCGAACGGTCGAGCGCTCGGGCAAAGCCATCACGAACTTCACGCGACAGCTCCCCAAGCCCCAGTCAGACCTCGCGCGCGAAACGCTGAAAGATCCGTACCGATTTGATTTCCTGAGCCTTGGCGACGAAGCGCGCGAACGCGACATCGAGACTGCGCTGGTGAAGCACGTCACTCAGTTCTTGCTTGAGCTTGGCGCCGGGTTTGCGTTCGTTGGTCGTCAGCGGTTGCTCGACGTCGGCGGCGACGAGTTCTTCATCGACCTGCTATTTTACCACCTCAAGCTGCGCCGCTATCTGGTCATCGAGCTCAAGGCGACGAAGTTCAAGCCAGACCATCTGGGTCAACTGGGATTCTACTGCACAGCCATCGACGCCCAAGTAAAGGCGCCCGACGACGCTCCGACCATCGGTCTACTTCTGTGCAAAACGAAGAGCGAGCTTGTTGCCGAGTACGCACTGCGCAGCTCCACGAGCCCCATCGGCGTGGCGGAGTACCGGCTCGTCGAGTCCTTGCCCAAAGATCTGGAGGCCGGCCTTCCGAGTATCGAGCGGATCGAAGAGGAACTCAGCAATCTGCCCACGTCGTCGTCGTTGCGCACGGAAAGAAAGACCGCGGTGAAGAAGCCGGCCCGCAACCGTGGGCGGAAGACCGGCAAGAACAAACGATAGCGCGCGCAACCAGTTCGTCGACGTGGTTCGGTTGCCCCTAAGCCACCTAAGGCGAAGCTCGTGCTCGAGCTTGCTGCATTATCTCGCGACCTAGCAACACGACATCGCCGTGCTCGTGCTCCGGGTCGTAGGATCCTACATTCGCGTTGCCCAACCGGCGCCAAATCGGACCGAGCCCTTCGGACAACTTTTGACCTGCCGATCGCTGGCTCCGATTTTCGCAGTCGGGGAGATCCACTACGGTACGACGCTAGTCAAGCTCGTGTTAATAGAGGTGTCGAGATCCGAGACTAGGAGTGGAACCCGTGTTGGTGCTGGCCTCATACAAACGGCAGCGTGGAGGTGCGCTGGCTCGGGACTTCGAGCTAACGTCCAAAGTCCTTGACGATGCTGCGCGAAACGACAAGCTCGAGGTGCTACGTCAGTTGTTTCAGGTCCGCGGAAATTCGGCAGCGATCGACGCTCTCTCTGGTGTCGCGTTTCAGTTCGTCAACGCCTACAACTCTGACCTTCAGGATCCGTTCGACGTCCTCCACGCAAGCGTCAACGTCGTAGCCTACGAGCACCTTCGACAGGTGCATGAAGCGCAGCCGTCTCTTTTCGAGACTATTCGACAGACACTGACGAATGACTGCGACATCTTTGTTGGCTACATCGCTGCCGAGATTGCGGTGAGAGGATCAGACGCCAATCCGTCATCGACAGAAGCACTCGAGCGTGCAATCGATGACATGAAAGCGTTGATGGTGGCCATTGGACGCCGTGAGCGCTCGCTCAAAGATGAGCAAACCAAGCAGGATTTTGCTCGGCTGCGGAAGGAACTTTTGAAGTATCGCGCAATCGCGCCGCCACCCCCACTAGTGGCCGAATGCGCGGATGAATGGGCGTTCTGGCGTAGGCTGTCCGAAGCGGATGGCAGCTACGCCGGACGCAGCGCGATTATCGCCGAGCAGTTTGAGGCCGCGTACGCGAATGTGCTTTCCACTGGCACTGACATCGACCTCTCGACCTTCTTCGCCAATCGAGGGCTTCAGCTCGGCGCGCAGATTGGCCACGGCGGTTTCGGGATCGTATATCGCGCCAAGCACGAACTCCTTAGTGATCGCGCCATCAAGATCTTTCAACCGCGGTTCTTCGAGAAGAGCTCGACCGCCCTGTTGAGATTTACACGCGAGGCGTCACTCCTCGAACGCGTCGCGCACCCGAGGATCGTACGCTTTTTCGATGCAGGCGTTGCGCCGACAGGGACGCCGTTCATCATCACGGCCTTCGTCAGGGGTAAATGCGTTGATGACGTTCTCAGAGAACGAGGAGCTTTACCGCTCGAGGAGGCGGTCGCACTCATGCGTCAGGTCCTTGATGGCCTGCGCGCGGCGCATAACGAGGGCATCGCGCACCGCGATATCAAGCCCAGCAACGTGATGTGGCACAAGGGTGTTGCAACGATCCTCGATCTTGGATCCGCCGGTTTCATCGACAACTTCGTTACGACGAGGCTCACGCAAACAGCGCAAGGAACCCCTGGCTACCTTGCACCCGAGCAAATCGACGATCCACAGACCGTCGATCTACGAAGCGACTTCTTCGCCGCTGGTCAGATGTTCCATCAACTAATCACCGGGAAGCTCGTTCAACCGGGCAACTTGGGCCACTACCTGACCGGCGTGACAGGTGGAGCGGCGATCCATTCGTTCTTGACGCGCGCGATGGCTCCGCTCGCCCAGCGATTCCACGACGTCGCGAGCATGGACAACGCGTTGACAGCGTTGCTGCCAGCTAAGGAGAGTGCCGCAATTGTTGAGAGGGGAGATGAGAACGTAAATCCCAGCTCCTATCTGGTCGAGGAGGCTGATATCAGAAGCACCCTCGGCCTGAACCGTCGTTGGTCCGTAACGCCTGGCTGGACTCAATGGGCACACGCCCAGCTAACGGCCCCTTCAGATCGCCTTGGCCTGACGGTACGGCTGGTCCGACTCGTTGCGGTCTGGCTCGACTCGCGCGGTGCCGGCTGGATCGATGAAGGCGACGTGCTGTCCATGACTAGTGTCGTTTTCGGTCTCACCGAGAACATCGCGACGGAGCACTTGACCACAAAGATCCAGGTAACGCTAAAGGAGGCCGTTAGGAACGGCTGGCTGCGCGAGGAGGAACACGACACGTGGCACCCGGGGATGCCCTCGGGTACTGGCATGCGCACCGGGTATCTCCTGACCCCCCTAGGCAAGAAAGCGATCGCCGACGCGGGCTACAACCCGCCAGCCCCCGACGACGTGCCTTTCTAGAGGCTACTGAATGTACCGGACGACGAGTCACCTCGCTGCTCGCCGTGGAGCAATCGCGCTCGTCCGCGACAATGGCGCGATCGCGCGTGGAGTTCGGCTCGCCCTTACGCGCTCATGACGATCGCTTCCGATTACTTCCGGGTGGGGACGGGGCGTCGGTGCTGCGAGCACGCTATTTCACATCGCCAACGTAGCGTATTTGCCTTCGCTGATCGGCCAAGGCCAGCTCGCGGAAGGCAACGCAAAGCTGGAGAGCACGGAAGCAATTGCCGAGGTATCGGGCCCAGCGAGCGCCGGCCTGTTAATCGCGGCGCTTGGGGCCCCGCTTGCCGTTGTGATCGACGCGGCGAGCTACCTGTGGTCAGCGTTGATGCTTCGCAAGATTCGCACAATCGAATCTCCGCTGGCGCCGCAAGCATCCGAGGAGATGGCTTCGGCGAGCATGTGGCAATCGACAAAAGATCTACGAGTCGGAATGCGTGCTGTGTTTGGAAACACCCATGTACGCCCCGTCGTATTCGGGCTCATGGTGTTCTGGACGTCGTACGGCTTCTTTGCCGCGCTGTACACGCTGTTCTGTCTTCGAACATTGGAACTGTCGCAGACGACGTTTGGCGTGGTGGTTGCCATTGGAGGGGTCGGCTCCATCATTGGGGCGCTGATTACGCGACCAATCTCTCTCGCGATCGGCATCGGGCCAACTCTGATCCTATCCGCGGCGATCTCCTCGGCAGCTGGGTTGTTGATACCGCTTGCAAGCGGCCCGTCGTGGATGGCGTTGGCGTTTCTCGGTGCACATCAGTTGATCGGCGATGGCTTTTCCGTGGTTTTCAACGTGAACCAAGTGACGCTGCGGCAAACTGCGCTGCCAACGGCACAGCTGGGCCGCGCAAACGCGGCGATTCACGTTTGTACAGAAGGCATCGTGCCGTTTGCTGCACTAGCCGCTGGTGCACTTGCTGCGCTTACCTCTATTCGGTTTGCAACTTGGATAGGGATGGCGATTTGCCTTCTGGCACCCGTATGCCTGTTGCCGCTGCGCCATCTGAAAACACTCGATGGCGATCAGACCGCATAGCTATTTGGCTGCAAGAGTCGTCTCCCCTTGAATGTCGAGGAATGGCTCGAGGCGTTTAAAGGTCTTGTAGCCAAATCCTTTCACGCGCCGTAGGTCGGCAATGCGCTTGAAGTTGCCGTTCTTCTTGCGCCACGCCACGATGCGCTCCGCCTTTGCGGGACCGATCGTGGGCAGCAACATCAGCTGGTCCTCAGATGCCGCGTTGAGGTTGACTTTCCCCGCTAGGTCCTTGCGGTTCATTTTCCTGGACGCCGGATGGAGCGGTGGAGCGTCCCCAGCTGCCAGCCGTGCCGACGCTGGTGGAGGATTCGCGTTCACAGTTTGCCATGTTCCACCCATCGCAATGGCGAGTAGCGCGAGCGCAGCGACGGTCGCTATCGGTCTTAGGATGGCCTGTTTTGAGAGGCACATGATTCACCTCTCGCTCAAAACGGAGGGTTACTGGGGTTGGTGTTGGTTGCTCGCTGTACACGTGCTGAGCGAGGCGTTAGATCTTCCTCCGTAAGCTCGCGCACCTGCAGCACGAACTCCTTCTGGCCTGCGGGAATTACGTCGAGATACAGGTTGATCGAGTCGTCTTTGTTTGTAAACCCGGTGCCACACCGCGTCCAGAATTTCTCCCCGTTGCGCTTTTCAATCGCAGTAATCACTTTGAACATCTTCTTTTGCATAGATCCTCCTTCGCCGAACCGGCGGTTGCCCCATGCAGAGCAACCCGGATGCCAGCTCTAACTATCTGAAATTGCCTAAACAACCTGTTGTTGTCCGGCCGAAGCGCGGACAAGCGTCCGGAACCCGGACGAATGACGGACAACGCTATCGTATGAATCAGACTTGCCGATTGCGGGTCAAACGCATCACGACGCAATCATCCTCGCCGAACATGCGCCGACCTTGTTCGACATAACCCAGCCGCCGATAGAACGAGATCGCACGCACGTTGCTTGCGAGCGGATCGATCACGATTGCAACGACCGAACGATCCGCGAAACACTGATCATGCGCGAGCCGCATCATCTGTGTGCCGATTCCACGACCTCGGTCTGCGGGATCTCCGATCCAGATATCGATCGCGCGCAATCCCGACTCAATGTCGCCCCAATAGTGAGTCGGCTCGAGGTGCGGATCACAGATCTGCATTGCCCCTACGGGACGGCCATTCTCCTCGGCGAGGAGGTGGTAGGAAACGTCGTTATCCGCCAAGAGCTCGGCGCGCCAATCGAGTCCCCCGAACGCGCGTTCTACATTCGTATCGTCGGTAGTGGCGGCAACCACGCTGGGATCGCGATCCCAGCGTTCGAGAACCGGAATGTCACCCAGCGTCGCGCGACGGAGGTTCAGGGCCATTGGCATACTCTAGGTCGGCGGGAACTGGTTCGATCTCTCAGTGTGCGCAGGTAAACCATCGCATGGACTGCTTCGCGTGGGGGGATAACCGCGGGCGACCGCAGCCATCCAACGTCACGTTGATGCTGAAGGTCAAAAGTCCCATGCGGCGAGTCTACGCCGTACGTTGCGGGCGATCGAACATGACTGGTACCTTGGATAGCCAAGCCTGCAACTGCTGCTATCGGGGGCGCGGACACCTGTAAGTCGACGGATTTGCTGGTCGTTGAGATGCGGCCGACGTGCGATAGTATCGCAATGGTCGTTCTCATCGCCGCTTCGATCGCTGCGCTGGTGCATGTCGGCTTCTTCGTTCTCGAGAGTTTCCTCTGGGCGAAGCCGGCGGGGCGCAAGATCTTCGGCACGACGGAGGCGGAAGCCGAGACGATCAAGTTCATGGCATTCAACCAGGGCTTCTACAATTTGTTCCTGGCGATCGGCACGTTGGTCGGCGTGTACTTTCTGGCCATTGGAAGGCCCGAGACTGGTATGATGCTAATTGGGTTTGGTTGCGCATGCATGGTCGGTGCTGCATGCGTCCTCGCCACTGGCGGAGAGAAATATGTGCGCGGGGTGATCATGCAAGGAGTGCCGCCGCTCGTCGCGCTCATTGGTTTGTTGGTGGGTTAGCGCTGGTGATCGCCAGTTAGCGTGGGCCGAAATACTCCGCAACGGCCGCGGTCGTTGCGGAAATGACGCCGCGCGCGTCGGACATCGATAGCGATGTGGAAAACGAGACTCGCGACCCAACGCGCAGCAGTGTCAGGCCTTTGACGGCATTGAGCGCATGCTGTCGTTCAACGAAGGCAGAAATCAGGTGGCTACCCAGTACCCGTTGTTGGATGGTGGTTGTGCTCTGGACAAATTCGCGCGCCTCCGCCTCACTCGCAAATGCGAGGTAGCCTCGCGCCAGCCAGCCCAACTTCACCAGTTCGAGAGCAAGCGAGGCCCGTGTTGGGAGCGGCAACGAGCTCACGCCGAGTGCAAGCTCGGGTAGTGGGTAGCGGCCGTTTCGGGTTCCGGTGCGCAATCGGGCCGCGGTAACCACCAGGGCTGGACCGCGGGTTTCGACTCCTGATTCTGCTTCGATCGCCCGAACCCCTGACAGCCACTTGGGCATCTGTGTCGTCGCTTCGACGGTGTCGAGGTCACCGGTTGCTGGCGCCGTGGTGCCACCGAGGTCTTCGCGTCTTGCCAATACGTACCAGCTCCGCCAGGGCGACAGCAGGACGCGTCGGTCGGATCCGCGGCGTTCCGCGGCTGTCGCCGGGGCACTGCGCTCGCCTAATAGGCCGCCTTGCGCAGCAGACCACGCGAACTGCGCCGCGGGGTTTGCAAGCAGCTCTCGAATCTCGGACCGCGATTGACTCGTTTTGATCACTAACGTTGTGGCGGTCGCGTCCCGAGGTTGCGGAGTGCTAATTACCAGCATGTCGATCTTGGTGCGAATTGAGGCATCGCGCTCCCCGAACAGCGCCCGATAGTCCGGCATTGGCCGAACCAGGGTTTCAGTGGCATCGGCCCATTCGGTATCCACGAGCCGATCAAATCGCACAACGGCTGTGACAACGTGTCCGCGGGGCACGTACGCGAGTAGGTTGGCCGCCGTACCCGCGGAGGTCGGAGCCGAATCGACGACCGCGGCCTCTGCCGCATCGACCGCTTCCCCTGGACCGCGACGGGCTGAGGGTTCGTTGACCCCGGCCTCGGCGCCCGTTTGCGATGCGGGGGCTACATCGCCGATAGCGCTGCCTGCACCTGAACCCGCGGCGGCGGCGCTGTCTGCAGTTGGACGGCCTGGGTTCGTCGGTATGGAATCCCGGTCCGACGGCACATCTGGCTCTGCGCCGGTTGTCACCGGGCGGTGCGGGCGCTCGCGCGGGTGGGCAGGCGCTATCTTGGGTGCGGCGCTGTCGTCGAGCCGCATTGCGCGGCTAGTCGGCTCGGCCCTCAGAGCGCTGTCTTGGGCAAAAAACGTAACCGTTACTTCTTCGGAATCCGCCTCGACAACCTCGGGCTGCTGCGCCAACGCCACCTCGCGCGGCAGCGACTCAGCAACCGGCGGCGCAGGCGCGACTTCACCACCAGCGAGTTCGAGTGTGAGCTCGGGTGTTCGGCTTACCACCCAGAAAGCGATCGCCGCACAAATCAAATGCAGGAGCGCAGAGCTGGCGAGGGCACCCGGCCATTTCAACCCATTCGTGCGAACTTCACTCAACTTTATCATAGAATGCGCGGGCCCCATGCCCATGAAGCTGACCAAGGACCAGGTGCTTTCGGTCGTTACCGAAGCTTCGACCAAGATGGCAGCAGATGCCAATTACACGTCGATCATGGTGGGCGGCTTCGTGCAAGCTCAACAGCCTACCTCCCATTTCATCCAAGCCCATGAACAAGAGCTCGGGGGGGCAGAAGGGATCGTGTCGGTGATCTTTCACTGCGCGCTCGTCGCGACAGCGTTTCAGCGGGCAGGAGCGCGGATCCGCACTCTGTCGTACGACGACCTCGATGCGGCCTCTCAAGGCGAGCCGCTCGCTCGGCTGGCAGACGCTCAATTGCCCTTGCACGAGTTTATTCTCGCCAACGTCGAAGACGCCCATGCCCAGCGGCTCATCGCGATGATCGCGCTTGCAATCGACGGCGCAAAATGAACGGATTCGTGTTACGCCGTAGGTATGGCGAATCCAACCGCGACGTTTGACACCTCTCTGGGAACATTTACCGCCGAGATTTATCTCGACAAGATGCCGATCACCGCTACCAACTTCATCAAGTTGGCGCAGCAAGGCTTCTACGACGGCCTGCATTTTCACCGCGTGATCAACGGATTTATGATCCAATTCGGCTGCGAATACTCGAAAGATCCGAATAGCCCGCGGTGCGGCACGGGGAATTCCCCACTCGGCAACGTCGCCGACGAGCATCCAGCCGCGCACAAACTGTCCAACGAGCCGGGCACACTATCGATGGCAAACACCGGTCGCCCCAATTCCGGCGGCGCTCAATTCTTTATCAACACGGTCCACAACGCGAGGCTCGACTGGTTCACGCCCGGGCCGTCGCAGCATCCCGTATTCGGCAAAGTCACCTCGGGTCTCGATGTGGTGAAAAAGATCGAAACCACCCCAACGACTGGCCAAGATCGACCCAAGACACCGGTCAAGATGGATAAGGTTACGATTCAGGGCATGTAAGGACGAGGTAGTCCGGGGGCGCCTGCGATCCGATCCACTGCGGCTCGATGGGTACCTGCCTACTTCGAGGATCTTGTGGCCTCGCACAGTGGCAGTGCACCGGTTGTTGCAAAGGCGTCGAGGTCGATGTCGAATCGCCACGTGCCGCGATGAGTCGGTTCGTCGAGAGCCGCCGAGAGTAGCTCGAGGTAGCGAGGCCGCGGGATTTCGTACGCTCCGAACCGTTCGAGGTGTGCGGTATGGACCTGACAATCGATCAGCTGGATGCTCCAGACCTCGAGTTGGCGAACGCATGCGGCATAGGCGATCTTGGATGCGTCGGGCGCACGCGCGAACATCGACTCACCAAAATACGCCGCCCCGAGCGACACGCCGTAGAGGCCGCCCACTAACTCACCATCTCGCCAGGCCTCTACCGAGTGAGCAAAACCGAGCTCGTGTAGCTTTGTATACGCGTCGACCATTTCCGGAATCAACCACGTGCCCTGTTGTCCCGGCCGCGCCGCCGAAGCGCATCCGCGCAGAACATCCCCGAACGCGGTGTCCATTGATAGGCGATATGGATTCCGCTTGATCGACTTTCTGAGGCTGCGCTGAATGACGAGCTCCCCCGGCGTCATCACCATCCGCGGATCGGGCGAATGCCATAAGATCGGCAAATTTTCAGCGTACCAGGGGAAGATTCCGCGCGAATACCCGAGCAGCAACCGCTCCGGACGCAAATCGCCGCCGAGGGCAACAATGCCATCTTCGGCAAAGTGCACCGGAGGAAACTCGCAGCGGTCATCGAGCCGAAACACCGGCATCTGCCAAGTGTAACGCACGAGCAAGAATTCCAGATCGGATTCATGAACTTCGACGAATATATTCAAGGTGCACGACGACAACACATTTCGTTTCGCGGAGAGGTTTTGGGCCGCGTGCCCTGCAGTCGTTGCTGCCAGCGCTGTGTTCGCAGCCTAACGCGATGCGGCGGCGCGGAAATCCGCCACCTTCTTCGCGTAGCCCTTGAACTCAGGATTTGGATCTGCCGACGACCGGACGCGGACAATCGAACCCGGAGCCTCCACGACTCCTTGGGTCGATGTCCATCCAGGTGGAACTTGTGGATCGCTCCAGTAGTACAGGCGTCGCGCGTCGCGCGGCGCGAGATTGACGCAGCCGTGGCTCAGCGGACGGCCAAAGCGGTCGTGCCAGTAGGCGGCGTGAAGCGCAAGTCCCTTGATTGGGCTAAAGAATTGCGTCCATGGCACGGTTGCGACGGAATACGGGTCCTCGCCATTGAGTCCGTTCATGTCGGCCTCCGATTCTTTTAGCCAGATCCTAAATACTCCCGTTTCTGTTGGCGTCTCCTTGCCTCCCGTTGAGACCATGGTTGCGTAAACGGCCAGAGTGCCTTCGAAGGCCACGAGGATCTGGGTATCGAGATCGATATCGATCCAGTGTTCGCCGGGCAGCAGCGACGCCGGTGGTGCAATGGCTCGAAACACCCGAGCGTCGCTGCCTGCAATCCACTCATCGACGCCCACGCGGAGCGCGGTGGGTGCGCCCGGTTCGGCCAGGGTCTCGAGGACAGGCACCAGCGTGCGTCGTTCCAATTGACGGATCGTGGTGTTGCCGTTAGCCGTCGCCGTAATCGGTGCTCGTTGTGCTCCTGTACGTGGCCAAACAAAAGCAATCGGCAATTGATGGCCCAAGTCATCTCCGAGCCGGCTTCCAGCGTACGGCGAAACAACGTGCTCCGTAACGGTGCTGGCAAGCACGTACTGGTTCGCATTCTGCGCGATTTTCCAGTACCGAGCGCCCTCGATGGCAACTTCATCGTACTTGCGAACGTTGAGTGACCCGACGACAGGAGCTTTGGTGCGCAATCGCATCGCGTTGCCGCTTCGATCCGCTGTGAACATGAATGAACGTGCGGCTGCAACCTTGCCGTAAGTGCCTGGCACGATTTCGCCCCGGCCGAGCTGGGGTACCTCGTTGCCGTGTGGAGGCTTATTCGAGGGCGTGACATAGTCGGTACAAATCCAACCTCGAGGGGCAATCTCCACCCACGGCCCGCGGCACCCTGATCCCGCCGCTGTGCGAGTCCAGTGCACCCTCGTGTCCACCGCGATGGTCCCGATTCGCACACTGGCATCGCCAGCATGAAGGCGTACGCCCACCGTGCGCTTGAGCTCCAGCGACTGGGTCCCCGTGGGGAATGTGAGAGGTACGTGTGACTCGGAGTCGGAACGTTCGACGAGATTCGCCCATGGCTGCGAAGGGAGGTTAGGGGGAACAGTGTCGTTGCAGCCCCACCACAGCAACGCGGATGCAAGGCGAAGCGGAGCTCGCGGCGCGAAGAAACCCGGGACCACTCCGGCGTTACGCACTCGAGGACCTTAATGCTTGATCCAGACTCGCGTAGGTGCATGAAAAGCCCAGTGCCTGCAATTTCCTCGGCACGACACGTCGGCCGTGAATCAGTAGGTCAGCGAACTCGCCAAACACTGCACGGAGGGCAAACGCTGGCGTCGGGATCGAGCTCGGGCGGTGCAATGCCTTGCCGAGCGCTGCAGCGAAGTCGGCGTTGCGGACTGAGCCTGCGACGAGGTTGATCGGTCCAGCGTACCGCGAATCGGACAGTGCTGTAGCGTACGCAGCGACGACATCATCGAGGTGAATCCACGACATCCACTGACGGCCACTTCCGAGTCGGCCACCGAGGAATCGCTTGAACAAGGTCACCATTTTGGGAAGCGCGCCGCCATCTCCAAGTACGAGTCCCGTCCGCATGGTGCACACGCGCGTGCCTGTAGCCGTCGCCCGAAGTGCCTCAGTCTCCCAACTCTTGCACAGCCGCGCGAGGAAATGGTCGCCCGACGGATCCGACTCAGTCACCTCGTCATCGGCAAAGTCGTCGAGCTCGATGGCGAACGGGTAGTAGTCGACTCCTGATGCCGAAACGAGGACCCTTGGCGGTTTGGCACACGTCGCAATCGCCTCGACGAGTGTTCGAGTTGTCTCGACGCGTGAGTCGCGCAGAAGTTGTTTGCGACGAGCATTCCAGCGCGCTGCAGCAATCGGCTCCCCGGCGAGGTTGATCACTGCGTCGACACCATCGAGGCGATCGCACCACGGTCCGGGATGTTCGAGATCGGCGTGAGCCACGTCGACCCCGGGCAGGACAGCCTTTGCCCGCTCGACATTTCTCGATAGGGCGATCACGTGGATATCGCTAGCTTGCAGTTTCTGGGCGATGTGCCGTCCGATAAAGCCCGTTCCTCCCGTGATCGCTACCTTCATCACAGCACCGCCGGCGCTCCGCGACCCGCGCATGCTGGACTCACCAGTCGAGCCGCTACATATTCCTTGGCAAGTCGGCACGCGATCGGGAGCTTGTTTCCGAGGGCGAGATACGCGGCGATCGCCGACGAAAGTGCGCAGCCCGTACCGTGAATTTGTTCCCCGCTTGGGATTCGTAGTCCGGGCAACTCTTCGCGGTCGCCGGCGTACAGCAAGACATCGTCGCAGTCGCTGGTCGCCAGATGGCCCCCTTTGACAAGTACAGCGGCGTCGAGGCGTTCAGCAACCATGCGTCCGGCACGCTCCGCCGACGCCAGGTCGGTGACCGTTACTTCTGAAAGCAGTTCGAGTTCGCGTGCATTCGGGGTGACAACGGTGAGATGTGGGCGCAGCACCTCTGCAACGACGTCATATGAGTGAATGTACGTCGTGTTGCCGCGCGACGGAACTGCGATCGGATCCCAAACCACGGGAGCGCGCGTCAACTGGAGCGCGTTGGCAATCGCAGTTGCGATTTGGTCGGAACCGATCATACCGATCTTCACGGCCTGAACTTCGACGTCGGTGAGCAGGAACGCCAACTGATCCCCTACCACCTCAGGATCGCACGGCGCGGAGCTAGCCACGCCAGTCGTGTTTTGAACCGTGAGGGCGGTGACAACACCTACCGGGCGCGCGCCCAATTCAGCGACGACGCGGACGTCTGCGATCAGTCCCGCTCCACCCGATGGATCGAGGCCCGCGCATAGCAACACGTCAGGGCGGGAACGTTCCATCCCTGGCGGTATACCGCGGATTGTTGGTTCGTGACCCGCCCGTGGCAAAGTTGGACGAGGCGGTCGGACCTGGCACAGTGGCGTTCGGACCTATGAGGAAGTCGTTACCAGCACGCAGATGCAGGCGAGGTCGGGGGCGGATTGCGAGATGGGCCCTATGGTTCGTGATCGGGACGTCGAGCGTAACCTTTGCACGAACTGCGACACCGAAGAGCGCTGTGACGTCTCGCAAGGCGGTCGCTGCGCAGGCCAAGCGTCAGAGGAGTAGCGCTGCAGACGTGCGCCGGCTCGGCGATGCATTTCGCGCTTACGATCAGAACGATTTTTCAACTGCGAAGCAGTTGCTTCAGCGGATCGACGAGGCCTCCCTGGTGAACCGCGACTATCTCCTGTGGCTGCGCGGGATGTGCGCGCTGCATGGCGGAAGTGCTACCGAAGCGAAGCAGGCCTTTGAGGCACTCAGTCGCCAGACGAGGTCGTCTTTCTACTCCCAAGCGCTGTGGCGCCTCGCCGATGCCGTTTGGCTAACGGGAGACCGGACCGCTGCTGCCGCAAAATACGAGCGTCTGATCCGCGCCACGGGCGCCGGCGATGTGGGGGATGTAGGGACGGCGATGTACCGCATTGCGGAGGTAAGGCGAACTCCCGAGGCGTATCGCGAACTTCTCATCGCCCATGCTGCACACCCGCTTGCTGGCGTTGCCGAACAGAAGATGCTGGCATTGGGTGGAGCGCCGCTAGGACCGGGCGACCGGGTCGAACGCGCACGGCGGCTCACTGCGCTTCACTTGTGGGATCACGCAGTTGCTGAGTTGGCACTTGTCCCACAAGACGTAGCCGATGAACTTAGAGTGCAACGCGACTACTGGCTCGGTACGACACTATTTGACATGCGGCGGCGCTACTTCGATGCCAGCAAGCTGCTGTTGGGCATCTATTCTCGCATTGGCAACGCCGGCGCTGAAGCCATGTTTCGCGGCGCACGCGCGCTATCGCGAGCTGATCGCGACGACGAAGCGATCGCGTGGTACCAAAAGGTCGTCGCCACGTATCCTCGTACGCCATACGCGGAAGAGGCACAGTTTTTGTCGGGCTGGCTGGAGTTCAATCGAGGTCGCTATCGCGAATCGATACCTCCTCTGGAGTCAACACTCGCAAAGTACCCGCGCTCGAAGTGGGTAGACGACGCCTTGTGGTTTCTCGGGATGGCGCACTACGTACTTGGCGACTGGGACCAAGCAAACAAGCGACTCGGGGTACTGGCGAGTTCCGGTGGTGCATTGGAGGCTGGCAAGGGTCGGTATTGGCTTGCCCGCATCGCTGAGAGGCGTGGCGATGTGGGCACTGCGATCAAGGGGTACAAAGCGACTGTCAGCGAATTCCCGTTTTCGTGGTACGCATTGTTGTCGCGTTCGCGGCTTGCCGCGAGAGGGGTGCCTACGGGTCCATTCGGCGATGCTCAACCCATATCGCGAGTTCCAAAACTAGACGAGGCCGCCGATGAATCGCTCAGCGCTGACGACCTGATCGAGCGGGTCGACGAGCTGATCGCCGCTGGACTCGGGGCCGAAGCCGGCTCGGAGCTCGCCCGCAGCGAGAAGCTATTCCTTCGGCGTTATGAGCGGCCAAGAGCACTAACCATGCTACTCGACCGGTACCGAAAGGCGGGCAACTTTAACCGTCCGTGGCTGCTCGCGGTCAGCTACGCGGGGGGTGCGTTGAATGCTCCACCCCAGGGCGATGCCAGGCGTTGGTGGGAGCATGCGTATCCTCGGGCTTACTCGACGCTTGTCGAGAAGTATCAAAAACTCGGGGACAATCCCGAGGGCTATCTGTATTCGGTCATGCGCAAAGAAAGCGGGTTTAACCCCCACGACCTTTCGTACGCCGACGCTCAGGGACTCCTGCAAATGATTCCCGCAACCACGGCGCGGGTTGCCGAAGCGCTTGGGCTTCCGTATGAAAGCGGCGCGCTCTACGACCCGGAGTACAACGTGCGCACGGGCAGCTGGTACATCGGTCGCCTGCTGACGAAATTCCGAGGCCAAATTCCGATCGGTGCCGGCTCGTTCAATAGTGGGCCGAGGCCGGTCATGAAGTGGCTTGAACGATATGGCGATCGCGAGATCGACGAATTCGTTGAACTAGTGCCGTTTACCCAGACCCGTGAATACATGAAAAAGGTCACCGAAAACTACGCTCGCTATCGCTACCTGTATTCTGGCGTTGTGTACGACCAACCCCTGAAGGTCGACAAACACTATGCGATCGACCAGGTAACGTATTGAATCGATACCAGCCCTGTCTCTGAGCTATTTTGTCGAACCTGTCGATGTTCGTTGGCTCGTTCAGGCGCTACCGGCTATCGTAGAGTCATGAAGCTAACGGGTACGATTCGGCACAGTGACCTGGAAGGTGGACACTGGGTTTTGGAGGTCGAAGGACGGGACCAGTATCAACTCGCCGGAGCGCTTCGCGGTCTCAAGGACGGAATGCGCGTTGAAGTCGAGGGCAAGCTCGATAAGCAAACCATGGGGTTCGGAATGATGGGGCCGAATTTCATCGTCGCGAAATTCAAGCAGGTTTGACCAACGAAGCGGCTCCTACTCGGAGGCCGGCGCAAGGCGGGTGGCTTTAGCAAATCGTTCCCGGGCCGGAAGCGAGTAGGTAGCGTCATTAGCGGAAAGAATGTGCTCAATCACGCGTGCTAGCTCTGCGTATGCATCCTCAACCCGAAGGTCCCGGGTGTGTAACGCGGAGATGATTTCGATCTCCCGATCGCTGATTCTCCGCAGCTCATCGTCGCGAAGCTTCAGCGTGTCGGTTAAGTCGGCGTTCAGCTTCTTGATCTTGTCATCGAGTAGCTTCGCGTCCTTTTCGCTGCTGCCCAGCCGCGTCAGCCGCAGTTCCGCGATGTGGAACCGCAGCGATGCCTCATTGGCCCCAATGCGTTGCTCGAATTGCCTCGTTTGCTGAGCTAGCGAGTCGAGCTCTCGGTTGTACATGGCTTCCTCGCGGTTGAGAATGTCGATCTCTCCGAGCGCCAGGACCAGGGAGACTTCGCTACATCCTCCATCGATCAAAATTTCTGCGGTGTCGCGGAGAGCTTCTCGTTGGGCGTCTACAGCCGCATCGGGCGCTTCGGCGTCAGCCATTTCTGGATGAAAGCTTGGGATCGTGGACTCGTTTCCAGCCAGGTACCACGCATACGTCGGGTGGCGGCCGGTTCTGCGTTCGGGTGGCCTGGGCAAAGCGTCCAAACACCCCAGGACATGCTGGGCAGATGGAGGCCGCTCATTTGGCTGCTTGGCCATGCAACTGAGCACTAGCTCCTCGAGTTCTGTCGGGATACCGGCATCTGGGCGTAGCTCGGAGGGTCGCGGTGGGGCAAGTGTAAGGTGAGCCGTAACCAGTTGGATTGTTCGACCTATGAATGGTCGCTGCCCGGTGAGGAGTTCAAACGCTACGCAGCCGAGCGAATAGAGGTCGGTGCGGTCATCTTGCGAGTCGCCTAACAACTGCTCAGGAGCCATATAGGCGGGAGTCCCGTAAATGCTGCCGTTCGGAGTGACCTGGCTCTCTCGGTCGGAAAAGTCGAGAATCTTGGCTAGGCCGAAGTCGAGGATCTTGAGTATCGGCGTGTCGCGATAGTTGGCGAGGAATAGGTTGTCTGGTTTCAGATCGCGGTGAATCACGCCCCGCTTGTGGGCATGGTCGAGTGCGCGACACACTTGTCGGAGCAGATCGACTGTGCGCGGTATCGGGGGAGCCCCCTCTCGTTCGAGCACCTTGGCGAGCGATTCGCCTTCGGCGAATTCCATGGTGAGGTAGTACCGGCCGTCGGGAAGCCGCCCAAAATCGTACATCGTAATGATATTGGGATGATTCAATCGGTTCACTGCACGCGCTTCGCGTCGAAGCCGCGATACGAACTCGGGCGAAGCGGCTAACTCAGGTCGCAAGACCTTTAGTGCTTCTTGGCGCCCGGTATGAATGTGCCCCACCAGATACACCTCGCCCATTCCGCCTTGGCCCAGCTCTGCGAGGACTTGATATCGGTCGTCCAGCTCGGTCCCGATGGGCAACACGTTCCCATCGTAACAGGAGCTATCTCCGATCCCTAGCCAGCAGTTGGCTGACGCACCCCGTCCACACCAATCTCCCACACCATGCCAGACTTCATGAGCTTGGCAAGATCACCGGGCCCTTGCGCGGCCACTGCCTCCGCAATTTGGGCGTGTGCCAGGTGTTCATATGTAGGTTTTTCGGTGCGGTATAGGACGCCCATCGGCATTGGGTAGAGAGGCTGAACGAGTTGAGCCAACAAGTTCGCGTACACCGCAGATCCGCGCTCGCTATGCACGAGCAGGCCGCTGGTGTCTGCATCGATAGCCCCAGCTCCGCTGGGGTGCGCAGCACTCCCTGGGGAGTGCGGAGTTCGATCGACAACGTCCACGACTTCTGGAGTCATGCCTGGACCGAGTCGTATGCCCTTGGTGCCGTTCGCGAACACTAGCGGTTTGCCATCGGCAAGCGCGATTTGGCGGCCGGCGGGGTCGTCCTTGACCGCTTCCCACACTCCGTCGTTGAACACCGGACAGTTTTGCAGCACCTCGATGAAGACCGCGCCGTTGTGCCCGTGAGCCTGCTCGAGGATCTTGCCCAACAGCTTGGCGTCGGTATCGGTCGCTCGGGCGATGAACGTTGCTCCCACGCTGAGTGCCAGCGCGATCGGGTTTAAGGGATGGTCGATAGATCCGGCCGGAGTCGACGCGGCACGCGTTCCTAGCGCTGACGTTGGCGAGTATTGGCCTTTGGTGAGTCCGTAAATCTGATTGTTAAACAGGATGATCTTCAGATCGATATTGCGCCGCAGCGCGTGAATCATGTGGTTGCCGCCGATCGATAACCCATCCCCATCGCCGGTAATGACCCACACATCGAGCTCAGGCCGGGTGATCTTTAGGCCCGATGCGATTGCCGGCGCGCGTCCGTGGATCGTGTGAAACCCGTACGTGTTCATATAATAAGGAAACCGGCTGGAACAGCCGATGCCCGATATGAACACCGTGTTTTCTCTTCGGACCCCGAGCTGCGCGAGCGTGCGTTGTACGGTGGCCAGGATGGCGTAGTCGCCACACCCTGGGCACCAGCGTACGTCCTGGTCGGACTCGAGGTCTTTTTTGGACAGCTTGATTTTGACTGCTTCGGACATGTGTTGTGTGCCTGTTAGACGTTCGCCACAAGCGGTCTTGCCGCCGCTGAGGCGCCGAGTAGGGTTTCGATCGCAGCCGTTACCTCATGAACCATGAAGGGTTGGCCTTGGACTTTGTTGAGGCCGTGGCAATCGACTAGGAACTGGGCGCGCAACAGCTGCGCGAGTTGACCCATGTTGAGTTCCGCCACCAATACGTGTTTGAAATGATGGATAATTTTCGCGAGCCCAGGCTCGAGGGGCGATAGCCACCGCAAATGCGCGTGGCTGACCCGGTTGCCTTTGGTTGCAAGCGACTGCTGGGCTTGGCGCAGAGCGCCAAAGGTTCCTCCCCAGCCGATAACCAACACGTCTCCCGAGTCGTCACCGGATAAGTCGAGCTCGCCGACCTCTTGTGCAATGCGAGCCACCTTGTCGGCTCGCGCATGCGTTTGCTTTTCGTGATTGAGCGGTGCGTACGAGATGTTGCCCGTTAACGCGTCTTTTTCGATACCGCCGATGCGATGTTCCAAACCAGGCGTGCCGGGAATGACCCACGGCCGCGCGAGTGTTTTGGGATCGCGTTCGTAGACAAAATAGTTCGACGGGTCGGTGCGGTGAATGACGTCAAAGCGCTGCAGCTGGTCGAGGTCAGGTAATGGCCACGGTTCGCTGCCATTCGCAACGTAGCCGTCGGAAAGCAACATGACTGGCACCATGTAGCGAGTAGCGACTTTGATCGCTTCGACTGCGCAATAGAACGTATCGCCTGGGCTCTTTGCCGCGATCACGGGGATTGGCGCTTCACCGTTGCGCCCGAATAACGCCTGATTGAAGTCGCTCTGTTCGGTCTTTGTTGGCAATCCGGTAGAGGGACCACCGCGCTGCACATTGATGATCACGAGCGGCAGTTCGGTCATGACGCCGAGGCCGATCATTTCGCCTTTGAGAGCAATGCCCGGGCCGCTCGACGCTGTGACAGCAATTGCGCCGCCGTACGCAGCGCCGATCGCAGCACCGATCGCAGCGATTTCATCCTCTGCCTGAAACGTTAATGTGCCGAAGTTCTTATACTTCGCGAGGGTGTGCAAAATCGACGACGCGGGGGTGATCGGATACCCCGAGAAAAACAGCTTTTTACCCGCTAGCGAGCTGCCCACAACGAGGCCCAGCGCGATGGCCTCGTTGCCGGTGATGTTGCGGTATGTGCCAGGTGCGAACGTTGCCGGTGGTACCTTGTAGACAGTCTGAAATACCTCAGCGGTTTCGCCGTAGTGGTAACCCGCTTTGAGCACTTTGACGTTTGCATCGCCAAACTGGGGCTTTTTCGCGAACTGTTGCCGGATGCGCCGAATCTCCGGCTCGAGCTCGCGCCCATACATCCAAAACACGAGGCCTAGCGCAAAGAAATTCTTGGACCGGCCGCGCTCCTTCGTGGACAATTCGCTGTCCTCGAGTGCGGCGGCGGTCAGGCCGGTAATGTCGACCGCGTGCACTTTGTACTTGGCCAGCGATCCATCCTCGAGTGGGTTCGTCGCGTACCCGGCTTTCTTGAGATTGAGCTCGATGAACGCTCCCGTGTTGACGATCAGCGTTCCGCCGCTGATCAAGTCGCCGAGGTTCGTTTTCAGCGCAGCCGGATTCATGACCACCAGCACATCGGGCGCGTCGCCAGGCGTGTAGATTTCCGACGACGAGAAGTGAAGCTGAAACCCAGAGACGCCGAACAAGCTGCCCGCGGGGGCGCGGATCTCGGCTGGAAAATCTGGGAATGTCGAAATGTCGTTGCCAGCTTCGGCGGCAGCTTTTGCGAACTCGGTGCCGGTCAGCTGCATGCCGTCGCCCGAGTCACCTGCGAAGCGAATGACGACTCGCTCCAGATTCTTGGTCTCCATCTTTGGCGCGGACCTTACCAGCACACCGATGCAAACCCAAGGCGATCTCTGCGCCATGATTTCAGATAGTTGCACGGCTAGGTGAATCGCTAGATGAGCCGCGTTTTCAAGGCGTTACACAGTCTTGGCGCGCCGCAATGAACCCGATCGGCCATCGCAGAGCTGCCGGGACTGGCGTTCGAAAGATTTGCGAATCGGTTACGCGCCGGAAACATAGTCTTTGGTAACCATGGCCTCGTGATTGACGGCGATACCGCATGGCTTCTCATCTCGAGTGGATTGGTAATGCTAATGACTCCAGGCCTGGCGCTGTTCTACGGCGGCATGGTTCAGGGCAAGAACGTGTTGTCGACGTTCATGCACAGCTTCTTTGCCCTGGGACTCGTTAGCGTTCAGTTCGCTCTCATCGGCTACTCACTCGTGTTTGGTACGACCTACCACGGTGTGATCGGCGGGCTCGACTTTGTCGGGCTAAACGGCATCACCGAGGCTTCGGCGCGCGGCACCGTGCCGACCCTCGCGTTTGTAGCCTACCAGTGCATGTTCGCGGTCATTACACCCGCGCTCATCTCGGGTGCGTTTGCAGAGCGGATGAAGTTCTCGGCCTATGCCGTCTTTACGCTCGGTTGGACGACGCTTGTGTACGATCCGATCGCGCACTGGACCTGGGGGCCCAAGGGTTGGCTCGCCGAGCTCGGCGCGATCGACTATGCAGGTGGCACCGTCGTGCACTTGTCATCGGGAATTTCGGCGCTAGTCGTGGCGATCGTGCTCGGTAAGCGCCGCGGATATCCCTCGGTGCGCCACGCTCCGCACGACCTCACGATGACCGTCATCGGCGCAGGTATCTTATGGTTTGGCTGGTTTGGATTTAACGCCGGTGGTGCGGGTGCAAACGGCACTGCTTCGCTGGCCCTGTTCAACACCCATCTCGCCGCGGCGGCGGGTGCGCTCACATGGGCACTCGTCGAGGGTACTCGCATTCGCAAGGTTACGATGCTTGGGGTCGCATCTGGGCTCGTCGCTGGGCTCGTCGCCATTACCCCTGCCGCAGGATACGTGTCCCCGATGATCGCGATTGTCATTGGAATCGCCGCCGGTGGGATCTGCTACGGCGCCGTGGTGATGAAGGGCAAACTGGGCTACGACGATTCGCTGGATGCCTTCGGCGTTCATGGCGTGGGAGGTGCCACGGGTGCACTACTAACCGGCGTGTTCGCGCGTGCGGTGCTCAACAATGGTAACGGTGGCGGCGTCAGCCTCCTAAAAAATCAGGCCATCAGCATTGCTGCTGCAGGGGCCTGGGCGGTTGTCGTAACCTTTGTACTTCTCAAGCTGATCGACCTAACGATCGGGCTGCGAGTCGATGCCGAGACCGAGTCCGATGGTCTCGATGGTGCGCTTCACGGTGAGTCGGCGTACGGCTCTCCGGGTGGCATCGCGCACGGGAGCTAGGATCTACAGCGGACTTCACACTCCAAAAAATCATAGCGCTGCGCCATATAGTGATCGTCCGCTAAAGCGGTTATAGATCTGGGCGGCTCGTGAAGAAGAAAAGCGACACCCGCATGGTTGAACCGGCGCGGCTAGATACCGACGTTCCTGTTCCTAGTGCGCTGGCTACTCCAGATGCCGCCGACCTGGCTCCCATTGTGGGGGCCAATCTGCGTCGGCTGCGAACGCGGCGCGGTCTGTCGCTCGAGCGTCTGGCGCAGGTGAGTGGCGTATCGCGTGCGATGCTGGGCCAAATCGAGCTCGGCCAAAGTGCGCCAACAATCAACGTGCTGTGGAAGATCGCTCGCGCACTCGAAGTCACGTTTTCAGCGCTGATCAGCACGCGAACGCAGGCGGGGGCGCTGGTGTTGCGAGCGGCCGACTCCAAGCTTCTGACCAGTAAAGATCGGAGCTTCAGCTCGCGGGCGCTGTTTCCGTTCGATGAGCCTCGGCGCGTTGAGTTTTACGAACTCCGATTGGCCGGCGGATGTGTGGAAGATGCGGACGCTCATCCTCCCGGCACAACGGAAAACCTCGTAGTTACCGCCGGTTTGGTGGAAATCGATGCTGGCGGCGATACACATCGCTTAGAGGCGGGAGACTCAATCTTGTTCGAAGCAGATACGCCACACGCGTATCGCAACCCGGGGCAAAGTGAATCCGTGATGTATTTAGTGATGACGTATGCGGAAGAGATCGGCTGATGTCTGGACCTAAAGGTGCACGAGGAAAGCGATTTGGCGACGCGCTCGACCCGGCGGCGGCGGCGCTCAACGCTTCGATCGATTTCGATTATCGGTTACTGGCCCACGACGTCGCGGGATCGATCGCCCACGCACAGATGTTGGCGGCGCAGGGCATTATTACTGCCGCCGATGCACAAGCGATTGCTGCCGGTCTCGAGCGGGTTGCAGATCGCCTCCGATCGGGCGAGCTCGGTTGGAGCGACGCCCTTGAAGACGTTCACATGAACGTCGAAGCGCGGCTGGTCGATGACATCGGTGATGCCGGTCGGCGCTTGCACGCCGGTCGCAGCCGCAACGATCAGGTCGCAACGGACTTGCGATTGTATGCGCGCGCTCAGGCCCAGAAGTTGATCGCCGCTATTGATGGCGTTCGCCGGGCCTTGGTGGCACAGGCACGGGCCCACGTCGACACGCTGCTACCGGGATACACGCACTTGCAGCGCGCGCAGCCGGTGCGGCTGGCGCATCACCTCCTCGCCTACGAAGCGATGCTGATGCGCGACCGCGGCCGGATTGCCGATGCGGCCCGCCGGGCCGACGTTTGCCCACTCGGATCCGGGGCTTTGGCGGCGACAACGCTGAACATCGATCGCGACCATACGGCGCGCGCTCTTGGATTTGCCGATATTACGCGCAACTCGCTCGATGCAGTGGGCGACCGCGATTTTGCCCTCGAGCTGGTTGCGGCCTGCGCGCTGGTCCAGTTGCATCTGTCCAGACTCGGCGAGGAGTTTGTGTTGTGGGCCTCGCAAGAATTCGGATTTGTACGCATCGCCGAGGCATACAGTTCAGGTTCATCGCTGATGCCCCACAAGCACAACCCCGATATCGCCGAACTGGTGCGCGGCAAAGCCGGGCGCGTGGTTGGCGCGTGGGTCACACTTGCGACCGTGGTGAAGGGCCTGCCGCTGTCGTACAACAAAGACCTTCAAGAGACGCAGGAACCGCTCTACGACGCAGTCGAAACAGTCGCCGCCAGCCTGGAAGTTGCACGTGGCATGATTGCGACTGCGGTGTTTGATGCCGCGCGTATGCGCCTAGCAATCGCGACCGGTCACCTCGCCGCCACGGAGTTGGCCGACTACCTAGTTGGGAAAAATGTGCCATTCCGGGAGGCGCACGACGTGGTCGGCGGCTTGGTGCGTACGGCTACCGAGCGTGGCCTTGAGCTCGCCGCACTAGACCTCGCTACGCTCAAGGCGGCCCATTCAGCTTTCGATGCAGACGTTGCGAGCTGGTTTGATCCGGCCCGAGCGGTCGATCGACGCGACGTGGTGGGCAGTCCGGCCCGCCAGCGAGTTTTGGCGGAGATCGCTCGTATCGAGCAAGACCTGGGGTAGAACGGCGGTATGGCAGCGTTCGACTACCGAAACAACGATCACTCTCCGCACTCCCAAGGGAGTGCTGCGCGCCCCGGCTCGGCCGGGACTTGCGAATTGTTTTGCGAGTCGGTGGCCCTCGCAACGATTGCAGATTCGGTGGGCACGCCCTTTTATGTGTACTCGCGCAGTGAAATCGAGCGCGCCTATCGGGCGTTCGACGAAGCGCTCGCCGAAGTTCCGCATGAGATCTGTTACGCCGTCAAAGCCTGCTCGACGCTTGGAATACTAGGCGTCCTCGTTGAGCTGGGCGCAGGAGCCGACATCGTATCGATCGGTGAACTCTACCGCTGGCTGCGCGCCGGAGGGACCGCAGATTCGGTCGTATTCTCGGGCGTCGGCAAGTCGCGCGCCGAGATGACGGCGGCACTGGAGGCGGGAATAGGCTGTTTTAACGTCGAGTCGAGTGAAGAACTCGTCGTGCTCGACGAGGTTGCTCGCGGCCTCGGCAAACGCGCGCCCGTTTCGATTCGGGTAAATCCCGACGTCGACCCGCAAACGCATCCGTACATTTCTACCGGACTCAAGCAGAACAAGTTCGGCGTTTCGATGGCCGAAGCGCCGGGGCTGTATCGCGACGCATCGCAACGCGCAGGAATCGAGATCCTCGGAGTAGACTGCCACATCGGTTCACAGCTGACTACGACAGCTCCATTTGCCGATGCGATAGCGCGCCTGGTTGCGCTGGTCGAGCAACTGGTGCGCGATGGTATTCAGCTCCGCCATGTCGACATCGGTGGCGGACTCGGCATCGACTACGGCAAAGGAGACCACATTCCCACCCCCGCAGAATACGGTGCGGCCGTTCGCACCGCTCTTGCTCCGCTCACTGCGCGCGGACTGACCGTGATCGCCGAGCCAGGTCGCGTCATCGTCGGCAACGCTGGAGCGCTGGTGTCGCGCGTGATGTACCGCAAGAGCAACGACGCAAAGCACTTCACCATCATCGACGCGGCGATGAACGACCTGATGCGACCCGCACTCTACAATTCGTACCACCCGATTCGCCCGGTAAAAGACCCAGATCGGCCAAGCCAGACTACCGACATGGTGGGTCCCATTTGCGAGACCGGCGATTGCTTTGCCCGAGATCGCGAACTTCCCGCTCTCGAAGCCGGCGAACTCGTGTGGATCGGCGCCGCCGGCGCGTACGGCGCTGCCATGGCATCGAACTACAACACCCGACCCCGAGCGCCCGAAGTGCTGGTCAGCGGCGAGTCATTCACCGTGATTCGTTCGCGTGAAACCTACGATCAGCTCGTCGCGAACGAACGCCTCGCATAAGAAGCCCCCTACCCGGGGCAGCGCTTCTCGGCTAGTACCTCATGTCAGTGGTTTTGGCAGGTTCCGGTCGCCGAGGCGCGCCAAACACCGGAGATGCGCGAGGAGCCGGGCGCAGGACGAAGGCTGCTGCCGATGATGATTCCGCCCAGTAGTGCTAGATTGCGCCGCGTCATGGCGAACAAGCTCAGAGTAGGTGTTCTCGGTGCGACCGGAATGGTCGGCCAACGATTTGTTGCGCTCCTTGCGGAGCATCCGTGGTTCGACGTGTCGGTCGTCGCCGCGAGTGCCAGCTCTGCGGGCAAAACGTACGCAGATGCGGTCTCCGGCCGATGGGCGTTGGCAACTCCGGTGCCAGCCGCAGTCGCGACGCAAGTCGTCGCAAACGCTAGTGACGTGGCCCGCGTGTCCGAGCAATGCGACTTCGTTATGTGCGCGGTCGACATGGACAAAGCTGCAACCGCCAAGCTCGAAGAGGACTACGCTCGGGCGGAAACCCCGCTGGTTTCGAATAACTCGGCACACCGATGGACGCCGGATGTTCCGATGATGGTTCCCGAGATCAACTCGGACCACGTCGCTGTGATCGCGGCCCAACGCAAGCGCCTCGGCACCCAACGCGGGTTTATTGCCGTGAAGCCAAACTGCTCGATCCAGAGCTACGTCCCGGCGATCCACCCGCTAAAATCGTTCGGCCCGGCGAAGATCGCCGTCTGTACGTACCAGGCCATCTCGGGCGCGGGAAAGACGTTCGAAACGTGGCCTGAAATGATCGACAACGTCATCCCGTTCATCAAAGGCGAGGAGGAGAAGTCCGAACAGGAGCCGCTGAAAATCTGGGGCTCTGTGAAAGGTGCCGAAATCGTCGCGGCGGAAGCTCCGGTGATCACCGCGCAATGCATCCGCGTCCCCGTGAGCGACGGCCATATGGCAGCGGTGTTTGTAAAATTCGACACCAAACCAACGCGCGAGCAGATCCTAGCGGCGTGGAATGAGTTCAGCGGCAAGCCGCAGCAACAGAAGTTGCCGAGCGCGCCAACACCATTTCTCCAGTACACCGAAGAGGAGAACCGGCCACAAACTCGGCTCGATCGCGACGCGGGCAAGGGCCAGGCCGTCACGATCGGTCGCTTGCGAGAAGATCCGGTATTCGATTGGCGGTTCGTGGCACTGTCGCACAACACGGTGCGCGGAGCCGCTGGCGGAGCCGTGTTGACGGCCGAGTTGCTGCGCAGCGAAGGTTTTTTGACCGCCAAATAGCGGTGCAGAGGGCGGGCCCTTAGCCAACGGGCGACAGGATGCGCATGACGCCCTCGATCACGGCGCTGGCATCGGTCTGAAAATCGCCGGTGATCGGCGGACCGTCTCCGCGGTGGATGGGTTTACCGCGGTCGAGCTCGCGCAACGCGGTGCGGGTCGACTGAGTAGCGAGGACGAAATCGTGTTCGAGCGCGAAGTAGCGCATCACTCCCGCGTCGTTTTTTTTGGCGACGAACGCGACCATGTGCGCTTCCCCCATCTCCTGGGGCGGCGGTAGCGACATCACGGCGATTCGCCACGTATCGTTGCGTTCTTTGGCGAGCATCTGCGGCGTATGAGCCACGCCAGTTTGCGTCCAGACGTGGCTAAAGATCGAAGCGTCGTTTCGTTCGATCGCTGAGACCACCACGGCGGCAGTCTTGAGCTTCATGATGTTCGGCAAAATCGCGTGGGCGATGGTGTAGAGGGCGCTCGGCATCTGGCTTAGCAGCCAACCATACACCACGACTTCGGGAGGTCCCTATTCGAGGGATGCGCGTTCGCGAACGGAATACTCCAGCTTCCAGCGCCCTTTGCCATCGCGCGCCACGCACCAAAGCTCGAGCGTGCCGACCTCGGTGACGTGGGCCTCCAATCGGACAGGGACGAGTTCACCGGGTTTGCGACCGCCTTCGGCTGCGACAAGCTTCTCGACGGGGTCGAGTTCAGTAATGCCGGCAGCATCGGCATCGACGAGAGCGCCTGCAACGTCCGCTTCGCGCGCGGCCGCTGAAAAGAACCGGAAAGTGGACATCTCCCCCACGACCAGGCCGAGTTCATCGTCCGGTAGTTCGACGGTGGATCCCTCCTCGAGGCCTTGGGGCGCGACGCACAGCGCTTTCATCGGCGCTGCAAAGCCCGGAATCGCCGGGGCGGCGCTCTCGATACCCACGTAATACGCGCGCGCCGTTCCGCCGCGAATGCGAATGCCTTTGCCGCTGCGAACCTGGCCGTAATGTGCGGCTCCAAGGGCAACTGCGAGGTCGAGATCGGCTCCTTGCAAGATAGCGACGTCGCGTCCGGACCACGCGCGCAGCAGTTCGACAACGCGAGCTTGAAACGCGGCGGCTTTCATGACGCCGCCGTTGAACAACACGGCGGTGGGCATCCGCCGTTCGCGTGCGAGGAACTCGGCAAGGTGGCGCGTAATTGCGGGATCATGCGCATACGGCAGTCCGAGCTCGCGCAGACCCCCAGCGCGGCGGCGCTCGGTTTTTGCGTCGGCGGTAACGGTTGGGAAGAACCCGTTGAGGAGGAGATCGAGCGCCGGCTCTCGCTCGAGTGTTGCTTTCACGGTGTTGCCGATCAATTTCGAGCCGCGGCCGAGGATTGAGATCGGAACGGCTTTGCGCGCGGTTTCGTGCAGCAGCGCTTCCTTCGCAGCACGGCACGCCAGGATGAGGGCGCGGTGTTGCAGGGCGTCGAGCGGCGTGTTGATCGCGCGGGTGATGAGGCCGGCCAGCGCCAGATCCATGTTGTCACCGCCGAGCAGGATGTGGTCACCAACGGCGACTCGCTCGACTGCTAGCGCTCCGCCGTGATCCCGGACTTCGATCAGCGAAAAGTCGCTGGTGCCGCCGCCGATGTCACATACGAGCACGACGTCGCCCGGAACCAGGTCCTTTCGCCATGCGTCACCGCGAGCGGCGAGGTAGGCGTAAAACGCCGCTTGGGGCTCCTCGAGCAGCGTGATGTGCTCGAAACCCGCTTCTCGCGCCGCTACCACGGTGAGCTCACGGGCCACCGGGTCGAAACTGGCCGGCACGGTCAGGAGGATTTCCTGCTCGTCGGCCGGCTCGTCTTCATGTGCGTGGTCCCACGCGGCGCGGATGTGGGCGAGGTAACGGGCGGATGCGTTGACCGGCGATACTCGTTCGCCGTCGGCCATCGCCGCCTCGAGCTCTCGTTGCGCGCCTCGGAATGGCAGCAGCTGGGCCACGCGATCGGTAGCGGGATTGCACAACCAAGACTTCGCCGACGACACCAAGCGGTGCGGAAGTTCGCTGCCGCGTTCGCGCGCGAATGTGCCGACGGTGTACCGCAGTGGGCCGGACCAAGGCAGCTGCAGGTGCACGGACGTTACTTCGCTTTCGCTCGGCAGCAGCAGAAACGATGGCAGAGTTGCGCGCTCGGCGACTTCACCGGGACCCACAACCTGGACGATCGGATGAGGTGCTGCAGGCGATTGGTCGCTCGCGGTAGCTAACGCGGAATTCGTGGTGCCGAGGTCGATGCCTAAGGTCCTCATGCGGGCAGCTCCACTTCGGCGGGCGCAATCACGGTCCGGTCAACGCCTGTGGCAAGCGCCGGCAGTTTGGTTTCGGTCACGCGCCAACCGTGGTGGCGCAGGGTGCCGCGATACGGTGGCTCTCCTTTGGCTTCGCCCATGAGGCGGATTTCCGCTGGGTCGAAACCACGTGGGACGGATACGGTTGACTCTTCGTCGCCGGGCATCACGGGTTCGAGGGTCAGGTGCTGATCGATCACGCGGCGACAGCCGCGGTGGACGTCTCGCGCGGCAGCGCCGATTTGGGCGTCGTCAAAGCCATCCAGGGGCTGACGCACAAAATCGACGAATCGGCCTTCGCGCTGCAACAGCGCGAGCAGGGCAAGCGCACCATCTCGGTGCAACGCCCCGGTCGCGACGTTGGTCGAAACGGCTGACTTGGTTGCCGACGAATCGGCTGGGGCGGCGGTTTTGACCGGCTTTGGGGGGCGCTCCTCCCCCGAAAGCGCCGTAGGCGCAGGCGGCGGTAAGAACGTTGCCACTTGGGCTGGAAGCGTTCTCCCGAACATCAGTCTCCAAAACGAAACGAACGCGAGCCAGGGATGCATCGCTTGGATCTAATGAGGTGACCCGTGGTCGCACAAGCACGTGCGGCATGAAACGGCCCGGGGGCGCGGCTAAGTCTACGGAGCCGTGCGACTGCGCTTGTGGCAGTGAAGATGAAAACGACCATCGACTTTGCGCGCCGGTGGTGATACCTGTTGATCAAGGTCAAGCGTTTCTCCTGTGAAGCGTCCACGTGTACTGATCTTGTGGAATCAGGTCGATGACGATGTCGTCGAGCTGTGGCGGCGTGACAACCGTCGGACTCCCGAATGGGATCCGACAAAGATCGTCGAGCCTTGGGAAACCGTGGCAGAGGAGGTCGAGCAGATTGCCGACGCGATCAAACAAGCAGGCCACGATTGTATCGCCGTGAATATCCAGGACAACTTCGACTCGTTTGTCCGAACCCTCGAGCGTGAACGGCCCGATGCGGTAATGAACTTGATCGAATGGTTCCACGACGATCCCGAGCACGAGATGCACGTGCCCGCTTTGTTCGAACTGATGGGAATTGCGTACACCGGCACTCGGCCGCTCGCGCTATCGCTGTGTCAAAAGAAGCCCCACGCCAAGGCATTGCTCGCAGCCAATGGCTTGAGAGTGCCCCGGGGCAAGGTGCTCGATACCCTTCGCGTTCCACCGGACCGAGAACTTTCATTGCGGTATCCGTTGATAGTGAAACCCGCGTTCGATGACGCCTCTGGGGGCATCGATGCCGGGTCGGTTGTGAATACGCGCTCCGAGCTCGAGGCTCGGGTAGCCCTCGTGGTCGGCGAGCACAAGATGCCAGCGCTCGTCGAGGAGTTCATCGACGGCCGCGAGATTCACTGCGCCATCCTCGGCAACGATCCACCGGCGGCCCTGCCGCTGTACGAGATGCAGTTCAAGCAGGGTGGCATTGACAACGAGGGCCGACCGTTGCCCGGAATCATTACGTATCGAGCCAAGTGGGACCCCTATAGTCGCGACCACTACGCGATGGAGAGCAAGTGTCCCGTCGACGACCTGCCACCCGACGTGGTTCGGAAGATTCGCGACACCGCGGTCCAGGCGTTTCAAGTGCTCGGTTGTCGAGACTACGCTCGCGTCGACATGCGATTGGATCGCACAACGTCAGAGCCTTATGTGCTCGAAGTAAATCCGAATCCGGATCTCGCCGACGGCTGTGCGTTTGCGCAATGTGTACGTGCCAGCGGCCGCAGCTATGCCCAGGCGATTCAAGAAATCGTTGGATTTGCTCTGGACCGCGCAGGCCACAAGGCGAAGCGAGATCCCGCTCCCTCGGAAGCGCTGCTGCGCGAATACTTGGCAGTTCGCGGTCGCTCATCGCGCTAGGACGAAAAAATGGCCATGGCTGCGCTTCCATCGATCCGTATTGTGCTCGTTTTTCTAGCCACCATTGCGGTGGGTCTGATGGCAGGAACGTTCGCGCTCTACGCGCATACGATCATGCCGGGACTCGGCAAGACCGATGATCGAACCTTTGTTGCGGCGTTTCAGGCGATCGACCGCGCGATCATCAATCCGTGGTTCATCGGCCTGACCTTCGGAGCTGCACTGGTGTTGACTCTTGCGTCGACGGTCGCCTACATCGATCACGAGGCGTTCCGCTGGGTGTTGGCGGCGTTGGTTTGCTACGCGATTGCCGTACTGGTGACGCTGTTCGTGCACGTCCCGCTGAACAACGCAATCAAAGCCGCCAGCGACGCCGCCTCGAGCGCGGATCTGGCCGAAATCCGGCGACAATTTCGCGAATCGCGGTGGGTGGCGTGGAATCTCGTTCGAGTCATCGCTTCGCTCGGATCGTTCGTATGTTTGCTCTGTGCACGTCGTTAGACCGGCCGGATTACGGTGATTTGGCCGCATTCACGCTGCTCGCGAGCTGCAGGAACCGCTCACGTGCGGCGCGATGGTCGACGATCGGTCGCGGATAGTTGCTGCCCAGTTCAACGCCGGCGGCGCGGAGTACATCGTTGGGCGCCTCCCACGGTTTGTGAATGAACCGCACCGGTACCGAAGCGAGCTCCGGTACCCAACGACGCACGTAATCGCCGCTCGGGTCGAACTTCTCTCCCTGCGTGACCGGGTTGAACACGCGGAAATACGGCTGAGCATCGCATCCGCATCCGGCCGACCACTGCCACCCCATGTTGTTCGACGCCCAGTCGCCATCGGTCAGATACTTCATGTAGTGCGCTTCCCCGCGTTGGTACGTGACCAACAAATGTTTGGTCAAAAAGCTGGCCGCGATCATGCGCGCGCGATTGTGGACAAAGCCTTCGCCCTCGAGCTGTCGACATGCGGCATCGACGATCGGATATCCCGTTTGCCCAGCCACCCACGCGTCCCAATAAGATTCGCTATTTTCCCATGGAAAGTTGGCGAACGCGGGGCGAAACGGCTGCTTGAGCACGCTCGGCCGGTGCCATAGCGTCGCGTACGCGAATTCGCGCCAGATCAATTCATTTTGGAACGCCGTTGTCCCCGCGGAGGCGTGCGACTCGCGCGCGACGCGGTTCCACACTTCGCGCACGGCCAGCGTGCCGAACTTGAGATCTGCGGACAGCTGACTGGTTCCGGCGAGATCCATGCGATCTCGTCGGTCGGCGTACGAATCGACGCCTCGTGACAGGAAGTCGCGCAGCCGCGCCCGCGCAGCCGCTTCACCACCAGGCAACACGTTGGGGTTGCGCGTCATGCCGAGGTCGCTCAGCGTTGGAATCGCCACGGTGGTGCACGAAAGCGGCGGCGGCGGGGGCAGCGACTTCGGCGCCGGCAGCGGTTCGGCGAGCGGCAACGCACTGCGAAACGCGCGCGCGAAATGGGTGAACACGTTAAATGGCCTTCCCGATCCGGACCGCAGCAGGTCGGGTGGCAGCAGCGTTTCGCCCTCGAACAATTGAAACCGCGTTCCCAATGCCGCCGCGATTCGCCAATCGCGCTCGCGCGCAAACGGCTCGACCCAGCGGTGGGCGACGACCCGGTCAGCGCGCCATTGGTTCGCAAGCCGAGGCACGACCTCGACCGATTCCCCCGGCACAACCAGCAATTTCGTGCCGCGCGTTTCCAAGTTCGCTGCCAGTGCGCCGAGCGAATCGAGCAGAAACTGCATCCGGTGAGGCAGCTCCCTCGCGCGCACCGGTTCGAAAAAGTAGGGATCGAGCACGAACAGCGGGATGACTTCGCCAGCCGCAGCCGCCTGGCGCAGCGGCACATGGTCGGACATCCGCAGGTCCTTGCCGCGAAACCAAACGATCGTCCGCACCCTATCCCTCGCTCGGCCGGCGCCTACTCGAGCAAACTACGCAGCATCCACGCCGTTTTCTCATGCACCTGCATGCGCTGCGTGAGCAAGTCACACGTCGGCTGATCGCTGACATCTTCGGCGGTGCGAAACACGCTGCGCGCTGTGCGGGCTACCGTCTCGTGCCCCTCGACGAGCTTTTGGATCATGTCTTGCGCCTTCGGCACGCCAGTGTCTTCTTTGATGCTGGACAGCTCGGCGAACTGGCGATAGGTCCCGGGCGCCGGATGGCCCACCGCGCGGATCCGCTCGGCGATGAGGTCGACCGCCAGCGCCAGTTCGTTGTAGTGGGTCTCGAACATGAGGTGCAGGGTCTGAAACATCGGCCCCGTCACGTTCCAGTGGAAGTTGTGGGTCTTCAGGTACAGCGTGTAGGTATCGGCCAACACGCGCGACAGGCCATCGGCGATGTCCGCGCGCTTTTCGTCATCGATTCCGATATCGATCTTACTCCGCACTCCCTCACCAGGAGTGCTGCGCGCCTCAGCAGAGCCGAGGCTATCGATCTTCGTGGCTGGCATAAGACCTCCGATGTTCGTGGCAACGTTACTCCAGATCCCCGCCGCGTCTAGCCGGGAGGAGGCAAACGGCGCCAGCGGCCGGCTGGGTGCGGAGATACTCTGACAACAAGCACTCGGACTTGACAGCCCCCGCCATCGTGGGTCATCTATGTGCCCCATTCCGAAGTAGCTCAGTGGTAGAGCAGGCGGCTGTTAACCGCCGGGTCGGGGGTTCGATCCCCTCCTTCGGAGCCATTTTTCTCTCGTCGCCAACCGACGGCGAGGGTCGGTAAACAGA
>CAYQQM010000021.1:0-62761 GCA_964419605.1 uncultured Kofleriaceae bacterium | reverse complement strand
CGAAAGCCGCGAGGTGCCCGGGATGCGAAGCCGCAGCCGATCGACTTATTATCCGCCGGGCCCTTAGGGAACGATTTGATCAAGGACCAGTTTGACGTTATCCGCTGGGACGGTGAGGCGGACTTGTCCAACGATATCGCCGGGCTGTTTCGAGATTGCATCGCTGTCCTGATCGTAACGGGCCGTAACGACGACATCTCCAGAAAGCTGGGTGCCAGCGATCATCGCCTGACGTTCGGTGAGCTCGAACGGCAGTTCCTTATTGGTCCACGTCAGCTTTTCGACTGCGAGTGGCGTACCCGTGGGCGCGCCACTGGCGTCGGCGCGCTTGACAACGAGAAAGACTGCCCCGCCGGATTTCGCCCGGCTGGCCGCTTTGGCGTGGATGGAAATCACTCCCTTCACGCGCCGGCTCGGATCGATCGGGCGATTGGGGTCGGGTGCCGGTAACCCCATCGCTCCCACGTCGGGACTCCCGCTGCCCATACCGGCATGAGGATTGAGACCCGCATGCGGGTCCTGTCCCATCGCTGCATGAGGATTCGGCGCGGATGCCCCGCCGCTACCGCTCGCACTACCCCACTCCTTCGCAGGAGGTAAGCCTCCGTCGCGGTGTTTGTCGGAGCACCCAGCAAGACCAACGATCGCAATCGCAATGAATCGCCACATAGGCCGGCGAGTCTAGCACTACTATGTAGGGTTAGCGTCGCGTTCGAGAGCCGGACCGCTACAGCCACCGCGTCGTCGTCGTTACCGAGGCCACGCAATGGCCGCCTGGGTGCGGCTCTCCCAGCCAGGCCGCAAACCGGCTTGCCCCCAAGACATCGTCTGTAGCCCCCACGATCTCCCAGCGAGTCGGGGGCGCGGCGCCGAGCTGCAAAGACACCTCGACCAAGCGGTGGCGGCGAAACAGGGCTAATTGCACTCGGTCGGTTGGGCGTCGGGGAGCCAACATCATGCGCAGATCCGCATCGGAGGTTACGCGAAATCCGTCTACTGCAACGAGTTCATCGCCCGGCGAAAGTCCGGCGACGTGAGCGGGCGAGTCGTCGAACACCCCGGTGATCTTTGTGCTCGCGACCGTAACCCCCAACCACACAGGCTCTGCTCCGTCGACCACGAGCGATGGATCGGCGCTGCCCCGAAGTGCCAAGCCCAAGTGGGCTAGCTCGATCGCAAGGTCAGGATCGGCGGTACCGCGAATCACGTTATCGAACGAATCATCCAGTGAAAGTCCAGTCGCCTCCTCGAACACCGGTTGCAGATCGTCCGGATGGGGCTCGCGCACAACTCCGTATCGCTGCCACAGCCGCCGCACTACATCATCGAGGCTCTTTGCGTTTTCTGTGCGGCGGCGAATCTGTAAGTCCAGCGCAAACATGGCGAGTCCACCCTTGAGGTAGTAGCTCACTGTTGTATTGAGATTGGACTCGTCGGGCTTGTAAAGTTTGATCCACGCGTCGAATGAACTCTGCTCCAGACTATGGCGGGCGCGCCCCGGAGTCGCCTGCAACCGGGCCCAATCATCGAGCACTTTCTCAAGCAAGCTCTTCGCGGTGATGCAACCACTGGTGCGGAGAGCAAATCGATCGTAGTGGCTGGTGATTCCCTCCATCACCCACAAGCACGGTGTGTACGCTTCGCGCGAATAGTCGAACTGATGCAACGGCTGGGGCGCGATGCGTTTTCCGTTCCACGCGTGAAATAGTTCGTGCGACAGCAGCTCGAGCAGCCCCTCGTACGACTTCCGCGTCGCGGCAAAGTGCGGGTTGTACAGGTTTACGCTCGATGCGCGATGCTCAAGCCCGCCATACGCATCGTGCGCCAACATGAGAAGAAACGAGTACGCAAGGAAGGGCGCTTCGCCGAAACGTCGCACGTGATCATCGACGATCGCGGCCAGGTCCGAGACCAGCCGCGCCTCGTCGAACAGGCCGCCTGGCGCTCGCTGTCCCCATATCGCCAGGGTCACCGGGACACTCGCCGCCACCTGGTAGGTGCGAGATGTACCAACGTGGATGGGATGGTCGAGCAGTTCATCGATCGATTCGGCGTGAAGCGTGTCGCCTTGGCGCGTAGCAGCGCATGTCAACTCCCACCCCACCGGATACCGCAACGCGACTTCCACCGCTTCGTCGCGAGCGCTCACCGGAAACAGAAAGGTCGCCGGTCCGTGCAAAAATGCATGTTCCCGGTCGATGTGATTGGTGCGCACTGTGAGGTCATGGCCGTAAACGGCGTAGCGAACCGTAAGCTCGGCGGCTCCAGCCACCTCGATGCGCCAGGTTTGTTTATCGACCTTTTTCGCCGCGCGAGGTCGACCGTCGTTGCCAGTGACCACAAGATCGCGGACGAAACGGGCATAGTCGCGAATCAGGTAGCTGCCGGGACTCCACGCGGGAATCGCAATGTCGACGAAGTTTTCACAAGGCGCAAAACGCAGCTCGATGGCCGCGAGATGATTCCCGGGCTGTTCCACGGATACGGAGTAGTGAAGTGCCATAGTTGGGTCCGTAGCTAGCATACTGCTATGGTGGCCCGGATGGACCGCCGTGAGCTACTCGCCGCCGAACGCGGCACGCTCCATAAGGAGGCCGAAACGCGCATCGCCCTGGTCTATCCGAGCCCGTACCGCGCTGCGATGTCGTCGTTGGGCTATCAGCAGATTTACCGAACCCTTCACGCAATGCCCAACGTCGCTGCGGACCGCGCCATGCTGCCCGAAACCGACCGCCGCGGTGACAAGTTCACCACCCTCGAGCGCGGGGTTCCGGTTGGAAGCTACCCGATGATCGCCTATTCGGTGGCCTATGAGCTCGAAGTCGCCGGGGTAATCGCAACCCTCGAACTTGCTGGCATTGCGCCGCTACGCGAGGACCGCGACGAACGCGCCCCCATCGTGGTCGGCGGCGGGCCTCTCACGTTCTCGAATCCTGCGCCGATGGCACCATTTTGTGATGTGATTATCCTCGGCGAAGGCGAAGACCTGATCGTCGAACTAGTTACGATCGCGCGCGAAGTGGGCTTTGCCCGCGACGCGCTGTGGACCGCACTCGCCGACAAGCCTGGGTACTACTTACCTCGTCACGGAGAAACCGTGCCGCCCGTTTCAGCTGCCGACGACGAGCATCTGCCGGCGCGGTCGGTGATCACCACTCCACACACCGAGCTGGCTGGGATGTTCCTTACCGAAGCCGCGCGTGGCTGTTCGCGCGGCTGTACCTACTGCGTCATGCGCCGATCGACCAACGGCGGAATGCGCATCGTCCCGCGTCATCGGATCATCGCTGGCATCCCCGATGACGCCGATCGCGTTGGCCTCGTTGGCGCCGCAGTGACCGACCACCCGGACATCCGCGGTATCGTCGCCGACATTGTCTCTGGCGCATCGCCGCGGCAGGTCGGCATTTCCAGCCTACGCGCCGACAAACTCGACGACGAACTGGTCGGTCTGCTGGCGCAAGGCGGATACCGCACTCTGACCGTCGCTGCAGATGGCGCGAGCGAACGCATGCGCCGAATCGTCGAGCGCTCGACCAAAGAAGAGCACCTGATCCGCTCGGCGCAGCTGGCCTCGGCACACCGGCTCAAAACGCTCAAGGTGTACATGATGCTCGGCGTGCCGGGCGAAACCGATGCGGACGTCGATGAGCTAATTGCACTATCTCGCCAGCTAGCGGCGATCCACCCTCATGTGGTGTATGGCCTTGCCCCGTTCGTCGCCAAGCGCAATACGCCGTTAGACGGCACACCATTCGCCGGGATCGACGTGATCGACGCGCGCCTTGCGCTACTGCGCCGCGGGCTGGCAGATGCTGGCCTTGCGCGCAACGTATCTGTCCGTCCGACCTCCGGACGCTGGGCCTGGGTCGAATACATGCTTGCGCAAGGTGAGACCCGGGCGGGATTGGCCGTCTTGGACGCGTACCGCGCCGGAGGCAGTTTTTCCGCCTACAAGCGCGCTTTTGCGGCGCGCGAAGTCGTGCCAACCGGCCCGCGTGCCAAGATCCCGTCGAGCCGAGAGCTGATCGAACTTCGAAAGCGCTCGCTCGCATCGTAAACCCGCGCCCCCTGGGTTTGCGTCGTAACCGCTGAGACCGCTGGTACCGCTGGTCACGAACTTAGGGCTCGCCGGAAAATAAGTCGTCGACGACACCAGTCTAATGGATCGGAATTGCTCGACATCGTCGAGAAAGACGATCAGCTTATTTAGGGACAGTGCCTTATGGCCGGCTGTACGTAGGCACTGCCGGCCCCGGTTTCGTCGCCGCCGGGCGTTGTTGCGCGGCGATCGCCGCAGCTGCGATCCGCGCTAGTTCCGGCAGGTATTCCGGATTCCGATTCAACGTGGCCGCGTCGAGCTCGGGCGCAGCAATCGCGGGCGTGAGTCGGGCCACCGGCCCTGTGCGATCGACCAACATTCGCGCTACCGGTCGCGGGGCTGTTACGTCCACCACAATGACAGCCGAAAACACTGCATCGCCGTTCGCGCCGCGCAACACCGAGGTCGCGAACAAAAACCGACCGTTTCGCGACCATACAGGACCGCTTTCGTCCGTTAGCGGAATATCCGCGATTTGGCGAGCCGACTCGCCGTGGGATGTCGCCAACCACAGGTCGGAGTCGACCGAAGTCGAACGCGCGATTGGGCGCGCAAATGCCAGTGTGGTGCCGTCCGGCGACAGTGCTGGTGAGGTATCGGCTGGCCCAACGGTAATTGGAACGGTTGCTCCGTCCGCGGTGCGAGCCTCGAGCCGGCTCTCGACCTGCCCGTCCGCCTTCGGTCGAACCGCGTTGTAGACGATCGTGCCATCAACCGCGACGGTAGGTGCGACTTCGTGGTTCGGTGTCGACGTGAGCGCACGCGGACTGCCGATAGCGCGTCCGCGTCTGTCGAGAGTGAGTTCGTAGAGATCGAACTGATTGCCGCTGCGCGTCGAAGCGAAAACCACCGCAGAACTGTCGAGCGTCCACGTCGGATAGCTGTCGATGCCGACACCATCTGTCAGAAGCGTCGGCACCGCCTCAGGTTCGAGCGCAGCGATCCACAGGCTCGTGCGGTCGAGGCTCCGACTGCGACTTGAAGCAAATACGATCCAACGACCGTCAGGCGAGATGGCAGGGTTCGTGTCGCGAGCAACCGCGTCGGCGCCTCGTACCAAGTCCAGCGTCCGATCGCCTCGCTCGTCGATCGCCACCAAACGAGTTCCGCGCTCGTACCGTTCGGCTACTGCAATCGCGATTCGGTCGGGCTGTGCCGGATGGGTGTTCGAGCGCACCGAGCACGAGAGCGAAGCGATGCAAAACAGACAGCGAATCCAGGCCAAAGCCCGCAGATCCTACACCTCCGTACAGCTCACCGTAACTTGGCGATGGTTGCCTTGGTCCCCTGAGCGAAAGCCCCGGAGCAATGGCTCGCTTTGGGAGAAGGGGTCTATTTCGGACTTCCAGATTCACCCGACGGCGCTTTTTCCGCGGGCGCTGCCGGCGCTTGCGAAGCGGGAGTCGGGGCCGCCGCCTCGGACTCCACCTTCTTCGTGCTCTTGGTGAGGTTCGACATATTCATGCCCTTGGTCACGTCCTTTTTGTCAGGCTCGACTCCAGCATAAATGCCCACCGCGACCACAAACGCCGCCAACGCAACCACGATGCCCAGCGTAAACGCTTTCCTCTGCGAATCGTTCGCGCGTTCTTCATACACGACGAAGCTCTGCTCTTGGTCACGCGGCCACGAAGAGAAGTCCATATTGCTCATCCAAATCCTCCCGAAAGCTACAACCCTTTGAGACACCGCCCCACAGCTGCAGGTTTCAACAATCCATATTCACAAATGATTTTAGCACCTTACTTTTTGTTTCGCCACCCAATCCTGTAACGATCTGCTACGTTGAACCGGTGGCAAGCGTTGCAAGGGGCACTCGTTGCGCACTGGTTGCGCTGGCGATCGCGACCAGCCTTGCCCACGGTGCCGAGTCCAATTACCTCGCAGTGATTGACAGGGTAGACCTCGAACCCGCCGCGATCGGTGGATATCGCCTCCGCGTTTACCTATCCGCATTGGCGCTTGGGGGACAAATCCTCGACCTCAGCGACCCGAAGGCGATCCGGCTCTACATCGGTTCGCGCCCAAGTAACCTGCCGTTCGCTCTCGGCACATATGACGCCACCAACAGCGATACCGACATGGTGATTCTGGTCCAGTCGGGTGCAGATTTTGCCGACGCTCTACCGATGATCAGCGAAGCGATCGAGCAAGAGTTGCTGCGCCAACTGCCCGACCGGACACGAGTCGCAATTACCACACTCGACGAATCGGCTAAGGTTCCGAAGCTTCAGGCCGTGAAGTCGCTGCGCGGAAAAGTAACACTATCCAGCGATCAGACCGCGACCGACCCCCCGCTGCTAACGGTTCTGGATCGTGCGCTGGTAGCGCTGCGAAAATCTGCGACGGCGAGCTCCGACAGTGGCAACGGTGCGGCTCGCCCAAAGCGCAAGATTGTCGTCATCGTTGGCGACGGCCGGGATGCATCGGGTGATACCGAGCGAGTCACCAAAACCGGCCTGCGCGCCGCCAAGGCAGGTATTCGCATTCACACCCTCGCCTACTCACCGCTGGACATGCGCCGGACCCTCCTTGTGATGGGCGAACTATCGAAGCGATCGCTCGGCACGTTGCGATGGCCAGGCCAAGGTCGTAAGCCCATTGCCGAGACGTGGCACGATTCGTTCCGGCAACTGGCGACGGAAATTACCAAACAAAACGTCGTGACTTTTTTTGCTGCAGCCGACGATCCGATCGCCGGTAAGCGAATGCATATCGCCACGCAGGGCCGGATCGAAACCACGACCAACGAAGTTTCCATACCGAACGCTCCGTCATGTGCGGGCGCAGCCTGTGAGACTGGATACTGCGCAAACGATCGCTGCATCGAGCCGCGATGGCGGAGCAAGGGCCGCGCGATTGCGGCGTGGCTTCTGTCCATTGCAGGAGTCGTTGTGGCGGCGTTGGTATTTTTTGGACTGATCGGCTGGTGGATGTCGAAGCGCGGCCGGGGGCGACCGGCTGGCCCTACCCCCGCGAGCGGTGTCGCCGGTGCCGCGCAAACCCTGCCGAACGGTCGCCCAACCCCGGCACTGATTCTGCTCAATGGACCGCGGGCGGGTGAGCGAATTCTACTCCGCAGCGGCTTCACAATCGGCAAGAACATCGGCTGTGACCTCGTGCTCGACGACGGGTTTACGTCCGGTCAACACGCCCAAATCGCCATGGATCCAGTAGGCAATTGCACGCTGTTCGACCGAGGCTCGACCAACGGTACGTTAGTCAATGGCGCCCAGATTCGCGAATTTCGGCTGACTCACGGCGTCGAGATCAAGATCGGGTCGGTCGAAATGCGGTTTCTGGAGCGCTAAGCCGTTTCGCTGCGACTATGAGCTTCCGCGTGCTACAGTTCCCCCCATGGTTGCGGCCTCGCAGCTCTACCCCGTCGCTCCGCTAGCAGTGGAGAGTGAGCAGCGCATTCTGCTTAGCGGAGTCCCTTGGGCGACCTACGTCGTGCTCCGCGATTCGATTGAAAGCGCCGGCGTGCGCATGACGTTCTTGGAGGGTTGGTTAGAGATCATGAGTCCGTCGCGCCAACATGAAGTAGAGAAGAAGCAAATCGCCCGGCTGCTTGAGCTGTTTTGCCTGGAGCGCGACATCCCGCTGTTTGGCTACGGCTCAACCACGTTCCGAAAAGAAGAAAAGCAACGCGGCCTGGAACCCGATGAGTGTTACAGCCGCGGCGCCGACAAAGACATCCCCGATGTAGCGCTCGAAGTGGTGAAAACGCCCGGTCGAATCGACAAGCTCGACATTTACCGACATCTCGGTGTTCGCGAAGTCTGGGTATTCGAAGCGGGCGAGTTTCACGTTCTGTCACTTCGCGGAGCAACCTATGAACGCGTTGAGAACAGCGAGGTGTTTCCCGAACTCGATCTGTTGCACCTTGCATCTTTTGCGCAGCGCACCGACCAACACGTCGCACTGCGCGAGTTTCGCGCGACGCTTCGCGGTTAGGACCGAACCCCGATGAGCCGGTTCAAGCCGAGTGGCACGATCATCATCGGCGGCCGAAGCTTTCACACCAGCGCTCCCGTCGTCACGTGGCGCGAAGGCCCCCGTTGGGACGCGACCCGGGAAGTGTGCCAGGCAACGCAGAGCGACCCACCAGCGGCGATTGCCAAGTGCATTCGCGGCGTGCCGTACGGCAAGCTGCCACAGGGGCCGTATACCAGGCGCTTCTCGTTGCGCCCCCGGCTGCGCCAATTCGGCATGAACCTGTCGTACGATGCGGTCAAAGCAGCGGTCCGGCAGTTCGTCGTCCACCATGATGGCTGCATGTCGGCAGACATGTGTTTCTCCGTGCTGCAGAACGAGCGCGGCCTGTCGGTGCATTTTCTCCTCGACAACGATGGAACCATCTATCAGACGATCGATCTTGGATTGATGGCCTATCACGCTGCAGAGTGGAACGCGGATTCGATCGGCATCGAGCTTTGCAACCGCGGCGACGCCAAAACATTTCCGGGGCTCTACCAAACAGGACCGCACAAGCGCGACGTCAAGGCCTGCCGCATCAACGGCCACCCGATTCTTGCGTACGACTACACCAAGGCGCAGTACGAATCATTTGCCCTGTTGGGGCGGGAGCTGCGGCGCCTGCTTCCCAACATCCCGGCTGAATTCCCACAGGCGATGCCGGGCAAGCAACACTGGGGGACCATCCCCAAGCAAGCATCGATGCGCTTCTCGGGATACATCGGCCACTACCACCTGTGGAACCAAAAGTGGGATCCGGGCCCGTTCGAATTCGAGTCATTCTGCCGGCGGTTACGCGGATCGTTTTGCTATCCGCTATTCCCGCGCGGAGAGGCGAAAGCCAAAGAGGAGATTCCCGAGATCCCAGAGGATGCCGGTGAGCTCAAAGCCGATGCGGCAGAGCTATACAAAGCCAACGAAGCGCGTGCAGATGGCGGCTTTTTCCCGGTCGGGCCATGGGGCGAAGCGCGGCTATGGCATGGCGGGATCCATCTCGCTGGCAAAGAAGGCTCGCCGGTGTTTGCGCCATTTCCAGGCCGGCTCGTCGCTGCACGATTTGGCAAGAACTCGTCGATCGGATCCAACAACTTCGCGCTACTCCGCCACGACATGAGCCTCGGAGCCTCTCGAGTCCAGTTCTATTCGCTGTACATGCACCTCGGCAGCGAACCCGAGGCGACCGATCGCGCGCCTTGGCTCGCGAAGTCGGAAACGTGGAAGGCCAACGGCAAGGCCGGCGAAGTGATCTTGCTCGACGAACCGATCGAGGCCGGCTCGCGCATCGGCCGCGTCGGCCGCGCCGGTCCGGGCGAACTCTCCAAGCCGCAAATTCACCTCGAAATGTTCTCGACTTCCGAGTTGTTCGCGGGGATGCCGGGTGCCAGCGTATGGACCGTCGTCGACGGCACTGCAGGGGGCCGGTTTTGCGACGCGAAACAAGTCAATGACATCATCGATACCGACCAAGACGGCATGCTGTCGAAGCAAGAACTATCCACGTTTTTTTCCAGCGGTGACCGCGCCCAGGTGCGGTACCTGGTGACGCTACACGTTTCCGAATGGACCGCGGAACCGAGCTGGTCTGAAGCGCTTCGTGTGCCACGCGATTTTAAGAAGTGGAAACCGTCCGAAATCGACGAGCTCGTCGCAGACCAAATTGCGCCCGGATTATGGTGGGACGCGAACGTGGCGGCACATTGCCGGCTTCCCGCGGACGGTATTGTGTACCACTATCATCCGGTGACCCTACTCGCCTGGTTCAACCAGCAGCTTCTCGACGCAGCTGCCAGCGCCGGGCCAAGCGCGCCCGATATCGCCGAGACCCGCGCGGTTCCTGCCGGCATCACCGACGACTTCGGCGATACCGAAGGAACAACGATGCGGTCGACCGGCGACGCCGCCGACGACCCGTGCAATCAGAAGCTGCTGCTAAACGACCTTGTCCAGGGATTCGACGCAAAGGACTGCGCGCCATGAAACGACCAGAAGGTGCGGTTCCGAAACCGCCTCCGCCGCCCTGGCGAAAAATCACTCGCCGCGCCTTCGCAGCCTTTTTCGGCCTTGGCGCTGTGGCCGCTGCAACCGGCATCAAACCCGCCGACGCCTCGCGAAAGCCTCGGTCGACGCGTTGGATCGGCCACTATTAGGGCCCGGCGATGAGTAAGTCGACCGTTCTCGCGGCCGATCCCATCGCGGCTTGCTTCGTTGCGTCTGCGCTTCCGGTACTCATTTGCGTCGAGCAAACTCCGTTCCGGTTCTCGCCGCGCCTCGCGAGCCGCATGGTTCGACCGCGATCATCGGTCGATTTATTCATCGCCGGGCCCCTTGCCAAGATCATTGATTTATTTCGGGCTCAGACCTAACGTGCCTTTATGTTACTCCGTCGCTTTGCTTCAATCGTAGGGATTGTGTTGTTCGCCGGTGGAGCCGTGGTCGCTGCCGCTCCGGCAAAGCCGCAGGCACCACCCAAAAAGAAGCCGGCCCCAAAGGCTCTTCCCACGAAGCCGGCGGACACCACCCCGAACCCTGCAGCCGGATCACCGGCACCGGCAACGGCAACGCCAAGCGATCCAGGAAACCCCGGTGCGGCGGGAAGTGCAACGCCTCCACCCGCGCCGCCCCCAGAGCCTCCACCCGACATGCAGGGAACCTCCGAAACACCGGACGATCCCAAGTTCGGAGGAACCGAAGCGCCCCCTGTGGTCGTCCCCCACCCAACCAAACCAACCGACTATCCGACCGAAGAAGCGTTGCGCCCGATCACCTTGCCGGCGAACATGTTCGAGGTTTCCATTGCGCCGCATTTTCAGGCATCTCCGTTCGCCGCCTCGGACGCGCTCCGGGCTCGCTATGGAATTACCCCTCGCGTGCAGATCGGCCTTACGTACCTGTATGCCGGAATCTACGACCGACGTTCGGTGGACTCCGGCGCCTCTTCGAAATACGAACTTCACGGTGGCAAGGCGTTTGGTCTAGACGCAACCGTTCGAATCCAAGACTGGATCGCGGTTAAGATTGGCGTGCCGATCTACGTCAATCCTCTCGCAGTGTCGCTGGCGGTCGGGGTACCGCTGAAGTTTTCGTTCGCAGGCAGGTACGCCATCGGCGGACTCGACGACCTACTCGACATCAAGCTGCACCGATTTGCTCCGAACCTCTATCACGAGGTTACCAATGCGCAGGCCGCGTTGGGAGTCGACAATCGAACCCAGCAGTCGCGAGGGCATTTGCGGGTCTCCGCCTTTGGAATCTACCAGCACTCGCCGCGACTGGCGTTCATCGCCCGCATCGGCGTCGACAACGATCTCGGCCTATCTAGCGATGGGCCGGCGGGAACCAGTAGCGGTGGGGGTACCGTTACATTTGCTCGGGCCGGATTGCAGTACGCTGTGCGCCGCTATTTCGACATCGGCGCATCGGCCGGCTGGGACAGCTTGGCAAAGCTAGGATCCTTCGGGCCGCAGCTGTTTCTCGCGCTGCGAATCTGAGCTCGTCGTACCACGACATCCAACGGGTCACTTGCACGGTAACTCCACCCGGCGCGGCGTCGCCCCGGGGGGAACGTTTGTTACCCCGTGGCGCGTGTTTCCGACGCAGCGCACGGTGCCTCCCTCAATCGCGCACGAGTTGCGCGTGCCAAAAGACCGCCACTGCGACACCTGCGGAAAGTGGCGGAATGTTGTGGCGACGGTCGATGCGTTGTCGCCGAAGTCGCCATTGGGTCCAGATCCCAGGCAATCCCGCGTTCCGTCGGCAAAAACCGCACACATCCGATCGGTATAGGACTCGAGCCGAGTCGGCACGCCACTAAGCGCGATACGTATCGGTGTGCCGACGTCGCCACTCGCGAAGTGTCCCCAGCAATCCATCGCTGCGATACTGCCGGTTGGAATCGCGCACGTATGCGCATTGCCACCCATCGACGTCGCAATTTGGGTGTAGCTCCCGCCGCCAACCACGAGCGCTTTGGTGAAATCGCTGCCCCCAACCGTGCCAAGCCCGAGCTCCCCATATCGATTTTGCCCCCAGCAACGCGCTTTCCCAGCCATGTCTAGAGAGCATTGGTGTCCGTAGACCGACGGATCGGCCGGTCGCGCGGTGATATCGATCGATGGGCCAAGACCTGCCACCGGGGTCGCGGTGCGCGGCAGCGTTCCAGATCTTCCCCAGCAATACGGAACGTTATTCACGAGCACGCACACATTTTGAGGCGATGCGATCATCCGTGAAAGCGTTGGGCTGAGCGGAAGGTTCAACACGATCAACGGCGTTGCCTGGAATTCGAGGGTTGTTGCTTGCCCGAGCTGGCCATACGTGTTGCGCCCCCAACAAGCGACCTTGGATGCGGACCGAGCGCACGCGAAGTCGGAACTTCCCACCAGTTCAGCCGCCGCGAACGGAAGCGCGATCTTGCTTGCAACGGGCGACGACCGGCGCGACGGATCGCCGGTCAGTCCGTAGAAGTTCTGCCCCCAGCACCACACATCGCCGCTCGCCGTCCGCACACATCCGCCACCCGTCGTTTCGACGACAACGACCTGCGCGAGGGGAACTTCTGGGATCCCGGCGATTACAACTCCCATTCGATCGATCGCAATCTCACCGCGTCCCAACGCACCCGTGCGGTCGCCGCCCCAACAGTAGACGCCATCGACCGTCTCCGCGCAAGCGTGATCATATTTTACGGCAACTCGCGCAGCGGGTGGTACGGCGACACGCGTGGGCGCAGGCTGCGTGGACAGATCGCCGGTTCCGACTTCGCCGCTGCGATTGTATCCCCAACACCACACCTCGCCGCTCGTTGTCGTAGCACAGTACGAACGCCCGCCCGCCGCGAGAGCCCCAACGCCCTCTAACACCGAGGCACCCTGACCTCGGCTGGTCGATTCAATCCTTCCATCTCCGAGCTCGCCAAAGCGAGCCGCGCCCACGCAGCGAACGCGCCCTCCCTCGAGCATGCACGCGGTCGTCCGAGACAGCCGAACAGGCGCAGTCTCCGCGACCTCGGTCGGCATCGTGACCGTAGTAATCGTCCCTGAATCTGCGAGGATCAGCGACCCCCAGCAAAACCGCTTCCCTTCGACCGTGTCGGCGCACACAGCGGTCGAACTGGTCACAACATTCGCCACCTGGAGGTCTCCCGGAATTGCAACGGATTTGGGTTCCAGTACATCGACAACGTCAGCAGTTCCCACAGGGTTGAGCAGTCCCCAACGCGCACCCCAGCATTCGAGGCCGCCAAGCCCAGTAACCGCGCACATGAAGTCGCGCTCCGCACTCACGTCGACGTAGCTCTGGTCACCTAATGGAGCGGCGAGAGTGGTAACCGTGGTGCGAGTACCGGTGCCTAACTGCCCTCGCGAATTGTACCCGAGGCAACGCAGCTGCCCAGACTCGAGCATCGCGCAGGCGTGGTCGTGTCCAAGCACAACACGGGTTGCGGGCTCAGGCAACGCAATCGACCTCGGGGTCGTTACATTTGCGGCAACGAGCCCGCCCCAACACCACAGCTTGCCCGATCCGGTGATCGCACAAGACGACGTCGCACCCACGGCAAGATCGCGCAGTCCACAACTCAGCGCCGCAGCATCGGGTGGCGGCGGCGGACTAGGTTCAAAACCTAGCCTCCCGCACGAGGCGATGGCGAGCAGAGACCACAGTACCCCAACTCTGGACACTACTCCCATGGTAGTCGGTTCACGGCCGTTAAGGGAGAACTCACCGCTGCGACCTCGTCCGCCCCGACCCTACTCGTGTGGAGCTATCGGGGGATGTGGGCAACCGACTCGCGACGGGCACTCCGGTCGCGCTACGCCGACTGCGCAATAAGATCCCGCAATCGCTCGAGAGCGAGCTCGAGCTTGGCGCGAGGCGGTCCAAACGAAAACCGCACATGGCGGCGGAATCGAGATGCGCGACCGCCACGACGTTTCCCTGGATCGACGTCAAAAAATTCTCCTGGAACCGTGATCACCTGCCGATCCAAAGCGGCGTGAAACAAGCTCATCCCATCGCTGATGGACTTCGGCAAGTGCTGCGCCGACGCCCACACGTAGAACGTGCCTTCCGGTGGCAAATCAATCGTGAATCCGAGATCGCGCAGGCCGTGTAGCAACACCGCGCGCTTGGCGCCAAACTCGGCCTGAATTGCACGCGTTTCCGCCATTGCCGCAGTCGGAGCAAGCAGATCAACAGCGGTGCGCTGGAGCGGACGTGAGCCTCCCCCGTCGAGAAACGAACCCGCCGACACAACTCGATCGATGATCCTGCGCGGGGCAACCGTCCATGTGACGCGCCACCCGGGGTAACGCCAATTTTTGGTGAGCCCATCGAGAATCACCACCGAGTCGCGGTCCACATCGTCGACATAGCGCGCGGCGGTCTCGATGCCGCCCTGAGCCTGAAGGTCCGGTCGCCAACAGTAGTGTGAATAGAATTCGTCAAAAATGAGCGCACAATCGAGTTCGCGCCCCACTGCGACCCATTCCGCCAGATCTCGGCCACCGATCACCTTGCCAGTAGGATTTGCTGGATTTGAAGCGAGGATCGCCGACAACCCGCGGCCTAGGATCTCTCGACGCAAGTCAGCACCTGAAAACGCGTAGCCGCGCTCGGGCTCAAGCAAGATTGGGATCGGAGAAAACAGCCGGAATACGCTGAGCAGTTCCTCGTATGCCGTGTAGTCCGGCAGAAAATGCCCGAGGTTGATGTTGCCCAACGATGCCGCGACGCGCGTCAGGGCGGATCTGCCTCCGCCGGACACCGCGACGTTTTCTGCCGTGTACTTGCTCGGCAGCCCACGCCGAAACAGGTCGTTGTAAAAGCCGGCGATCGCTTCCCGCAACTCCCATAGCCCCGCAACCGGGGCATACTCTTGATCGCCTTCTAAGATTGGCACATTCGCGATCCGAGGCGGGGCACCCACAAGCGCTTCGCTCTCGGGCATGCCTTGACCTAAGTTACACCAGCCGTCGGAGGCCGACGCAGAATATCCGCGCCGGTTGGCTTCGGTTGTCACGTAGATAACCCCGGTGCGGGGCACGTCGCGAAAGGCTGCGAACGTTGGCGCGTCGGACATCACTTCACCACTCGGTCTCGACAACGTCGACATTGGCACCACCCTACCACGAGAGGACCGGCGTCGTGCTAGGTTGTCGCTGTGTCGATGTGGCACCAACTCGAAGCGCAAGGCAGCGCCGCACGGCATTTACGCCGCTCGATCGAGCGCGACCGAGTTCCTCACGCCTACCTATTTTCAGGACCCGCTGGAGCACCGCTCGCCGGAGCCGCGCTAACGCTGTCGTGCGCTCTTAATTGCATGACTGCGTATGGTGAAGCCTGCGGCAACTGTGAGGCGTGTGAGAAGGCCGTCCACGGGGTTCATCCAGACATCATCACTCTCGAGCGTGAAGGTGCAGCTCGGATCGTCCCGATTGAAACCGTACGGAGTCAGGTGATCGGTCGGATCGGGCTGCTACCCCACGAGGCAAAAACGCGGGTTTTCATCGTGGAAGAGGCCACCGCAATGGCGCCTCCGGCAGCGAATGCACTTCTGAAGACGCTCGAAGAACCCCCAGCTCGTACGGTCTTCGTCCTGTGCTCAACTGCCCCAGAGCAGCTGTTGCCCACAATTCGCAGTCGATGTCAGCGGGTACGGTTTTCAGCGGGCGGTCCCAATCTCGATTCGGATGCTGAGCGGGCCGACCGAATCGCAAACCTCGGCGCGGAATTAGCAGACAGTCGCGACGTGCCGGATCCGACTCTACCTGTTCGGGCCGCCGAGGGTAAAGGCGATGTCGGCCCGATCCTTATCGCTGCTGCCACTGTGCTACACCGCCGAGCCTGCGCCGCCGCCGCCCAGCGCGATCTGCGGGCCGCAGCAAACGCGAGCCACCGGGCTCAGATCGTATTGTCCTGGCATACAGCTGTCACGGTCCACAACGCCAATGCCCAGCTCGCCGTCGAAGCCGTCGCGGCTCAGCTGGCACGCATAGACCACCGACCGACATGAAACGTCCAGGAGGTCGAAACCCAGCGCCGACAGAAGGCTCGAGCGACGCAGCGCCCAAACGGCGCCGCAGGCGCGCCCGAAGACCGGCCGGAGATGCAGAGCGCACGCCGCCCGACCCGGTTAACGCGCCGTTGGGGCCCCGCAAATCACCGCCAGTTCGTCCGCACGTCGAAGAACCGATTGCACATCGCGAACAAGGCGACTCTCCCGAAGACTCGCACGCCGAGCCACGCGAACGGTGGGGCGCAGAGGACGATAGCCCAGCCCCTGCTATCTCCCTAACGTCCGAATTTTCCGCGGACGCTCCTCCTACAGATCTCGATCCGGTCACGTTTGATCTCAGCAGTGGTTCGGCTTCGTCGCTACTCGACGATGTTGCGAATCTTGTTGCGGTTCGGACTGTTCCCGCGGGGCGCATCTCTTGGTACGACGCAGGAGACCAAATTTTCGCGCCCGGTGACCGGGTTGTCGTGGACGCAGAGCGCGGGCGTCGACTCGCCTGGATCGTAACCGCGCCACGCCGGAAGTCGGTTCCCAATCGCAGCAGTGTACGGCGGGTTTTGCGGCGAGCGGAGGGACGCGATCTTCAACCCGAGGAGACAAACGATGCCTCACAGTCGCACGCACTGCGGGTCGCCAAGGACGCGGCAGCGGCGCTGCGATTGCCATTGAAGGTCTTCCGAGTCGAACTCTCAAGCGGAAAGTTCCTCATCTACTACACCTCCGATGAACGACTCGACCTGCGCGAGTTCGCGCGCCACGTATCCCAGGCGCTGAACACGCGAGTCGATCTACCTCCGCACTCCCTCGACGGGAGTGCTGCGCGCCCCGGCGACCCTTGGAAGTCCCCGACGGGGGGCAGAGCCGCGGCTATCGAACTGCGCCAGCTAGGCGGCCGCGACGAAGCAAAGCTCGTCGGCGGTATTGGATCGTGCGGACTGACTTTGTGCTGCAGCACATGGTTGCCAGAGTTCGTGCCTGTATCGATTAAGATGGCCAAAGATCAAGGCCTTGCGCTGTCGCCGTCCAAAGTAACGGGGCAATGCGGTCGGCTGAAATGCTGCCTTGTCTACGAGCAGGCCGCGTACGCCGAACTGCGAAAGGGCTTGCCCAAGCTCGGCAAACGCGTAATTTCTGCTCGCGGTGAAGGCCGAGTCGTTGAAGTGGATGTGCTGACTCAGCGAGTGCGCGTTTCCTATGGCCCAGGCGATACGGAAATGCTTCCAGCAACAGACGTTGCACCCAAATTCCCGTCAGGTCCACAACCATCCAAGCCAACGGGATCCGGTCGACGTGAAGCCGCCACCAATCGCGGCGGCGAAAACGACGACTTGCCCGACGACGATCCGAGCCGCAACCCCGATTACCCCACCGACGATTGACCTAACCAACGACCGCACGCATGAATACCTTCTACATCACCACACCGATCTATTACGTCAACGACGTTCCTCACCTCGGCCACGCCTACACTACGATCGTCGCCGATACGCTCGCTCGCTTTCACCGCATGCGGGGCGACTCCACGCGATTTCTCACTGGCACCGATGAACACGGGCAAAAGGTCGAAGAAGCGGCGCGCAAGCGCGGCCTCACTCCGCAACAACTCGTAGATGCAGTGAGCCCTCGGTTCGACCATACGTGGCGAGAACTCGGTATCGAGCAGTACCGATTCATCCGCACCACCGATCCAAAGCACAAAGCCGTGGTGGCGTCATTGTGGAACCGAATTCGCAGCCATAGTCCCGAGGACCTTTATCTCGCGTCGTATCAGGGCTGGTACTGCGTGGGGTGCGAAGCGTTTTACACCGAGAGTCAGTTGCTAAAAGCCCCGGAGCCGGCAGCCGAAAACTCTCCATGGCTATGTGCCATTCACAAAACGGCGGTCTCCTACGTAGACAAAGAGCGCAGCTGGTTTTTTCGCCTGTCGAACTACGCGCAACCTCTGCTCGACTACATCGAAAGCCACCGGGAATTCATCCAGCCCGACGCATACCGGAGCGAAATCACCTCGTTCCTGCGTGGCGGACTCAAAGACATCTCGGTTTCGCGCACGAGCTTTGCCTGGGGTATCCCGGTCCCCCAGGCCGATCCTGAAGGGTTATCCCATGTGGTCTACGTTTGGATGGACGCGTTGGTCAATTATCTCTCGGACTTGTGCCCTGCAGACGGCTCGCTGACGGGCGGCGATATCGAGCGGTATTGGCCAAGCGCGGTTCACATCATCGGCAAGGACATCTTGCGATTTCACGCCGTGTATTGGCCAGCGTTCTTACTCGCCGCCGGCCTTCCACTGCCCAAGACCATTTTTGCGCACGGCTGGTGGACGATTCGCGGGGAAAAGATCTCGAAATCCATGCCGGCGACCCGCATCGACCCAGTCCGACTCGCCGATGCACTAGGAGTAGGCCCGCTCGGCCGTGCCACGGGAATCGACGCTATGCGCTACTACGTGCTGCGCGAAGTACCTCTGGGGCTGGATGGAGACTTTACCTTCGAGTCGCTGTGCGGCCGTTTCAATGCCGAACTGGCAAACGACCTCGGCAATCTCGTCAACCGAACCCTGACGCTGCTGGCCAAGTTTGCATCCTCGGCGCCACTGCGACGCGATCCTGCCCTGGCCACACAAGCGGTTCACAGCGACATCGAGGCCTGTGCCATCGAAGCGATCTCAAACGCTACTGCGGCACTCGATGGTTTTGCCCCGAGCCGAGCCCTCGACGCGATCTGGAAACTCGTGCGAAACGCAAATCGCTACGTCGACGCGAATCAGCCATGGGCACTCGCGAAAGATCCACGCAAAGCTGCGGAACTTGCCCACGTTCTTCATACGCTCGCGATCATCATCGACATCATCGGTGGGCTGGTCACACCGGTGATGCCGACCACCGGGAGAACCCTGCGCGCTTGGGTTGGAACGCCTGAAGACCAACGCGGCACCTGGCCCACCGAACAGGCCCTGTATCGCACGGTCTCGCTACCGGAGCCGGCCGCACCGCCGACCCCGCTTTTCCCCCGACTTGATGCCGCAATGCAGCACGCAATCTTTACCGCGACAGTCCCACCCGAAATCGCGAGCCTCAACCTACCCACGGCTGCCCCGCAGGCAGCCCCCTTGGGGGACGCCGTTACCGGAGCCGAACCGTGCTCCCCCATCGAGTTCGGCGATTTCGCCAAGATCGATCTCCGCGTCGGCACCGTGCTCTCCGCAGTCGCTATACCGAAAAAACAAAAATTGCTCCACTTGCAGGTCGATCTGGGCGAGTCGAAGCCACGATCGATTGTTGCGGGCATTGCTCAGGCCTATCAGCCCAGTGAGCTCGTCGGGAAACAAGTGATTGTGGTGGCCAATCTGGCTCCCCGAAAGCTCGCAGGGCTGGTCTCAGAAGGGATGATCCTCGCGGCCGGCAACGGAGACATTCATGGACTTTCGGGCATCGATCGCCACGTTCCGCCCGGAACCCAGGTACGATAGGGCGTTGACATGTCCGAGCCCCGTCGTGCTCCGCGCTTGCTCGTCAACGCTCCCGCCGTCGTGGAGTCGATCGGGCAGCCTCCGTTGGTCCTGCATCCGAATTTGGCTCGGGTATTTCGACGCGTCGAAGCCGACAAGAGCACGATCGGTATGCGCTTTCCCGCGATCATTCGCGACCTATCGACCAATGGGGTGTACGTATCGGGCCCCACATTGCCCCTGCTGTCGCGTGTCGCTCTGAAGTTCGACGTCAAAGCGATCGGTACCATCGACGCAATCGGCTGGGTCATGTGGCAGCGCGTCGACGACTGCGAGATCCAAGGCCCCATCGATGTATTGTCGCTCCCTAAGGGATTCGGCGTTTTGTTTGAAGCCATTGCGATGGAGACTCGCACAGCAATCGCAGCGCTCGTGCAAAAAATCCATCAGGCCAACCCGGTCGCATCGCCCTAGCCCTTGTTATGCCTCGCAAAGGCGTGCGTCGATTTCGCTTTTTACCGAGGTACCGCGGCGTCGCACTTACGGCCATGGGAGTTGGGGTCGGGATTGACGCTGTATCGCTGTTAGCCGGCTTCTCCGTTGCGCCGCTGGTATTGGGCACGCTCGGCGTTGCACTCGGCGCGGTCTATCTGCTGTCGCCGTCGTGGCGACTCGAAGTGGTGATTGACGACGTTCAGATCGCAGTCTGCTCTCCATCGGGACCGCGCTTTCAGCTGGCTTGGACGCAGGTGGTGAAAGTCGTGTCATCGCCGAGTACGCACACGTGCTTCGTCGACGGTGGTGTCGCCGATCGCAGCTTGCTCGTGCCCGGCGACGGTGCACCGGCCCCCTATGATCTGGAAAACAAGCCAGCCCTGTGCGCCGAAATCTTGGCGCGTGTCGCGCCCGATCGAATTCAGACAGTGGAATTGCTCACGATGTCAGTCCCCAAATCGCTTTGACAGAAGCTGACCCCAGCTGACCCCAGCGCCCTGTCACCCGTCACCCATTCAAAACCCAACACGTCGGCAGTGGAGAGAACCAGCCCGTCAACGGGATCCCAGTGCTTGAGCTGGCGAAGGCATAAGACTATTGTCGCAAAATAGGCTCCCGTCAACGTGTCGTTTCTGTTCCCTTCCTCAACCATCACCATCGAAGCAGCACTGCGCGATCTGGCCAGCGGCAGCTCAAAGGCGCGCGTGCACGCTGCACATGCGCTTGGCGAAGTCACCGACCCAGCCGAAAAGAGACGCGCGATCGATGCGCTGATTCGCGCACTCCATGACGACCAGGCCGAGGTACGTGCGGAAGCGTGTGCAGCGCTCGGGACGCTCGACGATCCGACACCGGTACCGGAGCTCATCAAGCGCCTCGACGACGGTGTAGCACTCGTGCGGCAAAACGCCGCGATCGCATTGGGCAGCGTCGCGAGCACCGATGGTTTCGCGCCGCTTGCGGCGGCACTCAGGAACGGTCCACCGGATCTGCGGTTTCAAGCCGCGACCTCGCTTGCGGAGATCGACCCCGCACGCGCGTTTGACCACGTCGTGGCAGCACTCACGGATAGCGATCCACACGTCAGTTCCGCAGCCGCCCTTGCCGTGGGAGCGATAGCGGGCGAGGTGACCACCCTCGCGCCCCGGGCAGTCGCAGCCCTGGCGCCGCAACTCGATCACATAGATTCGGGGATGCGGTTTGACGTTGCGTACGCACTCGCGGAAATCGGCCATCCGAGTGGCCGCAACCTTCTCGCTTCGGCGCTTACCGATGCAGAGCGTTCCTGGGATGCCGTCACCGCCCTCGCAAAAATCGGTGCGACCAACGAACTAGAGCGGGCCATCGCCTCGCGCAATATCCCACGCGAGGCGGCGACCTTGGCAGCAGGTCGACTGCTGATGTTTGCCCCTAGCTACGAACGAGCCCGCCAGGTCCTCGTCGACGCCCTTGGGTCGCGCGCGCTTCACATTCGCGGTATCGCTGTAGAACAACTCGCAGAGGTCGGAGGCTCATGGGCGCGGCTGCCACTTGAAAAATTAGCGCGCTCTCGACGCGGCGCCACGCTGCGCGAAGCGATCGCAGCTGCATTGCACCAGATTGAGCTCCGACCGTGAGCCCGCCCGTCGCCGAACTGTTCGACTCGCACTGCCATGTCGATGGCCCGGAGTTCGACGCCGATCGCGAGGTCGTCCTCGCCCGAGCACGCGCCGCGGGGGTTTCGCGACTCATTGCGATCGGAGCGGTCGGCGATCCGAGCAGCGCTCAGCGCAGCGTCGCTCTGGCCGAACGCGACTCGGGTGTTTGGGCCACCGTCGCTACGCACCCGCACGATGTCGTACACATGACCTCCGAGTGGTGGGCCACACACGAACGATTGGCGCGCCACCCACGCGTGGTCGCGATCGGCGAAACCGGTCTCGACTATCATTACGATCACTCGCCACGCGCGCAACAACAAGATTGTTTCGCGCGGTTTATCGAACTGGCTCGCGCAGTCGGCAAACCCGTCGTTTGCCACATTCGCCACGGATCAGCCGATGGCGGCGAGCGTGCACACGAAGATGCCCGAGCGATCCTGCGCGAGGGGCGAGCTGACACGGTGGGTTGTGTCATTCATTGCTTTACGGGCACACCGGACGACGCAAGACAGTACGCAGACCTGGGCTATTACGTATCGTTTTCTGGAATCGTTACCTATAAGACCGCTCAACCACTTCGCGACGCGCTTGCGGTCGTACCGAAGCACCGGTTGCTGATCGAGACCGATTGCCCCTACTTAGCGCCCGTGCCTCAACGGGGAAAGCGGTGCGAACCGGCGTTTTTGGTGCACACTGCGAAGGTAGTCGCTGACAATATCGGATTACATCTCAATGAGTTAGCCGAGATCATCACCCAGAACGCATGTCGACTGTTTGGCATTCCAGAGAGTGCGGGGGGTGACGTGATGGCCTCTCAGGCTCGTTGACTCGCACGCGCCGGGCCGGTATAGATTCGCTCCTCATGTCGCTACAGGTCGGACTTCTTGGCAAAAAGATTGGGATGACGCAGGTCTTTGCAGAGGACGGCGAGTCCGTCCCTGTCACCGTGATTCAGGCGGGGCCCTGCCGCGTCGTCGGCCACCGCACCGAAGAACGGGATGGCTATTCTGCTCTCGTCCTTGGCTTCGACGAAAAGCCTGCACGCCTTGCCAATAAAGCGGAACTTGGCGCAGCCAAGGCGGCCAACATCTCCCCTCAGCGGTTCGTGCGCGAGATTCGCTTGCCCGCCGCCGAAGTTGCAAAGTTCGCCGTAGGGTCGGCAATCGGTCCTAAGGATGTATTTTCAGAGGGATCGCCGGTCGACGTCGAAGGGTGGAGCAAGGGGAAAGGGTATCAAGGTGTTATTAAGCGCCATCACATGAGCGGAATGACGCGCGCCCATGGCACCCACGAGTATTTTCGCCATGGCGGATCCATTGGCTGCCGACTGACGCCGCAGCGCGTCCATAAGGGCAAGCGAATGGCCGGACACATGGGCGACGAAAAGACCACCGTCCAAAACCTACAGTTGTTTAAGATTCTTTCCGAGAACGATGTGATTTTGGTCCGTGGCGCTGTGCCGGGCGCAAAAAACGAGTACGTAGTCGTCACGCTCGCTGCAACTCGAAAAGAGTACAAGCGAAAAGGCGTTGGCAAAGAGGAAGTGCGGTCCAAGAACCCACTCAAGGCATCCAAGAAGGCTGCAGCCGGCCGCGGCTAAGGGCACACGGCGGGCTTCGCACAGCGTCCGCCGTTGTGTGCGCAGGGTTGACAGATGCGCTCTAAACTCGCGGATCGGTCGACGCGGCGGGATCACTTTCACCGAAAAGCCAAGCAGGCGGGCTTTCTCGCACGCGCTGTTTACAAGCTTGAGGAAATCGACGCCAAGTTCCAGCTATTCAGCTCTGGACAGCGCGTGTTGGATCTGGGCTGCGCGCCGGGATCGTGGATGCAGTATGCCCGAAGCAGGATCGGCGCCTCTGGCCACATCGTCGGCCTCGACCGCGGGTTTCGCGGCAAGGTTGCCGGCGCGCGAATCGTTCTCGGCGACGTAATGAATATCGAAGTCGCCACACTAAAAGGCGACCTGCCTGGGTTTGATGTCGTGTTGTCGGACATGGCTCCCGATACCTCGGGCATCCGAAGTCTGGACCAAGCGCGGTCGGAAGCACTCTTTGAACGCGCGCTCGAGATCGCGGCGGCGGTTCTTACGCCAGGTGGAACCTTCGTCGCAAAACTATTTATGGGACCGGATTTTAAGCTGCTCGTGGACCGAGTCCGGGCCCAATTTGCGATCGCCAAGACGATGAAGCCCGCATCGAGCCGCCAAATCTCGATCGAGCAATACGTGATCGGCAAGGGGCGGATATGACCCTACGCATCCCGATCGATCCTTGGGGTGAGCCACCCGCACGAAAGATTCAGCAAGTGGTCGATGCACTCCACGCCGGGGGGGTTGCCGCCTATCCGACCGATTCGATCTATGCACTGGGCTGTGCTCTCGAAGCGCGGGGCGCAATCGAAAAAATCTACCGCGCCAAGAACATGGGACGGAGCCAGCGCCTATCGCTCATCTGCCCCGATCTATCGACTGCGTCGCGCTTCGGTCTGTTTTCGAAAACCGCATTCCGCCTCGCCCAACGGCTGTTTCCGGGTCCGTATACGCTCGTGGTGCCTGCGACCCGGGCGACCCCAAAGTTATTGACCGACGCGAAGCGTAGGACCGTTGGAATCCGCATCACAAGTCATCCAATTGCCCAAGCCATCGCCAAGTGCCTCGGGCAGCCACTTCTGACGACAAGCGCGATTGCGCCAAACTCGGGTGAGCCCTGCCGAGACGCCAGCGAAATTCTCGAAGCATTCGAGCGTTTCGTCGATGTCCTCATCGATGCGGAACAGACACCCGCGGAACCCTCTACCGTTATCGAAATCGACGGAGAATCCGTTCGACTTCTTCGACAAGGCCAGGGCAGCGTCGACGATATCTTGACGATTGATAATTCTTAGGGCTCGCCGAAAAATAAACAGATCGTCTTTCTCGACGATGTCGAGCAATTCCGATCCATTAGACTGGTGTCGTCGTCTACGTATTTTCCGGCGGGCCCTTAACGTGACACGATAAAAAAGGTAGTAAAGTTTTCCATATTGTCCTGCAAATCTCGCTCAATAATATCAAAGTCAAAATATTCCGCGATCAGGACATTTCCCAATATCGCTGTGTTCTTCGAGATATCGCCTTTAGCAACCGCTTCCGCCGCCCTCGCAGTATCCACCAATTCCCGTTCCCCGACGATCTGTTTCAAATGAGGATAACCACGAGAGAGCGACATCTGGCACTGCAAAAACACCTGCGGATGCGCCATCACGGAATCAATCTCGCCCAGACGTACGTCCTTTCGCTTCATAAGATTGTGCCGAATCGAAATAAAAAATTCGGACACAATTTTGAATTTGTACTTACTCATGGCCCGAAGCGATTCCCCGACCATATTTCCCAAAGTGTTATGTATCGCAAATTGCCCGAGATCGATATCCCCAACATGAAGTGCCGACAGCACGTTTTCTGACGTATACAAATATTCTATCTCTACATTCTGTAGTCCATTTTTATCAATATAGTGCAGCACCGCCGTTTCATTAAAGCTCCCCCTCCCGCCCTGGATGCCAATAATTGTTTTACCGCGCTGCACTTTCTCAGGTAAAAGCTTGTTGCAAATCCGGTCTATCGATTCCCCTATTTTCGCTCTCATCTGTTTCGTATAAGGGTTATAGGTCTGCAGATCGGTAAATAGCTGAAACGAGTCGTTGCAGGTCTGTTCCTTAATTTCGTAGAGCTTTCTAGCTCCTTTTGTATCAATAGGCGTGGGCAAAAATTGGTAGCCCTCCAAGATTCTTCCCAGATAGTGCGCTACGCCTTGCGAATTCGCAGCAAACCGATCATGAGAGTCCGGATCCATCTCAATAACAGAAAGCCTATTAGAAGCGAATATGCTCTTCATCCATTCATATTCATCCTGAGTTGCAGAATACCTATCGACAACTACAGGAAGATCTTCAAATGATTCCTTAGAAGAATCCGGCCCAAACATCGGATGCGTTAATATCGCTCGGGCCTCTGTGTTCTTCAGATGTTCGTCCAAAATCTTCCGAGGGTAGGTCTTCACTGAAAGCACATCTACCAGCAGCTTGTTGCCAAACAGTGGCCGGTGCGCTTTGATCACAGATTCGAACGATGAAATCGGTACGCATACAAAGACAACGTCTTGCGAATAGACCTCCGCTAGATGCTGAGCCTGCCTTGCGCGCGGATATTCACTCGGTATCTCAATCGGGCCAATGTCACATATAACGACATCAACATCCTTAGGAAACAGTCGCAGGAGGGTTTTCCCGAACCTGCCAAATCCTACGATTGAAATCGTTTTGCTCATAGTCGGCGATCACCATGTATTCGGCACTCACGCCTCAAAGGCCTTATCGACGACGAGGTCGCCGATTCTTGGTCGGTCCTGCGCCCGGACCACCTGCAGGCGGAGCCGGTGCACCCTTCGAACCGCACACCGCGGCAATGCGCGCCACCTCTGCTCCCAGGGCAGCGTCTTTGTTATTCGCAAGCAATCCTGCCGCGTCTTCGCGGTCCTTCGCAGTCACCGGCGGAGTGGAATGGGTACATAAGGCTTCCGCGAGCGTTAGTTCCGATTGCGGCGTCATGGCGCCGTTCTCTTTCATCAGCGGCGCAAGCAAGCTGAGCGCTCGGTCTGGATCACCATTTCTCAACACGACCTTGGCTTGCATAGCGAGCGCCGGAAAGTAGCCTGAGTTCGCCTGGAGCGCATCGTCGAGGAATTTTCCAGCACCCGGGATGTCGCCACTGGATGCGAAAATGTCGGCAAGCGCGGTCCGAGTTCGGTACGAGAGAGGATTGGGGGACTCATCCGTAATATTCGCGATCGCTTGCTCGAGCTGAGGCCGCGCTGCCTTCGGATCTCCCAACAGGTGATACGCCATTCCTAAAGCGTGTCGTCCCAGCTTAGATTTTGCCTTGCGGGCCAGCCGTTCCAGTGCGTCGGCGGCTGCCGCACGCGCTTTGCCGTCGCTGCCCGCGACCAACATGCGAACCTGTTCGCGCAGGATCTGGGCCTCGAGGTTGTCCGGTGCCTTCTTCAGGATGAGGTCGAGCTCAGTGGCCGCATCTTTGGCTCTTCCGAGATCAATTTGCGCATATGCTCGAAGAAGGCCCGCGCGAACCCCCGCGAGTTTCGAACTCTCGTCGAGCGCTCGGCTGGGCAAGCCAGATGCAAGCAGGAACCCCGCGTCGACGAGCTTGACCACTGGGTCGTCTTCTGCTTTGGCTTTGCCATACCAAGCGATCGGCTTGCGCGCAGTCGCTGCATCGGCTAGTGCGCCGCGCGTGTAGTATACCCATGCGACGCGCGCTAAGAGCCGCGGCTCGAGTGTGCCTTGCACAAGCACGGCCTTCTTGAGCGCTTCGAGGCTGCGACCATATTCTTCGATGCCAGCTTGGGCTACCGCCAGTGCAAGGCTGCGATACGCGGTGACACGTGGCCCAAAGTTCTTCTCCAACTTCACATTGAGGTCTTCGATCGCGTCGGTGGTCTGTACCGATGACTCCGCGCGCGCCAGCGCCCTCCCGAGCAGCGCCAGCGGATGATCTTTGGCTTTGGCGAGGGCCTTGTCGTACAGCGCAAATGCCTCGTCTAGGTTTCCGTCGTCGACAAGCATGTCAGCAAACTCGATCATCGCGATCGCGAGGCCATCGGCGCCTTCGCCAAGTGATTTGAGCATCGCCCTACCCGCAGTCCGCTCGCCCGCGGCCAACGTGGCCCGCGCTTTTAGCCAACCGGCCCACTTGTCGTCGCTGTGGGAAGCAAGGTACCCGTCGAGTAACTTCCTCACTTCGCCCAGCGTGGTTGCCGGAGCCGCTTGCGAGTCGAGCCGAGACAACTCCACCGCCGCGCGCCCGATCACGAGTTCCCGCGCCCCCGGTGCACCATCCTTGATGTCGCGAACCACAGCCTTAATTGCGCGATCGACCCGGTCGCGATCCGTGCCGTAAAGCAAGGCTTCTAAGCCAGCTGCCTCAGCGACGTACGCGAATGACAAGAGGTTATTGGGGTCTTTCTTGAAAGCCTCATCGAGCTTTGCGATCGCGGTTTCGAGTCCTGAAAAATCGGCGCTTCCAATCGCTGCTTTTGATTCAACTTGAAGCTTCGCGACCTTTTCCGCTCTGGCCTTCTTATCCCACCAATACGCGCCGGCTCCGCCGCCAATGCCCAGCGTCAAGACGATGAACAAGAAGGCAAATGCGCGCCGCGTGGATCGGCCCCAACGCCTATCGGGACGAAGATCAAAGTCGGAGTCGGGCACGCGCACCCCAGCGACGTCAAGAAGGCCAGCGGTAAGCAACGCGTTGAGGTAGTTTTCGCCCACGGCCGCGGATTGGCGCAGCGCCGCAGCAGCCGGATTGGTCGGCTTTGCTGCGGAGACCACGCGTGGTCTAACACCCTCAATACTGATCTGCGGTGGACTCGCCGGCTTGCTGCCCCGTGGCTCACCCATCGACGGAGTGCCACGCACTCCGAGGCCTCTAGACGGGTCGAGCCCACCCTGCCCGTTTGAAAACCCTCGCCCTATCCGGGAGGGGTCGCGCTGACCGGCGCCGGGCACAGTTTCGCGCATCGAGTCGAATTCGGCCTCACTGTTTGTTTCACCGCGGGGCGGCACAGGCTGCGGTATCGGCGGCGGTGGATCCAACGCGTATCCAGAACGCGCCCTCTTGAGCAGCGCCAGAACATGCGGGCTGGTTGGATCGAGATGCTGCGCATGCTGCAGCACTGGAACGGCTCGCTGAAAATCTTCGCGGCGCAGTAAGATCTCGCCCAGCATCGCGAAACCTTGCTGATGAGATCGATCAGCTTTGACGAGCGCCAGCAGCTCTCCCTGTGCCTCTTTCCACTGATGCAACTGCGTGTACGCACGAGCAAGCAGAAGGCGTCCTTCGAGGCGGTCCGGCGCTGCTTTTAGACCCACATTCCCTACTGAGATCGCGTCCTTGGGTCGCCCAAGGGCGAGATACGCCTCGCAGAGATCGAGGAATGCTGGCGAGGCAGGATCGCGCCGCACCAAATCGATAAGCTCTTCTATGTCTTGAGCCGTAGGCCGGCGATCGGGCTCGATCATTCGCTCGAATAAGGGTACCCCAAGCGGGACCTTGCCCGCAAACCGGTACACCACCCCACGCAGTTCGGCGCGAGGAATCCCCTGGAAGGATCTGATTCACCGAGCCTTCGTCTGCAGGTGCGCCCCAGAACGTCGTACACTGTACGCGTGGCTGGCAGCAGTTTCGGTACGTTATTTCGGATCTCTACTTTCGGCGAGTCGCACGGCCGTGCCGTGGGGGTCGTGGTCGACGGCTGTCCGGCGAAACTTGAGCTCGACATCGCGGATATTCAGCGCGAACTCGATCGCCGTCGGCCCGGACAAAGCCGGCTCGTCAGCCAACGCAGGGAGAGCGACGAGGTCGAGCTGCTATCGGGTGTCCTGGATGGAAAGACGTTGGGCACACCGATCGCTATGGTCGTCCGCAACACCGATGCGCGCGCCAACGACTACAACCCGAATGCGTACCGCCCAAGCCATGCGGACTATACCTACGACGCAAAATACGACATCCGCGCGACCTCCGGGGGTGGGAGGGCCAGCGCGAGAGAGACGGTAGGTCGCGTAGCCGGAGGTGCAATCGCGGCCAAGCTGCTGATGCGCGCGGGCGTGGAGATCGTTGCGTGGGTGGACGAAGTGTGCGGGATCACGGCGACGGTGGACGAAGCAGCGGTGACCCGGGCGGTCGTAGATACCAACGATATTCGTTGCCCCGATCCGATTACGGCACCGGCGATGATCGAACGAGTTGAACGCGCTCGCAAAGACGGCGACTCCGTCGGCGGAGTCGTTCGAGTGATCGCGCGCGGCGTGCCCGCCGGTTGGGGCGAACCAGTTTTCGACAAATTGGAGGCAGACCTCGCCAAGGCGATGATGAGCATCCCGGCGGTCAAAGGCGTGGAGAACGGATCCGGATTCGCCGGGACTCGGCTCACTGGGAGTCAGCACAACGACGTTTTTTACCAACGCCCCGACGGAACGATCGGCACGCGCACGAATCGCTCTGGGGGCATTCAGGGTGGGATCTCGAATGGCGAGCCAATTACCCTACGTATTGCCTTCAAGCCAACTGCCACGATTATGAGGCCGCAGGAAACCGTGGATAGCGCCGGCAATGCCACCGTACTGGCGCCAAAAGGAAGGCACGACCCGTGCGTGCTGCCGCGGGCGGTACCGATCGTGGAAGCGATGACGGCACTGGTGCTTGCAGATCATTTCCTACGCCAACGCGCCTCCCAGGACGCGTAACAGGATTTGCTGTGATGCGTCGTTGGCTTCGTCCCTGCATGCGATCATCCGACTCGGACGCACACTTGGTCACATGGTTCGAAAGCACCGGCTCTGCCGGGGTGCTGCGATGGGTCGACCAGCCAGCCGTGGCGAGCGCACACGAGCCGCTCTCCCTCGACAAAACCATCGCTGATTCGGCCGCCGTCGTGGGGGCATTGGTCGGCAATGATCACGAGTTTTCCGCTGTCGAGGCGAGCTACAGCAACGGGTTCGCTCCCGCGCCGGGCTGCGACGATCGACCCGACCGGGACGTCTCCTCCCTCGAGTCGAAGGTTGAGGGACTCAAGCTGGACTCGCCCATCGTTAGGGTCGTAGCCGAGCTCGTCGATCAACTGTGCATGTAGCGCGCCCACTCGACCAAGCTAGCTGCTACCCCTGACATCCAGCCGCAACCGGGCGTATTCTTGATCCCAAGCGGTGATCTCACTACGTTCGTCCGACGCAATGACGTTCTTGGCCCAAATGGCGGCGGAATAATGGCGCAACCAAAGACCGCGTCCACGCCAAGCTCAGACCGCGTTCAGGTCATTGCGTCGCCGCATATCGCCGGCACGTTGGTCGCTGCGTTGCATGCCCGAGGCATCGCAGCGACATCGAGTGCGCTTGCCTACGAAGAAGCCCTCGTGGCCCATGCGTTTGAGGCTTCGCCCACGACCGTTGAAGCCATCGAGCTCGGCGCAACCGCGGCGCGCGCAGCTGCAACGGGCCGACCGTTGTGCCTCTTGGTACCGCCACCGCGAGGTAGCGGGCGCGCAGCTGTCGAGCGCGCTGCGGGTCTCGCGCACTTGCGATGCCACGGTGCGGTCGTGACGAGCGACGTAGATACGTGGCTCGAAGCCATCGTGATGCTCCTGCGATTCGGCTTGCCGCGCGGGCCGCGGACAGCTGTGATTGCGCCTCCGGGATCGTGGCTCGAAGCTCAAACTCTGGCTCTCATCGCCGAAGCGGAGGCCGCAGGTACGCGCCCGCCCCAGCTGGCGAGCGGGCGCGGCACGGAAGCCACCGACGTCGTCGCATTCGACCTCGCGCTCGGTGCTCCGCCTTCTCAGCTGCCGGGCCTTCACGTGCCCGTCATCCCCCGTGGGGAACTCGGTGGTGGAGCGTCTGCGTTATTTGGAATGCGCGCTGCGCTCGCTGCGATTGACGCGCTCGGACTCGCCGCCGCGCGCATCGCTATTGGACTGGGTCCTCCCCCAGCCAGCGAACGAACCCAGCTTGCAATCGACGAGGACCGCCGCGAACGGCAGCTGGCCAAACTGTCACCGCGAACACGCGTCGGCGACCACGAAACCAAAGTGTTGCTCGCTGCATACGGGGTTCCGATTACGCGCCAGGCCGTCGCGATCACGCCGTCGGCCGCTGTGCGAGCAGCGCGGCGCGCAGGGTATCCCGTGGAGCTCAAACCGTGGGGCCACGACCTGCCGACCGAACCAGGTGGCTGCCCCGTCGAACGGAACGTGTCGAGCGACGCGCTCGTGCGCCGCGGATTTAGCGCAGTGCTTGCCGCGGCAGGAAAGATCGCAAACGATGCAGCGAGTGCCGTGATCGTGCGCGAACCTCCACCACTGGGTCGCGAGCTCAGCGTGCAGTTGACGCGTCTACCGGCGATTGGGTGGACCGTTGTCCTCGAGGTTTCCGGTGCGTTGCAGAGCGTCGCCTACCCGGCGCCGCTGCGCCTCGCCGATGCGAACGCCATGGCCGCTGCAGTAGTAGCCACGCGCGCTGCCGATCCAGAACCTGACCGCGAGGGACTAGCGAATCTGCTGCGGCGGGCCTCGTACATTGTGACCGATCTGGAGGATCGCATCATCCGCCTCGACCTCCCCCGCGTCGTGGTCGGAGGCCGCGGCAGCCGCAGCGTCGTAGTCGATGCTTGGTGCGAATTGGGTTAGCGAGCGCTCGGTACGACTCCAAACTGCGCGCGAGACCCGGCGAAATGACTTCAAGTCGGTCGAAATTTCGCGGGATTTCATCGGCCCTAACGCCGCATCGATCTAATATCTCGTTTTGATTAGATAATTTATCCAAGCATTTTTCGGAAGCTTTGTCCCGCGCGGTGAGTACTATGGCCGACACCCAATGGGCCACAAACAACCGGTTCCGCCGAAGGATGCCGCGGACATTCGGCTGGCGGATCCCCCACCAGCCGCTACAGAAAACGTCGACTTCGTGTGTGGCGCGCGACCGGAGACAACCCATGGCTTCTGATCCCGATGCGATCATTAGGGAGGAATTGCGCAAAGCGGAGCAAGCGATTCCGGGTTCGGAGCAGACATGGCATTCGGGCGTAACAGCCGACAGCTTGGGGCGCAAGCCTGACCCGGAAAGCTCGAGTTGGGGAGGCCAACCCCGCTTTTCGCTGGAAGGACTCAAACGCGCGCTGCAGTTGAACCCTTCGGCGCGGCCAGGCGCATCCCCCTCCGATCGTCAAGCCGCTGAGAAGGACCCCTTCGCCGCCGCGCACGCGCTGGAGCGGCGTTTTTTTGGCGAGTTGGCCGGAACCACGGGGAACCGCTACCAGACCGCGCTCGCCCAAAGCATGTCGCTGTCTAAACTGGACCAGGCTGTCGAGGAAATCGCGGAGGGGATTTGGGATAACAGGGTATTGGTCCTGGGCTTGGCGGTCGGCCGCCTAGTGGCGGGAATGGTAGCGACTCGGAGCGCACAGCAAAAAGGCGACCTGAGAGGAATCGCCGCCGTCCTCGCCATAGACATCGCTGCGACATTTGGACCGTTGGGGCCACACATGTCAGCCTGGCTGCACGCGGTGGACCGGGCCGCCCAAGCGACAGACCCCAAACTTGCAGCGGCCGCTCTTGAGGCTGCCCAGCTGAAATATGCCTACGTCGTCGTGAACGTTGGCATGTTGGCATTGCCGTTTTTGCCGAAACGCAAACCCGCACCGGCACAGCGGCCGATCATCAACATTACACCTGGTGAGCAAAGCGCGTCGCTCCCAGCGGTGATCGGCGGCGGACCCGCCATTTTAGAAAAAGCACTGGCAACGCCACAAAAGTGGCAACAGCTGAAGAATGTCCTTGCGTCCCTGTCGCTTCCCGTCCCAGCGCTGGCTGCGAACGGTCCAGCGGGACTCAGTTGGTTTTTTAGCGAGTCGTTACAGTACGATGGTCGCGACGCGGGTTCGGGCGGTGGTTCGCGGCCTCCGGTGGACACTGGCTCTGATCGAGCGCGGATCCCGCCTGATCGAGGCGACTACCTCCACAGAGACGTTTTGCTCGCCATCGATGCAAGTCGAGCCACCGTTCGTCATCTCACCAGTCCACAACTCCACGACGCAGCGGCGCCCGTCGTAGCTTCACTGAAGTTACAGCGCGGATATCGCGCCGTTACGTTGAACCAAACCATCGGCACGCTGGTCGCCAATTACCACAACGGGGGCCAGGAACTTTTTCAGATCCTGAGCCAATTGGCTGCAGATCTCGCGGAGGACAGCGCCGCCTCCGACAAGACCATCGGATTAGGTATTTTGTCCGAAGTATATGAGCGATTGCTGATCACCAAATCAGTCGGCACAGCACGACCGATCCACGCATCGAAGCGCGAAATTACATACCCAGAGATTTTTTCGGCTATTCGAGACGTGCATGGTCGGCGGTATACGTTGGCTGCGTTGGATGACGAAACTTTCTTCAAGAATTTTTCGTCGGTTTGCCTGCGAATCACGGACTCCACAGACACGACTGCCGCACGTGCACTCGCCGAACGCCTCTACAAAAATCCGAAAACCCTCGAGGGTGAGATTCAGCAACGCACACCGCCCGGGGGAATTGATTACCACCTATTTTCAGTAGCCAATTCAAAGTACGAGCTAGTAAAAGCGCTTAACGCCTGGCTCGAGGTTACATCCGTCATGGAGGAGTTCCGAACTCGTCTGGAGAGAACCGTGTTTCGCGACAGCGTTGTTCCCCAAGCGCTGCGCGCGATGGCCGGCAGCGGATAGACCGTCGGCAATTTCAAGTGCAGCTCGACTTGCAAGAGTCACTGGTAAGGAGCCTTTCTCAGCAAGAAGCTCAAGCGATATTAGAGGGGCAAGCCATCAAATGCGATACGCAGCACGATATCACGAGTGCACTAAACCATTTTCCGATGCCGAGCGAGCCCGCTAGCAACGGCGACGTGGATCGCTATCTCCGCGTAGTCTTCGTCCGCAATTTGCTGCAAAAGCTTGCACCCTCCCAGCCGGGTGCACCGGCGTCGGCATCTGTGGTGACTTCGGCTAGAGGCTTACAAAAAAACGAACTGTTTTCGTTTGTCGACGACGCGAACCCAGAGCTTGAAGGCCCCCCGCACTTTCAATATGTCGGCACTTCCGGTACCGAAGTGATTCTCAAAGTAATTTCGTCACAGCAAGAGATGCGATGAACGCTTTCGACTTCTGGAAAAAAATGGTCCGCAAGAGGAGCACGAACTAGTACCTCGCCACAGTGAATCTGACCGGTTCAGGCCGCGCGATCCATCGCCGATCGCTTCGTTGCTCGGCCTTGCGTTACCTCTAGTAGCGCTGCGACCTCGCGCCTTGCGCTCGGCGCGCCTCGTCGGCCTCAACCGATCATCTTCACTGTGGCGAGGTACTAACCCGCGGTTTGAAGGCCTGCGGCGATGCCGCCAATCGTGGTGTACACAATGCGTGTGAGTCGATCGGCGTCGCCCGTTCCGGCACGGCGACGGCGCAGCGCTTCGATCTGAATATGGGAGAGCACATCGAGGTGGGGGTTGCGACGGCCTACCGATGCCGCCATATAGGGTCGACTCGCCAATGCGGGCGTCATCCCTAGGGTTCCCTGCAGCGAGCGAACAGTGCGTGCATGCTCCTCGGAGATCAGCTTGAACAACTCCGCCGCATCTGGGTCGGCGAGCTGAGCCCACTCGCGGGCGACATCGATGTCCGAGCGAACGACCGACACCTCACAGTTGTGAACCAGAGCGCGCAAAAACCGCGAGCTCTCAAACAACTCCCGCGTGGCAGTCACGCCCAACTTTTGGACCATTGCTTCGATCGCACTGCCGATGCCAAACCAACCCGGAATGCCCTGACGGCTTTGCGTCCACGAAAACACCCACGGAATGGCACGAAGCGCTTGTAACGACGGCGCATGACCACGAGATGCCGGGCGAGATCCGATCGGCAAATGGGCTACGTCTTCGATGGGCGTGGTCGCCAACGTGTAGCGCGCGAGCCGATCTTGATCCGCAGTTAAGCCCTGATAGGCCTCACGCGCTGCATCTCCAGCGATATCGAGCACTTCATCCGCTCGGTCGACTTGGCGGCCGCAACGCTCGTCGACCTCGGCGCCGAGTACCGCCCCCAGAGTTAGCTCGAGGTCTCGCTCGGCGATCAGAGGCTGCGTGTAGCGCGCGGTCACCGTTTCTCCCTGCTCGGTAACGCGAAGCCTGCCGCGAATTGCAGGGATTGGCTGGGCGCGGATCGACTCGTTTTGCGGCCCCCCACCGCGACCGAGAGCGCCGCCGCGACCGTGAAACACGGTGAGCAAAACGCCAGCGCGGGCCGTGATGTTTGCCAAGGCGAACTGGGCCCGTCGCAACGCCACCGACGAGGCCACCGTTCCGAGTTGCTTGCCGGAGTCCGAGTACCCGATCATCACCTCCAATTCGCCGCGAATCTCGGCGCGCAAAATCGGGTGATCTAGCATGCCGCTGGCGATTTCTTCGGCGCGATCCAGGTCTTCGACTTGCTCTAGCAGCGGCACCGGCCGCAGTTCGCCTGGAGCCAAGCCAGCCGCTCGCGCGAGAAACACGACTTCGATCATGTCGGAGATGTCGCGGGTAAAACTCACAATATAGCGCTCACATGCCCTCGGTCCCAACTCGCGCCGTGCCCGGCCCACCACATCGAGCGTGGCAAATACCTCCGCCGCTGCAGGACTGAGGCTGCTGCGATCGCGAATGGTAATCCCCGGAGCCGCCAGCGCAGCGTTTAGCATCGCTCGTCGACCCGCTTCGTCTGCCGCTAGATATCCAGTGCGGCCGCCTTGGGCGAGTACTTCGTCGACCACTTGCGCATGAATATCGGAGTGCTGACGCAGGTCCAACGACGCCAGGTGAAAGCCGAAAACATCGGCTCGGCGCAGCGCATCGCGAAGTTCTTGGTCGGCAATCGCCGCAAAGCCCGCAGCGCGCAGCCCTCGGTCGAGAACCTCGAGATCCGCGCGGTAGTGCGATACGTCGATATAGCCGTCTTCTGCGTGATTGAGCGTAGCGCCCAACCGCGCGTGGACGTACCATAGCTTCTCGCGCCAAGGTTCATTCATCGTGCGCGGTAGCGCGTGCGCCGCAACTTCTGGAAGGCGAGCGCGATCGAGTTCAATCGATGCGAGCAGCTCCGCAGGCGAGCCGCCCTGCGATCGACGGACCGACACCGACAACATCCGTCCCAAACGTTCAACATCTGAGAGGTATCGCGACAACACCGTTCGCCGCGCCCGCGCAAACGCGGCGCGAGTCACCTCGGCCGTGACATGCGGGTTGCCGTCGCGGTCACCACCGACCCAAGACCCCCAACGCAAGAACGGCGGCAATCGCCATTGACCGCCAAGTCGAGCCGCTAACCGATCTTCTACGGTTCGATACACCCGAGGCGTGACGTCTAGCAGCGACCGGCGAAACACATCGAGCGCTGTTTCGATTTCGTCGACCGGAGTGGGACGCCGCGTCCGAGCATCTTCAGTCGCATGCAAGGCGAGGACCTCGGCATCAAGCGCGACCTGAGTGCGCGCCCAGCCGTCATCGCACTCCTCCAATAATTGGGAGATCCGGGTCAAGTGGTCAAGCGACGAACGGCGACGCGCCTCGGTGGGATGAGCGGTCACAACGGGCATCACCAGCGCTCGATCGAACAGCGCCTGAACATCAGCGGCGGAAGCGCCAGCTTCGATCAACGCATCAATGGCGCGTGCAGCCCCGTCGGTAGGCTCACCGGCCGAGGCACGAAGTGCACGGCGCCGGGCTCGTTCTTCGGCTAGATTCATCAGGTGACAGGCAAGGGCATGAGCCCGAGCTGCCGTTTCGAGTTCACTTTCATCGAGCGCGGCCACAGACGCGGCAAATGCGGTCCGACCACCGGCGAGTTCTCCAGCGCGCAACTGGGCAGCCGCCGCTCCGAGCCCTCGACATAACTCTGCATTCGACGCTCCACTAAGGGTCGCCACACTTTTCCAAAGCGCATCCCCGAGCCGAGCGATGTCGGACTGGAGCAAGGATTCGTTCTTAGCCATCGCCGGTGGACCATACAACGGCTCGTGGCCGATGGCGCGCCTTGCAAATCAGATTCAAACCGCGGCAACAGGCGACGACTCAACCCGGCGGCTATGCGACTTTTCACCGAGCTTCGAGAGGTTCACCGTAACCAGCTTAGAGACGCCTGGCTCTTGCATCGTCACACCGTATAAGTTGTCAGCCGACTCCATCGTGCGTTTGTTGTGCGTGATCACGATAAATTGCGACCGATCCGTTAGCTGGCGAACAATCTCGTTATAGCGGTCGACGTTGGCCTCGTCGAGCGGAGCATCCACCTCGTCGAGAATGCAAAACGGCGATGGCTTGATAAGGAAGATGGAAAACACTAGCGCGACTGCCGTAAGCGCCTTCTCTCCCCCGGACAACTGATCCACTGTGGTGTTCTTCTTGCCGGGGGGCTGAGCCATGATCTCGATGCCCGCCTCCAACAAATCCACTTCACCGCCGTTGGGCCCGGCTGTCGATAGCGAAAGCGCTGCCTGACCGCCGCGAAACAGACGTGGAAACAGCTCCTTAAACGTTGCGTTGACCGCAGCAAAGGTGTCTTTGAACAAGATGCGACTGGTCTTGTTGATCTTATCGATGGCGTGCTGCAGCTGATCGACCGCTCGCTCGAGGTCGGCTCGCTGTGCCGACAAGAATTCGAACCGAGCACTTACCTCCTGGAACTCTTCGATCGCAGTCAAATTAATGTCGCTTCCCATCCGTTCGATGAGGTCGCGCAGTTCGGCGAGCCGAGCTTCTTCGACATCGGTCGTCTGAGCGCGCTGGTGGTAGTCCGCAACGATATCCGAGACCGCAACCTGGTAGCGCTCACGCAAACTGTCGTCGACGACTTGACTGGTCATCGCGATTTGACCATCGCGCAGCTCGAGCTCGGTGAGCTCCGTCTGCAGTCGGTCTGCCGCAGTTCTCAAGTCGCGCGCAAGCATCTCCACTTCGTTGAGTGCGACCATGCGTTGCTGGTAGGCCGATTGAGCTTCCGCAAACTCTGCCGCTTCCCGATCCCGCTGCTCAGCCACCACCAGGAGCTCGGCGCTCAGCGTTTCACAGCCGCTGCGAAGCGCCGCGGCACGGCGAACGGCTTCGTCACTTTCCTGGGCCAGGCGAACGGCGCGAGCAGCAAGTTCATCGTCGGCCGCTCGCAGCCGCAACGTCGCGGCCTCGGCCGCAGAACGCTGCGCTTCGAGCTGTGCTGCGCGCACCCTGGTCTCCGTCAGTGCCGAGGCTAACTGGTCCAGGCGATCGCGGTGTGAGCTAAGCGCTGATACCAAGTCGAGTTGCGTGCGATCGAGAACAGCGATCCGGTCGTCCGCGACCTGGCGACGGTCGCACGCGGCTGTCTCGTCGGCCGCAATCGTTCGCAACCGCTGTTCGAGCTCCACTTGCTCTACGCCGAGCTGACTCAACCGATCGCGGTGACGGTCGTGCTCTGCTCGCACCCTCGCCTCATCCTTCTCGTGCCCCACGATGGCCACGTCGCCCTCGTGCGCTTGGCCGCGAAGTGCATCGATCGCCTTGGCCAGCTGAGTCAACTCGGACTTGGCAGTCACGAGTCGCTGCATCGCTTCACTGAGTTCGTGTTCGAGTTTGCCAACAATTTCCTCGAGGTCGCGAATCTCACGTTTTTGTGCAAGCACTCCCGCACCCTGTGCCTCTCGCGACCCCCCGAAGACGACGCCATCTTGGTCGACGACGTCGCCGTCCAGCGTTACCAGGCGGTCCCGAACTCCTTCCTCGTGGAGTGCCTGAGCACACTGCAGCTGATCGACGACCACCGTGGTTCCCAACAGCCGTTTACCAACTTGTTCGTAGCCATCGGCAAACTCCACGAGGTCGCTTAGCCGTCCGAGCACTCCCGCACGGCTTTCCACCGGGATCGCGGCATGGGCAGCGACCAGTTGCGTGCGATCCTCGACTTCGATGCCCCTGTCGCCCTCACCGGGGTACGCCGTGTGAAGCTCCGTCACCTCCGTCGGCGAGCGCTGCCACGACGCGGCGAGATCTACTCCAACTGGGGCGCGGAGTGGCACGAATGCGCTGCGTCCCCCTCCACTCGACTTGAGAAACCCGATAGCCGCTAGCCCGACCTCGGGTTCGTCAACGAGCACTCCGCCGAGGCGATCGCCAAGGATCGCTTCTACAGCAACCTCGAGCTGCTCTGGCGCCCGAACAACGTCCGCAACCACACCGCGAATCGCCCGATCGGCGGATCGCTCGTCGGCATCCTGAACAATGACGTTCGCCTGCTGCATTACCGCGCGAGTGCCGCGCTGAAAGCCTTCGTACCGCTGCTGAATCTCTTCCAGAGAGGTCAGACGCGAACGCCGACGGTGCAATTCTGTTCGCAGCGTTTCGACCTCGACCTCGCTTCGAGAAACCTCCTCCGCGAGAATACTTCGCCGCGTTTCAAATCCTTCCACCTGGCTACCCAGATCGAGCCGCGTTTGGCGCAGCCCTGCCAGCGCGTGGCCAATCCGCTTACCCTCGCGTTCCAACTCAGCGCTGCGCTCAACGTGCTGCGCAGTCTCTGTGGTCACGCGGGCCAGTCGACTCGCTGCTTCATCTCGACGCCGCACCAACGCCTCGACTTGCGCCGCGGCAGTCGCGACTTCGCTGCGCTGCACCGACAATTCGCTTCGAGCATCGTCGAGAGCCTTTTGTGTACTCGCCACCTCGATACGGGCCTGGACCGCCGCCGCTTCTCGCTCGGCGAGTTCGGAGGCCTCGCGATCCACATCTTGCGCAAACGCCGTAAGTTCAGCAGCCCGAACAGCCAGCTCTTCCGCGCCGCGCTCGCGCTGGGTTCCAATGTCGCTGATTTCCCGCGACGCGGTCGCGATTCTGCCGTCCAGGTCGTCGGCCTCCCTGCGTTCAAACGCGATCTTCGATTCACCGAGCCTCAGCGAATTGTCGCATTCGTGTAGCCGATTTTGGATGTCCGAAATCCTCCGCTCTTCAAGTCCGAGTTCGGCGCGCTCGGCAACGACATGTGCGTCTTTCGCTGTCCAATCGTTGCGAGTGCTGTCGAGCTCGTCGCGAGCGACCCCAAGCTTTCCGCCGACAAGCTTGTGTTCCGAAGCCAGTTCTAGCCATCGATGGGTGGCTTTCCACAACTCGATGTCGCGCGCTTCTGCTTTGTACTTTCGATATCGCTCCGCCTTTTGAGCCTGACGACGCAGCGTCCCCATCCGCTTGTCGAGCTCGACCACTACGTCGGAGACCCGCATCAAGTTTTGCCGAGTTTGCTCCAGCTTCTGCTCCGCCGCCTTTTTCTTGGTCTTGAATTTTGTGATTCCGGCTGCCTCCTCGATGATCGCGCGCCGATCTTGGGGTCGCGCGCTCACGATTTGGCCGATGCGACCCTGCTCAATAATGGAGTACGCCTTGGTGCCGACGCCCGTGCCAAGAAAAAAATCCGTGATGTCGCGCAGCCGACACGGCGTCTTGTTGATGTAGTACTGCGACACGCCATCGCGATAGAGTCGCCGAGTGATCGTAACTTCGCTGTACGTCGAAAACTCCATCGCTGCATTTCTCGTCGCCGCACCCTCCGTCGCCGTTTCCTCCGGTGCGGTGGCGACATCCGAGGTACTCGACTCGAGTTGTGGCCCCTCGCTGGCAGGTATCGCCAGGACGTCGCTGGATGGGCTGTCGCCCCCTTCGGCGTTCGGTGACATGGCATCGACGTCGGCAACCAGCGCATCCAGCTGTTGCTCCGCGGACAGCGCTTCGCTTTGGATCGAGTGCTTCGCTAGTTCGAGCTTATCGTGAGAAAATCCGACATCATCGAACGTGAGCGAAACCTCAGCCATCGAAGCTGGGCCGCGGGTCTCCGATCCTGAAAAGATGACGTCTTCCATCGCCTTGCCGCGAAGATGTTTCGCGCTTTGTTCGCCCATCGCCCACCGTATCGCGTCGACGATGTTCGACTTGCCGCACCCGTTCGGTCCAACCACCGAGGTAACCTCCGCCTCGATCGACAGAACCGTTCGGTCGCAGAACGACTTGAACCCAATGATCTCAACTCGCTTGATGCGCAATGGAAGCTCCGGTCCCTGTGCTAACACGAAGGGGTGACGGTCGCGCGCTCGGCTCGCACAGACCGGGATCCAGACTCCCTACACGCGCAGCGTAATCTACAGAAATAGAAGAACAATTCGTTGGGCGCGACACGCCCCGCGGAACTTATTGCGCGACGACGACGCCCTGGTACATATCCATTCCGCACGCAAAACCAACTTCGCCGGAAGCCGGTACCGTGACGGCGACTTTGACCGGTTGGTTCAGCGGCAAATCGACCACGTTCCCACTAGGGGTTTTTAGTTGAGCCATGCAGGACGAGTCGACGGTCCGCGTAAACACCAGCATCAATTTCTCGTTCGGCTTGCCTGCGATTTTTGCTGGCGAATAGCCATCGGCAGTCGCCTGGACCGAAATAGTGCGAAGTCCGTCGACAACCCCAGCTGCGCCGGACTGCGCAGCAGTCCCCTTATCGCTAGCGGCCGTTGCGCCAGAAGACTTCGCCGCCTCCGAACCAGCGGCCGGCGAGGAAGGCGACTTGTCGTGCTTGCACGAAACCACTGCAAATGCGAGGGCAAAGGCGGCAATGCGAATCATGCGCTCTCTATAGCAGACCTCGGTCCCCGGCAGATCCGGGCATGCAGGGTTCGTGCATTCGGCACCTCGAGCCCCGGGCTCCTGTGGGAAACGACACCGATTCCCACGGGGCGCATTTCTGTATAGTCTGCCGCGCACATGTCGATGCTACCTACCTCTGCTGCCTGGCGCGCACTGATCGATCACCGCCGTTCGTTAGAGTCAGTCACTATGCGCGAGTTGTTCGCCAGCGACCCGCAGCGTTTCGCTGCGATGTCGCGCGAGGCGTGCGGCATCTTCGTGGATTTTTCAAAGCACCGAGCAACTGCCGAAACCATGCGCTTGCTGTTCGCACTCGCGGCGCAGGCAAACGTTGAAGGCTGGCGCGACAAGATGTTCGCCGGCGACAAGATCAACACCACCGAAAATCGAGCCGTGTTGCACACAGCGCTGCGAAATCGCAGCGGACACCCGGTGGTTGTCGATGGCAGCGACGTGATGCCAGCGATTCACGCTGTGCTGGCAAAAATGCGAGAAATGACGGCCCGGGTGCGCGATGGGCGATGGAAAGGCCACACCGGTAAGACGATCAGCGACATCGTCAACATCGGCATCGGCGGTTCAGACCTTGGACCCGTGATGGTGACCGAAGCGTTGCGCCCGTACTGCAAACCCGACCTGCGAGCGCATTTTGTCTCCAACATCGACGGCACGGCGATCGCCGAAGTTTGCCGTCACCTCGACCCCGAGCGAGCCCTGTTCATCGTCGCATCAAAAACGTTTACGACGCAGGAAACCCTCACCAACGCGAAAACCGCACGCGCTTGGCTCGTCGACAAGCTTGGCGACCGCGCTGCCGTAGCGAAACATTTTGTCGCGTTGTCGACCAATGCTGCCGAAGTTTCGGCCTTCGGCATCGACCCGGAAAACATGTTTGAGTTCTGGGACTGGGTCGGTGGTCGGTACTCGCTTTGGAGTGCGATCGGCCTGTCGATCATGTGCATGATCGGCGCCGATCATTTCGACGAGCTCCTCGCGGGTGGCTATGCGATGGATCAGCACTTTCGAACCGCGGCGCTCCCCGAGAATCTGCCGGTCATCCTCGCCATGCTCGGCATTTGGTATGGCAATTTTTGGGGCGCCGATAGCCACGCGATCTTGCCGTACGACCAGTACCTTCACCGCTTCGCCGCTTATTTTCAGCAAGGTGACATGGAGTCGAACGGCAAGCGCGTTGACAGGAACGGCGAGACCATTGCGGATTACGCGACCGGTCCGGTGATTTGGGGCGAGCCCGGCACCAACGGCCAGCACGCATTTTACCAGCTGCTACATCAAGGCACTCGCTTGATTCCGTGCGATTTCATCGCACCCATCGAGACACACAACCCGATCGGCAATCACCATCCACTGTTGTTAGCGAATTTCTTCGCTCAGACCGAGGCGCTGATGCGCGGTAAAACGGCCGAAGAAGTACGAGCCGAGCTATCCGCAGGAGGGATCGCGGGCCCGCGGATCGAACAACTGGTCCCACACCGAACGTTCCCCGGCAATCGGCCAACGACCTCCATCCTGGTACAAAAAGTGACGCCAACTACGCTCGGTGCCCTCGTCGCGCTTTATGAGCACAAGATATTCACGCAAGGCATCGTCTGGAACATCCACAGCTTCGATCAGTGGGGTGTGGAACTGGGCAAACAGCTGGCCCAAAACATCGTGCCTGAACTGGAGGGCGCCGGCGTTGTGACGTCGCACGACCCGTCGACGAACGGGTTGATCAACCTCTACAAGTCTCGACGCGCGAACCCGAAATTGCCATAGTACTGCCTGCGGCGAGGAAACCACTATGCAACTCGGAATGATCGGACTCGGCCGAATGGGTGCCAACATGGCGCGCCGACTCATGCGGAGCGGCCACCATTGTGTGGTCTACGATCGCAGCGCCGACGCCGTAACCGCGCTGGTAGCCGAGGGCGCCACCGGGTCCAGTTCACTGAAGGAATTGATCGCGGCGATGGCGAAACCGCGGCATCTCTGGATCATGGTTCCCGCAGGTGTGCCCACGGAATCCACCGTTGAAGAGCTCGGTCGTTTACTCGAAGCGAACGACACCATCATTGACGGTGGAAACTCGTACTTCAAAGACGACATTCGCCGAGCCTCGGCGCTGGCAGGGCATCACATCTCGTACATCGATGTCGGAACCAGCGGCGGGATCTACGGGTTGGAGCGCGGGTATTGCCTGATGATCGGCGGAGATCGAGAGGCTATTTCTCGCCTCGATCCAATCTTCCGAGCCTTGGCTCCTGGTCGTGGCGCGATCGAGCGAACTCCCGGTCGCGATCAGTCTCCCACCACCGCCGAGGACGGCTACCTGCACTGCGGGCCCGTGGGTGCCGGCCACTTCGCCAAGATGGTGCATAACGGCATCGAATACGGAATGATGCAGGCGATTGCCGAAGGATTCGACATCCTGCGCGGCGCCAACAACACTACCGTCGCGGAGGAGCATCGGTTGACGCTCCCCATCGCGGAGATCGCCGAATTGTGGCGGCGTGGCAGCGTGCTGTCGTCGTGGCTCATCGATTTAGCCGCCAAGGCACTGACAGTCGACGCCGATCTGGCTGCGTTCGAGGGAAGCGTGCAGGACTCGGGCGAAGGCCGCTGGACGGTTTCGGCGGCGATCGAGGAAGCGGTATCGGCAGACGTCATTGCCGCATCGTTGTTCACTCGGTTTCGGTCGCGGCAAGCGCACTCATTTGCGGAGAAAGTATTGTCGGCGATGCGATTTCAGTTCGGGGGCCACGTCGAGAAACCCGGCGGCAGATGATTCGGTGCGGGTCCATCGCTTTACCAATCTCGACTCGATGTCGCGCGCGGCAGCCGATCAGCTGGCCATGGCGGCGAGCCACGCGGCTACCTGCCACGTGGCGCTGTCCGGTGGCTCCACGCCAAAGCCGCTGTTTCAGCTCCTCGCCGAGCGCGGCCGCAGTTTTTTGCCGTGGGAGCGCGTCGAACTGTGGTGGAGCGATGAGCGCTGCGTTCCCCCCGATCATCCGGACTCCAACTACGGTATGACCTACAAAACTCTTGTGGAACCCCTCGGAATCGATTCGGCACAAGTTCACCGAATGCTCGGGGAGCTCGACCCAGACGCCGCAGCCGAACACTATCAAAACGCACTCCTACGACAACTCGGCGAACCACCGGCGTTTGATCTCGTACTGCTCGGTATGGGCCTGGACGGACACATAGCATCCCTGTTCCCCGGAACCACGGCAACTCGCGAAACCGCGCGCTATGTCGTAGCGAATCGAATCGACGCTGCGTTGCCTGCCGGACCAGCCACGCGAATCACTCTCACGTACCCAGCGATCAACGCTGCTAAGCGTGTGCGATTCTTGGTGTCGGGATCTGAAAAAGCTGAAATGCTTGCGGCGGTGCTTGAGGGCCCCCCTGACAGGTACCCGGCACAGCGCATCGCAGCGCGTGATGTTGCGTGGTTTGTGGATGATGCCGCAGCGGCCCAACTACGAGGAGCTCGATGATTCTTGCAGGTGATATCGGCGGTACGAAGACGCTCCTGGCCTACTGCGACGGCGCTGGGACCGTGCTGCGCGAAGCCACGTTTCAGGCAGCGGAATATCCGTCTCTCGAGGCGATTATCGACGCGTTCCGCCAGCCCGACGAGCCGATCGCCGCTGCGTGTTTTGGCGTGGCTGGCCCGGTCGCAGAAGGTGCGGCCAAGGTTACCAATTTGCCTTGGCACATCGCGGAAACGACCCTTGCACACAAACTCGACGCACGAGTGAGCCTGCTTAACGATTTGCAAGCGACCGCGCTCGGCACGCTTGTACTGCCGCCCAGCGCATTCGTCGTGCTGCAAGAAGGGACGGCTTCGGCTCCCACCGGTACGATCGCCGTCATCGCTCCAGGGACTGGGCTAGGCGAAGCATTGCTGCTTCACGATGGCGACCGGTACCGCGCCCTGCCGACGGAAGCCGGCCATGCCGATTTTGCGCCCGGGACGGAACAAGAAATTGAGCTATTGCGATTCCTTCGCGCGAAGTACGGTTGGCATGTCAGCTATGAGCGCGTGCTGTCGGGAAATGGCATCGGCGACCTGTATCGCTTTGCGCGATCGCGTGTCGACACCGCCGAGCCCGAGTGGTTGACTGCGGAACTTTCGCGCGGCGATCACAACGCCGTGGTCTCGAAAACCGCCCTCGAAAAGCGCGACGATGCGTGTATCCTCGCCCTCGATCTGTTCGTGCAGATCTTGGGCGCTGAAGCTGGCAATCTGGCGTTGCGCGGACTGTGTTTCGGCGGTGTCGTGATCGGCGGTGGCATTCCACCGAAGATCACCGCCGCGCTCACCTCCGGTGCCCTCATGGGGCGCTTTAATGCCAAGGGGCGTTTTTCCCCGTGGATGCAATCGTTGCGGGTCCGTGCCGCTCTCGAACCGCGCGCTGCTCTGCTAGGAGCAGCTTGGTATGCGGCTGCTACGGTGGGCCCATGAGCGCCCATCCACGCAAACGTCCTACATCAACGATCACCGGCGAGATTCTCGGATCGGCCTCGACCAAGCGACGCAAGCCCGACCCCACCGCGATCGTGATCTTTGGCGCTACGGGCGACCTAAGCGGACGGAAGCTCGCGCCTGCCCTTTTCAATCTGATGGTCGACCAGTCGTTGGCAGATCCCACTGCCATTATCGGCGTCGCGCGCGGCCAGCTGACGGCCGCGCAATTCGCAGAGGTTCTCAAACCCAAAGTTGTCGAACATTCGCGGCAGACCGTCGAACCCGGCGCATGGGACAAGTTTGCGCAAAGTCTCGACTTCGTCGGTGGAGAGTTTTCCGATGACGCCACCTTTATCGCACTCAAAGCGCGGCTCGAGATTGCTGCGAAATCCGGCGTAAATGGCAACCGCGTATTTTACCTCGCGGTTCCGCCATCTGCATTTTCGCTTGTGCTTGAAAAGCTCCGGCAGCATGGCCTCATCGAACGCGCAGTGCAAAAAACCGGGTTGCCGGGTTGCCGGGTCATCGTTGAGAAGCCGTTTGGGCGCGACTTGGCGTCAGCGCGAGCCCTCAACGAACTGGTAGGCACCTATCTGCACGAAACCCAGATCTACCGAATTGACCACTACCTCGGCAAAGAGACTGTCCAGAACATTCTTGTGTTGCGCTTTGGCAACTCGATCTTCGAGCCGCTGTGGAATCGCAATCACGTCGAGTTCGTCGAGATTACCGCAGCGGAATCCATCGGCATCGAAGGCCGAAGTGCATTCTACGAACAGACCGGCATCATCCGAGACGTCATTCAGAACCACCTACTTCAGGTCATGTCGCTCGTGACCATGGAAGTGCCTGGGTCGTTCTCGCCCGATGACATCCGCGATGAGAAGGCCCAAGTGCTTCGCGCTGTTCGCGACCTCACCCTCGACGACGTCGCGAACCATTGCGTGCGCGGACAATACCGAACGTATCGCGAAGAGCCGGGCGTTCCAGCGAACTCACAAACCCCTACGTACGCAGCCGTAAGGTTCCTGATCGACAGTTGGCGGTGGCACGGTGTTCCGTTCTATTTGCGCGCCGGCAAGAAACTGGCGGAACGCCTGACAGAAGTGTCGATTCACTTTCGATCGGTACCGCTCGTGCTCTTCAAAGAGGAGGCTGCCGGCTCGGTATTGCAGCCCGCGGTTCTTACGCTCCGCATTCAGCCACACGAAGGTATCTCGCTGCGCTTTGTTGCCAAGGTACCGGGAGAAAGCATCAATGTCGGCAACGTCACCATGGAAATGAGTTACGCGGATGCATTCAAGCGCCCCATTGCCGAGGCGTATGAACGCTTGCTCCTCGACTGCATGCGCGGCGACGCGACTCTGTTCAACCGCCGCGACTCTGTAGACCGCGCCTGGGAGTTGATACAGCCGGTTCTGCAAGTGTGGGAGGCCACCCCTGGTGTTCACATTTACGAAGACGGCTCTGGTGGCCCGCCCGCGGCGGATGAAATGATGGGGCGAGAAGGACACAGCTGGCGCGAGCTGTGCCCGTAAGGGCTCAGTCATTGGCGCTGCTTCGAGGACCCTGAAGGATCTACTCGACGCAAAAGTCCAATGGGAACGAAAATCGAATGAGCCGTTTCCGCGCAGTTTGAACATCGGGACAGCCCCTGGTCCCCGATGAGTTATGGTACGAGGACCGGGATGGCCTTGACCTATAAGGACGCCGGCGTGGATATCGACGCCGGCAACACACTGGTCGAGCGGATCAAGCCGCTCGCCAAGTCGACCATGCGCCCCGAAGTCCTGGGTGGGATCGGAGGATTCGCGGCGCTATGCGCGATTCCCCAGGGGTACAAAGAGCCGATCTTGGTCAGCGGCACCGACGGAGTTGGCACCAAACTCAAAACCGCGCTCGCCCTGGGCCGCCACGAGACGATCGGCATCGATCTCGTCGCGATGTGCGTAAACGATGTGCTCGTCACCGGAGCCGAGCCGCTATTTTTCTTGGACTACTTCGCAACCGGCGCGCTCTCGGTGGAGGTCGCAGCTGCGGTCGTCGCCGGAATTGCCGAAGGTTGCCGTGAATCGGGGTGCGCCTTGGTAGGCGGAGAAACCGCCGAGCTCCCCGGTTTGTACAAAGGCGGCGACTACGACCTGGCCGGGTTTTGCGTCGGTATCGTCGAACGCTCGGCCATTCGCCCGCGACTCGACCTCGTCGAGGGCGACGTAGTGATCGGACTGCCCTCCTCAGGCTTGCATTCGAACGGCCATTCGCTCGCTCGCAAAGTCATCCTCGAGTCGTTGGCGTTGCCGTTCGATGCACGCCCCGAAAGTTTGGCCGGTGAGTCCGTGGCCGATGCGATGATTCGGCCCACCGCGCTGTATGCCGCTGCGTTTCGTCAACTGGCGGTCGTGCCGTGGAAAGCAGCCGCCCACATTACGGGTGGAGGCCTGATCGAAAATCCGCCGCGAATTTTCTGCGACGACTCGCTCGCGATTGAGCTAGATCCCACGACCTGGAAGGTTCCACCCGTGATGAAGCTGATCGCTAGTGCCGGCGTGAGCGACCTGGAGATGCTTCGCACGTTTAACATGGGCCTCGGCATGATCGTTGTCGTTCCCGCAGCGGCCGCCGACGGCGCGGTTCGGCTGCTCGCCAACCACAGTGCGCGGATCGTCGGCAAGCTGGTGCCTCGTGAGGGCGGCAGCGCATCGCGAATGCGGCAGTAGCAATGACTGCATCCGATTCGGGCGTTACCCTTGGAGTACTGGTCTCCGGGACCGGAACCAATTTGCAAGCCCTTCTCGACGCCGAAGCGCGGGGCGAGCTCGCCCCGGGGACCATTCGAGCGGTAATCTGCAACAATCCCGGAGCTGCGGCGATCGCCCGCGCAACCGCGGCAAACAAACCGGTTCACCTGGTCGACCATCGCGGCCGTTCGCGAGCCGCGTTTGAAGATGCCATTCTTGCCGCACTCGGCCCTGTCGACCTCGTCATCCTTGCCGGATTCATGCGCGTGCTGACGAGTCACTTTCTGGATCGGTTTCCGGGCCGCGTGGTGAACACGCACCCTTCCCTGCTCCCGGCGTTTCCTGGCATCGATGCTCCGGCACAAGCGATTGCGGCAGGCGCGTCCACCACGGGCGTTACGGTACATTTCGTCGACGCCACCGTAGATGGCGGCCCCATCATCTCCCAGATTCCGGTCGCAGTGCTCCCCAATGATACCCCGGCCACGCTACACGCTCGGATTCAGGCCGAAGAACACAAGCTGCTGCCGCGCATCGTGCGCGAGCTGGCGATTCAAATCGCGCGTGTTCGCCAGCCCTAAGCTCCACCTTCTGTTAAGGTGCGCGCAATGACCGCCTCCGTCGGTGCCGATATCGAAGCGCTTTGCTCCAAATGTGGGGACGTCTGGCACGTCGTCGTGGCCAAAGTCGGCGATGAAATCGTGAAAGTGCATTGCAAAGAGTGCAACAAGGAACACCGCTACAAGTCGCCACATGGGTCGCAGACCAGCAAAGTAAAGCGTTCGGCGCCCCCTAGCCCGGAGCGAGCCAAAGCTCCAGTCGAGCGGTTCGGCCGACCAGCTGTCGCTGCCGACCTATCCAAGCCGGTGCGCAGCTATCGCGCCACCGAACACTTCGAAGTAGCTGAGCGCGTCGAGCATCCGACGTTTGGCCAAGGCATCGTAGAGATCAGCGACAAAGGCAAAATCACGGTGTTCTTTGCGGTTGGCCGCCGCGTCCTCGTCCAAGCGAAAACCAGTGCCGGGAGCACCGGACAACTCACCCGACCCAAGCCCTTTGACTATTCCAACGCTGCCGGCGGAAAGCGAGTCAGCGAAACCTAGATAGAAACCACAGCGGTCGTGGGACGCGCTGCGACTGCAAATCCAAGATCTTGGAGGCGCTTGACGAGCCGGTTGGCCAGCTTGCCCTTGTCGCGCTTCGTAAAGTGCTCCGCTTCGCCACGCGCCTCTTGCCACCGCACCACGACCGCGGTCATGGTGCGACACATCTTCCGTGCGAGCTGCGCAACATCGTCGTCCCTCGGCGCCGGCAGGTCGATCACCGTCAGCGTGCCATCTGCGCCTCGCACCCACACCGCGTCCGGAACCACCGACCCGCAGTCACCTCCTTGGCCTTGAGGCCCTAGAAGAAACGCTTGTATGGATGCCCAGGCGATGTTATCCATCGATCCGATGTCAGAAATTCGCCTAGTCCCATTCCTGATGTCGGTTCTTGTAGCTGGTAGCTGTGCAACGAACGCAAACAACGTTGCCGACAACTGCAGCTCCGATCCGTGCAAGAACGGCGGTACGTGTATTTCAGACGCCACCTCGTACATGTGCGAGTGCGCCGTGGGTTATTCGGGCCCAACATGCGAGACGAGCGGAGAGGACGCTTGTAGTACCAACAGGTGTCAAAATGGCGGCAGTTGTGTCGTCAAGGAAAATGGTTCTGCGTGCTCCTGTCCTGCAGGCTACTCAGGCGACGTTTGCGAAGTCGCGGGCGTACGCTCCCTCGGTGTAGGTATCTACCATACGTGCGCTCTGTTAGCGGAGGGAGCGATCAAGTGCTGGGGGTCGAACGGTCTTGGCGAGCTCGGCCAAGGCGACATGGTCCGTCGTGGCGACGATGCCGGCGAGATGGGGGTCAATCTGCTTGCCATTGACCTTGGCCCCGGGAGAACGTGCAAGAGCATTGCAGCGGCGATTGGTCGCACATGCGCGTTACTCGACGACGGCACCGTCAAATGCTGGGGATATAACGGTCTGGGCGAGCTCGGTCAGGGCGACAACCGGGATCGCGGTGACAATCCGGGCGAGATGGGCGCGAATCTTCCAGCCATCGATCTCGGTGCTGGACGGACGGCCAAGGCCATCGCTTTGGGAGGGGCTCACACCTGTGCACTGCTAGACAACGATACCGTCAAGTGCTGGGGCTATAATGGGTCTGGCCAGCTCGGCCAGGGCGACATCAGGGATCGCGGCGACAATCCGGGCGAGATGGGCGCGAATCTTCCAGCCATCGATCTCGGTGCTGGACGGACGGCCAAGGCCATCGCTGTGGGAGGGGTCCACTCTTGTGCACTGCTCGACAACGATACCGTCAAGTGCTGGGGCTCGAATGTTTTGGGCCAGCTTGGACAAGGCGACACCACACGCCGCGGCGACGACCCGGGCGAGATGGGAGCAAATCTTCTCGCCGTTGATCTTGGTGCTGGTCGGACAGCTCGGGCCATCGCCGCGAAAAGCGCCCACACTTGTGCGCTGCTCGATGACAACACTGTCAAGTGTTGGGGCTCCAATGGGTATGGCCAGCTCGGCCAAGGTGACGTCAAGGATCGCGGTGACAATCCGGGAGAGATGGGTGCGAATCTTGCCGCCATCGACCTCGGTGCCAGTCGAACGGCCAAATCCATTGCCGTGGGAGGTGAGCACACGTGTGCAGTCCTCGACGACAACACGATGAAGTGTTGGGGCTCCAATCGGGTCGGTCAGCTAGGACAGGGCGATGATAGGGACCGTGGTCGCAATCCGGGGGAGATGGGAAATATGCTCCCCGCGATCGATCTCGGCACTCGTACAGCACAGGCGATCGGAGCAGGTGCTGAACATACATGTGCACTGCTGGATAACAACACCCTCAAGTGCTGGGGCTACAATGGGACTGCTCAGCTCGGCCAGGGTGACAGGAAGGACCGCGGTGACAACCCCGGCGAGATGGGAGATATGCTCCCCGCAATCATCCTGCGCTAACCCCGGTTCTAGATAGAAACAACAGCGGTCGTGGGGCGCGCCTCGACTGCGAATCCGCTCAGTGCAGTGCTCGAGATTGCGGCCGCTCAGGGCTGGCTGAGCGAACTGCCGTGCGCTGCACAGCGGCATCGCCTGGGCGGAATGATCTACGCTCTGGCCCGTCGCTAGCCGGTTCCGGTCCCGACTCCGGTTCCGGTCCCGACTCCGGTTCCGGTCCCGACTCCGGTTCCGGTCCCGACTCCGGTTCCGGTCCCGACTCCGGTTCCGGTCCCGGCTCCGGTTCCGGTTTCGGACTCTAACTCATTGATTCAATTCGTCGCGATCACACCCATGCACTTCACCTACATCGACCTCGGTGCTATACGTCCCCCGTGCCGCGCCTCGGCTATCTCGGCCCTGCTGTCGTCGTTGCCGGAATTGCAGTTGCGGGGGTCGGCGCTTGGTACGCGGTGCACGCGCGGCCGCGTCCGGGCGACGTCATCGATTCGATCCACATCGGCAACGATGAAACCCTTGTCGTACGTGCCGAGTCCGGGGGCGAGCGCGCATTCCTCGAACTGCACGCGCGAGATAACCTGGTTTGGCAAGCTCTGTTGCCTCACTACGCGGGCACGAGTCGTCGGCCCGCGATCGCGTGGGGATCGAGCGCAGTGACCGCCAGAGTGGAACGCGGCGGCCGAGCCGAGGTGTTCGCCGTGGCTCGGCGGTCCGGGAAAAAGCTCGGAGGATTCCGCTTTGCTCCCGAGCGCGAACCCATCTCCACCCAGACGTCGGGGCCGATCACGCTGACCGACCACCACCGCGCATACGAATTTGTGGGCGGCACGGACTGGCACCAAATCGTTGGGGTCGATCTCGAAACCGGCCAGAGAATTTGGACCGCCGACCTCGGAGCAGAAACCATCACCGACGGAGGAATCGACCAAGGGCAGGTTTGGCTGATTCAAGGTACGCGGCGCAGAACCTTTGAAGCCGCAACCGGACGCGAGGCGAATCGGTAGAAACTTGCCGACCCGAGATTTTCGCGATGCAATCGTGGGGTCCACATGCGGCTTGCTATCCTATCCGATATTCACGGCAACTTACCCGCTCTCGACGCAGTACTCGCCGACATCGATCGCGAACGCAAAGTCGACGCGATCATCAACGCAGGTGACATCCTCAGCGGCCCGCTGCTCCCCGCCGAAACCGCCGACCGCTTGATGGCGCGGCGGGAGATCGCCATGATTGCCGGCAATAACGACCGCCAGGTCCTCACGCTGCCAATCGATTCCATGGGTGCCGGCGACGCATACGCGGCGAAATCGATCGGCGCTGCGCAGCGCGAATGGCTCATGTCCGCGCCGGCAACGCGTTGGATGGGCGAGGAGGTGTTTGTGTGCCACGGCACACCGACCAGCGATGAGCAGTACCTGATGGAAACCGTGATCGACGACTTCGGCAAGAATGGCTCGCCAGGAATTCGGGCCGCGACCCGTGCGGAAGTGCGCGACCGCCTCGGACATGGACCGCACACGAAGCGGGCCCGAGTGATCGTTTGTGGTCATTCACACGTACCGCGCGTGACCACGGCGACGATGGCAGAGAGTGAACGGGGGGCCATCCTCGTCGTCAACCCCGGCAGCGTGGGATTACCCAGCTTCGACGACACCTCCCCCTACCCCTACATCGTCGAAACCTGCAGCCCACACGCGCGTTACGCTGTGGTCTCTCAGACGCCAGCCGGGTGGAGCGCAGAGCTACATTGTGTGGCATACGACTTTGAGCCTATGGCCAAAATGGCCGAATCGCGCGGCCAGCCCGGCTGGGCTCGTGCCTTGCGCACCGGCAGCATGCGCCAGTAACCCCTGTTTTTATTATACTTTTCGGCTTAATTTCCGAAGCTCGGTAGCGGGTATAATAGAGGGGTGTCTGCCGAACGATCCATCGCGCCGAGCCCACCGCGACTGGAGTTGGTACCCGTAGACGCCCCAGCCCTAACCAACCCGGTTAGCGGTGACGAAGTAAAGACCCCGGCAGCGCCTGGGATCGCCACCGCCGTTCCAACGGACCTGGCCGCTTCGGAGCTGTATCTAAACCGTGAACTCACCTACCTAAACTTCTGCTGGCGCGTGTTGCGCGAAGCCGAGGACCATCGTTCTCCGCTGCTCGAACGCATGCGGTTCCTTGCCATCGTCAGTTCAAACATCGATGAGTTCTTCCAGAAGCGAGTCGGAGGGTTGAAGCAACAGGTCGGAGCCCAACTGCATTCGGTGACCCCCGATGGCAGAACGCCGCAGCAACAGGTCGCTGATAGCCTCGACTTCATCAACCGACTGGAATCGCACAAAGCTCGAATCCTCGAAGGACTGGTCGCCGAGCTTAAAGCCGCTTCGGTGTGGATTGCCCCGTACCAAGAACTCGATGCGACCGACCGGGCCTGGGTCCGCGACTACTATCTACGCGACATCTTTCCACTGGTAACGCCGCAAGCCATGGATCCGGCGCATCCGTTTCCATTCGTCTCCAACCTGTCGCTCAACCTGTTGGTATCTTTGCGCCACGAAAACGATTCCGAGCCACTGCTGGCACGCGTGAAAGTTCCGGTCGGCGGCGGCGTTTCGCGGTTTGTCCGCCTCGGAACTTCGCGCACGTTTGTCGACCTCGCGGAAGTCATCGCGAACAACCTCGACCTGTTATTTCCGGGGATGGACATCGAGGCGTGCGCTCTGTTTCGGGTCACGCGCAATGCGATCACCGAACGCGACGAAGAAGAAGCGGATGACCTACTCGAAATGATCGAGATCGAGCTACGAAATCGCAAGTTTGCCCCCGTGGTGCGGCTGCAAGTTGAGCGCACCATGCATGCGCAGCTGCGCGGCCGGCTGGCCTCCGAACTCGGGCTCGACGAAATGGATGTGTTCGAAGCGCAGGGCATGCTCGGCCAGCGCGACCTGATGGAGATCGCAATGCTGGATGTTCCCGAGTTGCGCGACCAGCCGCATGCGCCGTCGCAACCCGTGGACTTCCTCACCGAAGGCAGTGTGTTTCATGCCATCCGCGACGCCAAACACATCCTAGTCCATCACCCGTACGAGTCGTTTCAGCAGTCCGTTGAGCGATTCCTGCGCGAAGCGGCGGATGATCCCAAAGTACGCGCCATTAAGACCACGCTGTACCGCACTTCCAAAGATTCCGAGGTCATCAAACATCTCGTTCGCGCTGCCAAGAATGGCAAACAGGTCGCCGTGGTGCTCGAACTAAAGGCTCGCTTTGACGAAGAAGCAAATATCAAGTGGGCCACGCGTATGGAACGAGCAGGGATCCACGTCACTTACGGCGTCGTTGGACTGAAGACGCACACCAAAGTCACGCTCGTCGTTCGCCAAGACTACGACGGTCTGCGCCGCTATGCGCACGTCAGTACGGGCAACTACCACGCTGGGACGGCGCGCCTGTATTCCGACCTGGGGCTGTTCACGTGCAACGACGCCATTGGCCGCGACCTGACCGAGCTATTTAACTACCTAACCACCGGCTATAAGCCTCGGCGCAAATATCAAAAGCTGCTAGTCGCGCCTAAGCAACTCAAGCCGGCATTGCTCGAAAAAATCGACCGAGAGATTGCCAATGCAGAGGCCGGCGAACGCGGCCACATCCAGTGGAAGCTCAACGCACTTGAAGATATCGACATCGTACGAGCGCTCTACCGCGCCTCACAGCGCGGGGTCGCGATCGACCTGATCGTGCGCGACACCTGCCGGCTGCGGCCAGGCCTTGAAGGTATTTCGTCGAGTATCCGCGTGGTCAGCGTGATCGGCCGGTTCCTCGAGCACGGCCGGATTTACTACTTTCACAACGCCGGAAAGTTCGAGTACTACATTGGCTCCGCCGACGCGATGCAGCGCAATTTGGAGCACCGGGTCGAAGTCCTATGCCCGATCGAAGATGCGCGCCTGCAAGCCGAGTTGCGCTTCGTTCTGGACACCCAACTCGCCGATCAGCGCGGTGCATGGGACATGACCAGCGATGGCAGCTATACCCAGCGCAACGGTCTCGGCGCCCGCCACAGCCAAGTCCAACTGATCGAACACACCGAACGACGGCTCAAAGAGGCAACTCGCCTGCGCCGCCGCAAGGTCCAAGCCGCGTCGACCCGGCGTCGCCGCTGACCGCACCTAGCGCGACTCGCGATCCACAGAAAGCGACGTCTCCGATGATCATCCGCCGTGGTCTGCGCCAGCCACACAAAAATTGAGCCTGCGCAACGCCTTCGGCGGATGCTCGCGTTGGTATGCGGCAGTTGCGCGCCGATCGCTCATCGTCCTCCCTGCCCGATTCGCCTTATCGGTGACATTCTCCAGCTTATCGATTTCCCCCAATAGCTTGATCCACGCCTCATTCTCTGCGGTGAGTTCGGCCGAGGGTTCGGGCACGAGAGAAAGCAGCTCCAGCACCACGCCTCGCACGTCGGGACTTGCTCCGGGCGCCAGCAGGTCCTTTGCAACCGGAACGAGCACCTGATCGCGAAGCGGAAACAAATCGTCGTCGCTGACCTGGCACCACAACAAGCGCGCGTTCAAGCGGGTGGTCGCCACGCCCGCTGCAGCCCGCGGGCTCTTGAGCAACCGGCGCATCGCAGCATCGTAATCGCCCTTCGACTCTTGATAGTGGGTAACCATCACTTCCATCACCCGGCCTTTGCACTCAGCATCGCATGACTTGCTAAGCAGGTAATCGCTCAACCACTTGGTCTGGTCGTCGTGAAAGCGATCGAGCACCATGACTTCGTCTTGGGTCGTTAGCTCACCGGTTCTCGCAGTCGCAATTACCAGCGCCAGCACCAAGTGAGCACCCGGAGAATGCGCAGCAAACTTCGCCAAGTCCGACCACTGCCGTCGTTGGTACATCGTGGTCACGGCGATCTCATACATCCCCGCATAGCGCTGAATGTTGAGTTGAGTATTGCGTTCGTCGCTAAGCAGACTGAGCGCGCTCGAACTGGGCGGCTTCACGATGGGCAGCGGCCGCGCCAGCTCCGCGAGCACGTCGTTGGCCACCATATGGCCGATCGCTTCGGAGCGGGCTGCGAGCGGATCGGCACACGCATCGATCGCTGGAGACGTACCGTACAACTTTTCGCACGATAGCGCGTACGCGTGCGACAGCCGCTGGTAGTCCTTGATCTCGGTATTGGAGAGTACCGACATCATATAGTCGGAGTTGTCCTTGCCCAACTCGAGAGCGTAGGACATCGTGAGCTCCGGATCGAGGATTTCAGCGCGGGTGAGCGACAACAATACGCCGTATCGCTGATCGGCCGTGTTCGAGCCGGTGGCCGCCAATACTTCGAGATTCTTACCGAGAATCTCAGCGCGTTCGATCTTCCAGTTGTTCGCTGCCTGGGTCTCGGCGATTTTTTGCTGAGACTCGGCCTGGCGCTGGGCGGTCTCCGCTTGGCGAAACTGCCAGATCGAAGTCGCCACCAACCCGGCGATACCAATCACAAAGCTGGATAAAAACGTGTTGTATTTGGAGATAAACTTACCGAGGCGCGACTCGGCTGTATCCCCGGCTTTGGGTGTAGGTGATTCCGCCATGCGTCCATTGTAAGGTACACCGTAGTTATGCGGGCCCCGCCTGCACAGATCCAACTCCGGCGCGCGCAGCTCGTATTGATGCTTGCCGTGCTCGTGCCGACGATCTTAATGACCGCGGTAGGAATCATCCTCATCGTCATCGGCGACCGCTCTGCACTCGTTTCGGGAGTCCTTGTTCTGACGTTTTGCGGTAGCGGCATCACCGGCTATATCCTGGTTTCGACCTTTGTTACCAAGGGAGCATCGCTGGCACGGGTCCAAAATGACTTTACCGCCGCGGTGTCCCACGAATTGCGAACCCCGGTAACCTCGATCCGGCTGCTGATCGAGTCGCTGCGAACCAATCGGCTAGCCGACGAAGAACGAACCCATGTCGTATCGCTTTTGGCACAGGAAACAGACCGCCTCGAATCGTTGGTGGGCCGCGTTCTCGAGCTATCTAAGCTTGAATCGGGCAGCCACGTATACGCCAAGGAACGCGTCGATGTGCAACAGCTCATCAGCGAGTCCATCGCCGCATTCGACGCCTGCACGCTCACGACCCCGACGCGGATCCAAGTCGTGGTCAGTGAACCCGGACTCGCGCTCGTTGGAGACAAAGATACCCTAGTACGTGCCCTCGTAAATTTGCTCACTAATGCATGGAAATATTCGGGCACAGACAAGCGTATCTCGATTGCGGCCCATCCCGTCGGCCGTCGCGTCGACCTCGTCGTGGTCGACAATGGAATCGGCATCGAGCGCTCCGAACAGAAGTCGATTTACGAGCAATTCAAACGCGGCCGCGCCGCCGTCGATAGCGGCGCTCCAGGCATTGGCCTTGGGCTCGCGTTGGTGCGCACCATCGTCCGTGGCCACGGCGGGCGGTTAGACCTAACTTCTCGTCCCGGAGAGACCACGTTCCGCATCCGACTCAAACGCCATCGCGACCGGGCGCAACCCGGATCGACTGAGAGCAAGCGCACCCTGGGCGCAGCGAGTACGCCATGATCCTTATCGTCGAAGATGATGAAGCGATTGCCACAGGGCTCGCGCTGAACCTAAAGCTAGCGGGCCGGGCAAGCTCGATTGCTCGCGATGGTGAGGACGCGATTGCGCAGATCACGGACCGCGAGTTTGCGCTCGTATTGTTGGACATCAATCTGCCCAAAAAAAATGGGCTCGAGGTTCTCGCAGCGATACGCGCCGCCGACAACCTGGTTCCGGTGATCGTTCTATCGGCCCGCGACGGCGAGTACGACAAAGTCGCCGCCCTGCGACTCGGCGCTGACGACTACGTGACCAAGCCGTTCGCGCTCGCGGAGCTGCTGGCTCGGATCGATGCCGTATTGCGCCGCGTTTCCACGGTGTCCACCCCCCAAGCAGTCGGCCAGGGCGGCGACCTGGCATTCGCCGATGTTTCGATCGACTGCGCGCAACGCGTGGTCCTGCGCAAAGGCGAGGAGATCAAGCTCACGCATCTCGAATTCGAGCTTCTCGTATTCTTCGTCCGCCATCCAAGCCAAGTGTTCGCGAGATCCCAGCTATTTTCCCTGGTCTGGGGACAATCGGCAGGGTCGGTCCGTACCATCGACAACTTCGTCGGTCAGCTGCGCAAACGCTTCGAACGCGATCCGGAAGCGCCTGAGCACTTCATCACCGTGCGCGGGTCGGGCTATCGCTTTGACCCCTAAGAACAGCCCGCCGCACGTTCGGCCCCCATTGCGTCGCGATCTGCAAATCGTTTTCGAACGCACCGCATTGGTTCTAATCCGCGCTGCCCGGCCCCAAGCCGCGTGGTTACAGAAGGACGCCTTCAGGAATGCAGCAGCCATTTGAGCAGTACGTTCCTGTGCCGCAGGACGCGGTCACACACGACTGGCTATCGGGGCACGCGTTGGTTCCACCGCAGCTGGCCGGCAGGTCACTTGGATCTTGTCCTGCACACAGAATACACCCCTCGGCGCCGCACGGTTTTTGACAGTCCGCCGCCTTCACGCATGCCGGGCAGGCTGCGGGATCAAGCACGTTGGCGTCGCCGCAGTTCGGCGCGACCGACGGGTTAGTAAGGATGTCCCGGCATTGGTTGGTCGCCGGGTCGCACACGGTGCAGCAGCCAAAGCAGTCGCAGCCGGGGGGAGCCAACGGAACGCACTTCTCGATGCAGCTTTGGTTCTGAGGAGCATTGCACGAGGCCGGATCGTACTGGTTGGCGCCTATTGGACAGCTGGCGACATCGGGCGCACCAAGGAGGCAACATACGTGCCGCTGGCAATCGCCGCCACCTGAGCCGCTATTGCCGTCGAAGAAGCAGTCTTGCTTGACCGCATCCTTATTGTCGCCTGGAATCCCGGTCGCGAAGCTGCCTTCATCGTTGTCGAGTGCGCCGGTGCATTCCGGATCGTAGCCATCCGAGCGCCCGTCGCCGTCGTTGTCCTTGCAGTCGGTGCACTGCGTCGCGCCCGGAACGCAGTTTGGAGGCGTTAGCGCGACCGAAGCGTCGGAATTGGGCGATCCATCACCGCTGACGTTGGCGTCACCATCGCCGTTGCTGTTTGCGCGATGACCGCACGCGGCGAGCACGAGACCGAGCGAAACTAAGGCTATGTGGAGCTGGCGCATTGCCTACCAGCGTACCGAAAAGTCTCGCGTGGCAGCAACGCTTTTCTTTTAAATGACAGGCACTTACGCATGCGGAATCGAGCCACATGTGGGCTCCCTACGCGCATTCGGCAATGCGGGCCAACTTCCTGGCCAGACCGTGGCGGTAGAACTGGCGAAGCTCGTTGAGCATTTCGGGAACGCGCCGCGAGGCGACAAACGAGGACTCCAGCCACGCGGCGTAGCGCAAGGCGTTGTCGTTGGCCGCGCGGTAGCGGGATATCTCGACGTCGGACAGGTCGGGATCGTAACACGGTTCTGCGAATAGGCGTTCGCGCAGCGAAGCGCTGGCCTCGATCTCGGGGCGGCCGACGAGCAAACAGGTTACGTATTTGTCGACTTCCGCCTGCAGCTCGAGCTCGAGTTGCGTGACCGGCCGCTCGTCGCGCGCGCACGCGACTGCGTAAATGAAGTGGCTCACGCCTTCGACGACCAACAGAAAGTCGCCCAAGTTGTGAGCCCCGAGCTGTTCCACCGGATCGTTGCGCTCCAGGTTGGCAAGCGCGCCCGGATCCACGAACAGCGCTAGCGCCGCTTCCCCTCCCGCTTCGACAACCAGCAGCTGCTCGCGGGGCTTTCGATCGGCGACCAGTGCGCTGCGCGTCGGCTCATCGATCACGAAATCATCGATGGTCACGCCGGTATCAACCCGGTACAGCGCCTCGAGCCCGCATTGCACCCGCCTCAGCACTTGCCGTCGGGCCCGAGCAGCACACCGACCGAGCGAAGCTTGTTCTCGATCCATTCGTCCCGAGTGCGGAGCCACAGTTCATAGAGCTTGCCGATATCGCTCGTTGCAAACTCCGCGCGTTTGCGAACCTCCGAAATCACATCGACAAACTGCGGAAATTTTTCGGCGAGCTCGCCGTATACGTCGGACAGGGACCGCTGGGCGCCCAGCGAACGTGCTAGCTGGGCGTACGCGCTTTGACCGATGCCGACGTAGTATTCGGCATCTACTAGCGATCGATTCAGCGACTCAGCAAAGAACCCCGCCACGTACAACGAGGTATCACCGACCTGCTTGAGCGTTCGAACGCGCTCGGCCGGTTCCTGGCCCGTGGCAACGAGCTTAAGGCCCAGAGGTTCATCCGGGATCCGCGTCCGGGTCATCTCGCCCAAAAGGCCAACGAGATACCAGCTCGCTGGCTCAGAAGCGGAGAGATCGACCGCGGACATCGCCGTCGTCACCGCCTGGTGAAAGAACTCGTCCACCGAAGTAGCCAGTGTGACGTCCATGATTCAATCGTTCGGCCAAGCGTCCGGATTTGCAATATCCTACCGAATTCCAGGCGGTTAAACACCGACAACGCCGAGCGGCTTTCCGGCAGGTTCGTGTATGAACAACACGATCGATCGGCTGCGCAACATTCGAACAAAAACCGTCCGATAGACCCTTGCGGCCCGCGGTTTCAGGCCTTATGTCCTAGCCCGTTAGCAGTCGCGCCAGGTGAGTGCTAATAAAATCCGGATCTAACCAGGACCCCTGAGGAGATAGCCACATGAACGTCCGTCCATTAGCAGATCGCATCCTGATTCGCCGCGTTGAGGAGGCCGAGAAGACTCGCGGTGGCATCATCATTCCAGACTCGGCGAAAGAGCGCCCGCTGGAAGGCAACGTGGTCGCGGTCGGCTCGGGCAAGCGCCTTGAAGACGGCACGATCGTCAAACTCGACGTCAAAGCGGGAGATCGGATCCTGTTTGGCAAGTATGCCGGCACCGAGATCAAGGTCGACGGCGTGGAACACATCATTATTCGCGAGGACGAAGTCCTCGGCGTGATCGAGTCGTAGGCAAAGGAGAACGAACATGGCTGCGAAAGATATTATTTTCGATGAAAAGGCTCGGAACCGCGTGATGTCGGGTGTCGACACACTCGCCAACGCTGTGAAGGTCACGCTCGGCCCGCGCGGTCGCAACGTGGTGATCGAGAAGTCCTGGGGCGCTCCCACGGTCACCAAGGACGGCGTTACCGTCGCCAAAGAGATTGAACTCGAAAACAAGTTCGAGAACATGGGCGCGCAGATGGTAAAGGAGGTCGCATCCAAGACCTCTGATAGCGCCGGAGACGGCACAACCACTGCCACGGTACTCGCCCAATCGATTTACCGCGAAGGCTCTAAGCTCGTCGCTGCCGGCCACAACCCGAGGGACCTGAAGCGCGGCATCGATACCGCCGTCGCCGCTATCGTCGAGTCGCTGAAAAAGCTGTCGACGCCCACCAAAGGCAAGGACGATATCGCCCAGGTCGGCACGATCAGCGCAAACGGCGATACCGAGATCGGCAACATGATCGCCGAGGCGATGAAGAAGGTCGGCAAGGAAGGCGTCATCACGGTCGAGGAAGCCAAAACGCTTAACAGCG
>CAYQQM010000020.1:0-66046 GCA_964419605.1 uncultured Kofleriaceae bacterium | reverse complement strand
AAGTGACCATGGCCGATAACACCGCCATCGGGTGGGCCGTCGGAGGATACCCAGCAAAAAACTGATGCATATCCTCGTGGATCAGGCTGTGGCGGGTTAGCGAAGTAGAAAACGCCTTGCGCTCGGCCGCGCTCGGGAGCTTGCCGTTAATGAGCAGGTACGACGTTTCGACGAAGTCCGACTGCTCTGCAAGTTCCTCGATCGGATATCCGCGGTAGCGCAGTACCCCCTGCTCGCCATCGAGGTAGGTGATCGAACTCGACGTCGATCCGGTGTTCATGTACCCGGTGTCGAGCGTGATGTAGCCCGTGCGTGCGCGCAGCGATGTGATATCGATGGCGCGCTCGTTTTCGCTTCCTACCACCACCTCGAGGGGGACGTGTTGACCTCCCGGAAGGGACAGCGTGGCTTGTTGCTTTTCGGTTGCCATGTTGGAAAGACACTACCCGATTCTGTTTTGCAAGAAACTACTCGAGCGACAAGAACGGGCTTCGCATGGAGGTGAATCGGTACGTATAACCCAAGCCGAGCGAACCAGTGGTGCCGCCGCGGTCCAGTCCCCAGATTTGGGCGGAAAGCCCATTCATGGGTTCGGAGAGTACCTTCGTGTACGCGTTCAAGTTTAGTCCGAGCGAAAGGACATGCTCATACCGCGACCCGAATGCATAGGACGCCGCGACTTCCAAACGCGCGCCGAACCCCACATAGTTAAAGAGCTGACTTCCGCTGCCGGTGGAGTTGTTTCCGGGGTTCATCAGCGCAAATTGCACGCCGCCGAGAGGGGTTACGCACACCCTCATCGTTCCGCAAAAATGTTTGTACACGGCTCCGCCGATGTCGACGATCTGAAGTGACTGCTCGGTTCGGCCTCCGCTCTGCGTGGTGCCGTTGCCGGTGCCAAATCCAGACGCCTGAAAGTAGATCTGGCTTCCGAACTTGGCCGCTTGCTGTAGCAGGTGGTCGGCTTTGAGGCGGAGGCCGACGACGGTGTTGCCATACGCGTCGGCTCGGCCGATTGCCCCCCGGCCGCCGAAGAGATCGGCCCCGATCGACCACGAATACTGATGTTGAGGCTTCGCTGCGGCGAAGTTTTCGGAGGGTCTGCCGACGGCATATCGCGGTCCAGCGGAGGCACTCGGGCCGGTTATGGGAGGGCCGGGGTTATTCGGTGAACCACCGGGCGTGCCCGTGGTGCCGCCGGAATTGCTACCGCCAGCGACTCCACTCTCCCCGCCGGGATCGCTGCCGGTCGGGGAGCCGACGCCCGTTGCCGCGGCCCCGCTACCGGTCGCGGAACCGCTCGGGGGAGTTGCGGAGTCGACCTCCGGCGCGAGTGGAACCCGCTGCGCAGCGGCATCGGTCCGGATCTTGGTTTCCATTTGCGCAACGCGCGCCTTGAACTCTGGATCCGCACTGAGCTTGCCGGCGGACTGACACGCAACGAGCGCCTCGCCGAAGATGCCTTGCTGGTACGTCGATTTGCACAGGTTGAAGTAGTATTTCGGGTCGCGAACGCGATTGGCTGCAGAGCGAAACTTCTCGCTGGCTTCTCGATAATTCCCTTTGAACATGAGGGCCTTTCCCTCTTCGTTCTCGCGCGCGGCGATCTCTGCTTGCGTCTCGGCTTGCACCGACGAAACCCACGACGCTGTTCCAATCGCGACTAGCAGCGCCAAGGCGGCACGCGCCCGGCGCTTGTACTCAACAGTACGAGTTGTAGTGGGTTGGATGAGGCGGCGGTTGTGCCCTGGTTGCCAATGCGCGTTTGTCATACGTTGCTCTCCGAACGGACGCGAGCGATGCTATCACCGATTTCGCTTCATCGCTCGACCCGCAACGCTGGTGATTGCTCGCTCTCCGATGGCTTTGTCGATCAGCCGGCGTGCGGCCTCGTGGCCACGAAGGTGCCAGCTCTCGGGGTTACTCAGAAGGACCGCCACGACGATTTGGGGCTGGTCTGCGGGGGCATACCCGACGAACCAAGAGTGCTCCATGTAAAACGGTGTTCTGGTCGTCAGCGTTCCAGTCTTGCCCGCAACATCCATGCGGTGCTTCTGTCGCCGACGAAACGACTTTGCTGCACTGCCAAATTCGCATGTAGCAACCATCATGCGTCCAACGGCGCGCGCAACTTGAGGCGCGAGCACGCGTCGCGGGGCTTCTTTGTCGAAGGTAGTTTCGGAAGCATCGATGAGCTTCGGTCTGGGTTGATTTCCTTCGCCAGCGAACGTCGCCGCGAGTAGGGCGCCGCCGAGAACCGATAACCGAGAGCCGTTAAATCCAGCCGCGGCTTGAGCGAATTCGAGGTTCTTTTCGCGCGGTAGAGAAAACTCACCGAGGCTACCCGAGAATGTAGAGCGCACAGGCGTCATTAGGCGTAGGGCTAACGCTGTTAACTCGGTCGGTTCGAGATGCAGATATGCCAGCTTGCCTACGATGGCATTGTTGCTGTGGGCGATGGCATACGTCAGACTCTCACTGCTGTTGTCGCGGCGGCTATCTCGGAGATTGGATTCGGTGATCGATCGAAGCCCGCCGTGATAGCGAATTTTCTGGTCGGGGTCGATGCCTCCCGCAACTAGCGCGCTCGCCGTTACAAGTTTGAATACCGACGCTGCGGGCGCCCAAACCTCAGTTGCCAGGCGCCAGTCGAATGTTCCAGAGCGGCTGCCCGTGGGCGAGGCGCTGCGCCGGCCGCTCAGAGCGAGGATTCTGCCGTCGGGAGTCATCGCGACGATGGCGCCGCGAGGCGCGCGCGACTCCACCAACAGTTGGTCGGCGGTTTGTTGAAGTACGGGGTCCAGCGTCAGCGTCGCCCGCTGGCCATCGCCCGTCGTCGCTTCGAAATGGTTGCCGACTCGTTGCATCGTGTCGAGTCTGAGCTCCGGTGGTTTCGAGGCTGATTCCGTTGAAACGCTGGTAGCTTGCCCAGAGTTCGGTGCGGCGGTGCGCTTTGCTCGGTTAGAACCCGCGCTCGACAGCACGGCCGCGGCGGCGATGAGTGCGCCGCTTGCGAGCAAGACAACAGGTCGCATCGCTCTGGATGTAGCCGCATCCACCTGGTACGGTCAACTTCTTCATGACGGGTCGGTGCGCGCTCATCCTGGTGCTTGTCGCGTGCGTGCGACCGCAGACAGCGGCCCAGCGCCCCGTTCCCTCAACGAGTCTTCGACTCGGGGACTGTGGCGTTCCCGAGCGCGATGGAGTAATGACCTCAGCGCCTCGGCTTGACCGCGCGGATCGCGACCTGGATTCCGATGGCCGTGACGAAATTATTGTGGTGGATCGGGCGCATTGCGATCGCTACGACAACTGCTACTGGAATGTTTTCAAGCCTAGCGATGGGCCCGGGGCTTGCAACCGCTATCTCGGGACGTTTGCAGGGGCTGCGCTGGAGCTCCTCGCTAGCACGGGTGACGCGAACATGCGTGCGGTTCGAGCCTTCTGGAAGCAACCCAGCGGCCGCTTGCTCCTACAGTCGTACCGCTTCGAGTCGGGGGGGTACGCGCTGGACGCGAACGACGTTCTCGAGTGCAACCGGCCGGCAGATGACCGTCTCGAATGCGCTGACACCATGCGGTGAATCGACTGGATTGCTGATAAGATGAGCCTGGATGACCGATACCGCCCCAGGTAAGACCGTCGTCACGGCGATCTCCAAGATCAGCGATCGGCCGGTCGCCAAAGAGGCGTGTTTGGTTGTGATCTACGGGCTTGAGCTTGGACGCAAATTTAACCTAACGCGGTCGCAGGTGACGATTGGGCGTTCTAGTAAAGCCGACGTTCAGGTCGATCAAGAGGCCGTATCGCGCAATCATTGCAAGATCATCAACACCGGCGGAACGTTGATGTTGTGCGATTTGGGTTCTACCAATGGAACGTACGTCAACGATGAGCTGGTCGAGGAATACGCGTTGCGCGACGGTGACTTTATCAAGATCGGTCGCTGCATCTTCAAGTTTCTGACAGGGAACAACATCGAGAGCGCCTACCATGAGGAGATTTATCGCCTTACGACGGTTGATGGTCTCACCCAGGTTTACAATCGTCGCTACTTTGTCGAGACGCTTGAACGCGAAATGGGACGCGCGTTGCGGTACCGCCGCGACCTGTCGCTCATCATGTTCGACATCGATCGGTTCAAACGGGTGAACGATAGTTTCGGCCATCTCGCTGGGGACTATGTCTTAAAGCACCTCGCTTCGGTCGTGAAGGGAAAAATTCGCCGCGAAGACGTACTCGCTCGCTACGGCGGCGAGGAGTTTGCGATTGTTCTGCCGGAGATCGATCGAGGCCAGGCGCTGGCGTTTGCCGAGAAAGTTCGTAAACTGGTTGAAGCCGCAGAATTCCGCTTTGAGGATGTGACCATTCCCGTAACGGTGTCGATTGGGGTCGCTAGTTTGCGCGGCAACGTCGATGACCCGCTCGAGTTCATTCGGCAAGCCGACGCGATGATGTTTGCGGCAAAGGAAGCGGGTCGTAACCAGGTGATGGGCTAGTGCAACCGCCCACCAAACGAGGCTCCGCAGGCGAAGCGGATAGCAGCGCGCACGAGCTGCGAGAGAAGAAGCGAGCGCTCGCCGCTCTGGTGGTGCACGACTTGCGCACTCCCCTAGCTGCAGCGATCGGATATCTCTCGTTGTTGCGCGACGAGCTCCACGATGGATCGATGGAGGCTAAGGCCTACGTCGAACACATCGACCTGGCGCTTGCCAAAACGCTCTCGCTGGTCGCTACGATCCTCGATGTCGATGAATTGGAAGTGGGCATGCTGCGCGCCCAGGTGGGGCCGGTTCAACTCATCGAGCTGATCGAAGCGGCGCGAGACAGCAATCGAGTACCGTTCGAGATGCGCCAACTGCGGTGCGAGGTCGACGTCGATCCGCACATGATCGTCCACATCGATCGGGGTCTGGTTGCTCGCGTGATCGAGAACATGCTTGACAATGCGACCCGTTATGCTCCGCGCGGCGGGCGATGCAGCGTTCGCGCAGTGCGATTAGAGGGTGGTGTTGAGATTGCGATCGGCAACAGCGGCCCGCCCGTTCCGGAGTCCGAGCGCGAGCAGATTTTTGGCCGCTATTACCAAGTCGAACGCCGTCGTGCGTCGGCCCGCGAGAACCGTGGTTTGGGTCTGTATTTTTGCAAGCTTGTCCTCGAGGCTCATGGCGGCACCATTCACGTGGAGCAGCGCGGCGATTTGGGCGCAGTGTTCGTTGCGAGGTTTCCGGATCCTCCGACCCCGAGTGGTTCGCCACCCTTGCCGTGATGTGGCCGCCGCTATTTCTGTCGCTGCAGGTCGCCACCATTGCGACCCTGTTGTCGGTTGTGCTCGGCACCCTACTTGCGATCCTATTGGGGTGGAAGCGTCTGCCGGTGCCCGACCTATTTGGCGCGATAGTTTCCACCCCACTCGTGTTGCCACCAACAGTGCTGGGCTACTATCTGCTGGTCGCGCTCGGGCCGAGCAGCGCGATCGGCCGCCTCTATCACTGGCTGTTCGGAACCGACATTGTCTTTACGTTTACAGCCGCTGTCATTGCCGCCACGGTCGGGGCGATTCCGTTGGTCGTTGGTGCCGTGCGCATCGGCATCGAGTCGGTGGAGCCCACGCTATTGGCTGCGGCCCGCACGCTGGGCGCATCGCCGGTCCGCGTGCTCCTTACCATCACGCTGCCGTTGGCTACGCCCGGCATCGTTGCAGGTGCAATGCTTGCGTTTGCGCGGGCACTTGGCGACTACGGGATGACACAGATGGTCGCTAGTTCGCGCTTTAACGGGCTGTTGGGCATCGACAACCAAAGCCCGGCATCGATCTTCGTCTACGATCAACTCGTCGCTCAGCGCGATGATGATGCGCGGGCGATGGCCCTTGCGACTACGTGTGTGGGTGTTGTGATGCTGCTGCTCGCTAATCGGTTCACACGCCGGCTGCACCATCGTGGCTAGTCGATCTCGCACGCTGCAGGCAACGATTGCGCTATCGCGCGGGGATGGCTTTGACCTCGCGGTGACGCTTGAATGCCCTCCGGGTGTGACCTGCATCATGGGACCTTCCGGGTCGGGAAAAAGCACGATCTTGGCGGTGCTCGCCGGCCTAGCGGTTCCCCAAAGCGGTCGGGTTGCGCTCGGCGACCATGTGTGGCTCGATGTCGAGCGTTCAGTCGATGTGCCGGTTCATCACCGGCGGTTGGCGTATGTGTTTCAGAACCTCGCGCTGTTTCCGCACTTATCTGCGCTGCACAATGTGATGTATGGCATGCGCGATCGCGCGCGCCCCGACCGCGCGGCGGCGGCTCTGCAGCTGCTAGAACGCCTTGGGGTTTCGCACCTGGCCAAGCGGCGCCCGCGGACGTTCTCAGGCGGGGAGGCTCAGCGCGTGGCGCTTGCCCGTGCGCTCGCCCGCTCCCCCGAATTAGTTCTTCTCGACGAGCCGTTTTCTGCGCTTGATCGAGCTCTGCGAGGGCAGCTAACCACCCTGGTGCGAGACCTCAGCGCTGAGCTGGCCGTGCCGATCATTCACGTTACACACTCGGTCGAGGAGGCGCGCGAACTCGGCGACCGGATATTGCAACTCGATCGCGGCAGAGTCGTCGGAACCGAGCTCGTATCTAGTACCTGATGTCAGTGGGTGCCGGGCGACCGGACGTGATACGGTAACGGAGCGATGATGACGCGCACTCGGCTTGGCGCGATCGACACGGGTTCCAACGCAATTCGCCTTGTGATTGCCGAGTTGGCAGGGGCGAATCGATCTGAACTTGTGCGGGTGGAAGCCGAGCGCATTCCGGTGCGGCTCGGTCATCGCGCGTTCACGCATGGTGCACTCGACGAGGCCACGATCGATGCCGCGGTCCGCGCGTTCGTCCATTTCCGCAGCCGCTTTGACCATAACCAGGTCGGCAAGTATCGCGCGGTCGCCACCAGTGCGGTACGCAGCGCGTCAAACCGCGACGTCCTACTTCATCGCGTTTTCCACGAAGCCGGGATCGAGCTTGAGGTCATCGACGGCGATGAGGAAGCCAGACTCGTACGCAAGGCTGTCACGCACAGCGTTGCCGCCAGCGCACCGCCACGCGCCATATTAGATCTCGGGGGAGGAAGCCTTGAAGTAAACCTACATACCGGCGGCTCGTGGCGCGGCGTTTCGCTGCCCGTAGGGACTGTGCGCCTCATGGAGACTTTCGGGCTCAACGGCGCCCTGGGTGAAGCAGAAGCCGCGATGGTGCGGCGCTACACCGCAACACTCATGCATCCATTTTCGCAGACCACAAGTGCGGACGGAATCGAGGTCGCGGCAATTACCGGGGGCAATGCAGAGGCGCTCGCAAAGCTGTTTTCACCAAGCGACGAAAGCCCGAGCTTCGAACTGGCCTCGCTGGAGAAAGAACTGCCGGCCATCGTTGGTGCAACTGTCGATGAGCGGATGGTGCGGTTTGGCGTCAAACGCGACCGCGCCGAGGTCATGGGCATCGCCGCTTTGGTATTCGCTACGGTGGCGCGACAACTTGGCCTTCACCGCTTGCTGGCGCCAGGGGTTGGCGTTCGAGAAGGCGTAATGATCGAGCTCGCCGAAACCGCGCGCGAGGAACACGTCAAAGCCGAGGGGGCGCACAGCAAAGCGCTGCTGACCGCTGCGAGAGGGTTCGCCAACCGCGTCGATCACGACACGACGCACGGAGAGCATGTCCGGGTCTTGGCGCGGGAGTTGTTCCACCAGTTGCGCGACGTTCACCGCATTCCCGACGACAAGGGTGTGCTCCTCGAAGTAGCCGCGCTGCTTCACGATGTGGGCGAAGTCGTGAACCAGCGCGGCCACCACAAGCACTCCGAATACATGATTCGGTGGGGCCGGATTCCTGGACTTGACGATACGGCGCGAGAACTGGTCGCCGTGATGGCGCGTACCCACAGAAAAGACGCCGCCCGCGCCAAGGAAATCATCAACAGCACATCACTCCCCAAGGACACGCGAGGTCAACTGCGCAAGCTGACCGCACTGCTGCGCCTCGCCGATGGCCTCGACTTCGAGCACCGCTCGCGCGTCGAGCAGGTCGTGTGCACTCGGATGGGCAACGCGATCGTCCTCGATCTGGTCGTTCGGGACGGACCGTCCCGAAGCGATGCGGCGATGCTGAACAAAGCCGATTTACTGCGAGAGGAACTCGGCCTGCAGGTCCGCCTAACGGTCGCTCGCCCCGTCACCGTGGCGGTCAGCCCGTCGGAAGCCAAGCCTGCTCAACCGAACTAGATTCCCCCCCTGGTACGTCGCGATCCTCAAATTCCCTACAGAAGCTTGTGGATCGACTGGGATTTCGGTTTTGGCGGCGCTCCAAAGGCAATCAGCCCAGGAAGCGCCGGCGGCCGGAACAGCTCCCCCCTGGCGCTTCGCCACGCTTTGGTGTAGCTAGCCTGTGCGATGAAGACACTGACCGAGTTCTCGACGCTAATGCTCCGCAGGGCGGCAGCGGCCCGCGCGACTGTCTCGCCCGACCAACTGCCGGCCTCTACGACGGCTCCAGCCCCCGAGGACAGCGGAGAACTCGTTCCTCCGCCGGAAAACAGCGGCTTGGCGGCCGATAGTCCAACGGCAGAAGCTTCGGATGCCAGCCCGGCGCCTCTGCCCGCCGACGGCGGCAGCGCCGCGGAGGTTTCCGTCGAAGCGGCCTCGTCGGGCGAAGCGGTTGTGGAAGGAACCGCCTCGACCGACGCTCCGGCCGACAGCGAAGCTACGAACGACTCCGCACCTGCGGCCCCCGGCCCGGCAGATGATCCTAGTCCTAGAATGGCAGCGACGATCGCGGCCGTGGCGGCGGCGTGCGGGCTCCAGCCGGATCGGGCGCAGCGCCTACTAGAAGCGCTCGACATTGTGGAACGCGACATCGACCGGGTCCGCCTGGTTCGCGTGTATCAAGGCGAAAAGGGCCCGCACAATTCGATTTCGCGCGGCGAATTTCACTATGTCATCGACCGCGTCGCGGGTGCGGCTCGAAACCGGCGAGACGCGCGCGGTAGCCGTGGTGGCGACCGCCCCGAACGAGGCGGAGGAGGCGGCGGCGCAGGAGGGAGCTTCAGCGGAGGCGACCGAAAGCCGCGCGGCCTCGGCAGCTTGAAATATGGCGCCGAAGTGGAAACGAAAGATCCGCGCGATGAACGCCCAGGACGAGGCGAAATGCCACGTGCAGGAATCGGCTGGCAGCTGACCTCCACCCCGCGAACCTTTGACGAATCTGGACGAGGCCGAGGACCGGGTCGCCGCGGCCCTGGCGGGCGCGGCCCTGGTGGACGTGGGCCAGGTGGACGTGGACCCGGCGGTCCCGGCGGCCGAGGCCCCGGGCGTGGCGCACGAAGCGGCCCCGACGGTCGGGACCACGACCGTGGATTTCGAAATCACAAATCTTCACCAACGGTTACGGACGCGTCGGGTGCGACCGAAGGCGCAGCCCAGCGTCAACCCCGACTGGGCCCTGACGGGCAGCCGCTGCCACCTCGTAGCCAGCGACCGCGCAAACCGATCGGGCCTGATGAAAAAGGCCTTGGACCCGATGGAACTCCATGGGATCCTGAGCGCCGCGCTAAGCGCCTCGCCGAGCGCAACGCAAAACTGAATACCGCGGCTGAATCAAGTGTCGAAGTACCAGCTTCCCCTTCATCGGCTCCTGCCGCAGTGGAGAACGCCGAATAGGTGAAGCAAACCACCCGGGAGACCCTATGTCACGCCACCTGTTGCTTGCGACTGTCGCCGCCCTGCTCTGCGTTTCGGCCCCCGCATCCGCGGATCTGTCGCGCGGCGTGATCGCAGCATTCCGCGCCCAGCTCATCGTCAGCAAAGGGGACCTCCCGGAAGGAAAAACAAGTGCGGACGGCAACGATACAAGCGCCGACAAGGAAACGATCACCAAAATCAAAGCCGTTCAGCTCAAAGAGGTGACCGGAACCCAAAACGACGACCTAACGTCGTGGCATTTTCACTACACAGCCTTCCTGTCAAAGACCGGAAACACCTCGCTCAAGCTCGAATTCCTAAAGAACGGCAAGCTCGCAGCCAATCAGCTGCTCGACGGCATCGATGCCAAGAGCCCAGTTCTCAGCGGCGACGTTTCCATTAATGAAGACGAAGGAATCGCGAAGGGCAAGACCTACACGGTGCAACTGCTCACCACGAACAATGTCGTGGTCGCCAAGACCACGCTCACCATGAAGTAACGAATCGCGGCGCGCCGCCCCCAAGGGGACTGCCTCCGAGCGCCATTAACGTAGCGTCGCCATCAGCGCGACCCAGTGCCCGCCGCGATCGAGCATGAACGGAGCTTCATATTCGCCGGGAATCTCGGCGACCTTGGTCTCCTCAATGTTTCCCAGCTCCATCACGCGCTGGGTGAATCCTGCTCCCGGAGATACCAGCGCATTTCGACCTTCGCCGTGGCCAAAAATTAGTTGAGGCACGTGGGTGATTGTTCGCGTCCGACTGGAAAACACGCCGCTGTTGTTGGCCTTTCCTGCGAACGCTGCGACTTGATCCACTGCGGTTGCGGCGAACTCGCTGACATAGACATTAATGCTGACTTGTTCCGAAACGTTCACGTGTACTGCCGTTGTACCGAGGCCACGACGTCCCCACCACAACTCGGTCTGTGAGTCTCCGTCGCCGGCAGCCCACGGAATCGGGTCGATCGCCCGTTGAAACAATTGCCCGCCCTCGTCCGTGACCGACACGGCATGAGCCGTTTGCGGACTGTACGTGATCGTAACTAGCAGAATCGTTCCTACGCCCGGCCCAGGAGTCTGGCGCGTGCACCTTTCTCGGATCGAACCGCAGTCCAAAAAAAAGTTTCGCACAAATGCAGGTGCTGACGATGGTGTTCCCGAATCGACAACCGGATTTCCATCCGGTGCAGCATCATTCGTGTCGCCCCGCCCGTCATTGCCGCATCCCAGGGCCGCCAACAAAACGATCAACCAGCGCACGGCGGAAACAATACCTCAAGCGTCCACTTTGCACATACTGCTCCCGGTGAGACATCCTGTGGTGGGGCAGCACTACCGGCCCAACAGCTGAGCTGCGGCACTCACAACCCGGGCGGCCGTCATGCCCAGCTTTTCCATCGCGATGTCGCCGGGCGCTGACATGCCGTAGCGATCGATGCCGATCGCGATGCCGCGATCGCCAATGTGCTGGCGCCAGCCGTGGGTAACCCCGGCTTCGATCGATATCCGCTGCCACCGGGCTGCGGGTAGCACCGACTCGCGATAGTCGCTATCCTGTTCGGCGAATAGCTCCCAGCACGGCATCGAAACGACTCGGACCGAAACGTTTTGCGTTGCCAACTCGGTGCGCGCGGCGAGCGCCACAGCAACCTCTGACCCCGTGGCAATGACAATCGCATCGGTGCCGTCGGCCAGGACGTAGCCTCCGCGCTCCGCCCCCGGCGCGCCCGACAAGGTTACGACCGGAAGGTCTTGCCGCGAGGTCACGATCGCGGTCGGTCCCCCCGTGCGGCGCATCGCATGCCGCCATGCAACCGCGGTTTCATTGCCGTCCGCGGGCCGAAACGTATGCAAATTCGGCATCGTTCGCAGCGACATCAAATGCTCGATGGGTTGGTGCGTCGGACCGTCTTCGCCGACCCCGACCGAATCGTGCGACCAAATATAGATCGCAGGCAGTCCATTGAGGGCCGCCAGTCGCACGCTCGGCCGCATGTAATCGGAAAACACGAAGAACGTCGCAACGTACGACCGCAAGCCTCCGTGGTAGAGCATCCCGTTGCCAATCGCGCCCATGGCGTGCTCGCGAATCCCGAATCGCAGATTGCGGTGGGCACCCGTTCGATCGTAGTCGCCGCCGGCAACGATCGTCTTGGTCGATCCGCCCAGATCGGCATCGCCGCCGAACAGCCAAGGCACCTTTTCCGCAATCGCGGCCATGACCTTGCCGCAGGCCGCACGCGTGGAAATCGCCGCAGAAAACGCTGGCAGGTCCCTGTCCCAGCCATCGGGTAACGCCCCGGCCATCGCAAGCTCCAGCTGTGCGCCCAGCTCGGGAAATGCGCGCTTATAGTTGGCCAACTGCTCGCGCCAAGCCGCGTGTGCGGCAGCGCCGGCTTTTCCAGACTGCGCCATGTGAGCGCGAACCTCGTCTGGAACAAAGAACTTCTGGTCCGGATCCCAACCGAGCGCTTGCTTTGTGGCCGCAATTTCCGCATCGCCGAGGGGCGCGCCGTGCGCTGCGCTGGTCCCCGCCTTTTTCGGCGAACCATAGCCGATCGTGGTCCGAACCACGATCAACGACGGCCGCATCGCCTCGGCGCGCGCTGCGCGAAGCGCACCGTGGAGTGCCCCTACGTCGGTGTCGCCCTTGTCGACGTGTTGCACGTGCCAGCCGTACGACTCGAACCGCTTGCCCACGTCTTCGCTCATCGCCAGAGCCAGCGGTCCGTCGAGCGTGACCTCATTGGCGTCGTAGAGCCAGGTCAACTTTCCAAGCGCAAGGTGCCCGGCCAGTGAAGCGGCCTCGCTGCACACTCCCTCCATGATGTCGCCGTCCGATACCAGGGCAAACGTGCGATGGTCGACGACGGTGTGGCCCGGGCGATTGAAGTACGTCGCCAGGTAGCGCTCCGCGATCGCCATCCCAACAGAATTGCCGGCGCCCTGCCCCAGCGGGCCAGTCGTTGCTTCGACTCCGGGCGTTCGATGCCACTCCGGATGACCAGGAGTTTTGGAGTTCCACTGCCGAAACGCCTTCAAGTCGTCCAGGGAAACGCCGTATCCGTGGAGGTGTAACAGGCTGTAGAGCAGCATCGAACCGTGCCCTGCCGACAGCACAAACCGGTCGCGATTGAACCAGCCGGGAGCGCGCGGATCGTGCGTAAGATGGTTCTGCCACAGCTCGTACGCCATCGGAGCACACCCCATCGGCAACCCGGGATGGCCCGAGTTAGCGCGTTGAATGGCATCGATCGCGAGCGTGCGAATGGTGTTGATCGCCAGCGTCGGAAGATCGGTCGTCATTGCCGGCGGGCAACCTAGCACTACTACAGGCCGAAAAACGTCTTAATACTGCGCAAGATCTTGTCGCGCTCGCGATCGTGGCTGGTCGTGCGCGACTCTTCGTCGAGGCGGTCTTTTGCATCGACCAGCCCCTCCCGGCGCGATGCCAACAGCTCGGCAAATTCGCTCGCGACCTGGGGGCGGGCGGTTAATACGCGTTCGAACGCCGGCTTGCCCAGGCGCAGACATTCGACGTCGGTTCGCGCTACCACGTCGGCGCCTCGCGGCTCACCGGTCATGACGCCCAGCTCGCCAAACACCTCTGGCGCCTCGAGCGTCGCGACAACCTGGGGCTCCGCATCGGGATTGTCCACGCTGCGGGTGACAATATCGACCCTACCTCGCGTCAGAATGTAGAGATGGTGGGCAATGGCCCCCTGCTTCGTAATACGCTCGTTGGCCGCGTAGATCACGGGGCTTAGGCTCTCCGCGATCACGCGCAGCTCGGGGTCGGTGAGCGGATGAAACAGCTTGACGAACCGCAGCGCAGCGACCCGCGCATCGATGTTGCGTTCGATGTGGCTTTGTTCGCGCTCGCGGTCGCGCACCTCGACCAAGTTGGTAATGGCGGGCGTTGCTAGGGGAATGTTGGCGCGGCGCAACGCCGTAAAGATCCGCGTGCGCACGCGGGAGCTGGTGGGCTCGTCGACCTCCAGATCGAGGACCCAAAACCGAACGGCGTACGTCGCGAAGCTGTCGCGGCCGTCTTTGGCGAAGTCCATACAAATACAATTTGGCGGCGGCTCGTCGGCGACATTCTCAATGGGCGATGCGAGCAGGCCTTCGGTCACCGCCTCTATCACGCGTTGCGGCGAGTAGCGAAAGTCGACGTTGAACCATACCCAAAGACGCTGCGGCGCTACTTCGCCGTCGCGCCAGCCGAGAATCGTAATGTTGTTCTGCAGCAGCTGGGCATTGGGAACGACGATCGTCGACCAGTCCCGCGTCTCAACCAGTGTATGACGCCAACGAATCGCGCGAACGCGGCCTTGTTTGCCGTTTTCGAGTTGGATCCAGTCGCCCTCGTGGATGGAGCCGTCGAGCTGAAGCGCAACCCCACCAAGGATGTTGCCCAGCGTGGTCTGCAGCGAAATCGCGAGCACCGCGCTGACCACGGCGCCGGTTGCCAGTGCGCCGGTCGGATCCATGCCGTGCTGGGCGAGCACGCTTACGGTTGCCACGATGTAGCCCACCCCCGCGATCAGATCGCCAGCGATCGCCGGCAGTGCGATGCCCACCCGGCGAAACAGTATGCGAAATACAATTGTGCCGATTAACGTAATGATGGTGATGACCCGAAGAATTTCGGTCGCGATCTGAATTCGACTCGCCCACTCCGGCTCGTTCACGGCGCGAAGCAGGTGGGCTACGCCCAACCCAACCGCGTACAGCACAAACAAGATGGCGATGGAACGCAGCCGAGGCCGAGCCCCAGGGGCAAAGCGATTCACAATGGCGGCTGTGACGACGATCGCGACAAACAGCCCGAGCGCGCGCGCGATTTCGGCGGTCATGGGCGTCGTGGCGTACCCAGAACGGACGTCATAAGGGCAATAGAATCGCAGCGATCGGGCCGAGGCGCTAGCCTCCTGCGCGATCGGAGGCAAAAAAGCGACTCTTGCTTGACGCCCCCCGGCAGTTGCGGAACGCTTCCCGATGTAGAAACCGACCGCAGCCGAAAGGGTGCCGTGATCGAGCAACAACCCAAGAAAGTTGAACCGCCTGTCGTGACTGCATCCGTGAATACGGGACAAGCGCGAGACAAAAAACATGATGGGCCGGCGGAACCGGTCGGGCTACTGTTCGCAAAGCCGTCCGACGTCTACGGGTTTGCCGCGGCGCTCGCCGATCACGCGGCAAACGTGAGTAGGTTGCACCAACTCCTTGCCAAGGGAGCATCCTCAAACGCCAAGGACTCGGCATCCGTCGCATGGCGCGCGGTGTGTAAGGCCCTTCTCAACGAACAAGAATCGCGCCCCGATCTTCGCATCTACGCGCTCAGTCCGACTCGCGATCCCGAAGGGATTGCAAAAGCGCGAGGGAAGGCCGACCAGCGGGCATTTTTCGGCATGGATCAGCCGGTGCCATATCAGGCTGTCTACTCGAGCGACCAAGACCGACGCATCGTTCTCATCGACGCCGCGTTAGTTACCTCCAACGAGATCGGGTATCGCGCCCCGAATACGAACGCGTTCGCCATTATCAACCCGTCGAAACACACCGATGACGCGATCCGACAGGCCATCCTCAAAGAAATGCAGCCACGTCTGTCGGAGGGGCCCCCCAAGGGGACTTCCTTCGAGGCGCCAGAGAGTCCGATCGCTGCCCATCCCGAGATTACCGGCTGAGGACCCGGCCCATCGAACGATATTCGCCCTTCGCGGCGCGTTCGAGGTGATCCTGCGTAATCGGGCTACTATCGGCGGCAGCGAGAAACGCGGCGGCCAGCACGGAGTTGCGAATGTTGGCGCCGGTCATATCGGGAAAGTCGTGCGCCAACTTGGGCAAGTCGAGCTTGCCCCCTACCGGCGCTGAACCGGTCGCGAGCATCCGCTGCCATAGATCCCGGCGCTCGTCCTCATCGGGAGGCCAGAACACGATATGGGCGGCAAGTCGGCGCTTAAGCGCCGGATCGATCGCAGCATCGAAGTTCGTGGTGAGAATCGTGATACCGCCAAAACTCTCAACGCGCTGCAACAAGTAGTTGACCTCCAGATTGGCGTAGCGCTCGGTGGCTCCCCGAACTTCGGTGCGTTTGGCAAACAGCGCATCCGCTTCGTCAAACAGCAGAAGTGCATGCCCGGCTTCGGCGGCGTCAAAGACGATCGACAACTGCTTTTCGGTCTCTCCGATCCACTTGGATACGACCTGCGATAGGTCCACCTGCATCAGCTCAAGGCCGAGTTCAGCCGCGATAATGCCCGCGACCATCGTCTTCCCTGTACCGGGTGGGCCGCTAAGCAACGCCGGCACGCCGAGTCCCCGAGCCGCCTTTCTGGCGAATCCCCACTGTTCGTACACGCGATGCGAATGGCGGACCCGGGCGATCAGCGATTGGACTTGATCCATGAGGTCGGGAGCCAACACCAGATCGCTCCACGACTGGTTGAGTTCAACCCGACGCGCCAAACCTCCGACGCGATCGGCGATGTCATTGCGAAGCCCTGTCACCAAGTCGATGGTATCGACGCGAAGGTGCTCGCCACGACTCGATGCGAGATGGTGAGCCGTGTGAACCGCTCGCTGAATCGCTCCTGCGCCAAGCGCGTGGCGCAGGGCCAACGGAGCCAACTCTTCATCGCCGAGATGAGCCCCAGCGGAGCCGATGTTATGTCGCCAAAGCACAAGCCGAGTCGCAGTATCTGGGATCGGCCAGGCGATCCGCAGCACACGGCGCCTCGTGCCGAGATCGAGCCCACGTCGCGCCGAGGTCACAACCACGGCGCCGGGAAATTGGTCGAGCAGCCGGCCCAGCGTTCGCAGACGCGCTCCGTTTTCACCGTCTATTAGCTCGTCGGCATGGCAAATCACGGGAATTGACCCGCGCAATACGCACTCGCGCCGAAGCGCCGCAACTGCCTCGGCGGTCGCCGCTTCCGTGGGCGCCGTGCGCGCGAGGTCGAGCGCGAGCACGTCGCGATCGGCAACGCTGGCCACGGCGACGCGACGCCCAGTTCCCGTCGGACCTTCCAGAACCACCACAGGCGGCTGGCCGTCGGGGTCACCGGCCGAGCTCGCGATCCCCTCAGCGAGCAAGCGGCGACCTTCCTCCTGCGCCGGATCGAAGATCCGAACCCGCGGCTGCGCCACAAACCCGCCTTGGGCTGCAACCACGGGATCCAAGTCGCTGTCACCCGCAAGAAAAATCGAGAGACATGGTTTGGCTCGAACCACCTGTGACTCACCAGTCATCTCGAGGAGCTGGTAGCGCACGAGTGGATGGGCAATCGCCAATCGAAGCGCGACCGTCCGGCTCGTGTCGCCATCCAACTCGGCGATGAGACTAAACAGTGCCAACGGCAATCCACCGCGGGCATCCGACCCAACCAACGCAGTCGCTGGGATCACGAACCGAGGGTCCCCGGTAGCCGCAACCGCAGCCCACACCAAGCTCTGCTCAACCAATGGAAGGCCAAACTGTGCCGCCAACCGCCGCATCGGCAGATCGCCCGCGCCGTCGCTGGCCTCCGCCTCGCGCAGCGCCGCTTCTGCGCGATCGATCGACACCTCCATCCCTGGAACAGCGTTGGCAGCGTCTCTCCTCGCTACTGCGCGCATCGCGCGGAGGTATGCGAGCTCGAGCTGCAGGTCGTAAATCCGCCGCGCCAATCTGGGAGTCACGCGGATGTCCTACCACACCCGACTCGCACTACAGCGCTTGCCGGAAAGCCAAGGCAGTCGGCCGCCGACCTAGGCCGCCTCGAACTCGACCACAAATCGCGCTCCGGGGTTTGCCGATTCGACCCACACCTTCCCACCCACTGCTTCTGCCTGACTCTTTACAATCGCCAAGCCAAGGCCCGATCCGCCTCGATCGCGGCTGCGCCCCGCATCGACGCGATAGAATCGCTCGAAGATCCGATCTTCGTGCCCCGCGGGTATTCCCAGTCCGGAATCGCTGACGCTCAGCTGCACGCGTACTCCATCCCGACGCGCGCGAACGACCACCGACGTGTGATTTCCGTACTTCACTGCATTGTCGATCAGGTTCTGCACGATGTGGTCGAGGCCCTCCCGCGTAGCGAGCACCGAAACCTCGCCCGGGATATCGACCTCGATCTGCGCATCGGCAGTAATCCCCCGAACCGTGCGAACCGCATCGTCAACGATTCCGCGTAACGACACAGCGACGCGCTCGCCGACGATGGCAGCTCGCCCACTGAGTTGATCGAGCAAAACCAACCCGGAAACCAGGCTGGCAATACGCTGCGCGTTGCGATGGATCGTTCCGAGAAACTCGGCCGAGGTCTCAGAATCGACGCGGCCTGCCAACAGCGTTTCCGCGTATCCCGAAATTGCGGTGACCGGAGTGCGAAGCTCGTGCGCCACGTTGGATAGGAACTCGCGGCGAACCAGCTCCAGCGATCGCAGGCGCGTTACATCGTACAAGACTACGGTAACGGCCACCGAACCAGCCGACTCGCTGGGTGCGCCGAGCGGCCATGCAGTGGCCCGCACTGTGCGGCCCACAAGTTCGAGCTCCGCGTCCGTGGGTTGACCTAGGCTTGCCCGGCTAACGAGCATCGCGAGCGACTCCGGGAGCCGATTTTCATGGCCCAGCAGTGGCTTCGCCGCATCGTTCACCAGCGCCACCGCGCCGGCGCGATCCACCACCACGACGCCTTCGACCAGGCTAGCAAATACCACCGACAGCAGGTCGCGCTGTTGCGTCAGCTCCCCCACGCGGGCCTTCACCTCGCCCACCATATGGGTCATCGCGCGCGCCAACACGCCGAGTTCGCCGTCGGCACGAGTCGCCGACTCAAGCTCTGCGATTTCATAGTCTCCCATCGCGAGACGCTCCGCGGCGTTCGTCATCGACTGAAGGGGGCGAATCGTCGCGCGAACCAGCACCCACGACAGCACCAGCGCCCCCACGAGGCCAATCCCAAAACCAACCAAAAGCCGGTTGCGCATGCGAGCGCGAGTTTCGAGAATATCATCCATCGGAACGGCAAGCCTAACCACCCGCCCTGCGTCGGCTGGAACAGCGACGAGGTACTGCTTCGCCTGATCCGCCACCAATTCCCGCACCGCACGCCCCACATGGTTGAGATGCGCCCGCACCACTTCTGGCGCGTGGCCGATCGGACGGCCAACCGTTGAAGGCTCAAACGAGTCGCCCTGGACCAACCCATCGGAACCGATGATCGTGATCCGGGTACCGGTAACATCGGCGAGGCGAGGCGCCAAACGCGCGGGATGTCCCGCACGGCCTAACCAGCCTGCAACAGCGTGACCTTGAATGGACAGTCGAGTGTCGAGCGCTGCCAACAGATCATCGCCTAGGGTGCGCTCCAACGTGTAGAGGGTTCCCGCTCCAACGGTGACGACCAACAGCACAAACAGCGCCACAAGCCGACTGCGAAGCTTATGCCGCACCGCGACGCTCTACGCCTCGCGTTTCTTGACGCGGTAGCCAAATCCGTGAATGGTTTCGATGACATCTGCGGCTTCGCCCAGACTAACGCGAAGCCTGCGTACGTGAACGTCAACGGTGCGAGTATTGGTTTCGCCATGAATGCCCCACACCTGTTCGAGCAACTCGTCTCGAGTAAACACGCGACCTGGCTCTGCCATCATCAACTGGAGGAGTTTGTATTCGAGAGGGCGCAGCTGCGTCGGCTGGCCATCCACAAACACGTCGTGGGTAACTGGATCGAGCGCGATGGCTCCGGCGTGCAAACTCGGACCCGAACTGGATTTCGATCGAACCCGGCGCTCTGCAATTCGGTTGGCTAGCGCCGTGACACGCAGCACAACTTCCCGGACCGCAAACGGCTTTGCTACGTAGTCGTCGGCGCCGACCTCGAGTCCCAAAATCCGATCTTCTGGTTCGCCTTTCGCAGTCAGCATGAGAACGCCGATATCGGCGAGCGTGCCGTTGGCGCGAATCGCTCTGCAAACGTCGTAACCCGACTGGTCGGGCAACATGATGTCTAAGATCACAACGTCCGGTTGTTGGGCGACCACAGCCTCTAATCCCGAGCTACCAGAGCCTGCCGAAACGACGCCAAACCCCACGTCGCGGAGATTGTATTCGAGCAATCGCGCAACATCGCGTTCGTCTTCGATAATCACCACACGGCGTTCCACTCCTCCCTTATACCGCGATAGCCTATCTTGGTGCGCCCAGCGAGTCCGGTTCTCATCTTTCTCGTCGTGGCATTTGCCATGTGGACGGGGCTCGCGTGCTCTTCAAAGCCGAGTGGCAAAACATTGCGAATCGCGGCCGCTTCTGACCTGGCGCGCGCATTTGAAGAACTCGGCGCCGCATTCCAGGCCAAAACGCAGATCGCCCCCATCTATTCGTTCGACTCAAGCGGACTACTCGCCAAACGCATCGAGCAAGGTGCACCCTACTTCGTATTTGCATCCGCGAACACAGAGTTCGCCGAACGCGTGGTGAATCAGGGACGGTGCGATCGCGCGTCGATGCGGATGTACGCCCGCGGCCGCATCGTGGTGTGGTGTCGTACCGGAACCCAACCGCCAACCAGCCTCGCCGATCTCGCGAATCCGCGATTTCGAAGAATCGCGATCGCGAATCCGGCACACGCGCCCTACGGCCGCGCCGCGCAGCAAGCGCTTGAACATGCGCAGGTATGGCAACAACTTCAAGGCGAGCGCATCAAGTACGCCGACAGCGTCCAAGCGGCGATGCAATACGCGCGCTCTGGCGCGGTGGACGCAGCCATCGTCGCGTTGTCCCTCGCTGTGGTAACCGACGGCGGCGCGTCCCTGGCGATCGATCAGAGTCACTACGATCCGCTCGACCAGCAAATCGTCGTATGCGGCACCGGTCCAGAGGCCGATGCGGGGCGACAGTTCGTGAAATTTGTCGCTTCCGCTGAAGGTCGAGAAGTCATGACGCGGTATGGCTTCTTGTTGCCTACGGAAGCGTTGACGCCGAGCCCCCGTTGACGCCGAGCCCCCCATGACACGTCGAAAACACCCCCCCGAGGAGAAGGCGCCCCCGGTCACCAGCGCGGTCAGCGCCTTGAACGAAGTCCCCTTTGGGGGCAAGGGTTCCGAAAAAGACCTCGCTCATGCCATTAGTCAGCTGACTCCGCAGGAAGCTGAAGCGTTTCTGCACAAGCTCGAGGCAGCGCTGCGCAAGCGAAAAATCATGCTGTCCGGATACCTCATCGCGATCGTGAGCTGGGTCGTCGGGATGGCCTTGGCGCTCGCGTATTTCGGCATGGCGTCCGGTTTTGTCGCATGGGTGTTTCTGGTGCCATTCGCCATCGTGGGAGCGATCTTGTGGGGCTTTGGCTGGTGGGCCGAACGCGCCTCTAGCCGCGACGCTCGTCGAGAACCGCCGCGATGACTCCGGGTGGAGCGGTAATCGGCCGGCCGAGCCGGGTTACCGCCAGCCCTTTCCACTGACAGGGAACTGTGACGCGAAACGTCGCGCCCTGCCCCACTGCCGAGTCGAGCTCGATATCGCAGGCGAGGAGTTCCGCCAGACGTGCAACCAGCGCAAGGCCAAGCCCCACTCCGCCGTAGCGTTTGTCGTCAGATATGTCGCCCTGCAGGAACGGTTCAAAAATGCGCTCGCGATCCTCGCGCGCGATGCCGATGCCGGAATCGGCGACCTCCAAAACCACCGCGCTGGCGCCTGCGGCTTCTGTCGCACGCACCGCGACCCATCCGCCCTCCGGCGTAAACTTCACCGCGTTCGATACGAGATTCACTACGATATGTGCCAGCCAGCGGGGATCCGATTGAACGCGCGAAAGCCCAGGCGGAACCTCGGTGCGCAGCTGGATCCGCTTGGTTCCGACCGTCCAGGATACAGCAGCGGTTACGCGCTCGACCAACTCGTGGATATCGATCGACGTTGGCCGCGCCGCGATTCCATCGACCTCGGAACGTGCGAGATACAATACGTCGTCGACGAGCGCCAGCAGCGTCTGCGCACTGCGCTTGATCGATGCACATGCGTCTTTCTGCTTATCGGTAACGGATCCATATACCCCAGCGGCGATCACATCGGCAAGACCTTGAATCCCATGAATCGGCGTGCGCAGTTCGTGTGTCATCGACGCCACAAACTGGCGATAGCCGCGCTGAGCATTCGCTTCGCTCAGTTGGGCCACGCATGCGCTGCGCTGTCGCTCGCATGCGCGAAGCTTCTGCAGTACCGCAACGCAAATCCCCAGCGCGGCTCCTGCAATTGCCACGCACAACGCCCACGGCGGAGACAACAGCTCAAGCGCATAGGCCGCGGTTGCAACGCTCAATCCCGCGACAGGCACGGCCCACAATGCAATCCGAGAGTCCGCCGTCGACGCTCTACTTGCAGATCGTCGCATTACGACCGGCCAATGAGCCGACGAATGTGCTCGAGCAAGACCTGGAGATCGAATGGCTTCGCCAGGTAACCGTCGGCAAGAGTCCGCAGTTCGGAGGGCTGCTCCGGCTCCGCGCTCATCAGCAACACCGGCGTTGCGGCGATGCGTTGCTTCATCTCGCGCACCAAGTCCAATCCGTTCTTGTGAGGCAGCTGAACGTCCACCAAGCACAAGTGCGGCTTGTCGCGGTCGAATCCAGATAACCCTTCCGGCCCAGACGACGCCACCACGATCGTGTAGTCGTTTGCCGACAAAAAGTCGCTGAGGATCATTTGATTCACCGGGTCATCCTCGACAACGAGGATCGTCTTCATTTTGCAAGGGTATCACCGGATGCCCTATTCAGGGGCAGCGCACGAACTACCGAGATTGTGTACGTGCCAGGGCCGCGTTCCACAACCAGTCTTGCATCATGGAATCGGTGGCCGCCGGCGCGGGAGCCGTAACGACACCCTCTGAGATGTAGGCTCCCGAGGGTGCAGGCACAGCGTCTGAACTCGCGAGCCTCACCGAAGTCTGAGCCCCCGCCTCGACCGAATCGGCCCGAACCGGCCCGAAGCCAAGCCGCAGTAGCTTGGTCTCAATGACCCCCGGATGCAGCGAATACGCCACAAGTTTTGCTGGGTCATTTCGCGCCGCAATGCCGATCGCGTGCATCACGTTGGCCAACTTGGATTGGGCGTACGCGCGGTAGCCAGTCCAGTCGCGCTCGAGGGGAAAGTTCCCCATCTCGATCCGACCGCGAGTGTGAGCAATCGACGACACATTGACCACCCGCGACGGGGCTTCGGTCGCGCTTTCGATCAGCCGTGGGGTTACCAATTGGGTAAGCAAAAACGGCCCGATGAAATTGACGGCGATGGTTGCTTCGATCCCGTCGCCAGTAACGACGCGTTCGTTGGCAAAGATTCCCGCGTTATTGACCAGCACATGAAGCTCAGGCGCGATCTGCAGCACCGACTCTGCGCCGCGGCGCACGCTCGCCAAAACGCCGAGATCAAAGGCGACCCCATCGAATTCGGCGTTGGGAAGCCCGCTGCGCAGCTCAGCAAGGGCTCGATCGACTTTGGGTTTGTTGCGTCCATGCAAAATCACGCGAAACCCGCGCGCCGCAAGCTCGTAAGCAGTCTGGCGGCCAATTCCATCGGTCGACCCCGTTACCAGTGCAACGCGCGGCATCGATACACAGCCTACCTCGCGGGCCGCCGGGCCCGCAACGCGCGTCCCCACGCGGGGGGTATCCGTACCGGCTCATCGACCTCATCGATCGCTACAAACGCTCGCAGCAGCGGTAGTTTCGGCGTCACCCCGGCCCACGCCGACAGCTTGGCAAACGCGGCATCCATGTCCGGCCCAGACAGCCATTTGAGCGCCGCGGCATGTGTTCCCTGGCGCTGCACTAACCGTAGCGAATCTGCCGCCTCTCCAAGTTCAAATGCTCCAGCAGTCCACGGATCCCACTCGCCATAAACGAACACAAACCGCTCGCCCTGCTGACGCAAAAACTCGTCTACGTCGCGCATCGCGATGCCGCCGTCGTAACTGGGCGGATTCGTGGGCAAAGCTGCGGCATAGTCGGAATCGGAATACTTCAGGTTCTGCCGGAAATACGCAGCTCCCCCGGTGGGATATCCCAGCTGGAACTCCGCTTGGTAGTAGTAGGCCTCAAACAACCGCAACCGCGCGTCACCGCTGTCCGAAGGCGGCGACACCGCGATCAAAAAGTCGAATAACTGATCGTCTGTTGCGTCGACACCGGGGACGTATCCGCAGGCATCGATGCCGAAGTATTGCCAGAACGCCCACTCCAGCCCGGTGATTGCGACCTCGACCGCCGGCTCAAGCGCAATTCGAGTGTAGGTAATGCCGCTTTGCAGCGCCTGCAAACGCGTGCGCTGTTCGAGCGCGAAGCGGCGATTGCGGAGCATTTCCGTCGCGACATTGCGAAGCGCTTGACGGCATTCCGCAGTCCCCACGGCATCGAGAACGCCGGCGTAACGCGAATCGGGTGCACCGAACGAAATCGGCGCAACATACGGAACCGTCCCATCGACGTCGTCAGGAAAAAACCGACGATGAAACACCGCCGTCATCCCGCCTTTGGATCCTCCGGTCGAAACCGCTTTGCCTGGATACAGGCTGCGCAGCTCTGATATGACGACGTGTTGATCGTTGGCCATTTGCTCGATCGTGAGCGTGCTCCAGTCCGGCACCTGGGGCCGCGACTCACCGAAGTAGCGATGCTCGATCGAGACTTGGTTCGCATCGAGCAGTTGCGTTAACTCGACCGGGCGGTCGCGCGCGTAGTCCCAATACCCCGTGGTGTACACGACCAACGGCGCCGCCATTGTGCGATGCAGCAGCGACACCTGTTGCAGGAACGTCGGACTGACCGGATCGGAATGATCCACCGGCTGCTCGAACTGAAGCACTACGTAGTGCACGCCGGGGACGGTCGTCGCTTGCTCGGCGACGTCGCGAACATGCGGCAACATGCGCAGCTGCGCAACGACCTCGTCCATCGTGGGCTCGAGGTTGTCGCCGCACGCGCTCACCGCGACCACAGCGGCCAGGAGCCGAACAGCACCCGTCATCCGAACTCCGCCAACGACGAGCATCGTCGCATCTTGGCACAGCGCCGCCCCGGCAGGACTGATTGGGGAATACAGACGACGTCCTGGCATCTACTGAACACTTGACTAGATTTCCAGGATACATCACAATGCCCATATGAAGGCCATTACTCTTAATGTATCTGAGCAAGTTTACGAGGATTTTCAGGCCTTTGCCCAACGAACACAGCGTAAGACAGCTGAGCTTATTCGGGAGGCGATGGAAGAGTACCGAGAACAGCACATGCAGCGCAAAACGTCGCTCCGTCACCGGCGCCCAGCTTCTGTGGGTGGCCCAATGGTGCCTGTCACTTACGACGATGACCTGCTAGATGAAATGCGATCTATTCCGTGATGTACGGAATCGATACCGACTTCTTGGTGGCGATCGAGATTCGCGAACACCCGTTCCATCGCGCTGCGGATACGCTCCTCACGTCGCTGCTGGCCAGCGGAACGGAGTTCGCCGTTGTGCCTCAAACGCTCGCAGAATTTATTCACGTCGTCACAGACCCGAGACGCATGCCGGAACCGCTGACCATGATCGAAGCGACGGCGCGCGCCGAGCATTGGTGGCATGCCCAAGAAGTCGTGCGCGTCTTCCCAGACGGAACCGCGGTGACAGCCTTCCTCGTTTGGATCAAAGAGCACGGCCTCGGACGCAAGCGCCTACTCGATACCCTGTTCGCAGCTTCGCTTCAGCGCGCAGGTGTTCGACACATCATCACCAACAACGAACGCGACTTTCGCGTCCTGGGCGGGTTCAGCGTCGTGCGTTTTGATCGGGAGTTGTAACTCGCGAATCGCCTCGCTACTTGCCACGGCGCCCCGCCGCGCGGTAGGCATGGCACCACATGACGCTGTCCGTCGGAATTGTAGGCCTGCCCAACGTGGGCAAAAGCACGGTTTTTAACGCGCTTACCGCCGGAAAAGCGCAAGCCGCAAATTATCCGTTTTGCACCATCGATCCGAACGTCGGCATCGTGCCAGTTCCGGATCCCCGTCTAGCCCGGATTGCAAAACATATCCCGACGCAGAAGATCATTCCGGCGATCGTCGAGATCGTCGATATCGCCGGACTGGTGAAAGGCGCGTCAAAGGGAGAAGGCCTGGGCAACAAGTTTCTCGCTAATATCCGCGAGACCAGCGCGATTCTCATGATGGTGCGCTGTTTCGAAGAACCCAATGTGGTTCACGTGTCTGGCTCGGTCGATCCGATGCGCGACATCGATGTGATCGACCTCGAGCTCGTGCTCGCGGACCTCGACACTGCCGACAAGCGGCTCAAAAAGGCGCAGACGGCGGCAAAATCCGGCACAAAAGAAGGAAAAGCAGAGCTTGCGGTGGCCGAAAAGGTGTTCGCACATCTGTCCGATAGCAAACCGCTGCGTTCGCTCAAGCTCGACGATAACGAACGCGCCATCGTCGCAACCTATGGGCTTCTGACCGGTAAGCCTGTGCTGTACTGCTGCAACGTCGGCGAATCCGACTTGCCCAAAGGCAACGCCTGGAGCGATTCTGTGCGAGCTCGTGCGGCATCCGAGGGTGCCGGCGTGGTCGTATTGTGCGGCAAGGTCGAGGCGGAGTTGGCCGAGCTGGGAGAATCGGATCGGGCCGAACTCTTGGCTTCGTACGGACTCGCCGAACCGGCCCTCGCGACATTAGCTCGTGAGTGCTATCGCCTCTTGGGCCTCCAGTCGTATTTCACCGCCGGCGAAAAAGAGATTCGGGCATGGACGATCCGCGCCGGCGCCGCCGCTCCGGAGGCTGCAGGCGTGATCCACACCGACTTCGAAAAGGGCTTTATCCGCGCCCAAGTGTACTCGGTCGAGGATCTCGACAAGTACGGCAGCGAGGCAGGGATCAAGGCTGCGGGAAAACTCCGGGTTGAGGGCAAAGACTACCTGGTCGCCGACGGCGATGTGATGTTGTTCCTGTTTAACGTGTGAGTTAAACTCGCCAGTAAGCTATTAATATTAATATAGTTTTCCCCACAGACCAGCGGCCGTCGAACCCAACTTCCCGCCGCGGTTCACAATGTTGGTGGTTCTGGCCATGGGGAATGCGATAGTGGGTGGGCGTAGTGCGCAACGTTCCGGTGTCCATCCCGCTTCGAGCCCTGGTTGCGTGCGCTCTCGCAGGCGTTGGATGCGAACCTCCAACGGAGCCACCGTCCCCCTGCGCGCCGATCGTCGCGGCCGAGTTCTGGATTGAGGAGCTCGCCCCGCTCTCCGCTTCGGTCGTTTGTGCCAGCGGCGCCGCGCTACCCATCGATACCGCGTTGCAGTCCCTGCTCCCCGGAGGTGTCGGGACAGAGCCGCTGCCGGCGGGCCTACAATTCGATCCTTTGACCGGCTCCATCAACTGGACCCCGGGACTTCACCAAGCGGCCGTTTACGATCTCCAACTGACGATGACCGGTCCTGCCGGCCTCGAACAAGCGAAGTTTGTCGTCGGCGTTGCCGATGCATTTGACCATCCCGACAACGTGCCGGTTGTCGACCCGGTACGCTACCGCGAGGAATTTGGCCTGCCGGTGTTTTTTCTCGCGCCAGGACCGGCCGATGCGAATCAATACGGCCCGACGACGATTGTCTATCGCGGGCGATTGTATATCGCAGAGGGCAAGAAGCGCGGCGCATCGTCGCTTGCGTACCCCAAGAACAGCTACACGCTGGATTTTCCCAACAACGATCGCTTCCACGAGCCCGAGTTTGGCTTCGACCGGCGCAAGAAAGTGGTATTAACCACAACCTTCGATGACAACTCGTACTTGCGACAGCGACTCGCTTTTACGACATGGAACGAGATGAATCCCGACCATCTGGCGGTTCAGGTGTTCTCCGCCGTAGTGTTCGTCGACGGAAAATATGTGGGACTCTATCTGGTCAGCGACCACGTCGATGAAGACCTTGCCGCAAGCTACGGACTATCCGTTGCCGGCAACGTGTACAAATCGATCCATCACGACGCCAATTTTACCGCGGTCGCCTACAACGGCCGGCCCAAATCGACCCTTCACCAAGGCTACGAAAAGAAAGACGGTCTACCTGCGGAGGGCCAGCCCGGAGCGTTTTCCGATCTCGACGCGCTGGTGCAGTGGATCATTGCGGCATCAGCCTCGCAGTTTCGCGCCGATGCAGAAACCCACTTGCACGTGTCCGACTTCATCGACTGGTGGATCCTCGTCACGCTGATCGAAGGCGGCGACTCCGCCGGCAAGAACGCGTACCTGTACCACGACCCCGCTCAAGCCGGCGGATGGCGCTACGTCCCCTGGGATTTCAACCACAGCTTTGGCCAAGATTGGCTGACCCAACGCGTCGCGGCTACCGGCGTCGAGTCGTACAAGGAATTCAACCGAATCTTTTCCCTATTACTCGAAGATCCCACGACGCGCGAAACCCTGCGCGCTCGCTACGCAGCACTACTCGGCGGGACCTTATCCGAGGCGGCGATGTCGTCGCATGTCGACGCGATGTGGGCAGAGATCGAGCCCGCTGCGCGCCGCGACTGGAGGCGCTGGTCCAGCGCGTACCGAACATTTCCGCGGTGGGTGCACCGGACCGACCTCACCGATCTCGACGCCGAACTCGCGTACCTCCGGCAGTGGATTCGTACGCGGTGGCAACACCTCAGCACTACGTTCCCCGACCGCTGATCGAGCCAAGGACGTACTAGAGCCCACCGCTCCTCGCCTCGGAGCGGTGGCTAGGTTCGCAGGTGCATGCCGCGGCGCCCATACCTTGCTCGATATGGCGCCGACCCGCGACAAGAATCCCTAGGATCGCGGATCCTACCGCTCGCAGGTGACGCGCTGCATCGCCCTACCGCCGCCGATCTGCGCCTGATGCCAGCCAACCCATCCGTTCAACAGTCCCCAGCCGCCGACCCAGATCTTATCCCCTGCGACTTGCCAACTCTGCTGGCTAACCGCTCTTGTGAATCCCGATTCCTCGCAGCGTTTTTGCGCGGTCGGCCAATGATCGGGCCAACACGCATGCGCCGTGCATGCGCCCGGATGAAACGTGACTTGCGCGACCTTACAGCGGCTCTGGTGACACGAAAGACGCTCACCGAATAACGGCTCGTACGTTGAACAGTCGGAGTTGGAACTACAGACGGCTGTTTCCTCGATCTGTGATCTGATCCAAGCGGCTGATTGCTGGGCAACCCAGTCCCATGAACTTCCTGAGCAGGTATTGCTATTGACAAACGATGTAATGCCCACCACGGACCAAACATTCGAAATCAATTGCAGCGTCGGACCACCCGAGTCGCCAAAGCAGGCGGCTTTTCCCATCTTCAAAAAGCCGTTAGGGATGTTCACCCATGGAGCGCCGCTGTCATAAGCGAACCTCACGTCCACGGTGCGCTGTTTGGCATCCCAGGAAAGCATCCCATTCGCGTCGTGCTTGCCAAATCCTACCTTGCGCGCCTCTGCGCCAACAACAGGGGCTCGAATCGGCAGGGGTTCGATGCCGCCGCCGCGGATCGGTCTGTCCAAAATGACGACCCCGACGTCGTTGACAGGAACACTCGATTCCGAATAGCTCGGGTGACGCCGAGCGGTGCCTACATCGCCAAAGGGGGTTTGAACCCGGTCACCCGTAGCGAAGCAATGGCCGGCGGTCAACAAGACGTGTGGAGCAACCAACGTTCCCGTACACCGAAAAAAGCCGTTCGCATCAACTAATGGAAGAATTTCAGAAATATCGGTTACCGTGCCGCCTATGATGAACGGGTCTCGCTCGGGAATCGCGGGGTCCTCGTCGTCGAGACCTTCGTCTCCGACGGTACAGCTCACCGAACTGCACGCGATCAACCCGACGGATGTGATCCATGTCGCTATATTTCGTCTCATCGTTTGCATACCTCCATGGCGCGGGCGCGATGCAACAAAGAGACCGCTTGTAAGACGTTGTAGTTACTTGAACGCCATCGCCCCACAACGCAAATTCTTGCGCAATGAAGCAAACGCTCAGTTCGGATGTCTTCGCGTTTACGCCTTCGACCTTACGTGACTGTGATCACGCATAACGCACGTCGTGCCCACCCGACACCTGAGCCGGTTACAAGCTCATCACGCCGGGCCTCACGTGTGCAGAATCCGCAGCGCAGTATTCCAATCTGCAGGTGACTTCACCGTTGGGCCGCGCATGGTCCAGACGAAGCCAAACAACGAAGTACTCGCTGCACGTCTGCGCCAGCTGTCAGATGGCGCTACGATGGAAGCATGGTCCCCATGGTCACGATCGCGATGCCCGCCTACAACGAGGAACGTTACATCGAGGCATGTATCGCCAGCGTACAGGCGCAGGATTACCCTCGCGAACGAATCGAGATTCTCGTCGCGGACGGCCGCTCTACGGATCGTACGCGCGACATCCTAGCCCTGCTGTCCGCCGACGATCCGCGCATCCAGCTGGTCGACAATCCGCATCGCCTACAGGCAGCTGGCCTAGGTCAAGTAGTCCGCGCGGCCCGGGGCGACATCATCGTCCGCATGGACGTGCATTGCGAATACGCCCCCGACTACGTGAGAAAATGCGTCGAGGTACTGGAGCGAACCGGTGCCGACAATGTCGGCGGCGCACAGCGAGCCAGGGCAACCACGCGGTTCCAGCGCGCGTTGTGCGCCGCACTGGGCAGCCCACTAGGGGTAGGTGGCGCGAAATACCGGTCGGCCGATTCGGAGGGGTTTGTCGACACGGTGTTTCTGGGCGCCTTCCGGCGACAAGTATTTGAGACCATCGGACTCTGGGATCCACGAGCGATCACCAATGAAGACGCAGAACTCAACCAGCGCATCCTCGAGGCAGGAGGTCAGATCTATTTGTCGCGCGACATCGTTGTGCACTACTTTCCGCGCGACTCACTTCGGAGCCTCGCCAAGCAGTATTTTCGCTACGGACGCGGCCGTGCGCGCACCCTGCTGAAACTGGGCGCGTTTACGAACGTTCGCCCTGCTCTGCCATTCCTGATGGTAGCTAGCGAAGCGATTCTCCTCGCCGTACCACCATTGTGGCCCATCGCGGCCGCGTCGCTTGCAGCGTATGCGCTAGCAGCGGGCGTAGAAGCGGTTCGCGTTGGCAGCTCGATCGGCGCCTCCGCGGTGCCAACGGTCGGAGCAATATTCCCCGTGCTCCACGTCTCACATGGTCTCGGCTTCGCCGCGGGGCTGTGGCAATACCTAAGGTCCCCGGACTGGACGACTGAGCCCGAGCGGCTCGAACCGAAGCCCGTCCGACTGCGGGCGGTATGATCGCAAATCCATCAGGCGGTCCAATGGGCGCGGCCAGCGTCGATGGAAATCAGCTCTCGTTGGGCAGCAAGCTGAACGCCAAGCGCTACACGGCCTTTCACTCGGTCGGTGATTCGAGCGAATCCGAGAAGGCGAGCGCAATCGCGAACGAGGTCCGTTTGCGCGATCCCCCCAGCTCTCTCCACCACGATGCGAGCTGCTGCAGCAACTTCCGCAAGAGGAACCTCGCCGATATCTCGGCTGGCAACTGGGCTACTTCCAACAACTCGCACCGCGGGCACCGCAGACGGATCCTGATCGAATCGCCAGACAATATCTGGCTCATCGCCGAATCGACCGCGACCGTCGAGAACGGATCGCACCTGCTCCGTAATGCGGGGGGTTACTCGCCCTACGCCGAAATATGCCGCCGCACGGCGCGATAACAGGTCGAGATGAATCGGCGCCTCGGTGGCAAGCACCTGTTCGACGACCTTGGCCAACTCGCCACTGTGCTTACCGGCAAACATATCGTCAGGCAGACGCCGGCCGCATGGAATTGCCGCAGCGGCGTACGGACCGATCGCGATCGCACCGCGCGGAAGCCGCACCGCGGCAACACTTCCGCTCGCCTCGTTGGCCACAGTGGGCCCGGATCCCATCGCCACGACTGCCGCAGTATCCGACACAGCGACGGCAACGGGACCTGATCCGTGACCCAGCCGCCGAGCAGACGACGCAGCCACAGCCACAGGGCCGCGCTGCCGACAAGCGGCCACCGCGGTAACAATCGCAGCGTGTGCACGATGGAGCTCGCGCTCCGGATCGTTCCACCAGTCGAGCGACCAGATGCGATGCACGCGCCAGCCGAGCCGCACCAGTTGCTGTTCGCGCAACCGCTCGCGATCGCTAACACTTGGCGAAGCAGCGTATCGAGATCCATCGTGCTCGATCGCCAGAACGCAGCGCTGCGGATCCTCTGGATCGAGCACGGCAAGCTCCACCGTACCCACACCCGCGCCCACGCGATGCCGGACCGCCCAACCGCGCTCGACCAATGCGCGTCCAATCGCCTCAGTGATCGCATCGACCGGAGTTTCATCTACGACGACTGGCGCTAGACGGCTTTGCGCAAAGGCCGCCAGCTCGCAGAAATAGCGAGCAGCCGCAGAACCACCCTCGGCCAAGCCGCTCTGTGCGTGCTCCACTCGGCCAACCACCACCAGTTGCTCCCTCGCACGAGTTGTAGCCACGTTGAGCCAGCGTTCAACGTCGAGAGCGCTCGCTCCTGCCGTCGATGTAACACCATGGCCGAGCGAGACGTAGACCAGGTCGTGCTCGTGGCCGTGCAGGTAATCGGGGGTGCCAACCCAAACCCGTCCCTCTCCATCCGTCGGAATCGATGCAGCCTCAAGCAATTCTTCAACGAGATCGCGTTGCGCTGTGGAAAACACGACGACGGCAACGGATCGACGCCCTTGAAAAAATCTAGCCGCGATATCGCCAACGATGGCTCGAGCTTCATCCGGGTCTGTGTCGCCATCCTCCGCCGCCCCATCGACAACCATCCACTGCACGCCGAGGTTCGGGACTGTGTGCGCAGCAGGAATTCCTGCCACCCGCCCGCCATGGAAGCGTTGATTCGCAAATGCAAACAAATCGTGATGCTGCGACCGATAGTGGGTCGAAAGCTCAACGACCGACAATCGGGCCGAAAGGGCCAGATCGAACGTGCTGTCCGAGCCATCGATCGGGCGTGGTTCATGTGCGTCGCCGACCACCACGATCGCTCGACCCCGCGCGAGTGCACCCAGCGAGCGCGGGACCGAGAGGCGCGACGCATCGTCGATGATCACCAAGTCAAACGCAGGCAACGCGCAGCGGGCAACGGCCTGCGGCGTCGCGAGCACACACGGAGCAAGCCGCGACAGCCGGCCCGGCGCAACTGCCATCGCCCCGCGGTCAAGATCTGCGAACCGCGCCAACGTCGCGTTGTGCCGCAAGCCATCGAATTGGGCCAGCGCTGGAGAACTCGCGATCGCGGGCGCTAACCAACGCACCAAAGTCGCACGCTCCCAAGCGAGAGCGAGTTCCGATGCGTCGAGATCGCCATTTTCCAATGCGAGTACGACAGGAAGAACATCAGCGTCGATCGCACGACGCCGCGCCCGATCGTAGCAAGTCCACTCGACGAGCTGGTCGATCGCTTGAGCAAGTAGGTCGATCTGAGCCCGTAAAGCGCTCACATGGTCCGGCCCTACTCCAAGCAACTCCGGTTTGATGCCCGTGGCGGCTGCAAGTTCATCCATCGCAGGTACCCATCGCGAATAGGCATCTGCGAGCCGTGAAAACATCCCATCGCGCAGCTCATTTGCCCCTGCAACGCGATCGGCCTCCATGACAACCGGTTCCGTGGTCGTTGGAGAAACGACCTGTGCGATGAGCGCACGCCAGGCCGTCTGACGACCCATTTCGCCTTCGGTCACCGCAACACTATCGAATCGTCGGCGCAATTCCGCAGCCCACGCGATCGCGGCCTCGATTTCCTCAAGGTCCAGCGTGAGCACATGGCTCCACAACTCGCCGAACCAGCGTTGCGCTGGCTCTACGCCGCGTTCGAGAGCTTCGCGGCAGGCGCGCTCAGCGATCATCGCCTCGAGGACTTGGATCATGGCTTCGTCGGAGGTGAGCTGGTTCGGCAGCGCAACAGCTCGAAGCTGCGCCCGCGCGCGCCGCAAGGCCACGAAGCGAAGCGGCGCAACACTCGTGGACCATTTCTTGAGCTGAGCCCACAATTCAGGCGCATCGAGAAATTCCGCGTCGTCGAGCGACAGTTGTTCTGCAATTTCGGCCACCAATTCCCGACGGCGCGCCGCAAGAAATGTGAAGCTGGCAGGATCGAGAGCAACGTCGATCTCGCCGCCCCCACGAACTCGGATCAATGCGATTTGCTCGCCAATCTCGTCCGTGCGTCCGCGCGAGGCAGAAAACAATTCCGCACCTGGACGAGGAGAGAGAGCGGCCACTTGCGCCAATTCACCCAGAGCGCGAATTTCGCTGGGCGTTCGAGTCAAAAGCCCGGGCACCAGCAGCGAAACATCCGCGATCGCGTCGGCGAACACCGCCGTGGTCTCGGCTGCGGTTTCGAGCGCTTGGGCCGCGCGGCCGCGGAGCGCAGAGCCCACGATCTCAGCATCGCCGGCGCAGAGTTCCGATTCTCGCCAGGGGTGGGACGCCACAGGCTGCACCGCGAGCGCAGCCTGAGCGAGTTCCACAACCGCGGCTCTCCGAGCAACAAAGCTTGCCCGATCCAGAAACGCGGCATCGGGTTCAGCCAGAGCAGCGTTGGGTGTCGTGCGAAGCTCGACAAGCCGAGCTAGTACCTCATAGATCGACATTCCGAATTCGGTCGAGCTGTGGAGAGCCCGAACATGGTCGTCGAGAACCGTGGCAACTTCCGCGAGCTGGGCAGCACTCGTCACGCGACCCGCAAACGAACGCGAGCGCGCCGGTGGCGGTGGCGATTCTCCAGCGACCGCACACACGTCGTTAAGCCCTGCGTCGGCCAGACGGCGACATATCGAGTCGAGCGGTGTTTTGCGGTCGCTGACTACGAGAACGGACATCCCCTGGCTCGTGCAATGCGCCGCGATGTTGGCAACCGTCTGTGATTTTCCTGTTCCGGGAGCACCTTGCACCACGATGCTGGATCCCAATGCTGCTGCGCGAATCGCAACACTCTGGCTGGCGTCGGCGTCTAGCGGCGTCGCAGTGCGCAGCGCCTTAGGACTGTCGGGTCCAGCTGCCACAGGAGGTGGAGCCTCAACGCCAAGCAGCCACGCGAGCGGTTGCGACAGTTCATCGCCGCGCGACACCACGTCGCGCCAGATATCGAAGTCCGCAAACGAAACTGCCGCAAGGCTCGCAACGCGCGCTGTCGCCCAGCCATCGCGGCCGCTCGCCAGCGCGGCGGCGGTTTCTAGCACCGAGGCCACATCCTCGCTTCCCCGAACCACCCACGGCCCCGACTGCGTCGCCTCCGAGGTTTGGCTGCGCGTCGACCCATCGAGCGCGAGTTCGTGGTCCGCGCGCATACGGGCTACAAGCGCATCGTTGAACCGCGGTTTTCGATCGGCCGCCGAACGCACGTGCGATCCATCGAGCGTCACCGGCCACAGGACGAGCGGCGAGACGTGAGTGTGAGCTTCGCCATCGACCCAGGTCAGTCGGCCTAGCGCAACCCACAGCACGTGTTCGCCATCGGCGAGCACATCGCGGCTCAGGCGGCGCAATCGGTTCAACGTGGGACCGTTTGCAACAGCGATCCGCGCCCCTGTAGCAAGTTGCTCCGTCAACCCGACAGGGTCGCCCACGATATCGATGCGATCTTCGGCCAGGTCAAGCAATGACTCCGCACTGGCCCGTAATGAGTCCGTCCAACGGTCGAGGCGCGCACGCGCAGCAGGGTCCATCGACCACCACTCTGTTCCTCGCGCGCACAAGGTCCAAAAAAAACACCCGAAAAAACTGCCAATAACCCCGGGTCGAGGAGATCCCGGGACAGTGCCTTAGACTTTTTTCCGCCGCTGTTGGAATGAGTACGGGCGGTGACCGGCTTTCTTATCAGGATCATCGTCGCCGTCGACCGGAGTCCCAACCATCGGCTCCTCCGCCCCTGGCCGAAACTTGATCGACTGTAGCGGGCTCTCAGCCACGAGCACCTGATTCGAGCGTCCCAGCAGCTGCTCCCCGCCCTCGAGCTTATCGATGTCGTCGAGAATTTCATCGACCGTCGAGTAGCGCTCCTCTTTCGCATCCCGCGTCATTCGGTCAAAGATGTCGTCGATACCTCGCGGCAACCCCGGATTGATCTGGGACGGCATCGGCGAGCGCCGGCCTGGCAGTTTCCGCGTGAGCAGCTCATAGAAGATGATGCCGAGCGCATAAATATCGCCCTGAGGCCCGGCCGCCATGGGATCGGTATAGAGTTCCGGGGCCATGTACGCCACGTTGCCCATGCCGACGTAGATTTGCCGGATCACCGCATGATCGCGCTCGACAATGCGCGTGAATCCAAAATCGGACACTTTGACATTGCCGTAGCCATCGATCAGTAACTGCTCAGGCTTGAGTCCGCGGTGAAAAACGCGTTGAGCATGTGCGGCTCGCAACGCGTGCAACCCCTGAAGCAAGTATTTGAACGCGAGCTCAACCGGAATTTGCTCCGCATCGGCAATCAGCCGACGCACAGAACCGTTGGGAGCCAGCTCGGTGATGATGTTCGGGTACTCGGTCCAGATGTTGACGTCGTGAATCGGCAAAATGTTGGGATGGGCCAAATTTCCCCACGCCCGAACTACCTCGGTAAATCGCCGCACGATCTCGTTGCGCTGGTCTTCGCTAAAGAAGCCGAAAAGGTCTCGGATCTCCTTGAGCGCAACTTCGCGGTTCAACGCTACTTGGCGAGCGCGGTACACCGTGCCCATTCCGCCGGACCCGATTTGCGCCAACTTTTCGTAACGCGGCTCGGGGCCCCGCATGTCCTCGCCCGGCGAAGTAATTCCGCCCGAGACCATGACCTTGGGCTCTTTTGCCGGCAAAGCACGCGGCCCAGATCCTTCCAGGAGTGCGGGATGCGATGGTGGAACTGCGCCGATCGGAGCCTGATTGGCCGCTGCCGCCATCGCGCGGGTCTGGCGCAGTTTCTTGAAGTGAGCTACAGCGCGGTCGGTAAACTCAGCGAGATTGCCGCCGTTGACCACGGTCTCGCCCTCCGGAGACACCTCTAGACTCTCGCTCGTTCGATCGCGCCGCAGGTACCCCGACTTCTCGAGAAACGTAACGTACTCGGCGAACGGAATCGACACGGCGCTCTCACAGACGCGCCTGATGTCGTCGTAGCGATTTTGGCGGCCATAGCGCGCCTCCGCCATCACGTTGGCTAGGATAAACCGAGCCTCCTCGCAAAGAACCTCTTTTGTAACCTTGGCTCGACCTTCCATCGCCCGGCATTGTAGGCGGCTGGCGCTCTATCGGTCAATTCTCGGGAGCCCTTCAAGCTCGAGTCTCGCAATCAGAGGGCGATCCGCCTCCAAGATATCCCATTGGTGAAGTTCGGAGGGTACGGCCCATGCCAGGTCGGCCACCTCGAGCGGAGTCGGTTCGCCGGCGATGAGCCTACATGCGTACACCATCATCACAAGGTCAAAGCTCGGGTAGGCGTGAAACAGCACATCCCACACGCGGCCCACGACAACCGAAATCGCCAGCTCCTCCCGCAACTCCCGTACGAGCGCGTCGGTAGGCGCCTCGCCCAACTCGACTTTGCCGCCGGGAAACTCCCATCGGCCGGGCAACGCTTGGTGCGGCGTTCGCCGCGTAATGAGCACGCGGCCATCGCGAACGACGAGCCCTGCCACTACGAGCGTTCGCCGACGGTCAATACCCGAACCCACGGCCCCGTGTTATAGGCTATTCGCTTCACGCGAGCGATCGTCGAACGCCTCAAGCGAGAAAAAATAGTCGGCGCAACGCGCGCCGCGCAGCTTGCATGTATGCCGGCCGACCCCTACAGTGCCGCCGAGATGAGACTGTATCCAGGGAAGGTCGATACCATCGCAGGTGAGATCATTACGTCCCTCACCCAAGCTGGCGATATTGAAGTAAGCGATGGCAACGAAGCCCAACTCGACGCCGCAGCCGTCCTCAAAGAGTACATTCGAGTCGACAAGGAACTCACGGAGCGCGCCAAGGATATCCTTGAAATTCGAGGACTTCCGTACTCACACCTAGGTCGAACCAAACGGCAACTGGCCGAGCAAAAGGAGTTCGGCCTGGGTGAAGAGGGCCTGACCTGGATCGCCAATCAGATGCTCGAGGCATTCATGTCATCGCAACACGTCGACGAAGTCTTTGGCGACGATGACGCACTTGCACGTACCCGCCGCAAGATCAAAGAGATTTGCAAGAAACACATGCAGATCGACGAAGCGATCGATCAGGAAGTTCGCGACCGGATCAAGAACCTCGAAGAGGGCACGCAAGCGTGGGACCTCGAGTACCAAAAAGTCCTCGAGCAGGTGAAGGGAAAACACGGCCTGAAGGGCTAAGGCGATTCGTCAGAAGCGCTAGCCGGTCCAGGACGGGGATTCCCCCATTGGCCGTCCCGCCTCACCTGGGATGGGGCGCCACGCGACGCGCCGTCGCCCGAGCAAACTCCGCGTCTTCCCGCTTGCCAGCGGCATCGAGCATCATCGCTAGGCGTTGCCACATTCGGGCGTAGCGCTCATGAATCACAGTCGCCCACTCATCATCGGAACCCGGATATTCATAGTCCAACTTGTAGCCAGCGTAGATTTGCTTGTTGAGTTCAAACACCTCGTCGACCGTAGGAGCTTTGGCGTCTCTAGGAGCTAGCCGAACCACCAGCCCATATAGATAATTGGGGAAAACATCGAGCAGATTGCGCTTGGACGGTTCAACGAACACCGAGTAGCCTCGCGCCAGCAGATCGTTCACCAGATGAACACTCGAAACGCGCCCATCGGTTGCATCAATGGAGATGCCCCGCTGGGCCAAGCGGGCGCGGTACCACGGCAATGTAGCGAGTGGCCACTGGACGTAGATCACGTCGGTGCGCTCATGACACCCCAGTTGAAGATAGATAATCCCCGACGCATAGTCGTCGTTTTCTCCGATCAACACCGCATTGGGCGGTAGCGATGCCAACACGTTGCGAACTTCTTGTTCAACCGCCGGTGAGTGCGTCCGTAGCAGTTGCGGCAACGAGCTACTCGCGAGCGCGAAGAACACGGCCGGCCCGACCATTGCCATTGCGCTACGACGCGCCGCGAACACCGGCACGCGCCGAGCAATCGCGCGGCCAGCCCAATCAAAGGCCGCGGCAATGGGCACGGCGAGCAGCTCCGCCGGAAGCAAATGAAATCGGTTTACGACGTACAGCCCTACCGTGTCGAGTGGAACGTTGAACCGCACGACGAGTAGCGGTCCCGCGAGCGCGGTGCTCGCTAGCAACATCACCCATCCTAGCCGCGATTCTCCAGGTTCCGAACGAACAGTGCGAACGCCCAGCACACCTAGCCCAACGACCGGCAAGGCCCACCACCAAGTCGCGCCCAAGGTACGCGCCAGCGCCCAAAGGTTGCTAGTTGGGGGAGGCGGTTCGGCCGTTCCTGCAAACGCACCGGGCCCACCGTAGTCCTCGCGAAGAAAAAACCGCACGATGGAACCGAATCCGTCGATACCTCCCCAGGTACCGTCGTGAACGGGTGCAACGAGCAGGTACAGATACGGGCTAAGTCCGACCGTCAACCCCGCCACCGCAGCGCTCACCCCGGCCGCCGCCCTCCCCTCGCGCAACGCACGCACGACGCCGAGCAAGCCGACCGGCGCCACCAAGACGCACGTGAGGTGGTTAGATAGCCCAAGCCCAGCGACGAGTCCCAAGAGTCCAGCTCGGGCCGCGCCGCGTACAGGACCAGCCTCGGCTGCGAGCCACAACACACCTGCGCAAACGAGCCCGTTGAGCGCAAAAACCTCGGCTTCGGTGTAGATGCCCATCGCGACCGGCGCCGCCGCAAAAATCGCCACGGCAGCGCTGGCGGCGGTCGCAGAAGCGCCCCAGGTGCGACAAGCTGCGTGCAGCACCGCCATCTGCGCGGCTCCGAGAACGGCGGTCGCAACGCCTGCGGCGTGCGCGGGGCTCAGTGGCAACCACGACCAGGCCCGTAGCCACAACACGTAACTAGGGTACCCTGAGGGATGCGCTGCGCCGCCCAGCGCACCCAGAAGTGCAAAGTGAGGGCTTTCGCCGTCGGCAAAATGCGCCGGCGCGATCCACACGTATACGGCAAGTATCGCGACGACAACCAAACCGCCTTGTTCAAAGGCGATATGAGCAAGTCGTTGGCGCAAGGCAGCTCCATGATATGCGCAACCCGCCCCCAGGTGCGCGATCGAGCCGGCATTTGTCGTCGATCGGAGCACGACGGTAATTCTCCATGCATTCGGTGCAACGCTTGCGCCTTGCGTGGCATAGTGGATTGGTGGGCCGAATCCTGGTCGTCGATGATGAACAGTCGATGCGCGAATTCTTGACGATCTGTTTGCGGCGGGCCGGCCACGATGTGACCACGGCACAAAGCGGAGACGAAGCCACGGTCCACCTGCGCGAGCGACCTTTCGATGTGGTGATCACCGACTTGAGAATGCCCGGGACCCTCGATGGACTCGGCCTTCTCAAGCGGATCAAGTCAGGGGCCATTCGCCGCACCGATATTCCCGGTGGCCCCGCGGCGGCGATTGACCCAGAGGTCATCGCCGTAACCGCGTATGCGAGTGCCAGCACCGCATTGTCTGCGATGAAAGACGGGGCCTACGACTATCTGACCAAGCCGTTCAACGTCGATGAGATCTTGGCCGTTATCGACCGCGCGCTTGAAAAGCACGCCCTGGTCGAGGAGAACCTCCAGCTCCGCGACGCCGTCGCTGGCCGGGTCCGATTTGCGAATTTGCTTGGCAAAAGCCGTGCGATGCAGCGAGTGTTCGAGCTTATCGCCAAGATTCACTCGACGCGCACATCGGTGCTGATCACCGGAGAAAGTGGCACCGGCAAGGAGCTGGTCGCCCGTGCGCTCCACACCGAGGGCGTCCGGGCCGGAAAGCCGTTTGTTGCGATCAACTGCGGTGCAATTCCCGAGACTCTCCTCGAATCCGAACTCTTCGGCCACAAGCGCGGATCCTTTACAGGTGCGGTTAGCGACAAACCTGGCCTGTTTACCGAAGCAGACGGGGGAACGCTGTTTCTCGATGAAATTGGCGAACTTCCACTGGGACTGCAGGTCAAGCTGTTGCGCGCCTTGCAAGAGCGAAGGGTCAAGGCTGTAGGCGCGGTCGACGAAGTGGAAGTGGATGTGCGCGTGATTGCAGCGACCAACCGCGACCTAGAAGCCGACGTAGCTCGCGGCGGCTTCCGCGCCGATTTGTACTACCGTCTCAACGTCATTGAGGTTCGCATTCCACCGCTGCGGCAACGCCGAGAAGATATCCCTCTGCTCGTCGACCATTTCCTGAAGCGCTTCGCGACCGAGTACGGACGCGTTAATCACCTCAGCCCACAGGCCATGGCCAAGCTGGAACATTACGACTTTCCGGGAAACGTGCGCGAACTCGAAAACCTGTTAGAGCGAGCCGTGGCGCTGAGCTCGAGCACGGTGACTGGGGTGAGCGATCTTCCCGATCTTAGCCAGAACCGGCCCGAGTCCGACGCCGCCGTCGTCCTTCCTCCACAGGGAGTGGATCTCGACCAACTGCTATCGGACTACGAGCGCATGTGGGTGACGCGCGCCCTCGAACGCACCAGTGGGTCGCGAAAACAAGCCGCGTCGCTGCTCGGAATCAGCTTCCGTTCGCTGCGTTATCGCCTGCAAAAGCTCGGAATCGACAAATCGGACGAACCGGATGAGACGGAATAGGGCATGAGAGCGAGATTCGGCACCGAGAAGTGCCAAATTCTGTCAAAGGCGGATTGGAGCCATCCGGAATTCAGGAGCTTAGCGAACCATCGAGCGGCACACCGATTGCTCATGCACCAGGTCACCATGAAAACAAATCCAAAATTTCGAGGTTTCACACTCATCGAGCTCATGATCGTCGTCGCGATTATCGGCATTCTTGCCGCGGTCGCCATTCCCGCGTTCCTCGACTACATGAAGCGGGCGCGCACCACCGAAGCGTCCATTGCTCTAAACAAGATCGGCAAAAACTCGAAGCGGGCGTACGGCGACGTATCCTCGTATTCTCTACAAAACGGCGCCCTGTTGCCCACCGGATCCAACATCGCCACCGGCTGCTGCGGCGGCAAGGGTGGTACCCAAGCGGCCAAAGGCACCACGGTGAACAACAAGTGCACCGAAGATGCGGCGAGCTTCAAAGCTGACCCGGGCTGGTCGGCGCTCGAGTTCTCGATCGATGAACCCGGTCAATACGGCTACAGTTACGTGTCGATCAGCGGATCGGAATTCGACGCGTTGGCCTACGGCGACGTCGACTGCGACAATACCCCAGCCGTATTCAGGCTTCAGGGCCGCGTGATCAACGGCAACCCGAATATGAACCTCGTGCTGCCCGCCGCCAGCGTCTACTAGTCGCTGCGCACTCGCGCTGTTCCATCAAAAAAGACGCCGGTCCGGCGTCTTTTTTCGTTTTCGGTTGCAGGCCGCTTCTGCGATCGCCCCAGCTAGCTACCCCATCGCTATCCGAATTCGCTGTATTACCCGATAGTTACCCAGCCAAGTTTGACCTCCGAAGTGACGAAACGCGTCAGAGCCGCGTCCTAACACCATGATTTCTCCCCAGGGCAGCGGGGCACAGCGTTTGCTCCTTCACCCAATTACCATGCGCCGCTATCCAACTGCTCGAGGCTTCACGTTGATCGAACTCATGATCGTCGTTGCGATTATCGGCATTCTCGCTGCCGTCGCTATCCCTGCGTTTATGGACTACATGAAGCGAGCGAGGACCAGCGAGGCATCGCTCGGCCTCAACAAGATCGGCAAAAACGCGAAGCGAGCGTATGGGGATACCTCGTCCTACTCCATCATCCCTGGCCCACTCCGGCCCACAGGGGTCAGCGCCACGACCGGCTGCTGCGGCGGCAAGGGGGGCACCCAATTGGCCAAGGGCACCGTGGTGAACAACAAGTGCACCGAAGATGCGGCCTCGTTCAAAAGCGACCCGGGATGGGCCTCTCTCGAATTTTCGATCGATGAACCGGGGCTGTACGGTTTCAGTTACCAAGCTGGCACAGGAACGAGTTTCGATGCGTTTGCGTATGGCGACGTCGACTGCGATGGCGTCCCTGCCGTGTTCAGAGTTGAAGGTCGGCTCGTCAACGCCCACCCCCAGATGAACTTCGTCAACCCGCCCGCAGGCATCTACTAGCGCACCGAACAGGTGCTCTAAGTCCGGTCTCGTTGGATTTTTCCCAGCCGAGCGGAGTAGCATATCGGGTGTGCGAATCGCAGCTGCCTTTGCCATTGCCGCACTCGGGCTAACCGCGGCGCGCGTCGCGCGCACTCTGGTAACCGCGGGCGATAATGGGGTCGAGGCGCCGTATGCTCCCTCCGCTGCGGCGGCGCCGTTCGCGTCCCTTGGCTTCCGCGAGGCGATGGCTGACGTCTTGTTCATCCGCCTGGCCGGGTACTTCGGCAGCCGCGAGGCGACCGCGCATGGGATGGCGCCGCTTGTGGAGGCTGTCGTTGCACTCGATCCGCAGTACCAGCGCATCTACGAATACGGCGCCATGGCGATGACAGTCTCCAGCGGCGCTACGCAAGACATCTACTTGCGCGCGATTGCCGTATTGGAACGTGGCATCGCCGAGTTCCCGCGAGACTGGAAACTGCCCAACCTCGCGGGTCAGATCTATACCCAAGACCTCCAAAGCAGTGACCCGGCGCAGCAGCGCGCCTGGAACGAAAAGGGGCTACTGCTAGTCGAATCGTCCCTGCGCAAGCCGGGGGCGTCGCCCGAAGCTGCGACATGGGCGGCGACCATGCGAACCAAACTCGGGCAACACGAACGCGCCGTTCGAGAGTTGCGCGAAATGATCCTGCTTACCCCGGATCCCCAAGCGCGGGAACGCATGATCGCGAAGCTGAACACGCTCGAGAAATCCGATCAGGCGGAGCTCGCCGCCGAATTGTATGAGCACCAGAAGCTGCTCGAGGGTGATCGCAAACGCCATCGACCGAGCCTTCCATCCACGATGTATGTCCTGGTGGGGCCACGAGCGGCCGCACGTTTTGATCTAGCCGATCTCGCGACCGGTGGTGCCGATCTCGTCGGCAGCACACCCGTCCAAGTGCTCGAGCCCCTGTAGGGCAGGAATGCTCCGACATGAGTGGGCTGAATACGCGCGCCGACCGCGTCACTTTCACTTGAGCTGGATCCGGTCTGAAAAGTCCTTGATCAGTTTTTCGACCTGATTGGGCCGGATGTCGACCGTGAAGCTTTCGCGCAGCCCAAGTTCTGGACTGATCAGTGTAATGCGATGTTTGCCCGCGGAAAGCTTTAGGTCTTTCTGGGGCGTGTATTTCCCTGTCGACTCGCCATCGATGAAGATCTCGCACGGCGGCTTAGAGCCGAGGAAAAGCGTGCCTTGTCCTTTGGGAATGATGTCGTCGCGGGTCGCGGAGGCCGGGGCGCGAGTCCCAACCTCCGGTTTCGCCGGGACCGGCTTTGCTGCAACCGTAGGCTTGGCTGAGCTCGCAGAACTTTGAGTTACAGCAGGCTTCGGCGCGCTCGCTGGACTTTGCGTTACAGCAGGCTTCGGCGCGCTCGCTGGACTTTGCGTTACAGCAGGCTTCGGCGCGCTCGCTGAACTTTGCGTTACAGCAGGCTTCGGCGCGCTCGCTGAACTTTGCGTTACAGCAGGCTTCGGCGCGCTCGCTGGGCTCGCAGGTGCTACGGACTTGACTACGATCCCTGGCTTGGTGATCTCTGCCTTCGACTGTGCCGCGATTTTGGATTGGGGGTCTGACTTCTGCGGAAGCGGGGCCTTGGGGACTGTGCCCGAGGACACATCTGGCTTGGGCTTGGCAACTACGGCGGGCTTGGAGGTCTCGTTTTTTTTCGTTCCCGGGCTGGGAGCGGCAATGGATTGCGACGTGACATTTGGGTTAGGCGCAGGTGGCGCAGTCGTGGCGGTCGCCGCTTGCGCACTCCCTGCCCCGACGCGCTCGAGGTCCACGGCGATTTTTTCGTTCAGCCCTCCAGAAAACACGATCGGCCGATTCACTGAGACGTAGCCAGCCTTTTCAAACACCACTTGATAAGACTTGCGCGGGTCCAGTGGTGCCGCCGCTGGGCTCGTACCCAATGCCTCACGCTTTCCATCGATAATGAGCCAAACCCTGGCCCCCGGGGGAGTGGTCTGGAACGTGCCCTTAATTCCTGTGATCGGGTCGAGAACGATCTCGATCTTTGGCGAGGTCCCCTGAACGATCGCAATCGTTTGGCGCTGGCTAAGGAAACCCGGTGGCGCGTCGATTGCGAGCTGATGAGCTCCCGGAACGATGCCCCGGATCCGCGATGGCAGCCGGTCGGTGCGAACGTCGCCGTCGAGGCGCCAGGTGGTCACGCCCGGCGGCGAAACGTATAGATCAAAACCCGTCTCCGGGTCCGCGACGCCGCGCGAACTGGGACCTGTGCCATTGGTTCTTGCTCCGGCACGCAGTGCAACCGAGGCTCCCACCCCGGCCAGCACCAGCGCTCCCCCTGCCACCACAAAATACGGGAGCACGGTCGATGGCAATCGCCTCTTGCGCTTTTGGACGTGAGCCCCCGGAGCTGCCTCCGCGGGCGGCGTAGGATACATGGGGCTCGAACCAAGCGCGGGAACCGACCTCCCCGAACCGATCGGCGTATTCGGTGCCGGACCGGTCGGGAGCGTGGGCTGTGCCGATGCGATGAGCGCCGACGCAATGGCTGGGCTCATCGTGACCACAGGACCACCCTCCCAACCTTGTAGCGTGGCGCCGATGTCATCCATCGGAACGGAGGCCGGGGAAACATGGCTCGGCGGCGCCGCCGCTGTGCCTTCGCTGCGGTTTCCGCGCGATGCACGGGTCGCGTTGTCGCCTGGGTCATCGTAGATCTGCGTGTCCAGCCCATCGCTGCCCCACCCGGTTTCCGAATACACAGCCGATGCACCCGACGAACCTACGGATCCACTTGCGGTAATCGCGCTTTCCGTGCTCGCAGCATGGCCGCGAAAGACGGCGTCCGGAGCGCGCTGCGGCAACTGGCTAATCTCGAGCGGGATCGGCTGCGTTGGCTCGCGTTCCTGCGGCGTTGTCGGCTTCGACCCGGTAACGCTGGGAGCCACGACAGGCGCAGACACCATGTCTGCCGCGAGCTGGCGGTAGGCCTCCAATTTTCCTCGATCGTCCTCAAACTCGCGCCCGAAAACCCCCTTCATCCACGCCGACAGTTCCGCGCGCGAGTACACCTCGCCGCTACCCTGCACGAACGCCCCAAGCGCGTCATGAAGGTCGATTGCGCGCGAGTACCGGTCGGCTGGGTCTCGTGCGAGTGCCTTGAGCACAATTCGCTCGAGTGCATCCGAAATGCGCGGATTAAACGTCGAGGGCGGCAGGATCTCTACGTTGCGGACTTTGTGGAGGGTCGCCGCATCGCTCTCGCCAACGAACAGCCGTTCCCCCGTGAGCATCTCGTACAAAAGGACCCCACAGGCGAACACATCGCTGCGTTTGTCGATGTTCCCAAGCTCGCTCGTCGGCGGAGTCAGCGCCGACCCCTGTGCGTGCGCCTGCTCCGGCGACAAATAGCCCAACTTGCCCTGGAACATCTCGGATGAATGCGCGTGGCTTTTCACCGCGGCCTTAGCGAGGCCGAAATCGATCAGCTTTACCTCGCCGTCGTAGGAAATCAGCACGTGCTGTGGCGATAGGTCGCTGTGCACCAACCCGAGTTCGCGGCCTGCTGGATCGCGCTTGTTATGCGCGTGGTCGAGACCCTCGCACACCTTCATTGCGACAAAACACGCCTGGTGCAGCGGCATAGGAGTGCCGCTCTGACGACACCGCTCGAGGATCCGTCGGAGATCGCGCCCCTGAACGTGTTCCAGTGCAACGTAGTACTGCCCATCGACCACGCCGAGGTCAAAAATCTGGGCGAGGTTGGCGTGGTTTAGTTGAACTGCCAGCTTCGCCTCTTCGATGAAGGCCCGAACGAACTCAGGGTCCGCAGCGATGGTCGGCCGGATGCGCTTTACCGCGACCAAGCGCTCAAATCCCTCTACCCCAAAGGCCTTGGCACAGAACACTTCGGCCATTCCGCCAACGTTGATCCGCTCAAGCAGGTAGTACTTTCCGAACGCAGTCGGGTTCATCACAGCTTCGTCGTCCGACGAGCGAACACCATCGCTCGATGCGAGGGACCCTAGCCGAAAACGGTTCGCTGGGCCAGCCAATTAGTGACGCTGGTCCGAAGCTAATTTTGTGCCAACGCCCGTGCCGGTTCCATGGCGGCAGCGCGCCGGGCAGGCAGATATCCGCCGAGGATCGAAAAAAACGTCGCACAGCCGAGGCCTCCCACCCAAATCCACCAACGAAAATGAAACCATGTAGTCGGTTTATACGGAAATCGCGGCACGTAGTGCGCCGAGCCGTAGTCCACGAGTGTGGCAACTAAAAACCCGATCGCGACGCCTACCACGCCACCGATCAGGCCGATCAGCCCTGCTTCTCCGAGGACGACCAGTTTGACATCGAGTTGCGTCGCGCCGACCGCGCGCAACAGCCCCAACTCGCGCCGCCGCTCGGTCACCTGCATGAAGAAATTGTGCGCAATATTGATTGCGCTAATACCGATAATCACAAGCGAAATCAGCACCAACACCAGCCGCACCACAAAGATCGCCGTCGCGAACTTCTGTCCCAGCGAATCTTCGAGCCGGAGGTCGAGTTCGTCTTGGAGCCACTGCGCAAACGGCGCGAGCTGGTTGCGATCCTTGAGCGTCACTACGATCGAGGAGTATGAAGCGGCCGCATCTTCGCCGAGAAACTCCCGGTTCCAGCGCTGAATGTATCCGATGGGCATCGTCATGCCGATCGGCATCGCCCTCGAGCTAATCCCAACGAGAACCGCCTCCACCCGCCGCGGCTTTTTGCGGATGGTCGTATTGGTGCCGGCGATCGTGGTCAGGCCGAGCCCGATGGAAAACCGCATCGAGCTCAAGCCGCCGCGCGCAGTAACAAACTTCATGAAGTCGATATCGGCGACCGGCAAGCCGTGCGACTTCGCAAACTGACCGTTATAAAGCTCGATCATCGTCGGCGACATCACAACGGGGACCCTGTGATGACAGCGCCGATCTTGCTCGTCGCAGTAGTACCGATCCGGATCCGGGCAGGGATTAAAATACTCCACGGTGGCCGAACTCGGAGCCGCGTTCTTGGGCCGAGGGCGCGGCGACTGGATGATGTCGCCGTCCGCTCGCGGCGGCGGCGGCTCGCAGGTGACGCGGTGAGGATCGCCCGTTTCTGCCTCCCAGTCCGCGAACAACTCCCGGGTGCGCGCGTCGTCTTTGACGAAGCTCGCCTCTATTCCATCGGCGAATCCGCCGACCTCGAATCGCAGATCGTTGTTCTCGAAGTCGCCCCGACCAAACGCGGGAAACGATAATGCCATTCGCGGCAGCGCTGCGGCGACGTCTGAGCGAGCCCGGATTGCACGTACCACCTGATCGTCGAGCCGCTTCGATACGTCCTTCCCCAACAGCGACGCCCGCGGTGCAATCACGGATACATCGTTCAGCGGAAATACTTTCTCAAGCACCGCGGCGACCTGCTCGGTCGACGCCAAAAACATCACGAAGGTGGCGATCCCGATCACGATGCCAAAGGCCGACAGCGCGAAATGGCGCGGGCTGCGCAACGTGTTCGCTACGACCATCTTCGCAAGCTTACTTGGCAGCATCACGCGGGCCCCACCCCGGCCGCTGCGTCGAGCGCCTCATCCGTCGTTTCGACCAGAAGCCCGTCGCGAATTGCAATCACGCGCGAAGCGGCGCTCGAGACGCGACGCTCGTGCGTCACGATGATCAGGGTAACCCCAACCTTGGAATTTAGGTCCCGAAAAAAATCGATGACATCGCGGCCTGTTTCGGAGTCAAGGTTACCCGTTGGCTCGTCGCACAGCAGCAGCGTTGGCGAACCAAACAGCGCTCGGGCAATCGCTACCCGCTGTTTTTGGCCGCCTGAAAGTTCGCCAGGATAACTCGCGGCGTAGTCGGATAGCCCTACGCGGCGCAAGACCTCTAGACCGCGCTCTCTAAGGTCTCCGCTGCGTTTCATGAACGCAGCGGGCAGCGTCACGTTATCTATGACTGTCAGATGGTCGAGCAAGTTAAACGCCTGAAACACAAAGCCCATCGACTCGCTGCGAAGCCGCGCCCTCCGGCTGTCATCCGCCCGAACCGTATCCACGCCTAGAACCTCCACCTCCCCGCCATCCGGACGGTCTAAGCCGCCGATAATATTGAGTAGGGTCGACTTGCCAGAGCCGGATTTTCCCACCAGCGCAACCATCTCCCCTTGGCCGACATCGAAGGTAATGCCCCGTAATACATTGGTTTTTCCGGCTCCGCTGCCGTAACTCTTGGCGACGTCTCGCAGTCGGACCACAGGCGCGGAGGAAGTACTGCGGAACACGGGACAATAACTACCACAACGCCCAACTTCTCACGCAACTCTGCCGGCGACCGGCCGATACCCACCTCAAACCATGTATCCTTGCAGGAGGCGCTCATGAGCACGATCGGAGGTCCTGGAGGTATCGGTGGGCCCAAAGGCCCCGCCGGTCCAAACAGCGTGGAGCACGGGGGGGCCTTGGAGGGACCCGAGAAAGCCGGCGAAACGGAAGCCGAGCCCCACGTCGCTGGCACGCCGGCCGCCGCTGCGGGAACGGCGGCTCAGCCGACAACGCCGCTGACGAGTCCAGCCAACCTCGATCGGGTCGCCGCAGATCTACGCATCGGCCGTTTGACGCCACACGAAGCGGTCGATCGGCTAGTCGCCGACGTTGTCGATGGCGATGCCATGACCGCGTCCGACCAAGCGGAGTTGCGGGAGCTGATGACGGACTTGCTGGCCCACGACCCGCACCTCGCTGCCCTAGTCGGAAGGCTTGGGTAAAGTACCGGCCCAACTACGCCGCCAACCAAACACCTGTTGCAACCGCGGCGACAACAACCAAAATCATGGCGACACCGCGGGCGAATTTCCGCCGATCAAAACTAGACAGAATATCTTGAAGCTGGGTACGCCGAGCATCGTCGGCGGCTACCTCGGCGCGAATCTGGTCGATGGGCACCAGCTGCGCATCCACGACCGCCGAACGCTCGGCGTGTAGCCGGTATCCCAACTCGCGCAACACCTTGTCTCGCGCTGTTTCGGCGTCTGTCGCAGCCCGCTCGTCGACCTTGCGTCGAGCGCCAACCGCTTCCAGCAGTTCGGCCGCCTTCGCGTGATCAGCTGCTTCACGCGCATCGAGGTCGCGGCGCTGCCGCTCAGTCGCGCGCAATTCGGCGCGAAGCGCTGCGATCTGCGGCGAAAGGACTTCGATCTCGGCGACCAGGCTAGGGGCGTCTCGCTGCACAGCCTGGCGATCCGCCTTGAGCGCAGCGATCTCCGCCCGAAGTGCGACCGGATCGGATTTGCTGCTTTCGCTGGCGAGCTTTGCCTCCGTCGCAACGATCTTCCTGGCAATGCGGCGCTCTTGCTCGTCCAAGTCGACTAGCCGACAGTTACCAGCAGCCGCTGCGGCAACCAGGGGCGAGAGCTGCAGCGTACCCGCTGACAGGTTGGCCTCAGCGGTAGCGAGGTTTTCTCGGTATGCCCGGATCGATGCCTCACGTTCGCGGCGAATGCGCTCGAGCTCGGCTTCGGCACCGCGAACCGCAGCGACGTGCCTCGAACGCTCCGTTTCAATCTCCTGGACAGCCTCGCGCGCGCTCCGAACTGCGGCGTGAGCGTCGCCGTCGACCGCAATTGCGCTCCGCCCGAGGGTGGTCAGGTGGTGATCGAGCGATGTCTGCCGAAGCATCTGGCGTCCGTCGAGATTCCGCAGCTCTTGGGTGGCGCTCCTCCTGCCCAGAAGCGAGGTAACCACGTAGGCAAGATCGCCGGCGAGGCCCGGCCGGCGAACCAACGCGTGCCGCCGCGGTTCGCGGAGGGACTGAGCGTTGTCATCCGTGCGGGTAAGATCTGCGGCGGGCTCGACTCGACTTGTCGCGTCCGGATCTTCCGGCGCAATCTCAGGCTTCACGCGACTTGTCGCGTCCAGATCTTCCAGCGCAACCTCGGAACGAGCGACCTTGAAACCAACGGCCTGATCCGAGTCCGCGCGAACCGAATTGATGCCGGCCCCTGCCGCCCCGGGGCCTACGACAATTCCAGCTCCACCAGTGGGAGACGCCGGGTTCCGCGACGAGTGGGGCGCTAAAACGCCACCGGTCTCGGAACGTACTGGGCTCGGTGTTGACTCAAGAGCGACACCACCATTGTGCGGGGAGGAGCTTTCCGCGGATTGCGCAGTTCCCTCGATCGACCAGCCGGCCGCCAATTCGTCGATGCGGGCTTTGGTCGCATCGCTCACCCGTCGCAAAGGCCGATCTTGGTCCGCCACCGTGGGAGTGTAACATAACAAAACCCTTGACCTAGCCACGCAGGTGTCAATCTAGTTGACATACCATGTCAATCATGTTGACAGTTGATTGTGGCGAACGGCGCAATCCTCGGTCGATTCCAAGTGGTTGAGACGATCTCGCGCAGTAGATTTGGTCGCGTATTCAAAGTCGCCGAGCGCAGATCGGGGGCCTTTCGCGCCCTGAAGATTGCCGATGCCGGCGTTAGCGAGGCCATGTTGCTTCACGAATTCGAGCAGCTGGCCAAGCTGCGCCATCCGTCGCTGCCTCGCGTCTTTGAGGTAGGGCGAACCGATGAGCCGATCGATGGCGCTCCACCTGGCGCACCGTTTTTTCTCGCAGAGTGGATTGAGGGTGGCCGAGCGGATGGACAGCGATGGTCAACTACCGAGCGGTTGTGGGGACTGCTGGCCGATGTCTGCGGCGCGCTTTCGGTCATTCACGCAGGTGGCGTGGTTCATGGCGATGTAGCACCTCAGAATGTGCTCGTTTCGAACGAACGCGTTGTACTTGTGGACCTTGGATTGTCCGCAGAAACGGGCGCGCGCGGGACACCCGGGTACATGGCGCCCGAAGCACTCGCCGGCCACGTGGAACCGCGGAGCGACTTGTACGGACTCGGCACCTCGGCGTTGCGACTAGCGCTGGGACGCGATCCGTTTTCCGCTCCAACCCTAGGCGCGTTAGCTCACAAAATTGCCACAAGGACCGCCCCAACCCTTCCTGAAGCCGAGTTTGGCCCTCTCGCTACCCTTGTCGCTAGACTGTGCGCTCCTTCCATCGAAGCGCGTCCAGCGTCCGCTGCCGCCGTCCTCGATGAACTCGAGCAGCTTCAACCTGCGACCGCACCTCACCGACCGCGGCGCGAGCACGCACGGATTCCACCGCCCCCGGCTCCGGTCATGTGGCCAGGGGCGAAACCTTGGATCGATGAGCTGGCCCGCGGCCTACGCCATGGCGGTCTGCACATTGTCGTTGGCGATACCAGCGCCGGGGCAGACGAGCTGGTGGCAGCCGCAACCCTAGCGTGGCAGTTGAATCGCGCTGAGCTGGGCGGGGTTTCGATCCCAGTGGTCTCAGGCACTCCAGAGGGCGTCGCCCGACAGCTCGCGGCCGTGGATATGATTCCTCGTGGCGACGAGCCACTAACCCACTGGGCCGGGCGGATCGCCGGTGTGATCCGCGCTTCGAACGCGCTCGTAGTGCTGCAGCTCGAACACGATTCTCGACGCAATGAAGTGGTTGCTGCGTTGGCGCGAGCCGAGCTTTTGTGCCCGGCGATCGCAATCGTGGATGCGGACGTCGACATGTACCCTGGAGCAGTTACCCACACAGTTCCCCTCCTTGACGTCCGTGGGATTTCGGCGCTTGCCGCAGCAGTCCTTCGCAAGGAGCCGCCGCTGGAGTGGGCGACGGCGCTCCACGCCGCTTCCGGGGGCCGAGCCGGAACAGCGATTGAGCTCCTACGATCGATCAGCGCTGAAGCCGAACCCTTCTCCATCGATTGGGAAGCTCAATCGACCACTAAACTGATCGAGCTACGCCGCGGACAGCTACGCGGTATTTCGCGTAGCGCTCGTCGACTAGCGGTCGCCGCGGCCGTGTGGGGCGGGAGGGTGCGCATTGATCAGGCGCTCGCGACAGTGCGCGCGGTGTCAGAGACCACAAGAGACAATCTACCCCAGCCCGACTCGAAACACGCCCCGGGACTCGCCGAGGTAATCGAACTCGAACGCGCCGGCTTGGCCCGCCGATGCGGCGGAGACTTGGTCCTCGATAGCGCAACCGTTGCCGCCTCGGCGCACGAGGAAGCGGAACGAGCCGCCTATGCCCGCGCTGCGCTACGCCAAATCTTGGACATCACGGCTCATCCCAGCCCAGGAACTGGCGACCCTTGGAAGTCCCCGAAGGGGGGGGAGTCCCCGAAGGGGGGCGCGGCCGGGATTGGCGACCCATCGACGCTGGCCGCAGTCTTCTTAAACGTACCCCTCGACAGCTCATTGGCCGAGACAGCATGCGACGTTGCCGATGCGTTGCTCGCACTCGGACGAGGCGATCGGGCGCGGGCACTCGCGGAGCATGCGATTTCACATTTGCCCAAGCGCGCCGGCCTCATCGCAGCCGGCGCAGCCGCGTTATGCGGTTCGTATCGCGACGCGGTCGAATTCGCGGCAGCGGCCGCCGAGGCAGGAGCCGATCCGGTTCAGGCCCACTTGATCATCGCTCGCACGACGCAACGAGCTGGCGAGCTCGACGCCGCTGAAGCAAAGCTCGCTGCGCTCTATACCAAGCAGCCAAGCCACTCCGACGTCGCTGGAGCGTACGCGCGCCTGCTGGTAACGCGCTCACAATACGCTTTGGCTCAACAAGTCGCACGATCGATCGGACCACCGACCGGTCTTCGCGCTGAAGCTGCCGGACTTGCCGCGTTCTACCTTGGCGATCTCGAGCAAGCGGATCAGTTGTTTTCATCCGTCGAATCGAGTGCGACCTCAACAAGGGACAGCGCCGCGCTTGGGCGAGCACTCTTACTGAGGGGCATGGTTGCTCAGCAACGCGGCCAACTCGCACTCGCCAGTGAACGTTATCTCGAAGCGGCGAAACAACTGCGCACCGTCGGAGAAATCCATGCAACTGCAGTTGCGGAACTCAATCTGGGGACGGTTCTGAGCGAACGCGGCAGACCTGGCGAGGCACTGCCGCGGCTCGTGGAAGCCTGGCATGTATTCGGCGAGCTCGGCGCGACCACCGAACAAGTCGCCGCCAACGTAAACCGCGGCAATGCGTTGTTGGCGCTGGGTCAGGTACATGACGCTCGTGCGACTGCGGAGTCCGCAATTCGAGCGGCCGACGGGGCACCCCACCTACGGGCCTTTGCCCTTCTGGTCCTCGGCGATACTAAGCGCCGCCTCGGAGAGAAAGGCGCGGCAAAGACGGCCTACGAAGAAGCGCTGCAAATGGCTACGGACCGCGGCGATGCACAAGCCCAGTTGAGCGCGCACATCGCGCTCGCGGAGCTTGGCCATCCGTGCCATTCAGACGCAACGGCACTGTGTGCGAGCGATGACGACCGCGATCGATGGACTCTGGCCTGCGGGCGGCTCGCGTTGCTGCAGGCCGGAGCCGATCGAAAGCCAACCCGCTTCCCATTTGAAATGAATCCGCCCGACACCGCGACCAGACCGACCACGGCGCACGTTCAATTGCAGTCCGCCGAGGCAATAACCGACGAAATCGACTGGCGTGCGCTCGCCTTGGCTTGCCAGGAAGTCGCGCAGAGGGCGACCAGCGCCGACCGCATGGAGCGCGCTTTTCGAGCGCACGCGGTCGCCTCCCGGCTCGCCCAACGCAGCGGCGATGCGGCAACCTCGCTCAGACAAGCCAGTCTCGCGCGCGCGACACACCAAGCCATCGCGGCGACCGCGGCGCCGGCGTTCCGCACCGCGTTAGAACAAGATCCAGACTTGCTCGACTTGCCGCCACAACCCGTACCCATTGTGGCACCGTCCCCGGATCGCTCGACTGTGCATTTGCGCCGTCTCCTGACCCTATCCCGCAGGCTCAATAGCGAAAGCGATGTCCACCGCATCCTGGATGAGGTCATCGACACAGCGATTGAACTTACCTCCGCTGAACGTGGTTTTCTGCTTCTGCGCCGCGATGATGGCGTGCTTACACCGGTGGTATCGCGCAACTTTGCGATGACTGCCCTTGAAGCATCCGATCGGTCCCTGAGTCGTTCGATCGCCGAGCGAGCCGCCCAAACAGGTGAACCCGTGATCACCGTGGACGCAGGGGTCGATGAGCGATTCGCTGCAGCCACCTCGGTCGCGGCGCTGCAGCTGCGCTCCGTCATGGCTGTCCCACTTCGCCAACGCGCCGCCATCATCGGCTGTATCTACGTCGACCATCGACTGCGCTCGGGTGCGTTTGACGACGTTGCCGCAGCGCTCCTGGGTGAGCTCGCCGACATTGCGGCAATCGCGATCGAAAACGCACGTCTAACCGACGCGCTTCGGCAAACCACCGCGAGCGTCGAGGAACTCAATCAGCGTTTGGTAGCGGACTTGGCCGAAAGAGACGCAGAACTCGTACGCGTGCGAGCGGACCTTCCGGACCGCGATCGACTTCGCCACCGCTACGACCACATCGTTGGTCGCTCTGCGGCGATCATGCGCATGCTCGACACCATCGACCGCGCAGCCACCACAGCGCTCCCTGTCGTGGTTGTTGGCGAGAGTGGCACCGGCAAGGAGCTGGTAGCTCGAGCTCTTCACGATGCGAGCCCGCGACATCGGGGGCCGTTCGTCGCAATCAACTGCGGCGCAGTCGCCGAGACACTGCTCGAAAGTGAACTCTTCGGCCACGTGCGCGGTGCATTCACCGGCGCCGACCGCGACCGAAAAGGCCTTTTTGAAGTAGCGCACAACGGCACTCTGTTTCTCGATGAAGTTGCCGAAACCAGTGCACCGATGCAGGCGAAACTTCTGCGGGTGCTGCAGGATGGCGTAATCCGTCGAGTGGGCGACGTGGATACGCGCAAGGTAGATGTGCGAATCATCGCCGCCACGCAGCGGCCCCTTAGCGACCTCGTCGGATTGGGGCAGTTCCGCGAAGACCTACGGTTTCGCATTGAGGTCATCGCGATCGCGGTGCCCGCGCTGCGCGACCGTGAGGGCGATATTCCGCTGCTGACCACTGCTCTGCTCGAGCGCTTCGCCTCGGGCGCTCGACCTCGCCTGACCCGCGCTGCGCTGCGCGCGCTTTCGCACTATTCGTGGCCCGGCAATGTGCGCGAACTTGAAAATGTACTCGCTCGTGGTGTCGCGCTTGGAGGCGACGTACTCGACATCAGCGATCTACCCGAACACCTCGTTGCCGCGGCTGCAACGCCTCAACCTGCAACGCCCAATCCCGACGATGAGCTTGAACTTCGGCCTGCGCTTCTCGCAACGGAACGCGCGTACATCGCGGCAGCGATGGCGCGCGCCAACGACAACCAAACCACTGCAGCGCGATTGCTGGGACTATCTCGATTTGGACTCCAGAAGAAACTTCGGCGCTTAGCGGATGAGTAACTGCGCCGTACGCCGGCGGTCCGAGAAAAACGGATGCCAGAAGTCCTCGAAGGCTCCTTGACCATATCGACCGGATCCCATCATCTGAGAGCGAGCCACGGTCCCAGAAGTTTCGGGCGCTGGGGTTCACGCGGGTGTAATCACAAAGGGCGTACCATGATCTCTACGTCGGCGAAGGCTGCGCCGCAGCTTCCGGCGGAAGGTACCGCTGCCGCGCCCACCGCTGAAACTCCTCCCCAGACAACTCGAGCGCAGCTCGACAAAGTTCCAGCACATGCGCCGGGAACTCCTTGCGCAACACCCACTGGAGAAAGTCCCGCTCGGAGCCGGCGGCGAGTTCGTGCACCGGTACGCCGTTATGTTTGCCAAACCCGATCACGATCACATCCCCTTCCCATCGCAGGTGGCGCGACGGGCCGCACCAGCTCGCACGACCGGGATCGCAAACGCTGGCGATGCGGCTCCAATCCGGTTCGAGGTTGAAGTGTTCCAGCATACCCACCAAAACGCGAGCTGTGGCAGCCACATCGGCGGTCGCGCTGTGCGCCGCGGCGAACTCATCGCCGACAAACCGCCGATGCGCATGCTGCAAACTTCGGGGCTCGCACTGTTGCCACAGCCGGAACGCGTCGACAATCTTCTTGTTTGCCAGATCTAAGGGGGGCCGGCCGATACGAGCGAATTCGGCCTGCAACATATCGATATCAAAGGCAATATTGTAGCCAACGACGACCTCGGCTGGGGCAAACGCAGCGGCGATTTCGTCTGCATACCCCTCGAAGCTAGGACACTCCTGCAGATCTTCTGGCGCGATTCCATGAACCGCCTGGGCGGCGGGATGTATCGGTACGCTCGGTCGAATGCGCCACGTTTGGGTCGGTCCGGCGCCATCGAGGCCGTGCTGCACGCACAACTCGATGACTTGGTCCTTCGCGAAATCGATGCCGGTCGTTTCGCAATCGAATACGATGACCCGCGGGCTCTCGCGGACTTCCCCGGTTGTTCGGTCGGCCAGCGGCGGATGCGCGGACGGCCGTGGCGGAGGCCGCCAGTCGAACAGAGAAAGTGTCCCCTCCACCCATCCAGATTACGAGTGCCCTCTGACACCATGCGGGGCGATTGCGTTACCTTTGGATCCCACATGCAGTGGACCTGGACGCTTTTTCTCTTGTCATGCGGGCAGAGCTTCGCGACCGATCCCCCTCCCCTCCGCACGGCGTGGTCCGATGAATTTGGACGTGCTGAACTCGGCCCGGCGTATCGCGTGACTGGGGCGGGGTACGAAATCCGCGACGCCGCACTCTCCGCAAAGGGAGCTCGCAACCACCCCTTGTGGCTGCGCAGGCGCATCCCGCGGAACGTTCGCATCGAATTCGACTGCTGGTCCAACGACCCTCGCGGCGACATCAAGGTAGAGTTGTTCGGCGACGGCCGATCATTCGACCCAGACGGCGGGCGGTATGCAGCTTCCGGCTACGAACTCATCTTCGGCGGCTGGGCCAACACCAAGTCGATCATCGCGCGGATGGATGAACATGGTGCCGACATCGCGCAGCGCGTCTTGCCCAAAGTCGTGTCGCGCCGACGTTATCACTGGAAGATCGAACGGACAGACCGAACGGTTGCGTGGTGGATCGATGATCTGACAGCGCCATTTTTGACCTACGAGGATGCGGATCCGTTGTCCGGATCTGGGCACGAATATTTCGGCTTCAACAATTGGGAAACGGATACCTGGTTCGACAACCTCGTCGTGACGCCCCTGTAGCCCCAAAGAGTAAGACACCTGCGACGAGGGCTATCGGGCGAATGACGCAGCCGATGATGATTCGACGCAGTAGTGTTACAATCACCCCGGTGTTTCCCGCTGCGGCGGGATGGCCGCGGACATGGAGCAGTTTGGAAAATATACGCTGATCAAAGCCATCGGCTCCGGTGGGATGGCGGAGGTCTTTCTAGCGCGCACCAGCGTCGCGCAGGGTCTGAACAAGACTCTGGTGATCAAGAAGATCCACAGCGCGTACGCGCGCAGTCGACAGTTCGTAGCAATGTTCATCGACGAAGCCAAGATCGCCCTCGACCTAAACCATCCCAACATTATCCAGGTCTTCGATTTCGGCGCTGTAGGCGACACGTTTTTCCTTGCGATGGAGTACGTCGATGGCATCGACCTCCTGCGGATGTTACAGGCCGCTGCAAAAGCGCGGCTCCGACTGCCGTACGGCCTATCGGCTTACATCGTCCAACAAGTGGTCAAGGGCCTGGACTACGCCCATCGCAAGACGGATGAGTTTGGTGAACCGCTCGGCATCGTGCATCGCGATGTCTCACCGCAAAACGTGCTGCTATCGTGGGACGGAGGCGTAAAAATCGTCGACTTTGGCATCGCTCGCGCGCGCGACGTCGATGAAGAGGCTGGTGTTATCAAGGGCAAGTTCGCCTACATGTCTCCCGAGCAAGCGCGCGGTGAGCCGGTCGACAATCGCTCCGATGTGTTTGCTGCAGGAATCGTGCTTTACGAGCTCGCGTGTGCCCGGCCGTTATTTCACGGCAAGGGAAAAGAAGCGCTCGAAATGGTAAAGTCCGGAGCGATCCCGCGGCCGAAGGACTTTGCGCCAGAACTGCCAGAGTCGCTCGAAAAGATCGTCCTTCGCGCATTGGCGTTTCACCGCGACGACCGGTACCAGACTGCCCGCGACATGCAGCACGAGCTCGGCCGGTTCCAGCTCGAGTGGGGGCAAAAGACCGGCGAGCCAATCGATTCTGGCGCGCTTGCGCAACAACTCGCGTCGTTGGTTGCACCGGATGACCGATCCGTAGCGCCGCGTCCGCCCGCCCCAGCGGATACTGCGCGTGAACGCCGTCGCGATAGCACGCACGGATCTCAGCCCATTGCCGATGTGATCAGCGAGCATTTTGGCGTCCCGGACAGCACGTCCAGTGTGCGATCTACCGGCGTTCACGAATTGCGCAATCAGGGTCGTACATCCACGCCCCGACCAGAAAAGCTGCGCGATACGTGCGAACGAAAATACGTATACGTGCTGGAAGGCATCGTGCGCGGCATGCCGGCAGTGGAGCAGCGATCGGGCCCGCAAGGCGCAGGGCGTTTGGTCAGCGAGTTCTACAAAGTTGCGCGCGATGTTGTGTTCAAACACCACGGACTTCTCGACGTTCCTAGGCTTCCGGGAGATGGAGGCCATATTGATGGTCGCGCAAACGTGGCCCCCGGTTCAGAGATCGGCGGTACCGAGTCTGCGATCGCTACAGCGCCAGACGAGCCACCCATGTTGCGCGCCGTGATCGGCCTACCCATTGCAAGTGAAGGCGATGCGAGCCAGGCCATCAAACTCGCCCTCGCGTTGGTCGATACTCTCGATGGAATCGGATCCGACGTAGAGCCGGAGCTGCGACTGGGGCTGGCGATAAAACGCGGAGTAGCGCTAATTCGGCCGCGCCCCAGTTCGAGCCGCGACAGCGATCGGCCGATCGCGTTCGACATTGAGGAGTCTACGGCGGTGTTTGCGCACAAGTTGGCGCAGAAGGCCCAAGGCGCCGAGATTCTCGTCGGAGGAAGGACATTTCGCGCCGCTCGCCACGAATGGACGTTTGAACCGCTACCCGTCGGCGACCTTCCCGAGGATCCGCTCGCTGGTGCTGGACCGTCTGCATTTGGCGACGGAGATACCGACCCTGGCGTGAAGCGAACCCGGGTATATCGGTTGCGCGGGCGCAAACAGCGCTCCGAGCGGCTCGCCGAACGACGCTCGCTCGCTCCGAACTCGCGGCTACACGGACGCGACTTGGAACTCAAAGCGCTGCGAGATGCGTGGCGCGACGTGCAGGTCAGCAAACGCAAGCGCCAGCTACTCATCGTCGGCGACGCGGGGGTAGGCAAACGCACCCTGGTTCGGCTATTTCTCGAGACCATTGCTCCCGGGGACGCTACCGTCATCCGCATGATTGCTCGGGTGGGCACAGCAATGACCCCGTACGGAGTGATAGCGGATCTCGCGCGCGACGTACTTGGCCTTGCCGAAGATGCTGAACCGCACGAAATCGAGCGGCGCCTGCTGCGCACTGCAGCAGCGGTATACGGGGAACAGGAAAGCGGACCCGAGGCTCGACTCGCGTTACACATTTTCGGAATGCTCCTAGGAGCGCGCGCGGTTGCTCCCAACGTCGACCCAACGATCGACGCTGACACCCGACGCCAAGTACTCATCAAGACCTTGATCCGAATGGCCGCGAATGTAGAGGGAGACCGACCGCTGATATTGGTCGGCGAGGATGTGCACTGGATCGACCGCGATAGCCAAGAGCTGTTCGCTGCGCTGCTGACGATCGACACGCAGCGACCCTGGTTGGGTATCATGACCGCCCGGCCCGAACCGCGTGTCCTCGCGATGGCTAAAGACCTTGGGACAGAGGTCGTCCTCCTGGATGAGCTCACCGATGTGGCGCGCCGAGAAATGTTAGCGGCGCGTTTCGTGCCCAATCACGACATCGAGGGGCTCGTTGACCAAATTGCCGCTCGGGCCGGTGGGAATGCGTTCTATATTCAGGAATTGATCGACACGTTGGTCGACAGCGGCGTGCTCGTTCCCGATGAGGGTGAATATCCGGGGTTGTTGCGATGGGCCAAGCGCGACGCACCGATCCACGTTCCCTCGACGGTGGAGGACCTCATCGTCTCTCGCATCGACGGCTTGCCCGCCGAACAACGCGAGACGATGATCCACGCAGCGGTGCTTGGCCGGCACGTATCCGCAGCACGGCTGTCCACCCTGCTTGGCCGGCCGGTGCGATTGGACCTGGACGAACTTGTACGCAGAGGCCTGCTGTCACCGTTCGAAGGCGAGTACCGATTCAAAAACGACATGACCATGACGGTTGCTCACGGTCTGATCCCGCGCGAAGTGCAGATTCAAATGCACCGCTCGGTGGCTGCGAGGATCGCGGGGGCAGCCGGATATCGCGTCGGCCAAGACGATGCCTTGATCGCCCGTCACCTCGAACTCGCAGGCGATTCCACCCCCGCCGCTGAACGTTACCTGTACGCAGCAGGGCATGCCGTAGAGCTGGGTGGCAATGCGGACGCGTTCCGACAGCTAGCTCGCGCCCTCAAGCTGCTCGCGCCCAACGACCATGAGCGCCGTTTTTCAGCCCATCGTTTGCGGGAAGAAATCCTGCGGCGGCTCGGCAAGCGCACCGAGCAACTCCGAGAACTCCATGCCATGCGAAAGGAAGCGGAAGAGATCGCCGAACCGGGCAAGCTTGCGGTGGCCCATTGTGCACTCGCACAGTTCTACTTCGATGTTGGAAAGGCGGCAGCTGCGTTGCGGTGCGCTGCTCCAGCGCTTCAGTACGCGCGCGAAGCGGGAGATCAACTCGCAGAGGCGGAGGCGCTGCGACTGCGGGCCGCGATTGCGCGTCTGGTGGGAAATACAGAAGAGTCGCTGCGACTCATCGATCAGGCACTTGGCCTCATCGACGCAAAGAGCGCGATGATTGACGGCCGTCCACCTGCTCCAGTCCTGACAACTCGCGCCACGATTCTACTTCAACGCGGCACAACGTTGTGGAATATCGGAAGACTCGAGCAGTCGATCGAGAGCTACGCGGAGGCACTCGTCATCTATCGCGCCATCGGCATGCAACGCCAGGAGTCCAATGCTCTCAATAGCATGGGCATTGTATTCGCCGCGTTGGGAGAGTACGAGGAGGCGCTCTCTCATTACAAGGGCGCGCTCAAGATCGATCGAGCTCTCGGTGAACGCAGTGGAATTGCACTTAAGCTCGGCAACATCGGTCAATGCTACTCAGACCTCGGCGACTATGACCGAGCGGAAAGCTACTTCAAACGCGCGCTGAAGGTAGCAGAGAAAACGGGCGACCTCCCAGCCGCGGCAGACGCCGCGGTCTCCTGGGGCCAAACCAAAATGCATCGCGGTGATCCACGCTCGGCCCTGGGTCTGTTTGAGCGCGGACTTTCCCTTGCTACCGACAGCCGGGAGCGCTACCAGGAGGTGCGCGCGCTCGCATATACTGCGCTTGCCCACCTCGTCGTCGGCAACCCGCCTGAATCCGCGCTCGAAATGGCTCGCTCCGCTACGGAGTGGGCGCGAAAGATGCCCATGCGCGCTGGCATTCTCTATGGCCTATCCTTCCAGGCGCTTGCGTTGTCGCGACTCGGCCGTCACGAGGAAGCGGTGCGAGCAACCAACGAAGCCCTATCGATTCTCGATGAAGGTAAGACCGACGGTGTGGAGCGCATTTTGCGTTGGCGCGCAGAGGTGATGGCGGCCGCTGGCAACCTTGGGGAGGCGGGCGTGGCCCTCACACGCGCACGCGCCGAAGTCGTCGCAAAAGCCGAAAAGATGCAAAACCCAGAGCTCCGCAAGCACTTTTTGGCGTCCCGGGACGTCGACCTACAAGGCGTGCAAATCGCTGCAACATCTGACAGTCTGATCCGGTGAACGAACTGTTGGTTCCCCAGGCCCCATCCCTGACTACGCGGATCGGCATTGGCGGTCGCGAGCGCTTAGCGCCCAGTCGAGGAGTAGAGGGCAAGCGCGTACTCTTGGTCATGCTCGCTATCGTTGGATTCGCGGCGGTTCCCGCGATCGTCGTACCTGCGCTGTGGACGCGCGCGAACCGGCCCAGCTTGGGCGATTTCGGATCGGTGCCGGAGTTCGCACTCACTGATGAACGCGGACAGCCGTTCACAGAAGCAGCCTTGAGCGGTCATCCCACCATCATTAGTTTCATCTTCACGCGCTGCGATTCGATTTGCCCCATCACCACAACGCAAATGCGCCGGGTGCAAGATCAGACCTATGACGTGGGAGCAAGTCTCAAGCTGGTATCGTTGTCCGTCGATCCGAGCCACGACACACCCGAACGCCTGGCCAATTATGCGCAGCGGTACCAGGCCGATCCGCGCCGCTGGAAGTTCGTGACCGGCCGTCCGGAGGTGGTGAGGGCATTGGTGGAAGGACCGTTTATGACCTCGATGCAGCGCGAAGCTGACCGCCCCAACGGTGTGCCGAACATCGCACATGGAGGCTCGTTCATCCTGCTCGACAGCACGCTGCACATCCGAGGAATTTACGACTCCGGTGACCCCCAAAGGCTCAACCAACTCATGCGAGACGCGCGGCACCTTGCACGAACTGCCCGGCCCTCAAGACCCTAGTCCCCCCACCCCACCATGCTCCCGGTACTCAACCTGCTCTACGTGACCGCTGGCGTATCGATCCTTTATCTCGGCGCCGAATGGCTCATCCGGGGTTCGGCGGGGATCGCCAGAGCGTTCGGCGTAAAACCTCTTGTCGTAGGGCTAACCGTCGTGGCGTACGGCACGTCGGCCCCGGAACTCGCGGTAGCAACCAAGGCAGCACTAACAAATCATCCGCCGATCGCGTTGGGAACTGTGATCGGGTCGTGCGCCGCGAACATCTCGTTGATCCTCGGCATGACCGCCCTAATCTCTCCACCGACGATCGACGGGCGTATCATCCGCCGTGAAGTCCCTGTGCTTGTCGGCTCTGCGATTGCGGTGCCGATCCTACTCCGCAACGGAGTGTTGTCCCGACTCGAAGGCGTTGTTTTGGTCGCCTGCGCCATGGTGTTTACGATCGCCACGCTGACCGTAGCGGCGCGCATCGACCCCGATGCGATTGACACCGATGACCCGGATCGCGACGACGATAGTCCACCAGGTAGTAGCACAGCGTCGAGCGGCTTATCGCAATCAGGACTAACGCGCCCAATCTCAGCCGAAGCGAGCGGCGACAAGCTGGGGGGGAAGGCACGGCCCCGGATGCGACGGCTACGCGCAACGGCCATGACTGCAATCGGTCTTGCCCTGCTCGTCGTCGGATCGAACCTATTCGTTCGCGGTGGTCGAGGCATCGCTGCTGAGGTTGGAATGTCGGAGCGCATGCTCGGCCTAACGGTGATCGCCATCGGAACCGCACTGCCTGAGCTCATTGGCTCGGTTGTTGCCGCCGCACGCGGCCATGCGGCGATGGCGATCGGATCCGTCATCGGTTCGAATTTGTTGAATGTCTTTCTCGTGCTGGGGGTCACCGGATTTCTGCGCCCCATCCGACTCGGCGAACGAATGCATGTGGTTGATTTCGCGGGGCTCGTTGCAATTACACTCCTAGGTGTGGTCATGCTGCGCGGCTCGCGTCGACTCACGCGGTACGAGGGTGCGATACTTGTCGCAGCCTATGTCGCATTCGTTGTCTGCGCCGCAGTGTTTTAGTGTGGGAGCTGGGCTGTGAACGCGCATGGTTTTGCCCACCAGATTGTCACCGGCAATACGCTGGCGCGAAAGCTCGTCGCCGCGCCCCCGGAGCTTTCGTTTGTCGGCGACCCACCAGCGCTCCGAATCGCACGGCCAGGACGCCCCGACAACCTCTGCATCGTGCCAGGCCGACACGCACGCGTACCACCTATCGAAGGCATGCGGGACCCCGCGCAACGCGTTCGAATCCTGCACGCACTCGCCAACCATGAACTCCAGGCGGTGGAACTGTTTGCGTGGGCGCTGCTTGCCTATCCCGAAACGCCAGCGTCATTTCGACGGGGACTGATAGCCATCCTCGGCGATGAGCAGCGACATTTGGCAGCGTACCTCCGCCGCATCGAAGCCTTGGGGGCACACTTCGGCGACTACCCTGTAACCGGTCATTTCTGGAACCAAATCGATCAGTTCTCCGGACCGCTAGAGTTCGTGTGCGCGATGGGCCTTACGTTCGAACAGGCGAACCTGGATTTTTGTGGCGACTATGCATCGGCGGCTCGGGAGTGCGGCGATCAAGCTACTGCCGACGTGCTCGACCAGGTACATTCGGACGAAATTCGCCACGTGCGCTTCGCTTGGATCTGGCTGCAACGACTTGCGGGCGAAACCCCTCCCTGGGACGCCTACAACGCGCATGTTCGGTTTCCGCTCGGCCCTGCGCGCGCCCGAGGCGCCCACCTGGATCGCGAGGCGCGTCGCCGCGCCGGAATCGATGAATCATTTATTGCCGCACTGGATGCTGTGGCTCCGACCCGGCCAAGCGGCCAGCCGCGCTAACCGTGACTTTTCACATCGTCGCGAATTTGCACCAGGAGGCAGTTTGGCTTGGCACCGGCCCGCTATCGGGTCGTGCCCAAAGGACGATCAGCGCATATTCGGCCGTGTTGGCGGCCCTCGCTCCAACCGATGATGTCGTCGTGTGGACGCAGACCCCCGTCGACGAGACGCGACTCGTAGCGTTCCCCGGATGGAAGCCACCACAAATTCGCGTTGGAAATCCTCCGGCTAGCGCCCTCCACTGGGCCGATCCCACGGCCAAGGCGGTCAATGATCGGCGGTTCTCGCACCAACTTGCCGTCGCACTTGGATGCGCGTTACCCGACGCACGGGTCCTGCATTCGCTCACAGAGCTTGAAACTCATCTTGCAACGGAATTCGCATCCAGCGCGAGCGGAGGCGCGTGGGTTTGCAAAGCCCCTTGGAGCAGCGCCGGACGCGAACGCGTGCACGGCGATGCACGTGAGCTAAGTCCGCAGCTGCAGTCCCAGCTAGTGCGCCTGTTCGCGTATTCCGAACGCGCGTTGGTTTTCGAACCGTGGCTTTCAAGGATTTTTGATATCGCGATCTGCGGAACCATATCCGGCGCCCCGAAGGAAGTCCCCTTGGGGGGCGCCCCGAAGGAAGTCCCCTTGGG
>CAYQQM010000019.1:58451-67220 GCA_964419605.1 uncultured Kofleriaceae bacterium | reverse complement strand
CAGGGCGGGCGCAGGTGCAGGTGCAGGTGCAGGCGTTGATGGCGCGTGAGTGCGCCGCAGCAAACCATACGCCGTGAGCACAACCCCCAAGACCGCGAGCCCGGCTCCCCCAGCGATCAACGGGAATGGGGCTACGCCGCTCGCGGCAACCGGCGCGGCTACGATGAGCTGGGCCGAGGGTAGCGAGCGAAGCGGCATTGCGCTGCGCCGTGCACCGGGCTGGGGAGTGCCGATGGTTTTTGCTTTTCCGTCGATCTCGAAGCTCCCGGCAACGTTTGCAGCTGTGAGCGCCGCAATTGCCGGTCCGAGTTCGAGAGGCCTCCGCACTGCGACGTAGCCAGAGAGCTCGTTGGCGCGATCTTTCGGCGTGACGGGGGTCACCTGGGTGACGAAGATCTGATTGTCGACCAGTTCCGCGTAACTACCCGGGGTGCTGGCGTGGGGGGAACGCGATGCCCCTTCGGGCTGGATCAGTAGGGGCGTCGGCGCGTTGCCTGCGATTACCTGGCCGAGTTCGATGGTCTCGCCGCCCTGGGGTGAGAACTTGAGTGCGCCAGTGCGCCACATGTCACGCGCGGTGTCCTCATTGGTTGCGACCGCCGCTTGCACCTGCAGGATGTCCGCGATGGTTGCAGCTCGCTCCTTCACTGTGGCAAGCGTAGCCTTTAGGTCGCCATCGAGTTGACCGATCGCAGTCGACATCGCCGCAGTCGCCTCAGGACTCGGTTGCGCCGATTTCTGGCGCGTCGCTCCGTAACCTACGAGACCTCCGCCAGCCGCAAGGATGGCAATGCCCGCAGACAGAGCGGCGCGACTAGCACTACTGCGTCGAATCAGCATTGAGCGAGACCTAGCCCTGCGAGACGACTCGTCGGGGGTGTAGGGGTCGGAGGCAGGGCGCACGCCCGGAGCGCAACGAGGAGCGTGCTGAAGCACGTGACGAGTGAGCACCGGACGTCCGCGACGAGGCGGCCGCAGGGTGAAGGTCGCAGCCGATGATGATTCGGCGCAGTAGTGCTAGTCACGCTTGCCTCCGAATTTGTCCGGCGATTTGCCCGTTGGCGCGTCGCCGGCAACGCCGATCTGAACGGTGTTTGCGCCTTGCTTGACCACGACCGCTTGCGAAACGGGAGCTTTCGAGCGCTCGGTCCATGCCTTGAGCCGGTAGCTACCCGGCGGTAGGTGCTTGAATTCGAACTTCCCGCTATCATCCGTGACCACGTAATACGGTGCACTCACGACAGCGACGTACGCAGACATGCCCGCGTGCAAATTGCACGCGATCCGAACGATGCCTTCCTTGAGAAACGTGTATTCGCGCGCTTCGCCCGCTTTGTAAATCCCCAGGTCGAATGCGCTCACCGGAGTCGTCGAAAATACGTTGTGAAACACGTTGTCAAAGTTGGGAAACAGCACTGTCGAGCCAACGGGAACTGCCATAACCCGTGGCAAGAATTCGCGGTCGCGCTGCTCGATGGTTCGTCGCTTTGGTGATCGCGCTACCCATTTGCTGCGCTCGGGTTCGAGGGTCACGAGGCCGTACGCTCCCGCCATTCGCTGGCCATCCAGCATCAGCGTGCCGGAAAGGCTGCCTTGCGCGCGTGGCGGTGCGGTGCGCGATTCGGCGTCGTCCTGCTCGGACGATCCAACAGCCTTGGGTTGCGGCGGTGCCGCCATATCGACTCGGGTGGTAGGCGTTGTCACGCGAGGCGGTGCACCGGCGCGAAAGATCGATGCGATCGACTGAACGGCTTCCTGCCCAACCAGCAACTCAGCTGTAGAAAACAGCTGATCGGCAAAATTTCTGTTCCCATTCGCAAGCGCGCTTTGCGCCTTGTCGAGAAGATCGGCGGCTTCGCGGAGGCTCGCGGCCTTTTCCCCAGTGGGGGTAAGTTTACCGCTAGGCGTGCTCGTGGCGCCGGCTGGGCCGATGATCGTGGTTTGCTCGTACGCCGCGGGTTCGCGAACGGAAGGCTGGGGGCGGACGTTCGATACGGTACGGGGTGCACCACTCGAGCACGCCACAAGAAACCCAACCGCGCCGAGATGCCGGATCATCATGGGTACCATTGTAGGGGAGACCCGGGGCTGCAAATCAATGCTAAGGTCCGCCAGAAATTATGGTTTTTGGCCTATTTTCCAAGGATCGCGCGCTCCAGCGCACCATCGAAAAAGCAACCAACAAGCTTGCGCAACAGCCGGATCGGTTTGCCGCTCTGGAGAAACTGCGGGACCTAGGCAGCGATGAAGCGCTGTTTGGACTGTGCAAGCGATTCGGCATCACGAGCATGAAGGGTGTGGAAGACGAACAGGAAAAAAACTGGGTCGTCGACGTTCTCGTGAAACACGGGACGGCATCGCTCGCTCCGCTGACCCGATACATGAAGTCGGCCGAACAGCTGGCGTTTCCATTGCGGGTTCTCGAGCGAATTGCCAATCGCGACCAGCAACTGTCCGTGGTCGATGAACTGTTCGCCAGCGAGCCTCCCGGATACGTGCGCATGCCCGAGCGGCGGATCGACCTCATCAAGTGGTTCTGCGAGCAGGCCGCGATGTCAGATGCCGAAGTCGTAACGCGGGTCACGCCCTACTTGGCCGATTTCGACGAAAACTCGCGGTTCAGCGCAATCGAGGGACTCGCTGCAAAGGACCCGAATTTGATCGGCGAACCCTTGGTGGATGCGCTGCTGCGCCCAGACGAGGAGTCGGGACGGATTCGCCGGACGATCGTCGAGGTGCTCGAGCGGACCCAGTCCAAAGTCGGCGGTCGCGTCTCCGAGGTTTCCGCGCTGGTAGCGAGGCAGTTCGCGGACTTCAAAGTCGACGGCGGTACCGTCCAGCGCAAGTAGCAGTCCGTTGGCGTTCCGTCTACGGTGGCATTTCGTGGTCGAGTCTGTCGGCCGCGGGGGGAATTGGCGCCCCCTGGTGCCACTCCTGGATATCGCGATTTCGAGATGGACGGTTGAGAGGTTGGAATGAGAGGATGCCGCGCATACGCGGGCTTCGCCAGACACGGAACGAGCGACATGCGGTGAATATCCGTTTGTTGCCCCGTTGTTTGGGCAGTCATGCGTGGGTGCCAATCGCCGGTCGTCTGGCAACGCCGACACTACCAGGAGCGCAACCCGATGAAGCGAAACATAGCAATGCTCGTGTCTGCTGGTTTGTTTGCGATGATCGCAGCCCTGGTCGTGCCGGCCAACGACACGGGCGCGGGAACGAGAGCTCCCTTGGTGTCCCCGCGGCTGGCAGAGAAAGGTTCTCTTGCTTCCGTCGTTTCGCCTTCGCGCATCGGCGGTGCACGAATCGTGGCCGGGCTCGACGAGCCGCTTGTGGCAACGGGCCCAACAACTGCCGACGAAGATAACGCGCTTGACGCCGCGATCTCCGTATTCCAGGCGGTCACAGCGAAAGCCCACGATGCCTTCCCACTCGCTGGGCTCGCGCGGTTCGCTCAGTCCCATCCGAGTTCGGGATGGCGAGTTGCGGTGCTCACAAATCTTGGATTTGCCTACTACCGTGCAGGATATTTCGAACGCGCACTCGAGAGCTGGCGCACCGCATGGAACGAAGGGCGCGCGGCCGCCGATGTTCGCGCCAAAGCGCTTGTTGACCGCGCGGTCGGCGAGCTTGCCCGCATGTACGCCCGGCTTGGTCGGGTTGAGGATCTCGGTCGGCTTTTTCTCGACGTGGGCAACCGGCCACTGACTGGGCCGGCTACCGAAACGATGACCGGTGCCCAAGAAGGCGCTTGGATCATGCGCAATCAACCAGGAATCGCCTATCTGTGTGGACCGATTGCTCTGAAGAATCTGCTCATTGCGCGCGATGCTCGCCGCGACGCGATCGCGTTGGTAGACCAACAGCGCTCTGGGCCGCGCGGCTTTTCGCTCGCGCAACTCGGCCGCGTCGCCGATCAGGTCAAGTTTCGCTATCGGCTGATCTACCGCGAGCCGGGGCAGGCTATCCCGGTGCCGTCGGTGGTTCACTGGCGCGTTCGCCACTTTGCCGCGATCGTCGGTGAACGTGACGGCGGCTACGTGATCAAAGATCCCACCTTTGGCTTTGGCAGCGATGAACTTTTGGTGAACCGCGACGCGATCGACAGCGAGACCACCGGCTTCTTTTTGGTACCCGAGGACGCAGCGCAAGACCCGCGATGGCGCATGGCTTCTCGGCGCGAAGCGAGCCGAATCTACGGGAAGGGGTTCACCAGCACAAGTCAGATCGGCTCGACGACTCCCGCGGATGACACGATCCGAGACTCTTGCGCGGATCCCAATTCGCCAACCAGCGCGTCGTGCAGCTGCCAGGGCATGTGCGGTTACAACGCGCATACCATGCTGGGTAGTCTCCACCTTAGCGACATTCCCGTTGGGTATGCGCCCGCGATTGGGCCACCGGTCTACGTTCGATTGATCTACAACCAGCGCGAGGCAAACCAGCCCGCGACCTTTGGGTTCTTCAACGTCAGTCCCAAGTGGACATTGAACGTCCTGTCCTATATCCAGGATTACCCCGCGGCTCCTGGGGTCGGCGTGTTGCGCATTGTCGCCGGTGGCGGTTCGGTTAGCTATCCGACCAATGGTGGCCGGTACAACGCGGCGACCGGCGAGTTCGGGCCCGAGGCCCAGATGCAGGCAGTTCTGGTGAGGATTCCCGCAACCGGACCGGTCACATCGTATGAGCTGCGCATGCCCAGCGGAGGCAAGCAGGTGTTCGCGCTGCTCGACGGTGCGGCGACCGGCCCGCGTCGCGTGTTCCTGACCCAGATCGTCGATCCGGCCGGCAACGCGCTTACGCTCAATTACGACCGTCAGCTTCGCCTCGTCTCGATCACGGACGCAACCGGCCGCAACACCGGGTTCAGTTATGAAGCGGACAATCCACTGCTCGTCACTCGGATTGCGGACCCGTTTGGGCGCGCCGCTGTGATCCGCTATCTGCCGACCGGCCAGCTTGCCTCAATCACTGACGTCATCGGCCTTACGTCGTCGGTTACCTACGACGATTCTGGCCTGGTCAATTCGCTGACCACGCCCTACGGAACGACGCGCTTCCGCTACGGACAACGCGGCGGCAACTCGCGTTTCCTCGAAATAGTCGACCCGATGGGGTTTTCAGAGCGCCTCGAGTTCCTTCACGCAGCGCCGGGAATCGCCAACTACGACCCGGTGGCGCCGCCCGGCGTGTTCAACACCTACCTGACCTGGCGCAATAGTTTCTACTGGGACAAACACGTGCTGCCATTGGCGCGACCTACGCCCGATGGAGACATCGACTACACCAAAGCGAGGCTTAGCCACTGGTTGCATACATCCGGCGGCCAGACTGCCCCGACCCTCGAGAGCACCAAGAACCCACTCGAGAGCCGGGTGTGGCGCACCTATCCTGGGCAATATTGGACCTACAACGAAGGCACGGTCAATCTGCCTGCTTCGATCAGCCGGGTCCTCGACGACAACGTTACGGCGCAAGCTGCGACCGCAACGTACAACCGCCGCGGCAAGCCTCTTGCGACAGTCGATCCGAAGGGGCGACAAACGGTGTTCAGCTACGACACCAACGACATCGATCTCCTCGCCGTCGAGCAGCAAATTCCCGGTGCGCAAACTCCTCAGCGTGTGACGCTGGCGAGGTTCACCTACAACGCTCAACACCTACCGCTCACGTCAACGGACGCGTCGGGGCAAATCACGAGCTATGCCTACAACGCCGCCGGCCAACTGACCGCGGTCACAGATCCGCAACAACATGTCACGACCTATGGCTACGACACGATCGGTCGCCTGACTGCGATCACCGATGCCAGTGGAGCTGTTGTCCAAACGTTTGCCTACGACGAGTTCGACCGCGTGGCGTCGCAGACCGATGCCGCGGGGTACAGCGTCGCGTACGAATACGATGCGCTCGATCGGCTGACCCGGGCTGTCTATCCCGACGCAACTGCGGAGCAGTACGCGTACGACAAGCTCGACCTTATCTCGGCGACGGACCGTCGCGGCAATGTTACGACGTACACCTACGACGCCAACCAGCGCCGCACCTCGGTAACCGATCCGCTCGGCCAAGTGACTCGGTTTGACTACTACGAAAACGGCGTTTTGAAGTCGATCTCCGATCCGAACGGCCACGTTACGAGCTGGGACATCGACCTACAAAGCCGCCCGATCGCAAAACGCTACGCCGACGGCACGACGGAGACCATCGCTTACGAGGCGACGACGAGCCGCGTTGCGAGTGTGACCGATGCGCTCGGTCAGGCGAAACGGTTCGGTTACGATATCGACAATCGTGTGACGTCGATCTCCTACCCCAATGCGAAGCAGCTGACCCCGTCGGTGCAGTTCGTCTACGATTCGGTGTTCCCGCGTTTGGCGTCGATGACCGACGATACCGGTCAGACGACGTTCGCCTACCATCCGATCACCGCGCCGCCAACACTTGGCGCGAATCAGCTCCTTTCGATCGAAAGCCCTGTCGCCGGAGCACCCGCGAACCGGGACACCGTGACGTATGCTTACGATGAGCTGGGCCGCGTGGTCGGTAAGACCATCAACGGCAGGTCAGAGACGATGACATTCGATGCGGTGGGCAGGCCGGATCGCGTTGCCAATCCGCTCGATGAATTCAGGTACAAGTACGCCGACGCAACCCTACGGGTGAGCGCGATTGCATCCACGCACGGACCGCGCATGAACGTTGACTACTATGGTCCCAAGGGCGACTCGCTGTTGCGCCAGCTGACGTACACACCGTCGACCGGCAAAGCGCTACTTGCGCAATACGGCTACACCTACGATGCCAATCACAACGTACTCACGTTCACGCGACAGGAAGCGACCAGCATGGATGCCGCGAGATCCTTGGCGAAACCGACTGGCGCGACGGCGGGGCGGATCTCGGGCGCGTTGTCCGGCAGCCCTCCGAGTGGCGCTGACCGTTTTGGCGCTGCACGTGCTGTCCTTGTCGGATTGGTATTGCTGATGCTCTTTGTTGCGCTGATCGTTCGCATCCGGTCTACCGTGCAACGAGCTGGCCGGGTGTTGTTTGCAGCAGGACTGGGCGCTTTGTGCTACCTCCTTAGTTGCGGCGGCGCGGGGCAGGGCGAGGTCACGGCCTATGTCTACGACGAAGCCAATCGCTTGACCTCCGTTTCGGGCAGCAGCATTCCGGCTAGCCCGACCAGGTACGCTTATGATCCAGCATCAAACATCACCTCGATCACCGGTGGCAGCGCCCCAACGACGACGACCTACACCGAGACCAATGCGATCGCAGGCGCTACCTACGACGCAAACGGCAGTCCCACCGCGCTCGACGGGGCCAGCTATCTGTGGGACGCCGGCAATCGCCTGATTTCCGCGACCAGAGACGGTATCGAAACCCGGTTTGCCTACGATGGTCTTGGTCGCATCGTCCGCATCGTCGAGAAATCCGATGCCGCAGTACTGTCCGATCACGCCTACACATGGTGCGGTGCTACCCGTTGCCTTGAACACGACAACCTCCAGCCCGGCTCGCCAATCAGCAAGCAGTACTTCTCCCACGGTATGATTTCTGGGAATGATTCCCTATACTATGTCACCGATCATCTTGGCAGCGTTCGCCAGCTCGTCGACGCGGCGAGCAAGATCCGCGCGCACTATTCCTACGACCCTTACGGCGCCACTACCAAGCCCGCGGGAGACCTCGACTCCGACATTGGCTTCGCCGGGCTCGCAACCACCGCCCACGCCGGCCTCGCTCTAGCGGTGTTTCGAGCCTACGACCCGCAGCGTCAACGCTGGCTTAACCGCGATCCTATTGGCGAAAATGGCGGACTGAATCTCTACAACTATCTGCGTAGTCCGATGCGGGACACTGACTCCCTAGGTTTGCGTCCTCTGTCAGATAGGGAAAAGAAGATGCTGCTGCGTTATATACCGCAAATCGACCTTGACAGTGCGGACCTCCATGAAGACGGAACGCCAATATGGATCAAACCCTCAGCGAGAGCCGTAACGCTAGGCAATGATATATATTTTAGAGATGGCCCGCCAGATACGTGCTCTCCAGGAGGATTAGCACTTCTTGGTCATGAGCTTGTACATGTTGGTCAGTTCAGGAATGGGTTGGACTGGGTGACGTATGCCCTTGATAGCGAACGATACGAGGCACCTGCTTACGCAATGGCCAACCGAATTACAGAAGACCTAGCAAACAGCGGTAGTAATTGCGGATGCCAACCGAAGTAGCCGCTGATCGAGATCGCTTCTCGACCAGGCTTTCCCGGCGCGCTCAGGAGCAGGCCAAGGTCGACGGTGAATGCTGTTGGTGATTTTTCTTGACGTGCCGCGGTGTGGCCTCGACTAAGGGTGAACTATTCGCTGCCAGGATGATCTCGGCATAGCAGCTGCATCCCGTTGCTGCGGGTGGCAGTCGCAAAGTGCCGTTTGACTTTAATCAAAGAAGTGACGAGGTCGGTTACGTCCACCTGCTGGACGAGTTCTCGCTGCGCAAGATCCTGAGGGAGCTGGATACGGCCTCGGACTTTCTTCATTGCCTCGACCGATCATCGCCCTGGCCCCGGGTTTCGTCGCGCAGTCTTCGTCGCTGTTGAGGCTTCCTCCCATCGTCCACCCTTATCGGGGCCGATACGCCGGAGCGTACCCCCGCGCTGCAATTTGCGGAGGTGGTACTTTACACCGTCGGCGGTAATGCCGATTGCCGTAGCTAGCGCTTCTCGCGTGATGCCGGGATCCTGGGCGATGAGGGTTAGAATTTTCT
>CAYQQM010000019.1:0-58351 GCA_964419605.1 uncultured Kofleriaceae bacterium | reverse complement strand
GGGTAGTTTTCTGGGTAGTTTTCTGGGTAGTTTTCTGGGTAGTTTTCTGGGTAGTTTTCTGGGTAGTGTTCTGGGTAGTTCCCGCGAGCTCCAACGCGCCGGGTAAAGGCACCTTGCGGTGCACCGTGGCGATGAATAGGCTGCTATCCCGGTCGTCGCGAAACTCGATATCTGGCCACGCTTCGAGCGCGCGCGGCACGCCAGATCGAGTCCACGGTAGGGGAGCACGCCCTTGGCCACGAAGCTCGCCAAGATCGGGTTGCGGAGGTTCGAATTGCCAGCGCGGATATTCTCGATGGTGAGGCTGTTTGGCAGCGTTCCTGGGCTAATGATCTCGATGCGATCGTCAAAGACAAACACGCGAATCGGCGCGCTGATCAGGTAATCGCGATGTACCAGCGCGTTGACAAGCAGCTCCTCGAACACAACCGGCGGAATCTCAGGCTGGCCCGGACTGTTGACGCCGCGCCCCGCCTGCACTTTGCGCAGGTTTCGGAGCACGAACGCGAGCGCGTCATCGAATACGCGGCGCAGCGGGCCGGCGAAATCCTCGGTATCGTCGTACTTCGACGTATGGATGTCCGTTCCAGGATATTTCACCGCCTTGACGACGAACTGCGGCTTAAAACGCTGCGGCTGCTCCACGAACAGCAGTAGCCCCGCGAGGTTGAGTACGCCACCACTCGTCGCCAGGTTCAGGTTCTGCAACAGGCGCCGCCGATCCGCTGCGCCAGGCGGTAGCTTCTGACCATAGGTGTCGCGCAAGAAATCGCGGAACCGTAGATCGTCCAATGCCTCGAGCTTCGCTGGGGTCGGCAGCTCGTCCGCATGGAACTGGTCGGTCGTCTGGTACAGCCGACGCAGCTCCTCTTTCGAGTTGATGCGCCGCTTATCCGCGCCGGCCTTGAGCCACACCACGCCGTTCCTATCGAAGTACGGCTTGTCTAGGCCCTTTGGAATCGACAGGGCGATCACCAAACGACCGGCGGGCAGCGCGATGTTCTTGGTCTGCACCGTGAGTGGGCTCCGCACAGCCTGGCTTGCGGCGTTGCCGATGAGCTGATTCAGCCGTTTGACGTCATCGGGCGAGAGCCCCGGCGTCGATCCGTCGTCACCGACGCCGAGATAGATCGTGCCGCCCGCGGCGTTCGCAAACGCGGCCATCTCCGCAGCGAGTCCGTCGGCGTTGGTCGCGTCGCGCTTGAACTGCCGGGTGCTGTCCTCGCCGAGCGCGATTTCTGCGAGCAGAGCATGGTGGTTCACACCAACACTGTCCCACTTACCCTTTCGCGCGGCCATTACAGCTCCCCGATGATGAAGCCGATGTGTGACGCGAGCGCCTTGCAGGCCGAGCCGACAAGAACGCCGAGCGCATCGTCTACCTCGCGCTCGCACACATCGAGAACGACGCGAAGGTCATTTCGTGGCGTGTCAGGCCAACCGGCGCCGACTCGGTGATGGTTGGGATCCACCTTGTGATCTCTCGCTCGATCCTCTATTCGCTTCCAGCCGTCTTCCGAAATGGCAAACCCCGACGCTGCGCTCACGCCATCGAAAAAGTTGGTTCCGTCCAGTTGCCCGCCATCGTGGCAGAAGTGGTTTCGCAATGCGTACGAGATCTCGAGCGGCCAGCCGAACGTGTGCTTCATCGAATAGAACACCATGGCTGCCGTGTACTTCTTGGTGTCGTCGCGAACGAAGTACGTGAGGAGCGATGGCGTTTTTTGGGGATCGTTCAGCTGGCTTCGTATAGAGAGCACATGCGCGACCATCGACGAAATCCGATCGGCGATCGCCCACTTCGTGGCAAGGTACGCTTGCACGCCAATAAATCTGGCGTGCTGGAAACCGACACGCCCATCTCCGAATGGAACAGTGTCTTCTGCGTTAGCCTGGGACTCCAAGCCCGTCAGCATACGCCGGGCAGTCGTTCTCGTCTCGATCAACCGGAGCCAGTGATCGATGTCCGCGGCGAACGCTGTTAGCGTTTTGAACTCGTCCAAGACGCGTCGGACCACGCCCGCCTTCGTTTGGATAGTACGGTCGATCTGGACGAGGTCGCCTTTGGCGATGCGCAGGCGTTCTGCGAGGGGCTTACTCATTCTTCTCGGTCCTCTTTGGCTTCCTCTTCCTGCTGGCGAAGCTCGGCCTCGGCATCGCCAACGCGCCACCTCCAATAGCGCTGAAGGTATTCGTCAGTGGCCGCCGCCAAGTATGACTTCGCGGACTTTACCTCGGCGATAAAAACCGGCGACACCTCGCCCGAGGTATCAGACCACGACGTCACACCGCCGGCGCCGAGAGCGTGAAACATTGGGAGCTCGTGGTCCTTGCTTTGAACAATCGGCGATCGAAGCACAGCCTTGGCAATGGCCTCCCAGGCGGCGGTACCTGCGACATACTCGCCTGCAATTCTCGCCAGGAGACGGACCCGTTCCGTTTCGGTAGCCTGGCCGATCAGTCCAACAACTAGCCCAGGGACTACGAGCCCCTCTGGGTCAACGTCGTGCAGAACCTCCGGCAGGTAGTAGCCCACGGTGCCATTGTCATCGATGAACCCGAGCATTGCCTCGATGGCCTGAGTCACCGTAGGTTGGCCCGCGTCTGCAGACGTGATCCGCTGGACGTACCTACTGATCCTGACGTGATGACTGATTGCCCGCGAGTAGTCATCCTTAGCGCGAGTCGTTTCGAACTCGCGGCGCTTAGCGAGGACCGGCGATAGCCATTGGACAGAAGGACGTCCCACACGCTTTAGGATTTCATTCAGATGCCACTCGTCGTCCCCAACGATGTTGTCGAAATCGGGGAGCAAAACGAGTTGATTGAGGAGCCATTCTCCAAGTCCTTCAGGAAGGTTCTTGTCTTCCGACTCGTGAACGACCCAGAAGACGGCATTCAACAGGCTGTGAAGTGCACCGGATCGCTCCTCCACAGAACGTCGGCGCACTAGGTACTCCAGCATAGTCCGCGCCGTCGCCCAATCGTGTTTCAGCGTTGTGGCCAGCGCGGCGATGTATTCGTTTGTGCGACCCTGTGCGGCAAACAACGCTCCCTGGCGCCGAAATAGCGCGTGTTCCTCCGGTGTGAAATCCTTGAGCCCGCGCGGCCTCGGGACTCGACCGTAGACTTCCATCAGCAGTTGCACGCGAACGGAATCGTTCGCGCTGGCCGTAAGCAGGCTCTCGACGAGCGCGTCCGCGTGCGTAAAGGTAGCAGCTTCGCGGACTTGGAAGAGCCATTCACCCGCAACGACGATCGCAAATTCGAGACGCCGCTCCGATGGCCCCTCGGCAAGTGCGGCAATAACGAACTTTCTGATCGCCTCGCATTCCGGAGCAAGGCTTCCGATTTCTCTCGCAATTTCGAATAGTTGATGGAATTTTCGAGCGTCGTTGTTGAAAAATCGGGCTCCGCGATCCACGAATTCATTGATGCTTTCAGTGGAGATCGCCAACTCAGCCGCCTTCGTCTTCGACTTCTCGCGTGGCTCGCTCCGCTGCCAAGAGTCGCGGCCTACTAGATCCTCAAACTCCGTCGCCAGTTTGTCGCTTGCGTAGAGCTCTTCGAGCTTCAGGCTTGCCGATTTGAGAACGGGATTATCCTCAAAGCGCCGATGCCAGTCCCATACTTCACGTGCTTGGCCAAGCTCCTCAAAGGCAGCGTTTCGCTGTTCCAGAACCCTTCGGGTCCATTCGAGGTTCTCCTGGAGCTCGGTCGAGTAGGTCCCATCCTCCCGAAGCTTTTCGGAGTAGGTCCCGTTCTCCCGCTTCTCCATGTACCGCGACGCCATGTTGAGTTCGCGATGCGCTTGGGCGAACGCGGACCACAAAGCCTTGCGGCTCTCGATCGGCGTTGCGTCGGCGTCTAAGAGCTGCTTCACGCGTTCGAGCAGTTCTTGCCGAGTAGACCATGCCGGATGATCTGGAACTATGGGAATTGTTCGAACAAAAAACGAGCGACCGTCACTCCAAGTCTGGCTGCGTTCGATCGCTAGCAATGGCTGTACTAAGCCCTTGAGCAAAGCGATTTCGGCAGCCGTTGGATCGCGTGCGGCAATGGCGTCCAAAATCTTCAGGCTGAGCTTCTTCCCGGCGGCATCGAAGTTCCCCCAGTAGTTGGGGCCACCTTGCAGCACGCGCGTGACGAGAGTTGCGGCTCGCTTCCCGTCATTCGGCAACCCATACTTCAACCTGGGTGCGAGATCGACTTCAATACCGACGACTGCGCACAACTCTCGAAGTACCTCTTCCTTCACGGCCTCGTCTCGGGCGCCCATTGCAGCGTGAGCCAAGGGCCAAGCTAAAACAAGTTGACGTCGACCTGCGTGACGACGCGATCGCCAAACAAGCCTTCAATGCGCTCATCCTCGGCGTGCGACGAGCGAATCGCCTGAATCATCGACACCACTTGCAATGGCTGAAAAAAGGCAATCGACTCGAGAACTTCTGCTAGGGCCACCCGTTGGCTCGCGGACATTGACGGTATCGCCGAACGAATCGCATTAAACAGCGGCGCCAGGATATCAACCTTGTGTCCGCCAAGGCCGAGCAGAAACTCGGTGCGCGCAAGGGATTCGAGCTTCGATCGGCCAAGCCGATCGAGCGACCCTTTCACGAGCGGATCGCGTATCGAATCGATCAATCTCATGGCTTCGTCAGACGCGATCACCGGCGGCACGCCACCGACTTCGGTCGACAGCCAGCGCAACAGCACATGATCGCGCAGCACGTCGGGTTTCAGCTCGAAGAGGCGATCGTCTGCGCCGCGCCGAACCAGCACTCGACGCTTGACGAGTGAGTTCAGGTGTTCCAGCAACTTCGTGTTACTGCCCACGCCGATTTCCTTGGCGATTTGCTCGATCGATTCCGAATTGTCACGGTTTACCGTCCCCACGAGAGCGACCCAGCGGAGCAGGCCGCGTACCAGTTCGGGAGCAACCCCATCTTGGTTCTTCTCGATCTCGCGAAGGTAGTCATCGGCAAGTGCCTGGGCAGAGGCTGGCAGCTGCGCGAGATCGCCGCGTTCTTCGAGCTGCTGCACAGCGAGTGTCAACCAAACAGGGTGACCAGCGAACCGCTTGCTGAGATCCTGCGCTGCTCGCTTGCGCTCCTCCTCTGGGCGAGATGCCAGCCTGCCTGTGACAAATAGGCTCTCGCACATCGCGATAGCATCGGAGTCGCGCAATGCCTGGATCTCCAACTTCTGGACGCGTTGCTTGATGCCGGATCCGTCTAGGAAACGATGCACCGGATCGTTCGAGGACCGCACTGTGACCACGACCTTCCACTTGGACGCGCTTCCTCCGATCTGTTCCAGCAGTGTCCTGAGCAGTTTGTCATCGTCGGGTTCGTCAACCAGTAGGAGCGTTCGCCGGTCGCGAACAACCCCAATGAACCACGTCGAGGTCGCGGTCATCGTCGCGATGTTCGCCCACAGTACGTACCAAGATCCCTCGCTCGCGATGTCCTCGCCGATTTTGAGCAACAAGCGAGTTTTGCCAATGCCCCCCGGCCCCTGGATCACCAGAAACTGGTGGGCGCTACTCTTTAGAAATGTGCGCGCCTTATCAACCTCGTCGTCTCGCCCGAAGATCTCGCCAACATCGGTACGCCGCAAGAATGGCTCCTGCGCATGCACGCGTTCACGCATCTCGGGCACCGATAGGAAGGCGCGGATCTCGCCGCGAAAGTAGGCACGATCGACCTCGGGGTGTTTGACGAGGAGCCCGTCAAGTTGCGCTTGCGACCAGTAAGCTACCTCTTCAAATCCCTGCTCCCTGAACAGAGGAACTACTTCGTTGTCCCAGCGTTTCATGTCCGCATCTGAGAACGCAACGTTTGTCACGAGGCGCCAGTGCTTTACACCGAACCATTGACTGTAGCGTGGATGACCGGGCACTCGATACTTCTTGATGGTTTTGGCTTCGTCCGTCGCATCGCGGATCGCAGCGTCCCCTTTTGCATTCTGGTGATACTTCATTTGGAACACGCGCGTTCCATCGCTAGAGCGCGCATCCTGAGCACCATCCGGCCCAGGGCGTACAAACAGGGCCGCCTTGGGGTCCTCAAAGTACACGAGGTCGCAGCCCAGCGACTGGAACATACCGCCGCTGGTGATGTCGCTCCAATTCCTATCCTTCATCGTCGACCTCGCGCTTCGCGTCCACGTCGTGTTCTTGGCAGCGTCGCATTCGGATGAACAATACCACTCAATGATCGACCGCTTTTCGCGTTTCGACGGTTGCTGCTTCCGTTAACAGTGCACGGCGCGACGAGTGCTTCTTCCGGGGTTTCGCGTTATGCTGTGAGGCTGTGGGTGCGACATGGCGTGGTGCCAGACCGACATGGTTGTTCGCGGTAGTGGCGTTCGGATGCACCGCGCCGCCCGCATGCCCCGACGTGCAAGCCACCGAGCCGCGCCGTGCGATGGTTTTGACTCGAGTCACTTCGGACGGGCAACCTGTCGCGGGGGCTGAAATTACATGGCGCGGACAAACGCGCAGCGCTGTTACGTCCAGCGACGGTTCGGCACAGATCGAAGTCGATCGTCCGGTTGCGGCGGTTGTACGTGCAGCCGGATATCTCGCGGAGCCAGTGCTGGTGTCCCCCGATGATGACCATCTCGACGTGACGTTGTTCGCTGAACGCGGTGGACAGGTGTGGTCGTATCACGCGGCGGGCGATGTGATGTTTGGCCGACGCTACGAGACGCCCACCGCAGGGGAACCGTTGATTCCCGTCGACGCGGCTGCCGAAGGGGCCGAAAATGTTGTGGGGGATGTTCGCGAGCTGTTTCTTGCTTCTGACGTACGGACCGTCAATGTAGAAACCGTGCTCTCCGAGCGCGAACTGTCGGAAGCGTACCCCAAAAAGCGCTTTATCTTGCGCTCGCGTCCCGCTACGACGAGCGGTTTGCAGGCGCTGCAGATCGACGTCGCAAACTTGGCAAACAATCATCTGCGCGACTTTCTTGATCCAGGAATCGTCGACACGCTAGCAGCGCTGTCCGCAGTGCCGATCCCATACTCGGGGGCTTCTGTGGGGATGGGTGACCCTGCGTCTCCGGCGGTCGTCGAGCGCAAAGGTCATCGCATTGGATTCTTGTCGTGGACCACCGTAGATGGCACCTTCGTCAACGATAGCTACCCGAGTGACACCAGCGCGGTGCCGGGAGATCTTGCCGACAGCGAAGCGTGGCAATACGAATTTCGCACCTGGGGGGCTAGCGGGACCGGCTGGAGTATCGCGAATAAGCCACGCCGCGTTGGCGGCGTCTGGCGCGAGCTCAAGATGCTAGAGGGTGCGATTCCGGACGCGGAGTTCGCTTCGGCGTGGACATCCGCATCAACAGTGTTTCCCGAGCTCCAGGATTGGGTAGCGCGTCGAGGCCACGGCGGATCCGCGTTTTGGGATCGGTCCACCTCGCCTGCGCGCATCGCGGCGCTGCGGCCTAACGTTGAGGTCTTGGTGGTCCAGCTTCACGCTGGGTTTCAGTTCCAAGAGGCCGCTTCAGCTAATGTTCGCGACATCGCGCACGCTGCGATCGATGCTGGTGCCGACATGGTGGTGTGCCATCATCCGCACGTGCTGCAAGGGCTCGAGTGGTATCGCGGCAAGCTCATTGCGTATAGCCTGGGCAACTTTGTGTTCGACCAGGACTTCCTTTCGACGTTTGCCAGTGTGGTGCTGCGCACGGTATGGGATGGAAATCGTCTGCTTCAGGCGCGCCTCATTCCGGTGGAGATCGATGGCTACCGCCCGATTCCGGCAACAGGGACTGCCGCTCGCAATACACTGCTGACGTTGTGGGAACGCAGCCGCCTCGGGGCAAAAGCTAACCGCGATGCGAGCGGGGCCGTTCGAGCATTCGCCGATCCGGTCGACGCGCTGACGTCGCTCGTTACATTGCGGTGGCAAAACCACAGCGCGGTCATCGTTTCCGACGAACAGGAACAAACATCCTCACTATTCCTTGCAGGGGATGCTGTTGTGCGTATCTCGGATGCAGTCGGCCGGAGTACTGACCGAGGCGGCCTGGTGTTTTCGCGGCTGGACGGCGACGTGGAGCTAGGTCGCGATATGTTTCGCTGGGGCGGCCACGAACAGGATTTAGCGACAGATGCCGCGCAATCGCCGCACTGGGATTTTGGATCGTGTCCGGCATTCGAGCGCGCAGAATGGGGCGACGCGGCCTCGGGCCACCGCTATCTCGTGCTCGGACGCACATCGCGGAGCCGGAGTGCGGTGCACATTCGGCCGGTTGCTCGCGTACCCTTGATTCAACACCGGCTATGGGCCGAAATGCCCAGCGGGCTGGCCTCCGTTCCCCTCGATCCGGCACCATCGTACTCCGTACAGCTGAAAGCCAGGCAATACGGCGGCGGCACACTTCGCCTTCGGATCGACCTGTTTAAGTTTGACGACAGCAATCCGTCTGAAGATCCCAGCTCGGCACCGTTGGGGCAGATCTTGCGCGACATCGAAGTTCCAATCGCCGACCCGTCCGACCGCACGTGGCACGAGGTCGCGTTTGATATCGACGTCATGTCCGCAGCGGGCGTGGCCGCAAACATGGTGATGATCAATTTGCTGTTCTCCCCGGAACGACCGGCGCAAGATGCCGAGGTCCATATCGACGACCTTCAATTCATGGAGTGGCGCAAGGCCCGGGATCAGCCTCCGCGATTCGGGTACTTTGACGCTATCCGCAACCGGGCTGCCGAAGCGCAAAACGTGTCGTTGCGTTACCTCCCGCTCGCGCCGGAGTAGGTGGCTGCGGCCTTAGGCACCGCTGCGAAGATCGCGGATCAGCAGTAGCGATTGCGATTTCCTTGTATTATCACCCGCTCGTGACAAAGACTCTTGGCGAGTTTCGTTGGGACACATATCAGGCAGTGCTTTTTGATCTCGACGGCGTGATCACCCCCACTGCAGAAGTTCACGAAAAGGCCTGGGCCGCCCTGTTCGCCAACTTCAACTATACGGAAGCAGACTACTTCAAGCACATTGACGGAAAACCGCGCTATGACGGAGTGCGTTCGTTTCTGGCATCGCGGAATGTTGTGCTCCCTGAGGGCTCCCCAGACAGCCCCGCCGGCGAAGAGAGCATTTGCGGTTACGGCAACCGCAAGAATGACCTTTTCGTGCAAATCCTTGCGTCCGATGGAGTCAAGCCGTATCCAGGATCCGCAGCCTTATTGGACTTCCTGCGCCGCAGAAGCGTCCCTCACGCGATTGTCTCATCTTCTCGCAACGCTCACATGGTGCTGAACGCGGCGGGACTGGGTGGTGTTTTCGAGGTCGTCGTCGATGGCAACGTGATCTCTGCTAAGAACTTACGGGGCAAACCCGCTCCTGACGCGTTTTTTCTAGGCGCGCAGCTGCTCAACGTGCGACCTGAAGCTGCTGTCGTCGTCGAGGACGCTATTTCAGGGGTACAGGCGGGGGCAAACGGCGGGTTTGGACTCGTGGTCGGTGTGGATCGAGGCATCGGTGCAAACACGTTGTCTGCAGCTGGAGCAGATTTGGTCGTTGGCGACTTGGCCGAATTGATGAAGTGAGAAACCGAAACTTATGAGAAAACCTATCACTCCCGAGGGGTTGCCGCTGCATGTATTTCCTGCCGACCCCTGGCGCTTGGTGGAGAGTCAATATCGTCCAGACAATCTCGGCCACACCGAGACCTTGTTTGCCGTCTCCAACGGCTACATCGGAATGCGGGGAAACCCCGAAGAGGGTCGCAATTCCCACAATCACGGCACGTACGTAAACGGCTTTCACGAGACGTGGAATATCGTCCACGCCGAGGACGCTTTTGGGTTGGCAAAGCAAGGTCAAACCCTGGTAAACGCCCCAGATGGCAAGCTGATAAAGCTTTACATCGACGACGAGCCACTGGACCTCGCCAGTGCCGACCTCGACACCTACGAAAGAGCACTGGATTTCCGCTCCGGCATTTTGCGGCGCGAGGTCATTTGGCGGACTTCCTCGGGCAAGCGTGTGCGCGTCGTGTCTGAGCGAATGGCCAGCCTCGTACATCGCCATCTTGCATTGTGCACCTTCGAAGTAACGCTGTTGGATGGTGATTCAGCTGTTGTGATTTCGTCGCAGCTACTGAACAGGCAGGCTGGTCAGCAACCTGGCGAGCCCGCCGCCGCAAACTCGGGCCTCGATCCCCGCGTTGCTCGCAAAATGACCCAGCGCGTATTGGAGCCCCTAAACTGCCGCCACGATGAGAGCGAGGTGGTGCTCGGGTTCCGCTGCGTCGAAAGCAAGATGACGCTGGCGTGTGGATATCGACACAGCGTGGACTGCGCGTCGCCGATTGAAGTGTCCACAAGTGTCACACCGGATGCTGCAACAACAGTCTTTCGCACGGCGGCACGTGCCAACCAGACGATTCGAATCACCAAGCTGCTCGCTTATCACAGCGCTGCCGGCCTGGCAGAAGAGGAGCTTTCAGAGCGTTGCTCGTACACACTGCGAGGCGCCGAACGGGAAGGCGAACTTGCCATCAAAGCGGGGCAGGTCGAGCTGTTTGAAAAGCTCTGGGAGTCTAGCGATATCGCGATTGAATCCGATGTTCGGTTGCAGCAGGCTGTTCGATGGAATCTCTATCAATTGATTCAGGCCTCGGCGTGCGTACAAGAGCAGGGCATCTCCGCCAAAGCCTTGACCTCGAATGGGTACGATGGCCATTACTTTTGGGATACGGAAATGTACGTTATTCCATTCTTGGCGTACACCAATCAGGCTGCAGCGAGGAGCTTGCTCCGCTTCCGTTGGCACCTACTTCCGGCCGCTCGTAAGCGGGCTCGCGAGCTCAACCAGCGTGGCGCGCTATACCCATGGCGCACGATCAATGGCGAGGAGGCTTCGGCCTACTATCCGGCCGGCACTGCGCAGTATCACATCAACGCAGCGGTCGTTTACGCCTTGCGCCGTTACGTCGAGGCGTCTCGAGACGTGGAGTTCCTCGAAAACGAGGGTGCCGAAATCTTGGTGGAGACCTCGAGACTGTGGGTGGACCTGGGATTTTATTCCCAAAGAGGCGACAAGAAGTTTCACATTCACGGCGTGACCGGGCCCGATGAGTACTCGGCCGTGGTCAATGACAACGCCTATACCAACTTCATGGCGCAATACTGTCTGCGCTACGCAGCGGATGTGCTGACAGAACTTCAAAACACCAACGTGAAGCGCTTCAACGACCTCGTGCTGTCGCTCCACCTAGACTCATCTGAGATCAGCGCCTGGTCGGAAGCGGCAGAAGCAATGTTTATCCCCCACGATGACACATTGGGTATCATTGCCCAAGACGATGCGTTCTTGAGCTGCCGAGAGTGGGACTGGGCCAACGTACCGGACGATCAGTATCCACTGTTGACCCACTTTCATCCGTTGGTGATCTATCGCCATCAAGTCATCAAGCAGGCGGACGTGGCTTTGGCGCTGTTCGTGTTGCGGCCACAGTTTACAAAAGCTCAGGCGACCAAAAATTTTGAGTACTACGACCCGCGGACCACGGGTGACTCCTCCTTGTCCGCGTGCGTCCAAGGTGCCGTTGCCGCACAAATTGGCAAGAACGACTTGGCCGTCGACTATTTCAAACAGGCCCTGTACTTAGACTTGTGTAACACCCACAAAAATACCTCTGACGGCGCTCACATCGCTTCCACGGGCGGGGTTTGGGCGTGTTTCGTCCACGGCTTTGCCGGTTTCATCGAGCATGGCGACTGCATCGAGTTCCGCCCAAACTTGCCGGAGAGTTTGCCCACTGCCGAGTTCAACTTGCAGCGACAAGGCTGTGTGCTGAATGTACGGCTTGACCACAAAGGTCTGGATTTGACTGTGCTACGTGGTCGCGAAGTTTGTGTCCGCGTGGACCAAGAACGCCTCACCTTGGGAGTGGGGGAAACTCGGCGCATTGAGAACAGCGACGAAACGAGTTCCCAAAGCGACGGTGGCCGCGCCTCGTTGCCGGGCGCTCGGTCTTCGATAGGCACAACATCAAGGCGCGCCTAAGGACCAGCCACAGTTGCGTGTCAGGCTGCCCACATTGCGGCAGGCGACCGTCTATCCAACTGGAATAATGTAGAAAACAAGAGCCACGGATCTGGCATGCCTGCTGCTCATACGGACATCGACTCACGAAGGAAGGTCCGTATGAAGTCAGTCAGTCATGTTGGATTCGCTTTGTTTGCAGCCATTGGCGCGTGCGGGGACGGCGCCGGGAGCAGCGTCGATTTCTCTGCGTTCGTTCCAAAACTCCCATTGCCAGCAGTCCGGTCTGAAGCCGCGCTGCGCTACGAGGCCGCGAACAGTCAGTCCGCCCCTCGAGCTGCCGAAGCTCCGAATCCGACGACGTACAGCGAAGCGTTGTCCGGTGCCCTCGCTCTTATGCAAAGCGGGGACACAGTTCGCGCCAAAGCGATGTTCGAAACCGCGGTTCGCCTCGATGCGAAGGCCGCCCAGCCTCACATCGAGCTTGCGCGGCTGTATATTTCGACGGGGCAGCGCGGTCCGGCGGTCGCCGAAGCGAACAAGGCGGTTGCGCTCGCTCCTTTGTCGAGTCAGGCATGGAACACCAAGGGCCGAGCCGAGCTGCACCGTTTTGCCTACGACGCTGCGATCGAGGCGTTCTCGAGAGCTATTGAGATCGACCCGGCCAACGTTTGGGCGTGGAACAACCTCGGCTACACTGAGTTGCAGTTGCAACACTATGACGACGCCGCGGCGCATCTTGCCGAGGCCACCTCTCGTCCTGGTGCAACCGGGTACATGTTCAATAATCTCGGCCTAGCGCTCGAACAGCTCGATCGGCTGGATGAGGCCCGAGCTGCCTTCGAGGCTGGAGGCGGGCTTGGGTCGAAGCAAGCCCATGCCAGTCGTAAACGGCTCGAGGGGGTAAGTTCGATTGCGCTGTTTGTTCCCAAATCCAAGGATGATCATATCGACCTGCTCAAGGACTCCGCGGATGCCGCCGACCCCGGGCGCTTGTACCCTCTGGATGAGGGCATGGGTGATGATGCCCCCGACGAGGTTTTAGTGCCCGATCCGGCGCAAACCCCTGTTCCGAGTGAGCCAGGCACCGTGGAGCACTAAGTACAGGCCCCCGCAAGTTCGTGACCACCCGGGCCGCCGATCCATTCCGGCTGTCTTCGTTGCTCCTCCCTCGTCAGGGACTTCCAAGGGTCGTCGGTCACGTACCTTCGGGTACGCTCCCTCGTCGCGCCTCGCCATCCGGTCGCCTCGGCGACCGGGGTGGCCACCAACTTACCGGGAAGTGTACTAAGCGCTGGGCAGGGAGTGCAGCCCGGTCGCGTAACCGGCGGCATTCACCCTGTATCGCGGGCGACAAATGAGGTAACTACTCCACGTGCCGCGTCGCCGTGACGTAGAATCGATTCTCATCATTGGGTCGGGGCCGATCGTGATCGGTCAGGCCTGCGAGTTTGACTATTCTGGTACGCAAGCGTGTAAGGCGCTTCGCGAGGAAGGCTTGCGAGTCGTACTCGTAAACTCCAATCCGGCCACGATCATGACCGATCCGGAGCTGGCAGATGCCACCTACGTCGAGCCGTTAACGGTAGAGGTGCTGGATAAGGTACTCGAGCGCGAAAAGGTGTCGGCTGTGCTGCCCACTCTGGGTGGACAGACCGGATTGAACCTGGCAATGGCAGCTCACAAAGCAGGACTGTTCGAGAAACACAACGTGGAGCTGCTCGGCGCGTCCGTGACCTCGATCGAGATGGCCGAAGATCGCGAGTTGTTTAAACATGCCATGGCCCGCATCGGGCTTGCGTGTCCGAAGTCCCGCCTCGTGTCATCGGTTGAGCAGGCTCGAGCGGCCATCGATGAGATCGGCTTCCCCGCGATTCTGCGACCCTCCTTCACGCTCGGCGGGTCCGGCGGCGGCATCGCGTACAACAAACCCGACTTCGATCGCATGGTGCAATTCGGGCTCGATCAGTCGCCCGTGCATTCGATCCTCGTCGAGGAGAGCGTCTTAGGCTGGAAAGAATTTGAGCTCGAAGTGGTGCGCGACGGCAAGGACAATACCGTCATCGTGTGTTCGATTGAAAATCTCGATCCCATGGGAGTGCACACCGGCGACTCGATCACGGTTGCGCCAGCGATGACCCTGACCGACAAAGAGTATCAACGCATGCGAGACGCGTCGATCGCGATCATGCGCGAGATCGGCGTCACGACCGGCGGATCGAACGTCCAGTTTGCCGTCGACCCAAAGACCGGTCGCATGCTCGTGATCGAAATGAACCCCCGCGTATCGCGAAGCTCGGCCTTGGCCTCCAAGGCCACGGGATTTCCGATTGCAAAGATCGCTGCCAAGTTGGCCATCGGCTACACGCTCGACGAATTGCGCAACGATATTACCCGCGTCACGCCGGCGTCGTTCGAACCCACCATCGACTACGTCGTTGTGAAGTGGCCCCGGTTTGCGTTCGAAAAGTTTCCCTCGGCGTCGGCCGTTTTAGGGCCGCAAATGAAATCGGTGGGCGAGGCGATGGCGATCGGTCGTACGTTTCGCGAAGCGCTCGGCAAAGCGATTCGGTCGCTGGAAACTGGGCGAGCCGGATTTGATCTCGCGGTGGCTGTGGATGGAAACGCGGACTTGGCTTCCATCGAGCGGGCGATATCCGTTCCATCGCCGGACCGTCTGTTTCAAGTGGCGCGCGGATTTCAGCTTGGCCTTACCGCGGCGCGAGCGCATGAGCTGACGCGAATTGATCCGTGGTTCCTGCACCACGTGCGCGATATTGCTGTTACCGAAATGGAGGTTGCAGCTTCGAGCGAAAAGTCGCTACAGCAGCTCGATTTGCGGCGACTAAAGCGCCTTGGAATGAGCGACCGCCGAATTGCGGCGCTCACTAGAACTACAGAGGCCGAGGTCCGGACCGCGCGCCACGCCGCCAACATCCGGCCGGTTTACAAACGCGTGGACACGTGTGCTGCTGAATACGAGTCCCACACGCCCTACATGTACAGCACCTACGAAGAGGAGTGTGAGTCCCGGCCAACGGGCCAGCGAAAGGTAATCATTCTCGGCGGCGGGCCGAATCGAATCGGCCAAGGCATCGAATTCGACTATTGCTGCTGCCACGCAGCGATGGCCCTCAAAGAGGAGGGCATCGAATCGATCATGATCAATTGCAACCCCGAGACGGTTTCAACGGACTACGACACCTCGGATCGGTTGTATTTCGAACCTTTGACCCTCGAGGACGTACTCGAGATCTGCGAACTCGAGAAGCCGTGGGGAGTCATCGTGCAGTTCGGCGGTCAAACCCCGCTGAAACTCGCGATTCCTCTCGCTGCTGCTGGCGTCCCGATTCTCGGCACCTCAGCCGATGCGATCGACCGAGCTGAGGATCGCGAGCGGTTCGGCGCCTTGCTCAAGAAACTCGGGCTGCTCGCGCCAACGTGGGGAATTGCAAGGACCATCGGCGAGGCTCGCGACGTTGCGAACAAAATCGGCTTTCCCGTCATGGTGCGGCCCAGCTACGTCCTTGGCGGCCGAGCCATGGAACGCGTTTTTGATTCGCGTGGGCTCGAGGACTACTTCGCTCGATTTTTGCTGGCGTCTGGAAAAACGGATGCCGAGCGGGGAAAAAGGAGCGGCAGCGACGAAAGCGCTGGCGTGGGGTTCCCTCTACTCATCGATCAATTCCTAGCCGAAGCTGTTGAGCTTGACGTAGATGTGGTCGCCGACCGGACGGGAGCTGTGGTGGTCGGGGGCGTGATGGAGCACATCGAAGAAGCCGGCATCCACTCCGGCGACTCAGCGTGTTCGCTGCCGCCGTACTCGCTTCCGGCAGACATCATCGAACGGGTGCGTGGTCAAGCGCGCCAATTGGCGACCGAACTCGGCGTCGTTGGGCTTATGAACGTCCAGTTTGCGGTGCTCGCCGGCGAAGTCTACGTTTTGGAGGTAAACCCGCGGGCATCGCGCACCATTCCGTTTGTTTCAAAGGCCATTGGCAAGCCGCTGGCAAAAATCGCGGCCAAGGTGATGGCGGGGCGCACGCTTGCCGATCTTGGAGTCTTTGCATCCGGCGAGGTTCAGCCCGCCCATGTTTCGATCAAAGAGGTCGTGTTTCCATTCGTGAAGTTTGAGGGCGTGGACACGATATTGGGACCTGAGATGCGATCTACAGGGGAGGTGATGGGAATCGACTTGGATTTCGCACGCGCATTTGCAAAGAGCCAAATGGCGGCGGGGATCAAACTACCGACCCGTGGTGTTGCTTTCCTCTCGGTGCGCGAACTCGATAAGCCAGGTCTTGTGGAAATTGCACACCGCCTACAGAGCCTCGGATTTTCGCTTCTGGCCACTCACGGCACCGCAGCGTTTCTGCGCAATGCTGGGCTCGTTGTCGAAGGCGTTAACAAAGTCCTCGAAGGTCGGCCGCATTGCGTTGACGCGATGGACAATCACGAGATCGATTTTGTCATCAATACGACCGAAGGCGCGCAAGCGATTCAAGACTCGCAGTCTCTGCGTCGAGCCGCGCTAATGAACAGTATCGCGTACTTTACAACTTTGCGCGGTGCCCGGGCTGCTCTCGAGGCCATTGCTGTCGCCAAGCAGAACGACTTGCGCGTGCAGCCGCTGCAAATGTACGGCCGTTACACAGAAACGCGTTGACCCAGGCGGCAACGCGTCGCTATTGGCCACTGCTGATCCCCCAAAGGCAAATGGAAAAGGCCCTTATGGGGCGCACTTGTAGGTAGACATGATCCAACTTGCGACCTATTCCTACTGGTAGGTAGTTTGGCGGCCACCCGGGAGAGTGATTCCCACGAAGTGCACGAGACGACTGGGAAAGCACGACCCGGCGCCTTGGTGCGCAAGAAATTCAATTTGTGTCGACTCAGCAGTGCGGCTACCCTGGAACAGATGCGGCGCACTGTAGTGATTGGATGCGTCTGTTTCGCCGGGTGTGGGCGCTTGCATTTCGACTCGACCGGTAGCGAGCCCAAGACGACAGATGCGAGCTCTAGCGATGGAGGGTCTGTCGACGGGAGTTCGACGGATGCACCGACCGCACCTGACCCGCGCCTTGTGCTTTATTTCGATTTCGAAGGTGGGGATCCCTTGCGCGACAAGGTAGGCAATCATACGACGCGCTGCGAGACCAACTGCCCGCAGATCGTGGCAAGTGGGCCGCGCGGCTCTGCCGCTACGTTTGCAAATGCCGCCGGCTGCATCCACGTCACCGACGCGCCAGATCTCCGCTCTGACACCTTTGCCTATGCGGTGTGGTTCCGACCCCTTGCGGCGGTGAATCAAACAGCGTTGTCGAGACCTTATGAGTCTGAGACTGGAATTCGGAACACGTTCGAACTCGCTATGGATCGGGATGCGGACCTGGCAAAGATTCTAGTGTCGACCTTCGTCTACACCAGCCGGCACCCGCGTTCGCTAACCCTCGGTGTATGGCACCATGCGGCCGGGTCCTACGACGGCCAGACGGTGCGCGTCTACTACGATGGCGTGTTGGTGTTTGCGTCGCTCTCGCCTGCGTTGCCGCTCCCCCTGACACCCAATGAGCCATTGATCGGTTGCGACCGGGATAGGGCGGTCGATTACGCATTTTTTCGCGGCGAAATCGATGACGTGCGAGTGTACTCAGCGGCGCTCAGCGACGCCGAAGTTGCAGCGCTTGCCGCGCCCTAGCGCAGGCTGGGTCGCGCCAGTGCGCTTCGCTTCCGCGGCGGTAGCGGGCAGGGGTCTGTGATACGCAACGCCGATTCACCCTTTGTTACGGCATGGCGATAGCCGACAAGAAGTCCGAGATGGGCTTGTGCGCTACTAGCTCGGGATCAAACCATTCTGCCTCGGTCGACGAAATGAACGGCCGAATGCCGTCGATGTGGAGGCTAAAATGCCATGCCGAGTTGGTGACGACGGCGGAGTGCAGTCCCAGGGTCGTGGGGACAAAGCTGCATGGGGTTCCCACGGGATTGCTGACCGAATCCGTGCTGGTCAACGTGGTTTCGCCGGCGTGCACGAACCCTGGCCGGTAGGCAACGACGCGCGGCCATTCCGCGTAGTACGATGGAGCAAATGTAAACTCCGTCGTCTGCGGCGTGTTCGGCAGCGGCGAACCGCCCGAGAAATAGCCAAGCGTAATCGGCTGGCCGATCGCCTTTGGCTTGTACCAAATTTGCCCGGAATAGGTGTTTGACGGCCCGTTACCGGCAGCCGACGCAGTTCCGCCGTCCTTGCCGTAGAGCTGATAAAGTTGGTAAGGAGATAGTCCCGGAAACGGCGGACTTGGCGCAGCAGCGCCCATGCTGCGCTCTACAAAGTTGGGGAAGAAGTGAACCAGTTTGCCGCCGGACGATCGAGCCCAGATCGGCAAGTCCGAGCGGTGATCGGAAGATCCGTCGTTGCTCAAGATCTCGACCGCGTAGGCGCCGAGCTTGCCGTCAGGCGGAATCGGTATCGACGTGCCACGCCTGTAGTTGGACAAAACGTTTTTGTCGTACGCCGGACCACACGCAACGGATGCGCAATAGTAGCCAAAAGATGCGTATTCCGTTGGTGGAGTGTCAATCGTGCCATTCTTTGTAAATGCAATACTGCCGTTAGGAGCATATACGCGAACTTGATATGTATGGTGATAAGACCCCTGATTAGACACGTTGAAATCGAGATCAATGTTGAGATTCGCGTCATTGGAATCGAGCACGTAAAACACGTGACGGCCGTCCCACGCGCCGCCCTGCACCGGTAGTTTGGTCAATAGTCCGCTGGAAAAGTAGTTCATCGGCGCAACGCCTGCTGGCCGTTGCGCGGGTGGCAGCGATGCGAGTCGCGCCAGGGTGGCCGCCCAACCGCGAATCTGGGCGCCCTGATACTGCTCGGGGATCTCGGAGAGGCCGTTCCACTCATTCGGCGCCTTATGAACCGACAGCGCCTGTGCGAGCGTTGTTGTTGCTGCAACTTCGAGGTAGTGCGAGTTCCCGGTCGCCTGCTCCAATAGCACAAGCGTCCAGAACGAGGTTGGACCGTCCACGCTTCGCGGGCCCGTCGGATTCGGCATCGCGTAGTTGCCGAGATGCTGCTCATATTTGTTCAAGATGTCGGCGAGCGTGGTCGCCTGGGCCGGAAATACGCGATGCGCGAGGGTCAGTGAGTTGGAAAACCAATGGTTGGTCTTGATGCCGGGAAGCCAGCCATTGTCCGCCTGCGATTCCTTCAGACGCAAAATGAACTGATTTGCGTAATCCAGAAGCAGCGGATCTTGCGTCAGTTCGTAAATCGCCGCCAGCTCGCCGATCGCCAGATAGTGTTCCCGATTAAACCGCACCTTCCAATCCGCGTGAGCGGCGGGACTCAAGTAGTTCAGCATGTCTTGCGTGCTGAAAACATCCGCTTGATTGGCTGGGTTCTTTAAGGCAATCCGGCGCTCTTCGATCACGTCTTTGGCGCGCTCATACCCAGTTAGGTAGTAGTATAGTCCTAGGTATTCAGACTCATTTTCGATACTCATGGGAAAGGTATCGCTGCCAAAGTGGATCGGCCCATAGCCGATCTGGCCGCCTTTGTATTTGCGCAGCGAATCGTCGGTCACATGACACGTGTCGACATCCATGAGATGCCGGGCATACGACTCGCCGCGCTCGAGATATTTGCGGTCGCCGGAACGCAGGTACAGGAGCCACGGAATCGGCGACCAGCCTTTACCGTGGTTGAGCCAGTAGCGGTAAGCCGGAACGTGGCCGTTGCCATAGTCGCCTGTCCAATCGTATTGCACGTCTCCGAAGTTGAAGGTGCCGTAGTCTCCGTCGGACTCTTTCATCAGCATCATGCGGTCGAACGCGCGGTCCATGGCACCCTCAATCTCAGGGAATGCGGCGGTGTCTTTCGCGGACACAGGGCTGGGCAACCCGGCGAGTACTGAGTGAGCCGGATCGGCGTACGCGACAATAGGAGTCTGCAGCAGAGCGTTGCGGTGTTGCGGGCTAATCGCGTGTCCCGTCGATGCGTCGGCGGCGTTCGATTCCCATACGAGGTACTCGTACGTCTTGGCAACGCCTTTGGGACTCAAGGCTGGAGAATACGCGCCGCTCTCCGGGTGTTGCATTGGTGGTCCGGACACGCACGTAAGGAACGGGCTGCACTGCGTTCCAGCGGGACATTGAACGCCTCCACACATGTTGTTGGGATGAAACAGCGCATCGTCGGACATGTGCGCGCGAAGATTGGTGTACGGGTCCTCAAACCTCTCGAGGTGGAGCGGTGGGCCGGCTGGCGACGCGAGCTCCGCGGCGGCCAAACTCATCGGCGTTCGAGGGCCGATGGCATGAAGCGTAAGGGAATTGCTGCCTAGGGCAGAGACCCCCTGTGCACGTACCGGAAACTGCTGCCATGGCCAGCGCAAGCCAACAAATAGCTTATTGGCCGCCGCGGTGCCCCAATGCGCCTCGACAAACCCGTCAAAGCGCTTGCCGGCACTCGCACGAGTGGCCGTTACCAGCGTGGAAGGTCCAGTTTGAAATAGATCGAGAGCAGGTACCTTGTTGAACCTACCATCGGCCGCATAGATGAATTGTGGCGCAGGGCCGATGGCTCGCTTCGGCACGAAGGCAAGAGAGCTGATGCCGCGTTGCGCGGAGTCCGTCCACGTCATGGTGTGGTAGACGCGGACGTACGGGGTGCGCGCGTAAAAGCGCATGCGCGTTACGAACTCTCCGGTGCTGGATCCGTCGGCGCTTCGGTAGACGCCCGAGAGTTTGATCGTCTCGCGAACCTTGCCAGCCTTCTCCTCGACCACAGATGTGGTTTTGGCTTCCGTGGTAAACGTGAGCGACTGGTTCGTTCGAAAATCGAAACTCGTCAAGTCAAACCGACCCACGTCTTGGCTCGTTGGCGTCAGATCGTAGAGTTTGCTATTCACGCGAACCCGTAGCCCGGGGTTGAGCGACACGACCGTAATGGGCTGCGTGGGTGCAAATTCCGTTACCCCCGCGCCGTATTGGACTTCAGCAGCGGCGATCGCACCGCTGGTGACTTGAACATTCGCGTCGACGAGCAGCCACTTCACGGATCCGTCGGGCCATGTGGCGGTGATCGTGAAGTCGGCTTCGATAGGAATCTTGGTTGCAGTTACCACCATGCGACGCTTGTGCGTCGCAAGCATTTTTCCTTGCGCAAACGGGACTCCGAACGTGACCGGAGCCGCGCCTGAATAGGTGGCGAGAGTCGGCGGGACACTGAATCGCACGGGAAAGGAAGCCACTAGCGGAAGTGGCACTAGGGCTGCCGATGGCGTCGTCGTGGTGGTGCCAGCACTCGGTGAGGCCAATACGAGCTCGTCAGTTATCTCATTTAGGGGAACCGACTCCGTGCCGCAGCCAACGGCGAGCCACGTTGCAGCCGTTGCAACAGCGGTGGTGATGACCTGGCCACGCGTGTGCGATCGAATGAAGGAGTCCCGCATGCAGCTAGAACGTTGCCGTCCGAAAAACTTCCCGGGTTATTTGTGCGTTCGTAGGCAGGGGCCGGATTGCTAGCGACGGCGACCGAGTGAAGTCGGCGGCGGGTCGACCGGCGCGCCAGGTGTTAGAGGTAGCGGCGCAGCGCTTCCGGCGAGTGATGGCGGGTGAGCGCCGCGATGGCCTTGCGCTCGGCGCCGCCGTCGGGGGCAGGTGTCAGGGCGAGGAACGGTCGCGCTTGGGCGCCGGTCGCGTCGACAACCATTTGGCACGCTGGTGCCGGACTCGTTTATGGCGCTTGGGGGCGAGGGCTGCCAAACGTGCGCTCCCAAAGCATTTGGCCTTCAGCCGACAGGCGGATGATCCAGACATTCGTTTTCCCCTGACCGCGTGTCGTGGAGCCAACCAAAACGAGGCCGCCGTCGCTGGTTGCGTCGAGGTCGCGAATGGATTCGCGTATCTCACTGAGGCCAGATCCAAGCTGGCGCTGGCTCCAGGGCTGGTCCGAGCGAAGCGTGCCATCGTCGGCAAACCGCCAAACGTGCTGCACGCGCTCGCCTTTCGGGGTGGTCGTGGTTCCGGCGATCGCGAAACCGTCGGCAAGGCCCACGGCGGCCCACGCGCCCGCATCGGCGACTTTGCGTTCCCAGGTCACGGTTCCGGCGTTGTCGCAGTGGACAAGCCAAATGTGCGTTGGGGCGCCTTCACCGGCCCCGCCATTTCCCACGGCGATGACGCCGTTTTGGCGCACGATCAAACCAGCTGGGTCGCCTCGACCTGTGGTTGGCAACAGGCGCTCCCAGCGAAGATTTCCGTCTGCTGCGACGGATACCAGTTTGGTCTGGCCAAAACCAAGGGTCGGCCGCTCGGTAGCGCCAAGTACCGCGATGTCGCCTGACGATAACAGCCGAATCAGTTCGATATAGCGGACGTCGATAGCGAGCTCTCCCGGATTCGTGAACCGGGAGTCCGTCGCGACCAGCCATCCCTTGCCGCCAGAAGCGCCTGCAGCGAAAATGGCGCCGTTCGAACTTGATTGTACAGAGCCGAAGCCCGTGTCCCCACGAGGACCGAGGGAGACAGCGCCAACGGGAGTGCCTGTCGCGTCGGTGCGCAGCAACGATGCCTGAAACTCCATCGCGCTCCGCTGAACTCCGCCAGCCATGACCAACTCACCAGTGGAAAGACGTGCGATCGCTCCAGGGCTACCGTATTTCGGATCGTAGTGATGCTGCCATATCACTGCGCCATCGAGGCTCAATCGCAGAATCCACGTGTGGTTAGAATCTCCCGAAACATTCGCGCTAGCTAGGACCGTGATCCCCTCGGGGCCCGCAACAACTCCTGTAGCGCGTTGGTGCCCCCCGAACCTCGGGTCGCGCCTCTGATACGCTTTCTCGAGGTCGTCCATTGTCATCGACAGCGATCCTTCCCTCATCGTCGAGCGTTCCTCCGGTCGCCGGTTACATCCGGCCAGTACACAGCCGATCGAGACTAGCAGCGCCGATCCTGAAAGCCATCGACAAATCGTTGCAGTCATTACAGCAAGTCCGACAAGTTTACATTTCCCATCGTCGCGGCGCTCCGTGCAGCGGAAATTGCTTTTCTACGCGCTTGCGTTCCGCAACATACCTCGACAGGAACGCTGCAACCTCTGCGGCGGGCTCGTTGGGTAGCGCGCGCCGAACGTCATCTTCGGTGATGAACGCAAATTGCGCGAATTGCGCGGAGTACGCCCACCCATCGGCACTCCGGTCGCTTAGGACCACAGCTTTTTCGCGCGGCGTGAGGCCGTAAATGATTAATTGCAGGTTGCTGCCGCCGCCGACGCGCGAGATTCGATTCGGATTGAGCCACGCATCGAGCTTGTGCAAGTGCTGGAGCGTGTCGACTTTGGCAAACTCCGTCCCGTCGCGATATCCGATGGGCTCTGGCGGTCGAGTGTCGACGGCAGGATTGTACCCGGTTCCCCCGGGCGTGAACTGGTTGCCCAGCTCCATTCCATACTTCCACCGATGGTCGATGTTTTGGATGTTGGGCTGATTGAATGCAGGGATGCTACCTTGTTGTGTGGACCTTTGGGGACTTTGTCGTCCCCTGATAGGGTTGCGCCGATTCCGGCGAGTCGCTTTTTTCGCGCGATGTAGTTGAGCTGGCCGATGCTTTCCGGAGACATCCGGGCATACAGCGGCTGCACCAGCGCTTGTTCCTCGGAGAGAGTTTGCTTGTCCCAGTCGAGTCCCGGGTTTACCGGAATGTTTTGGCCGGCCTCCCGAAGCTGGGGACTTTCGAGCAGCTTCTTGAGCTTCGGAAGAACATTGTCAAAAATGACCTGGTTTCCTTCGCGCATCGCAGCCTGCAATTCTACACTCGCTAAGTCCAGGCTCTCATTGGCGACCGCGTGGCCTTGGTCCATGTCCGCTACTTGATGTGCCCCTTCGGCGACTAGGTGTGCGGCGAGCGCCCATCGGGTTTTGTATCCGAGCGACACGCTGTACTCATAGAACCATTTGTAGAAGTCGCGGCGCTCCACCACCTTCACGTATTGGCTGGAGTCGGCAGCTTTCAGATTGAACAGGCAAGCTCCTTGCCACCGGGACGAGTTGGTCTCTCGGTCGTGGCGGGTCCAGTCTTGGGGGCCCCTGATCGCTTCACCTTCGGCGACCTCTTTGCGCTGCAACGAATTTGAGGCGGATGGCGTCGCGAACCCTCCGGCCAGCTCATCGAGCTTGGATTGCGCACTCCGACCGGAAACGACGAGGTCCGCCACCTGATCGGCGTGGCGCTCATACACATCGTGGGCTGTGCCCACGCCGCCCTTGAGCTGTACGACATTGCTGCGTTGTTGGACCACGTGGGCGAGTTCGTGTGCTGCCGTATGCAGATCCGGAGAGCCGCGGAATGCGACGTGATTGCCGGTCGCAAAGGCCTGCGCACCCATGTCGTCGCACGCCTGACGGGCTGCGCCTCCCGTGTGCGCGCGCACGCCGCGGATGTCGTGGTGTCCGAACAGGGGCTGGATGGTTTCAACGTGGGGCACTGCGCCGCTGATACCCGAGATGCCGCGCTCGGCGGCAGCTTGAACATCGTCGCTCGATCGCCGCCCGGTCTCCTTGCGTTGGACCGTGCGGGGCGTGGTTGCTTCAACCAACGAGCGCTTGCCCGGAGTGGGTACGGCTCCCGGCTGGGCTCCCAACGTTGTTTTGCTTCCCGCCCTTCTGGATTGATAGTCGCGCCCCATCTGCGCTCTCCCCTTGTGACGCTACGCGCCCCCCAACCGGGCAGGGTAAAGCGAATAGTCGGTCGTACTACGGTCGCCCCGGTCGAGATATCCCCTTTGGTGCGCCCAAATCGAACGACGCGGGGATCCTGGCGGGCCGTGGGGGAACGGCGACGCAAGATACGCGAGATCGCTAAGTGTTCTGGGGTAGTTAGCTCGTGGACGCGGCTTGACCGCATAGAGCGGTGACGGTAGGGTCCGGCGGTTCGTATGTACCTGCAAGATCTCCTGTTCACGCTCGGTAAATACTGGGCGGAACGCGGTTGCGTGATCGAACAGCCGGTCGATGTTTCGGTCGGCGCGGGCACGTTTCATCCAGCAACGTTTCTGCGCGTCCTGGGGCCTGAGCCGTGGAACGCGGCGTTTTCGCAATTTTGTCGCCGCCCATCCGACGGCCGTTATGGCGACAATCCGAACCGAGCCGGCGCGTACTACCAGTATCAGGTCGGGCTCAAGCCGTCCCCGCGTAACGTCCAAGACTTGTACCTCGACTCGCTGCGTGCGATCGGTCTGGACCCTGGGGCGCACGACATTCGGTTTGTCGAAGACGATTGGGAGTCGCCAACGCTCGGGGCGTGGGGGCTCGGTTGGGAAGTGTGGTGTGACGGCATGGAGGTCACACAGTTCACCTACTTTCAGCAAGCCGGAGGCCTGGATCTATTGCCGGTGACGGCCGAGCTCACGTACGGCGTCGAGCGGCTCGCGATGTACCTGCAAAACGTCGACAACATGTACGACGTGAAGTGGGATCGCCACGTGACCTACGGACAGTTGCGTCATCCGTGGGAGGTCGAATATTCAACGTACCACTTCGAGCACCTCGACCCCAAAATCGCCTTTCACGAGTTTGATACGTATGAGCGCGAATGCTCCCGGCTTCTGAGCAAGCAGCTGGTACTGCCAGCGTACGAATTTTGCATGAAGGCGAGCCACGCGTTCAATGCGCTCGATGCGCGCGGGGCCATTAGCGTCACCGAGCGCGCCCGGTTTATCGGCCGCGTGCGAGGGATGGCTCGCGGATGCGCCCACGCATACCTGGAGTCGCGGGCGCGCCTGGGGTTTCCGCTGTTACCGGCGGAAATTGGCAGCAAGGCCAAGGCGGCGTTCGATGCGGCGGCAGACGGCGGTGTCAACGCCAGTGGGCTCGCCGCGGCGCGCGCGGTCGTTCCACACGCACAGGAGCTGGGCTGTGTCGCCTGAACCGAGTCACCCGCGCGACCTTCTGTTTGAGATCGGGTGCGAGGAAGTTCCCGCCGGCATGCTCGCCAAGGCGCTGGCGGACTTGCCGGGGGCTGCGGCGAAGCGGTTGGCAACGGCACGTCTGTCGCACGGCGACATTTCTGCGCTGGGCACGCCGCGCCGGATCGCACTCATCGTGAAACAGTTGGCCGATCGGCAGCCTGATTTGGATGAACATATCGTCGGGCCTCCGGCTGCGGTCGGGTTTTCCGGCGATGGTTCGCTGAGTGCGGCAGGACAAGCATTTGCCAGGAAAAACGGCCTGGACCCAGCGTCGCTGCGCGCCGAAGAAGTTTCCGGCAAGAAGGGGCAATACATCGTCGCAACTCGCCACGTCCAAGGCAGCGACACCACCGCGCTTCTGGGCGATCTGTTGCGCGAGTTGGCCGAGGGCATTGCGTGGCCGAAGGCGATGCGCTGGGGGTGGAGCGAAACCGGATTTGTGCGTCCGGTGCAATGGCTTGTGGCGCTGTATGGCGAAGAAGTCGTTGCTATGCAATGGGCTGGGCACGTTGCGGGGCGCGAATCGCGCGGTCATCGATTTTTGGCTCCGGGGTTTCACCCCATTGAAAATGCCGACCGCTACGCTGACACGCTGCGCGCAGCAAAGGTGATCGTGGACCCGGGGGTTCGTCGCGACATGATCGTCGCCGAGCTCGAACGCCTGGCACGCCTCACCGGTCGGAAGGTTCGACGTGATGAAGCTCTGCTCGATGAGGTGACGTACCTCGGCGAGTATCCCGTGGGAGTTTCCGGTGGCTTCGATGCCTCGTTCCTGGCGGTGCCGGAGGAGATGATCGTCACGGCAATGCGCACCCATCAGCGCTACTTTGCGATGGAGGACAGCGCAGGGACTCTGGCCAACCAATTTGCGACGATCGCGGCGACGGCAGCCACCGATGTCAGCGTGGTTGCTCGGGGCAACGAGAAGGTCCTCGCTTCGCGCCTGGCGGATGCTGCTTTCTTTTTCAACGACGATCGCAAGCACAGCTTTGATCAGTGGAACGCCAAGCTTCAAGAGGTGGTGTTTCAAGCCAAACTCGGCGATCGCGCGAAGACGATTGGCCACAAGATCGCGCGGCTGGGCAGCATCCTTCGCGCGGCTCCCACGGCGATGGCCGGTGCAGAGACTGCACTTGAAATCGCGCGCTGGTGCAAAGCGGATCTCGCCTCGCGGGCGGTTGGTGAGTTTCCGGAGCTTCAGGGCGTGATGGGTAAGCACTACGCGCGCCACGCAAGGTTTGGCGACGCCGTTGCCGATGGGATCGAGCAGCATTGGTGGCCGAAGGGGCAGGGCGCTGAGTTGCCGAGGACCGACGCTGCTGCGCTAGTCGCGGTTGCGGATCGCATGGATACCATCGTGGGCTGCTTTGCCGTCGGGCTGGAGCCGTCTGGATCGGGCGATCCCTTCGGCCTGCGCCGTGCAGCGATCGGCATCTGGCAAATCGCACTGTTTCGCGGCTGGAGCGACGTGTTTTTGTGGGCGTTGCCGGCAGCCCGCGATGCGCTTGCTGCCCAAGGCGTTTCGCTGCGGGACCCGGCGAGGCTCGACGAGTTCTTTCGCGCTCGGCTGCGCGGCATCTTTGTCGAACAAGGCATACCGCCGCAAGACGCTGACGCTGCGCTGGCGCAGGAGTTTCGCGACCCGATCGACGCCCGCGATCGCGCTGCGGCCTGCGGAAAGATTTCCAAACAAGCGCGCGAAGTATTCAAGAGAGTTGCAAACATTCTCGATGAGGCTCGCGCCAACAAGCTGCCCCTCGGCAGTGCCCCCGATCCAATGCGATTTGTCAGCGCGAGCAATGCCGAGCGCGCCTTGTACGACGCGACGTTGGCGGCGCAACATGCTGAGGCTCAACCGCGGGCCAATCGCGACTACGCCGCCGTGTTCGAGTCGCTCGAGCGGTTGCGACCCGCCGTGGCGGCGTTCTTTGACAAGGGCGGTGTACGAGTGATGGACCCCGACCCAATGCTGCGCGACAACCGCCTGGCGTTGCTCAATTGGTTCGTGGCCCCATACATGGCGATTGCTGATGTTCGTCTGCTGGCTAGCGCGGGAGCGGTTTGATGACGTACGTCAAAAGTTTCGGTAGTGGAACTGTGGAAGGGCGCGCCTCGGACAAAGCGCTGCTCGGCGGCAAGGGCGCAAACCTCGCGGAAATGGCGGCGCTGGGATTGCCGGTGCCTCCTGGATTCACGATCACCACCGAGGTGTGCCGTCACGTTATGGAGCGCGGGGAGGGGAACTATCCCCGCGAACTCGAGGCGGAAGTGGGCGTGGCGCTGGCGCGGCTAGAAACGCGGGTTCAGAGCAAGTTTGGCGATGCCGTGGCACCGCTTCTCGTGTCGGTGCGGTCCGGTGCGCCCGCATCGATGCCCGGCATGATGGATACGATTCTCAACCTTGGACTCAACGATGCAACCGTAGCAGCACTTGCCGCGCAGAGCGGAAATCCCAGGTTCGCGTGGGATTGCTACCGTCGCTTTGTTGCAATGTATGGCGAAGTCGTTCTGGGTGTGGTGGCAGCCAGCGAAGATGCGGAGCCGCCGTTTGACCGCGCGCTGGATCGTATCAAACGCCGCCACCGGGTCGATCGCGATCAGGATTTGAACGAGACCGCGCTGCGCGAAGTCGTAGCCGAGTTCAAGGCGATTGTCGCTGACCACACAGGGCAGCCGTTCCCCAGCGACGTTGGGTCGCAGTTATGGGGGGCAATCGGGGCGGTGTTTCGGTCGTGGAATAATCCGCGCGCGGAGGTCTACCGCAAGATGCACGGCATTTCGCCAACGATTGGAACGGCGGTCAACGTTCAAGCGATGGTGTTTGGCAATCTGGGCGACGATTGCGCGACTGGGGTCGCGTTTACGCGCAACCCTGCCACGGGAACGCCCGAGCTCTACGGCGAATTCCTAGTCAACGCTCAGGGCGAAGACGTCGTTGCCGGGATTCGTACGCCGCAGCAAATCGCCGAGCTCGAGCGCCGCTTTCCGGGGGCCTATGGCGAGCTCGTGAAAGCGGGAAAACTACTCGAGGATCACTTCCGGGATATGCAAGATCTCGAGTTCACGATCCAAAACGGGCGGCTATTCATGCTCCAGACCCGGAGCGGAAAGCGAACGGCCAAGGCGATGGTCAAGGTTGCAGTCGATCTGGTCGCCGAAGGAAAATTGACTCCGCGAGAGGCAGTGCTGCGCATCGATCCGGCGCGACTCGACGACGTGCTCCATCCCACGATCGATCCCGCCAATCGCCCGAACCCGCTGGCGAAGGGGTTGCCAGCGTCGCCAGGAGCGGCGATTGGTCGCATTGTGTTCACCGCAAATGCTGCCGCCGACTGGCATCTGCGCGGCGACCCAGTGCTCCTATTGCGAACTGAAACTTCACCGGAAGACATCCACGGAATGAAAGCAGCCGCGGGAATTCTCACTGCTCGCGGTGGCATGACATCGCATGCCGCGGTCGTGGCGCGCGGCATGGGCAAGTGCTGCATTACCGCGTGCTCGGCGCTGCGGATCGATCTCGCGAAGAAGGCGGCTTCATTTGTTGCTGCGGGGAAGGAGTTCAAAGTCGTGGAGGGCGACGTGCTAACGCTTGACGGGTCGACCGGAGAGGTATTTGTCGGTTCTGTGCCGCTGGTGCCGGCTCAGCTGGGTTCTGAGCTCGGCACACTTTTGGGGTGGGTCGATTCGTTTCGCCGTCTGCGCGTGCGCACCAATGCCGATACGCCGAGCGATGCGCGGACCGCCCGCAGCTTCGGGGCGGAAGGCATTGGCCTATGCCGCACAGAGCACATGTTCTTTCAGCCCGAGCGGCTCCTGGCGGTACGGCAAATGATCCTCGCTTCCGATGAGGCGGGCCGTCGCGCTGCGCTTGCTAAGATCTTACCGATGCAGCGCAGCGATTTTGCGGAACTGTTTCGAGTCATGGAGGGACTTCCGGTCACGATCCGACTCCTCGATCCGCCGCTGCATGAGTTCTTGCCGCATGCCGAGGCTGAAATTGCCCAGGTGGCACAGGAACTCGGCACCTCGGCGGCAGCGATTACGGCCAAAGTCGCCGAGCTTACAGAGGCAAATCCGATGTTAGGGCATCGCGGCTGCCGGCTCGCAATTACCTATCCCGAAATCTACGAAGTTCAGGTCCAGGCGATCGGCGAGGCGGCGCTGCTGGTAGAAGCTGAGGGCGTCAAGGTAGTGCCGGAGATCATGATTCCCTTGGTGATGGCGCCGGAGGAGCTGAGGCGGTTGCGCGCATTGGTGCAGCGTTCATTCGAGGCGGCCACACCCGGTCGGTCCATCGCGTACACGGTTGGCACGATGATCGAATTGCCGCGCGCGTGCGTAGTGGCGGATCGGATCGCCGAGTACGTCGATTTTTTCTCATTCGGGACCAACGATCTGACACAGACAACGTTCGGACTGTCCCGCGACGATGCGGGACGGTTTCTTCCCACCTATGTCGACCAGGGCGTGCTCGTCGCCGACCCATTCGTTGCTCTCGATGTGGAGGGGGTGGGCGCGCTGGTCGAACTCGGCGTTCGCGGCGGTCGGGCAGGCAAGCCCACGCTCAAGGTCGGAATCTGCGGGGAACATGGCGGGGAGCCGAGTTCCGTCGAATTTTGTCACCGAATCGGTCTGGATTACGTTTCGTGCTCGCCGTTTCGCATTCCGATTGCTCGCGTCGCGGCCGCACGAGCTGCACTAGCGGAGGCGACGTGAAGTATAGGGCCCAAATAGATGAACTGCGCTGCCAGGCAACGCGGCAACGGGGGGCAGAGTCCAAACCAGTGATGGGGTTCGCTGTGTCCATGTGGATGATCGCCCTGACCGTAGGGGGCGCGGCATGCACTGCATCGTCCGAGGAGGTTCGCCCGCCGCAAGATCAGCTGTTCTTCCCAACCGGCGCGGCGCTTGCACCCGATGGTTCAAAGTTGTTCGTGGTGAACGCGAACTCCGAGCTGCGTTACGACTCGGGATCGATCGCCGTCCTCAACTTGGCGCTCGTCGATCAGATTAGCGCACGGTGGGCTGAAAACAAAACTGTGGCCGAGGGTTGTCGCCCAGATTCCGATCGCACCGAGACGTTGATCTGTGATGAAACGCCATTTATTCAGTTGGGCAGCGGGACGCGTGTTGGAAACTTTGCGACCGATATCGCGATTCAAGATTTCCGCGACGGCACATTGCGTCTGATTGTGCCAACGCGCGGAGATCCATCGGTGTCGTGGATCGATTTCGACGGCGAAAAGCTTTCTTGCAGCAGCGCTGAGGGATTTGCGCTGTGCGATGAAGCACACCGGCTATTTGCGGTTCACGATTCTCCCGACCTGGGCGTGCTTCCGGATGAGCCGTTCCGCGCGGTGGCGGACTCGGCAAGCGGACTCGCGTTCGTAACCCACCTGAGTACCGGCGCAATAACGCTCATCGACTCTCCCGCTGGACGCAACGCGACGATCGCCGACATCGCGACCGGCGTATTTGCCGCCGATCCGTCCACCGGGCTGCGCGGTTCCACCGGAGTTGCAATCCGTCCTTCGAGTGTCGGATCGATCGTGTATGTGGGCAGCCGCAGCGAAGATCGAGTCCAGACATTTACCGTTGGGCGGCCCGGCAATGCCGAGCCCTATTTGCTGCCGAGCAACTACTTCTTTTTGCGCGCGGCGGTGGGGGCGAATGCGGGCGGCTCGCAGGATACGCGTGGAATCGCATTTTCTCCCGGCGGCGATCGCATGTACGCTGTCAATCGGCGCCCCCCGTCGTTACAGGTTTTCGATACATCGCTGCGGCCGTCTGGATTCCCTGTTAACGTCGGCATTGCCGCGACCGATATTTGCCGGCAGGCGTCGTCCTTATCAGTTATGGATACCGGTGACGGTGATCGCGTGTACATCAGCTGCTTCCAGGATGGTCAGCTCTATGTCGTCGATCCGAGTGGTCCTCCAACGGTGGAGGACATCATCGCGGTCGGACGCGGTCCGTATGCAGTCGTCGCAGCGCCGTCGCGGAAAAAGGTTTACGTTACCAACTTCCTCGAGGACACGATTGCAGTTGTCGAAGCGGATCCAAAATCGCCGCTGCGCAACCACGTGATACTTCGCATCGGCGAGGTAAAGGCCCCGCAATGAGAACAACGAGATCCCGAATCGGCGCGTGCAACTGCACGATGGCTGGGTGGATGGCACTAGCGGTGCTCGGCGCGACGCTGATCAGCTGTACCGACAACACCACGACCGCACCGGCGCTCCAAAATTTGGACCGTCCGACCGATATCGCATTCGCATGTTACGGTGGCTTGCGATTGACAAACGGCGCCGCCGCAACAGCCGACCAACCGATCGTTTCAACGGCGCAACCGCTGCAATCGTGCGACATTCGGGCGCAGGAGCATCCCAGCGGCACCCCTGCGCCGGTTCCGCCTGGCCAGCAGGCCTTGAGCTCCACGAGCGATCCGGGTAGTTCATCGTACTACGCGTTCATCCTGCAGTCCGCTCCTGGGACGCTTGCCGTGGCATCGTGGCCCGCGGTGGCGCCTTCAGTTCTGACCTCGGGCGACGTTCGCGTCCTCGACGCGGATCCGCTAACACCGGGAAAAAATGCCATTACGGTGGGCGAAGATCCGGTTGCGATTGCCACCGATAGCCGCGGTTGCTATGAGCTGACCGTTAACGCGGGAACGTGCGACATGTCGGTGGTCGATATCAACTCGGCACTGACGTACGCGAACAATCCGGCGGCCGCACTTGCCGCTGATCGGCACGTAGAAGTCAATCGTATCGATATCGTCAATTCCGCAGGTGTGCCGTTGAGAGCGAAGCCCGCTGCGATGGTCGCGGAGCCTCCAAGTGGCACGATTGGGCAAGCATGTTCGGCACAGCCCACGGGATTGGTCTACGTGGCTTATCCTGGTTGTCATCTCGTCGCTGGAGTCGACGCTGCAACCGGCAAGATCGTGACCGGGGTGAAGTACGACGCTGCCGGTGTCGCGTCGATCGTCGGGGGCGATGTGGCCTGTCCCGATGAGTGCGGCGGAGGCGGCGATAACAGTCCAGGTCCACGTCCCGTCGCCTTGAGCCTCGAGCGCGATCCGGATCCACTTTTAGACCGCCGCGTGCTGGCGATCGGTTCAAAAAATTCTCACGTGGTTACCATGGTTGAGCTTGGACTCGACTATCGGCCGATGTCGCTGTCCAACGTAGTGCTTTCGGACTCGACCGGAAAACTCGGAGTGACCGACGTCGTTGTATCGCCTAGCATCGGTATGGGAGGTCGTGAGGGATTTATCAACGACGAATCGGCACTCGGCAGCAAGGCGCAGTTTCTGTACGCGATCGCGACTGATAATACGATTCGCGTCGCCAATGTCTTCAATGTCGTCAACACGGAGTGCGACGCACAGGTCGATCCGCGTTATCTCCACGACGAGAAAACCGTGAAGCGGTTGTCGTGTATTCCGGTCGGCGATCCGGCGCGGCCGCGGCGCGCTGGTGCCAAAGGCCCGGGTATCGAGCTACCCTCGAATGCGATTCCGACCTCGATCAACGTATTTCGCATCCCAGAACTCTCCGGCGACGATCGCCTTCCCGGCACTCCATCGCGCATGATTGGGTACTTTGGTGTGATTACGGCGGCCAACGGCGCTACCTACGTGCTCAACATCGACGACGACGATTTTGACGACTTCGTCGACGTTAACAATCCGATCGCGACTCCGATTCCTCTGGACATTGCGCATCAATTGCGCGATGGCCTGCCGAAGCGCGGCAGTCTGGCGGAGACGCTGGTCGATAACGTTCAGGTCCCGGTGTGCGACACCGATGGTCCAGATCCAGACGCAGCCGGGGGCAATTCGGGTGGGCCGCGGCTCGTTGGTTCTCCGACCCGCAGGGTTCCTGCTGGGACGTTGGCAGCTGAAAAGCTGGGTGCGCTGCCGAGTATTCGCCAGGTCCAATGCACGGGGTATACGGGCAATCGCGTGGTTAGCGAACTGGCGTTTGCGGCGCCGATCGCGGTGCGGGACAGCGTATTCCCAGACTGGCGCGGGTTGCGGAGCGATGAAGTTTGGACAATGACGTGGGAGGGTTCGGTCTCGATCGACGATGCGTCGACATCGGTGGACGGACCCGCGGTCAGAACCAGCCAGATGTTCGTCGACGGCAGCGGGTTGCGGTTGGTCGACCAAAGCCGACCGTACTGCGACGCCGGGATCCAGCCGTACGACATCGTTCAGCTGCGCGGCTGCGACCCCTCCTTGGGCAACGTAGACTGTCCGCTTGGCTACACGTGTTTCGTTCATCCCAATAGTCAGGTGGCCGGGCTTGGCGCGTGCATGTTGAAAAACGAAGCGGATCGGTTGGCGAACGCGTGCAAGCCATTCCTCACGTCTCTGCGTCGGTACACAGTGGGCAAGACGTCAAGCGGGGCGCTTCAGCTGCTGCCGCGTAAGCATGTCCTGCGCACGACCCCCATCGATGGCTGTACAAGCGACGACCAGTGTCAACGGCTAGCGAATTATGCGCTGCAAAACGCGGGTTCGGCCCACCCCTCCGCGGACACCACTCCCCCAGACACGCACCGCTATACGTGTGCGGTCGACGACCAACGAAGTCCCGAACTCGACGCTTCTGGAACGCAGCCGCTCAAGCGGTGTATTCAGACGTGCAATGCCGACGCGGACTGCGATACTGGCACGGTATGTTCGAAGGGGATGTGCATGGAGGGAGTAGTTCCCCCCCAGGCTTGTGTCAGCGCGCCGCAGCGCTATGAGCTTCGCGTTGGTGGAGCGTTTGCCGTTGTTGGAACCCGCTCGGGATTTTATCATTCCATCGTCGAGGACTCGCAGGGTCGCTGTGTAGCCGATCCGAGCGCCAACCCGCTACTTGTCGGGAGATTGCCGCTTCGCGCTCCTCCCTGCGACCCCGCGGCGGATCCCCGAACGGGGAGACGAGCAGATGGAACGTTTGAGCCGAATCCGTGCTCGCTTCAGGCGGACGAGGTGGAGAGTCAACCAAACTACGTTGCCGGATCTTGCACGCTGGACGCAACGCCCACGGTAACCGTGACCCGGAGCGCCGACGCGATCAAGTTCCGCAATCCCGGGCTTACGTTGACCATCGTTGATCCGACATACCCAGGAGACGCCCGCTGCATCGGCGACCGATCGGGTAGTCTCGGAAAGATTCCGGTCGTCGCGCCGCTGCAACAAACGTCGGTGCGCATTACCGCTGGCTTCAATCCGTTCGTTATCGGTATTCGGCCGGCCCTGCCCACGAAGGTGAGCCGCGGCCCGGGTCAGAGCATTTGGGTTCTGGACGAGGGAGATGTGTTGTCGTCGACCTCGACCTCGCTCTCGACCAAGGGACGCGTGTATCGGGTTGAGTCGCAGTCGGTCAGTGTGATTAACGTTCTGCAGTAGTAGCACAACCAGTGCCTTCGCCGGACCCGTTGACCGCTGTGGGAGGGGGCAGCCGAGTAGAGTGCAGCTCCCCGGCTGCCAGATTGTTGCCAAGTGGGCGTGAATTTCGCCAAGCTATAGCTATGTCGCGGTCAAGCGTTGCGAGCGAGCTCTACAAGGACAAGGTGGAGGTGAGCCTGGATAGTCGTCAGATCTTCTATCTGTTCTTCGGCGGCTCGGTGATCGTTGGGTTGGTATTCGTTCTCGGCATAGTAGTTGGGCGGCGAGTGGAGGCGCGTGCGCACATCGATCGTGCGGCTATTCCGGCGGCGATCGATCCGCTGGCGGCACTGGATCGCCTCGCCGGCGGAGCCGGTCTCACGTTTCAAGGTGCTCTACGAGGGGCGAACTCCCCGTCTAGTCATTTGGAAAGTTCCATCGCGCAAATCGGCAAACAGCGCGGAGACGTTCGCAGTTCAAGCAAGATCGCGAGCCATGGCGACCGCAACGTCACCGGTTCCGTATCAGGTGGTGCAGAGCGCGAAGACGCTGCGAACGAAAAAAGCGACAGTAAAAAATCCGAGAAGGTCGGTAAGGCGGATCTCAAAAAGGCTGACGATAGGAAGTCCGAGCTAACAGCCGAGGACAAGAAGGTCGAGGACAAGAAGGCCGAGGACAAGAAGGTCGAGGACAAGAAGGTCGAGGACAAGAAGATCGAGCTCAAAGCCGAGGACAAGAAGGTCGAGGACAAGAAGGTCGAGGACAAGAAGGCAGAGGATAAGAAATTCGACGACAAAAAACCGGAAACTAAGTCGAAGTTTGCGCTTCAGCTATCTTCGTTTCAATCCAGAAGCGAAGCGGAAGCGTACCTGTCACAAATCAAGGCCAACGGGTTTGGAGCCTACATCACCGAGGGTGACGTTTCGGGAAAGACGTACTATCGAGTCCGAATCGGCAACTATCGCTCGCTGAACGCGGCGAACAGTGCGAAGGCCGAGCTTGAGAAAGCGATGAAAAAGACCGCGACCGTGATGAAGCTATAGGCCGATGTCTGGGGCGGCAGCGAGCCAGCCCTGCTGCGTAAGGCTATCCACGATCACCACCAGACCGGCTCCGAGCGGCCATGGTCGTGGACGTTCGGTTGGTATCGTGCGGGCCACCGCCGTGGCGCCGTGCAGCCGCGCCTCCAGTAGGGCCGCCGCGACGCGTGAGGATTCGATGACGGCGATGCGCTTCAGCTGAGCGACGAGTGCGGACTCAAGCGTGCTGTCGACGCGGCCATTTCGCGCGATTTGAAACAGGTCACTTCGTGGCACCGTGGCCGGTCCACCGACCAAGCGGATCTCGCTCGGTGCTCGACCGTCGAGAGCATCGGTCACTTGCGGAGCGAGCCCCAGCTTGCCGTTGCTGCGATGAAGCATGGCTACTTGCTCAAGTTGGCCTTTACCCAGTGGTTCGGCCCAATCGCCGAGGATACGCGCCAGAGCGGCGATGGCCACCATCGGCTCTCCGATCAAGTAGAGCGAATACATTGCGATCATCGCGCGGCGAGCGGGAGCGCTAAGCCCCAAGCGTTGGCCAAGCTCGCTGAGCTCGGTATCAACAGCGACCGGAGGCAACGCGCTCGTTGTGCCTCGCACCGCTTCTTGAGCAAAGGCGACCAGCTCTTGCCGCCATTCGCTGAGGCTCGGCGGCGCGCCAGTAGCAGACGAGCGTCCATGGACGGCAACGATCGGTTCTGTAGGACCGGCAGTCGCAGTTGAAGCGGTGGATGAGCTGCCCTGGGGGATCGGCGTGGCACCCGTGATGGAGACCCGCCATGGTTCGCCTACCTGCTCTGGCCAGCCAAGCAGCGTAATGTCGTCGGCGCCAACTAGCTGTGCGAGCGGGACTGGAGACTCGGGTTGCCACGGGCACTCAATGGGCAATACGCTGTGGGCAAAGCAGTGGAGGCGAATCAGCCCGCGCGGAGTGATGAACACGATGACTGGCGAGTTGGGATGACTCACCACTCCATCGATTTGTGCGCGCACGAAGTGCTGGAACGGCCTGCCATCGGATAGCCGGTAAGCCAATACTTCGTCGCTTCCGGATCGAATCGCCCATAGGTTGCCGGCTGCGAGTCCGATCGTTCGCGGTGCTGGTGGGACGTCGAGCGCAAGTTTGCGAAGCGGGCGGCCCGAAACCGCATCCCACACTTCTAGTCTGCCCTGCAGGCTCACAATAAGTTGGTTGCGCTCGAGACCAACGACGAAATCCACTGTCTTGCGCTGCAAATCGACGGCGTGCGCTGACAATCCGCGCCCCGCGGCGCGGATGATCGTCATTTCGCGGTGGTCTGCGGACACCATCACGACTCGACCAGGGCATGTGGTCGCGATGTGCGAGACCGTGGGTAGTTCGAGTGTCGTCGCGGAGTCTAGTTCGGGTGGCAAATGAAGTGATACCCGGGTTGAACCGCTGCCGCGCGTTGCTGCTACGACGACATTGGGGGGGCCATTCACAATTGCGAGGTCGACATCCTCTGTATCAACGATGAGCTTGCCCAGCGCGGGCGCTTTGCCCGCGGGAAGGAGTGCTACCTGGCGGCCGGAGCGCGCAAGTACCCACTCTCCGTCGGGACCCGTCGTCAGCGACCGCACGTTAGGGCTCCGTTCCCGACGAAGACTTGCCGAACCCACGGATCACCTGAACGAGTGCGTCGAGCTGAGGGTCGCCCTCGAGTTGGGGCTGCCCGGGCATCCACTTGCTCTTGCCCACGCCGGTTCCGCCTTTCACGATGATGGCCTTGATTTCGTCGTCGCTGATGCTGGTCTGCCACACTGGGTCCGCATAATTGCGCGGTTTGGGGTCCAGCTGGCTCGCCATTGGACCATCGCCGCGACCTTCCGGGCCGTGGCAGCTTACACAAAGCGTTGCATAGAGTGCCCTGGCAGTTTGCAGCGGAGTCTTGCTCGTGCCAAGGGGGTTACGACCTGGCCCGGTCTCTTGTTGCGCGCCGAAACCACCGGTCGAAGCGGGTGGCGGTTCGTTGTTCTTGCTGCACGACACGGGTACGCCGAGCGCGACGATGACAGCGAATTTCCAGGACCAGGTCATGTGGGCAAACATTCTACTCATATGGATCCCTGCGAGACCAGGTCCGCTCGACTGCGTTGCCGCTGATCCGAAGCTTGAGTTCGTACAGAGACGTCTTGCCATCGCAGTTGAGGTCGCCCGATGCTTGAACGATGGCAGAGCGTCCGCTTGGGTCCGGGCGATATTCGTACGTATATCGAAACTTGCCTTCGATCCAAAATTCCAGATCCCGCCAGGCATTCGCGTTCCACATGGTTGCGTCGCTCGTACAGGTTCCACCGCGTAGGCAACACGGAACAATCGGAGTACGCGGCGCGGCTCGTGGAGGCATGCGGCCTGTGGACCTAACGTGGTCTTCGATTCGGTCCGCGAGCACCGTCAGTAGGTTCGTGGCCTCGCGAGCGCGGTTCTTCGCGGTGCACGACCGCTGGGCGGTGGGAAACGTCGCTAGGGCACATAGCCCGACGAGGACCATTCCGTAGCGAACGCGAGGCCACATGGTCACCGGTCACCTCGAGCTTCTGGGGTAGAAGTCCGCCCCGGCGTAGGCAGCGTTCCCCATGCGGGCACGGCGTCGAGAACGCGAAGCGCGTTGCCGCCAAGGACTTTTTCGAGCAAGCGGAGCGACATGCCTCGCTGGGACATCGCCGCGGTCAAATTCGGCAGAGCGGCGACATCTTCCAGTCCAATCGGGGGCACCACAAACCCGTCGAAGTCACTGCCCAGCGCAGGCGCATCTTCGCCCGCGACATCGATGACGTGCTCGAGATGATCGACGACCGCTTCGAGCGAGGTCGAGCCTAGGTAGCGGCGCGCAAAAATGATTCCAACGCAGCCTCCGCTGCGCGCCACGGCGCGGATTTGGTCGTCGTCGATATTGCGCCAGTGCTCGTGAACGCCCGCCACCCCGGTATGCGAGACAATGACCGGTAACGTCGCCACCTCGATTGCGTCCATGAAGCCTCGTCGATTAATGTGCGCCAAATCGACGACGACTCCGGTGCGTTCGCACTCGCGGATCACGTCGCGACCAAATTCTGTGATCCCTTGTGTGGGATCGGCGCCGCGGCCTTTGGCAGGGCTGCCGATCGCGTTGCGCGAAAAGTGCAGCAGCCCGAGGTACCGCACGCCCCGGCGAGACAAGGCTTCGATCGACTCGACCTGATCTTCGAGCGCTTGCCCGCCTTCGATACCTCCGAGGACCCCGATCTTGCCAGCGGCCTTTGCCGCGACGACGTCTGCGCCGGTTCGGACCCACGCGAGGTCGGTCGGGTAGGCCGCTATGGCTGCAGCGAGGGAGTCGAGCTGCGTTCCGACGCTGCGCAGACAGCCGCGCTGAGGGAACGGGGCAGTCCAAAACCCAAAGAACTGGCTCGCTACACCGCCTTCCCGCAAGCGTGGCACGTCGACATGGCCAACGAAGTTGGCGGCCGTCGGTAGCGGACGATCGTGGCGAACGCCGATGTCGTAGCCGAGCTTATCCATGAGCTTCGCCGTGTCGGCGTGTAGGTCGAGTACGCAAATCTCGTTGTGAAATGCTCGCGCCTCTTCGAGCGAAAGCGACATGAGGTACTAGACCGGAGTTTGCGTTGGTTGACTGGTTCCGCGGTATTCGAGCAGCGCGTGAATGACTCGGCGCTGGTCGGCTTCACTTGTAAACCAGTCGCGGGGAAACAACAGAGCGCGTTTTCCCAGCTCCACGACCAACACCGGTGCAGCGCGATTCCACGGAACCGAGCGTCGTAGGAAATAGGCCGCAGTGACGTCCGCAGGGGTCACCTCGATCGGCTTCGGACGGTGAATGGCTCGCGGCAACACGACGCGATGCTGACTCACCTCAATCGTTCCCGCAGGGCAGATCAGCGTCATTGCGAGCAAATAGCCGCGAAATAAGCCCAGCGCGATCAGCACCCAGCCCGCCCACACGCCTACGGTTCCGAGCTTCCAAACGAGGAGCGCGCCGAATAGCGTTCCAAAGATGGTCCAGCTAATCAGCCGTTGGCGCGACGCTTCCAGCCGCACTTCGAGGGGACGAGGAGAAGCGGTCGCAGCGTTACCCCCCGGGGTATCGCGGGTATTTACAGCCATTGCGGCATCAGTGGCGGGTCCAGCCATGGGTGAGTTCGGCGACGCGGGCTTGGACTTCATCGAGTTGGACATTGCATAGAACTCGCGCCGAAACGACTTCTACACCATCTACCACGACGTCGGTGATCGCGCGACAAGACAGTGCATAGACCACATTCTTTTCAAGCGTTTGCAGGGGCCAAAGCGACGGATCGCCAAGATCCACGGCGACCGCGTCGCAGCGATACCCGGGGGCGATGCGGCCAACGGGCAGCCGCAGAACCTGGCCAGCAGTGCGGGTCCCGAGCGAAAAACACGTTTCGGCGTCGATCGCCTGGCCATCGCAGCGATGGACTTTTTGCAACAGCGCGGCGGTGCGCATCTCATCGAATACGCTGACGCGATTGTTGGAGCAGCCACCGTCGGTGCCGAGCCCGACCGGAACCTTTCGGGCCAAGAGGTCGACGAGGTCGGTTACGCCGTCCCCCAGGAACATGTTTGAGCCTGGACAATACGCGAGGCTGCCACCGTGTTCCGCGAGTAAGGCTCGCTCGGTCTCGTCGAACCAACAGCCGTGGACGGCGACTATCGACGACAGGTCGACTCCGATCCCGGCGACCGCGTGGAGCGGCGGCTTGCCAAAGCGGGACAGCGATTGTTCGACCTGATATCGCTCTTCGGCGAGATGGATGTGCCACGGCACACCGGCATCGGCCGCGCAGCCCGCGCCAGCTTCGATCATCGCTGGTGTCGCGCCGTGCTGGCTGTGCGGAGCCGGCTGCACCGTGACCAGGTGCCTTTCTGGATCGCGATACATGTGGCGCAGGGCCTCGAAGTTCGCCACTGCTTGAGGGACCGTTTCACGGTATATCGCCGGAGCGCCATCCCAGTCGTAGAAGCAGCGGGCCAGCACGATGCGAATGCCCAGCCGACGAGCGGCCTCAATCGTTGCGCCAGCGCGCTCGTTGCCCTGGCCGTTGACGTAGTAAAAGTCGCATACGGTCGTAACACCGTGAAGCAGCATTTCACCGAATGCGAATAGCGCCGCCGTCTCCATGTCGCGTGGCGATAGCGTGGGAGAATAGCGATACAAGGCGCGATCTCGCCAGGTTAGGAACGGCAGGTCGTCGCCGATGCCGCGCAACAGGGACTGAAAGCTGTGATTGTGCGTGTTGACTGTACCTGGCAGGAGCAAACGCCGCGACCAGTCCAGTCGCACGGCGCCCGCCGGAACTGGGGTGGACTGCGGATCACCGACGGCGACGATCAGGCCGTTGTGAGCTACGACGGTCGTGGGGCCTCGCACGCCGACCCCAGGGTCGCCGGTCAAAGCGTGGTCAGCCGTGATCGCGACGACCTGATCGCGCGACAGATCCACCCGGTCACCTTATCACAGCCAGGTTGCACCCACCACATGCTACCGTCCTGACGTTGTGCACGAGCTGTTAAAAAACGGCCTCGCTCCGGTGTACGTGCTTTATTCGGAGCATCCCATCCTGATCGAGCGCGCGGTCGCAGCCATTCGCGACGCCGCGGTGCCGCCCGCGGCGCGCGGCTTCAACTACGATATCGTGGAAGGCAAGCCAAGCGGAGCGAGGATCGCGGCGCTTGCGCAAACATTTCCGATGCTCGCCACGCATCGCATGGTGCTCGTTCGCGATCTCAGTTTGTTGCCGACCGATGACTCCGAGGCTTTGCTTTCGTACTTCGCCAGACCCAATCCGAGCACGGTAGTCGTTGCGCTTACCGCGAAGCTTGACAAGCGGCTAAAGATCTTCGCCACCGCGAGCAAGAACGGTTGGCTGCACGTACTCGAGGCGCCTCGTTCGGCAATTCCGTGGGTGCAACACGAAGCTGCGCAGCGCGGAATCGAAATATCCAGCGCTGCAGTTGCGCGGCTTGTAGATGCGGTGGGCAAGGATCTGTCGCGGCTTGCGATGGCCGTAGAGCAACTCGGCTTGTTTGTTGCCGGTCAAGGCGTGGTCCGTGCGGTTGTACCCGACGATGTCGATGAGCTGATTGCCGATACGCGCGAGCGGTCGGTGTTTGAGCTGACCGACGCGATCGGTGCCGCTGATCGGGTTCGGGCCCTTGCGGCGGTGGCCTCGCTTTGTGATCGCCGCGAGTCAGCGGTAGGTGTGGTGGTTATGCTAGCCCGCTACATTCGTCAGCTAACCTTGGTCCATGTTTTGCGCAGCCAAGGCGCTCCTCGCGGAACATGGGCGAGCACGATCGGCGTGCCGCCGTTTGTCGTCGATAAGTTGATTGCGCAAGCTGGAAATTTTTCCACGCCAGGACTCGCTCGGATGACCGAAGAGCTTTCGATCGCCGACCGCGCGCTGAAGGGCGACATCACCCTCGACAGCAGGAACCATGCGTTCACCGGGCCCCAGCTCAAAACGCTGGGTCGCGAGCTGGCGGAGCGCGTGATCCTGGAAAAACTCGTGGCCGGCATAATCGGTCTCGCGAGCCCTCGCCGAGGATCTATGAACGCGTCATCCCGGGTGTAAGGTCCTAACTCCGGTCGCAAACGATTCGTGTTATCTGTTTGCAGTGTCTGTGAGTCCTACCGCGCAGGTGATCGCGATGTTGCGCGTGTTGTTGATCGCGTTGTTCGTGGTTCTCGCGTGGATCACCCTTAGTTACATAGCGGCGGTTTTGGCGCCGATCCTTGCGGCTCTCGGCATCGCGTACCTCCTAAACCCCGGGCTCGATCGCCTCACGCGGATCACTGGCGTGTCGCGCACGTTGGGGGCCGCGATTCTGCTCATTGGCTTTGTTGCGGCAGTAGTTGCCGCGATAGCGTTTGCGGTGCCGCGCATCGCAAGCCAGCTGACGCAGTTTATTAGCGACGTGCCTCGCATGATCGAAAATCTCAATGGCTGGCTTCGCGACCACTTTCGTACCGAAATTCCGTCTCACTGGAAGGACTACATTTCGGTCGATACGCTGCCAGATCGCGCCGGACCACTGCGCGATTTGGCCGCAGCCGCGCTCGGCGGAATCTTCCAACTACTCGGAGTCATGGCCGAGTTGCTGCTCGTTCCGGTCTTTGCATTCTACTTTCTCGTCGATTGGCCAAATCTCACGCGCCGCGTCGATCACATGATTCCGCCGCGCCGGCGGCGGGCTGCCCGCGAAGTGCTTCACGAGATCGACGACGTTGTGGCGGGCTGGGTCCGAGGCCAAGCGATCGTGACGACGTTGCTCGCCTTCTTCTACGCGTTGGGTTTTACGCTGGTTGGAATGCCGTTGTCGCTGCCGATCGGTCTTCTGGTCGGCGCGTTGACGTTGATCCCCTTCGTCGGCGCCATCGTGGGTGCAGCGATTGCAATCATTGTGACGGTCGCTGACGGGGCAAATTTTCAGACGGTTGCACTGGTCGCTGCGGTGATCGCGGTTCTCCACGTGCTCGAAGCCGGCGTGCTTACGCCCAAGATCGTCGGGCATCGAGTTGGCCTGTCGGAATCTGGCGCTCTTTTTGCCGTAGTCGCGGGCGGCAAGCTACTCGGCTTTGTGGGCGTCGTACTGGCTGTGCCTATCGCTGCGACGTGCGCGGTATTGGTGCGGTACGGCGTTCGATACTACGAGCACAGCGCATTCTTCGGCCGCGAGTCCGACGGCGACATCGTGGTTACGCCGGCGATGGCCGTCATCATGCCGGGTACGCCATCCGGGGTTCATATTGCGCACAGACCGACCGATGTGTCCGATGTCACATCGGAGAGTTCGATGGAGCCCGAACTGGGCTCAGCGGGCGCGCCCGAACCAGAATTGTCAGCGGAGCGTCGCGGGGACTAGCGATAGGTGTCGCCGCGGATGCGTTCTTGGGTCAGACTGCCTCGATGACTCAACGCCCAGTTCTCGTTGCTATTGCCTTAGCCGTTGCATCCGGATCCGCCTCGGCCGATGTACTGAAGTTGTTTGCCGAGGCCCATGGTGGCGGCGCGTACGGTAGCGGGGTCGCCGGCGATCTAAAAGACGCCTCGTTTTTTGGCCAAGCCAAAGGGCCGGCGTACGGCCTGCTCATCGGTGGCAAAGTTCTGTTTGTCAACGCATGGTTGCAGCACCATCAATTTTCCGGCAGCGACGGGCTGCGAACGTGGACGCAATTCGGCGTTGGATCGCGCGGGTCGATCGATATTGGCGACTCCGAGTCTGGGCTGTACGTCGAGTTGGGGGCTGGACTGTGGTACGGTATGGGCACCGGCGCTCAAGTGAAGCCGCCGCTGGATCGGTCGCAGGTAACCGACCGGGGCATTATCGGCGAGGCTCGAGTTGGTGTCGGCAAACACCTGTCCAGCATCTTCGATCTCGGCGTGATTGTGCCGGTTTCGTACGGCTACTTTTTGCGTAGCTCCGCGGGCGGGCTCAGCGACTTGTCGACCCACTATATTGGGTTTCAGGCGGAGGGGCTGATCGCGCTGAGGGCGAACATCATCGCTTTATGATCGTGGCCAAAGCACTGACGCGGAACTGACTACCGAGCCACTGGTTTGGCCAAGCACCCCGACGGAACCCAAGTCTGCACGTCATAAGCAGGCTGTTTTTGGTGCCACTGCGAACGCGGTTGTGCTGGTGGCGGCCGCATTTCCTGCGAGATCTGCTGAAACCATGCAGTGTCGTTGACATCTCGTTCCACGACATATTGGAGCCAAGTCGCGTTGTTCTCGCGCGTCATTTGAGCCGTACGCGGGCTGTAGCGTTGTCCCTTAAGGCGTTGTTTTGTCGCCGGATCCACGTTTGGAGCGTTGAGCAGCGCCTCATAACCTTGGTCTTGCTCCGTGCTTTCGGCGATGGCTCGGGCATACGGATGTTGCGTGGGATGTTGCGTGGCCACACGCCATACCTCAGGTCGAGCGAGATGGGTCGTACCGTTGACTGTTATGCCGTACTGCGGCGGAACGAGTTTACCGCCAGGGTGGGGCAGTTGAAGGTCGCCGCTCAATCCATCGCCAACCCACAGGCAGAACGAAATAAATTCCTGTAGCGCATGCTGGGCTTCGTGACACACCACGGAGATGACGTCTGCACGTGAAAGCGTGGTCCCAGAAAAAAACCGGTCGACATTTTGTTTGCGTGCGGTGCGTTCCTCGTCGCTGCCCAGTCCGGCAATGAGAGTGGTTGCCTGGCGGTATTCGGCGCGACGCTCTTGGGGGTTCATGAACGCCGGTCGGCCGAAAGAGATGCACCAACTGCCTGAACGATATTCCGCTGGATTGCCAATGCCCGACGTCATCGCACTCTCAACCCGAATCGGCGGAATTCCCACGATTCGGCAGGCTGCCTCGAGAGCATCACCCATCGCCTCTTCTTTGGCGACGTACGCCATATCCTCCCAGTTCTCGATCGACTGGAACGCCCTGATTAGCGATCGATGAAACAGCTCCTCAAGTTTGAACGGATTCAGCTGGCCGTTCTCGTCGTTGAGCAGGCCTCGCCCCAGCGCGTCGCCTTTCAACAACTCGGGATTACGCAAATTGCCTAGCTGACAGAGGTACCGGTTCCCGGCCGACTTGCCGAACCTTGGATCATCAAATACGTCGGATTCCGCCATGAACTACCCGGCGGTGCTAAGCACCCGTGGACGCCTAGCATATTGCGATTGCATGGCGATTGACAACAGCGAAGTGAGTCGCATAACCCCATGGTCTTATTGAGTGTTTTGGACCACGGCCCGCAGAACGGCGGCGATGTTGCAGTGCGGATTCGCCGTCGGTTACAGCTGCAGCGTTGAACTGCCTTCGATCGCGAAGTTGTTGTGGGCAGCGAAATTTACGGGCCCTGCCTTCAGTTGCGACGGGAACTTCCCGTTCGCGTCCGAACCCTGGGTATTGCGGAGCCATGTGTTCCCTACAGCCGTCACTGCGCTGGGGCTCGTTGCGATGTTCAGGCCTACACCCGCGTTGCCCTCGAACGTGTTGTTTCCCGGATTTACCGCGGTGCCGAGGTCGCCCGTCGCGCCGGCAAACAGATAGATGCCGTCGCCTCCGTTTCCGGCAATCGTGCATCCTCGCATGAAAATGGTTCCCGGCGCCGCACTGCCATTTTGAAGGTAGATGCCGAACACGGGATTTCCTTTGATGCGGACGTTCGTAAAGGTGTACGTGCCTCCGACCAATTCAGCCCCGCCGCGTCCATTGTTGCGAAGTTCGCCGCCTGTCATATGGAACGTTTTCGCGCGGCCGACGATGGCGTCGGCGGAGGTGTCGGCGATTGTCGTATTTTCAAGTGCGACTTCCAATTGAGTGCCACCATCGAGATCGATTCCGTTACCGCCGATGATTTGGCTATCCTTGAGCACGAGTGATTTGCCCTTCGCGCTGATGTTTCCCCTGCCGGAGATCATGCCTTTCGCAATCGAAACTGTTGCTTGATCGAGTTCAACGACCGAGACCGTATCTGTGGCAACGAAGGCATTGACGGAAACCTGCGACGATCCCACGGCTTTTAGACCCGTTGGCGTTGCACCTGCGGCGGCGGAAAATGACAGCCCGGTCGCCGTAAGTTTTGCCGCCCCCTCGGTCAAAACTCCAACTGCGCTCGTGGACACGGTGACATTCTTGAACTCCGCGGGCCCTGTCACGTGGATGGCCGTCGCGAAGTCGGCAAAATCAAGACTGTCAAGCGACCCGGTATCCACGACGAGTCCAACTTCCGCGCCTGTTCCCGCGACCGCGGTGCCCGGAACGCCTAGAATTCGCACCCCGGTAGGTACGGTGTACGGATAGGTCTCGCCATTGGCAGGCCCGTATTTCCCGGCCTGGAGGTGAATCGTTTTTATGGCGCCGTTGGCGGTTGCCAGCTCGATGCCTCGCTTCAGTGTTTTGACTGGAGCCCTCATTCCGTCCGCAGCATCGTTTCCGGTGGTCGCGACTTGGATTGTCGTCGTCGGATCGAGCGCGTCTACGTCATTCCCTGCGTCCGAGCAGTTGCGGTTCGGGCAGTAGCTGGGATTGGGCGTCGTGCAAGCGGCTACGGCGAACAGGGCAGTCGTGTATCGTAGGTGTTTCATGTTCCTGGTCCCCTCGCGTCTTACGTTGCGCGGTTCGTGGATCTTCCAGCCCGATCCAGCAAACCTTACCGCGAGACTGCCACCCGCTACGCTAGCCTGAAGTATCCGTTGTCAGCCGATCTCGCAACCGTGGCATCAAGGGTGTGACCCACGTGTACACTGGGGAGCGTGCGCATCGCGTATCTTCACGGATTTCTCGGCGGGCCCGAGGTGTGGCCCGGCGACGATGGAATTCGCATCGCGCTTCCGGGTCATGGCGGCGGTCCAGTTCTGGGGACCTGGGCCGCTAATGTAGAGGCGGTGGCGCGCGCCATGGGCTCCTGCGACGCAGTAGTCGGGTATTCTCTGGGCGGGCGGATCGCTATTGCGCTTGTCGCAGGCGGTTACGTGCCGCGCGCGGTTCTGATCAGCACCAATCCGGGGCTCGCGGAGCACGAGCGCAGCCTTCGCGGGGCGAGCGATGCGGGCTGGGCCGCGCTTTTGCGTCATCGTGGCATCGAGGCGTTTGTCGATGCGTGGGAGGCGCAGCCCTTGTTTGCTACCCAGGCGCGTGTAGCGGCTGACCGGCGTGGGGCGAGGCGAGCGAGGCGCCTGACGCTCGATCCCGACCAGCTGGCACTGGTGCTCGAAGTGCTGAGCCCGGCCCAGATGCCAGACTACCGCAGCGAAATCGATCAGCGGTTTCGGCTGATCGTCGGCGCCGACGACGCGAAGTACGTTGCGATCGCCAGCGGTTTGGCTGCGCCGGCGACCCGGATCGATGGCGCCGGCCACGATCCGCTGTTCGAACAGCCAGAGCGCCTGCTTCAATGCGTAGCCGAGTGTCTCAAGGCAGATACGCTTTAACAGGCGCTGCCGTGTTCTGTTGATCTCGCAGGAATCTGCGAATCGACCCCAGGTATTCCTCACGGCCGTTGCGGATGTCGAAGTACTTGCCGAATTTGCCCTGGTTGGCATCCGCCCAAAGGCTGATCGGATCGAGCTCGCGAAAGCCGCCTGCGTGGCTACATGCAACCGGATCCATGGGCCAATCGTCTATGTTGATTGTCGGGAGGTCGATGGGGCGCCGCGGCTTACCAGCGGACAGTGCCTCGAGGTCGATGCAGTCCATGAGGTCGTTGGCGGCATCCATGCGGGCGTTGAGCGACTCCAGCCCAAACGCAACTTTCAGGTGTTTGAGCGCTGACGTATGGTCGTACGTTACCGAGCTGACGTGGCCCGACTTGACGTAGGGTCCCGCGACCAAGGTAGGAACGCGAAATCCCATCTGCTGGAATCCGTCGACCCCGTACTTGCTGAGCGTATCGTCCGCGGTGGTCGGCGGCGATACGTGGTCGAAGAAACCGCCGTTTTCGTCGTAGGTGATCACGAGCATGCAGTTGTTCCACTGTGGCGAGGCAGCAAGCGCCCGGTACACGGCTGCGATCAGCATCTGGCCGTGAATCGGGTGGATCGGTGGATGGTCATCGTTGAGGTAGAAGTACGGGTCGATGTACGTTACCGGAGGGAGCGTGCCCGCCGCTGCGTCTCTGAAGAACTGGCCCGCGGCACCTTGGTAGTCGCCAAACTGCCGGATGTTTCCGGTGCCATCGGCCGGTCCGAGGTCGAGTTGATACGGCCCAGGATTACCGAGGAGTGAGAGAACGGAAATCGAGCCGTAGTAGTACGCCCACGGGATGCCCTTGTCGTGCAGTCGGTGATAGATGGTTGGCACGGGCACCGACGAAAACGCGGACAGGATTTCCGTGTTGGCATCGTCGTGTGGGCCGATTCCAAACGATGTTGCAGCGTGCCAGTACGCCCGGTTGGGCAGAGTTGGCCCCATCACGGAGCAGAACCACCGGTCACAGCTGGTGTATGCGTCGGCGAGTGCATAGCTGATCGGTAACTGTGTCCGCGTGAGATACTGCATCGGATCGATCAGGGTGTTGCTCTGATGTTCGATCTGATGCTGCCGCACGAAGTCGTCACACGCTCCGCCATTCCAACTGCTGTGCAGGGTTCTCCAGCCGTGCGGCGGATCGGGGTCGCACATTTGGTGTAGGGCCGGTTCCCACGGTGCGATCGGGTTGCCGCCAAGGTCGTTGTTGCGAAACGACATCTGTAGTCCGTCGCCCGGTCTTCCTTCCAGCATCGAGCGCGCACCAAAGTAGTGATCGTAGCTGCGATTCTCCAGCATCATGTAGACGTAGGTCGTGATGCCACCAACCTCGCCATCGCCGCATCCTGGCAGATACTTGGCCATTGCTGCGGCTCCGGCCATTCCACCGAGCCGCTTCATCGCATCCCGTCGGTTGATCATGGCCGAACTGTAGCTGGGGCCGGGGCATCGGTCTACCGAAGTTCGGTCGCCGCGACACTACTGGCTTTGCGGGCGCTCCAAAGGTGCGCAAGTGCCTAAACAGTGACGCATAGGTTACAAAACAAGAAGCCGCGCGACGCGACGCGCGGAGGGGTGAATGGGACCGGCTTCGCCGGTCCAGAGGGGGCGGGAAAGCCCCCTTTTGATCGAGGCGGAACAGAAACCGTTGACTCCTAGTCAACGCGTTTCTGTGTAGTCAAATCTGCGACGCGATCCAGCCGACTCCGAACAAGAAGCCCAGGAGCGCGCCCAATCCGGCCAGCGATGCGATGATTAGGATTCGCGTTACCGGATTGGTCCAAAAGCCGCGCAGCGTTTGCGTATCTTCGGGCAAGCGCTCGCAATCCGCGACGGATGGCTTTCGCCGCCACGCTTCGACAACACCCACGACGATCCCGGTTCGAATCAACGGATAGACGCGAGCGATGGGGGCCGCGAGCATGGCTGCGGCGATCGAAAACGGGGAGCCGCCGGCGACCGCTGTAAACAGCCCGGCCCCGACCGAGGTTGGGATGATCCACGCTGCCATGGTTTTGGCAAAGTCGGCGCCGCTTCTCACCTGGGAAAACCACACTAGTATAGCCAAAAACACTAACGGGATTGCCCACTTGGCGATCTTCCACCACAGTGCGGGCGGGGGGAGCGCGTCGAGGGCGGCGCGGTCGATCTCCCGGTCGAGTTGTGCGGCCATCCCGGGAACATGTGCCGCGCCAACGACGGCGACCACCGTGCGCTTGTTGGCGCCGGCTTCGAGCATTCGGCTTGCGAGATACTGGTCGCGCTCATCGACGAGAGGTCCCTTGATTTGCGGCAGTTTTTTGCCGAGTTCCGCGAGCATTTCGGATAGGGCTTTGGGCTCCTTGAGGGTTTCGATCGCGTCGGCCGTAACCTGCATGTCGCCTGCATCGTCGTCGCTCGGGCTGGCGAGGAGGGACCAAAGTAGCGAGAGCCGGCTCCACAGCCCAATATTTCGCCAGGTGCGTTTCAGGGTAATGTTGATGTCGCGATCGATGAGCTCGACCGGGATGCTGCGGTTTTCCGCCGTTTTGGTGGCGGTGACCAGCTCAGCTCCGGGTCGAACTCCAAGGCTGGCGCCGATCCGGCGCTGGTAGCTCGTGAGCGCCAGGTGCCCGAGGAGGTAAAGCGTTTTTCCTTCGCGGACCACTTTGAAAACGTCGAGGTCGCGAAACGCGCTGTCCTTGGTCAGCGCTTCATAGCGGGTTTTGCATAGCTCGACGCAAACGACCTCGGGGTTTACAGCCTCGATCACGGTTCGTACGTCATCGACCGACCGCTGCGACACATGCGCCGTTCCCACCACGTAGAACGTGGTGGTTCCGTGCGACAGTGTCGTGACAGATGGCGGCAAGTCCATGACTGCCTCATACCACATGCTAAGGATGGGTGATGGGTACGTCGATTCCCGAACCGACTCGAACCGAGATCGAAGCAGCCGCTTTTCGCCGTCTCGTCGAGCACTTTAGACAGCGCACCGACGTCCAGAATCTCGACGTCATGAACCTCGCCGGGTTTTGTCGCAACTGCTTGGCCAAGTGGTACCGCGCCGCTGCAGTGGAGCGCGGTGTCGAACTCTCCGACCCGGAAGCCCGCGAGCTCATTTACGGAATGCCGTACGACGAATGGAAGCAGGCCTTTCAGAAGTGACATAGCGCAGTTCATTTGCGGTGATGCTTCGTTGGCTTCGTCCCTCGTCAGGGACTTCCCAGGGTCGTCGCTCCGGTGCTCGAGTACTGTTTGTACACTCCGCTCCTCGCTCCTCGCCGCCTCGCCTCACCGCAAATGACCTTGCGCTATGGTAGTCCAACTGATGTACGCCGTGGGAAAGGGGGCTCGCGAGTTCAATGGTACTTCATGTCGGTCGCGGAACGATGAGGTAGGGATCTGACGTGCAGCCTGTCGACCTCGCCAAGGAGGCGGACGCATTTGATCGCGAGGTGTTTCGGACTCCCGACATCGACCATTTCTGCAGTTCGTCGGCCTGGGTGCTCGCTGCGGATGCAGCGCTGATGCCGCGCCGCACTGCATTTTCATTTCGCAGTGCTCACGGCTATTTTGCGGCGCGACTGGCGACCCATTCGGCTGGATTTTCCTACGTGGAGCCGATTGAGATGTCGTGGGGACTGGCTTCGCCGCTGATCGGCATCCAGGTCGAAGCGCTGGTGGACGATGTGATTTCACTGCTGGCGACCCGGCGCGACTGGCGGCTTGCGATCGTGTCGGGGGTGACCGCAAACGGCCCGCATCGACGCGCCCTCGATGCCGCGTTACCTCGGCGATGGGAGCGTCGCAATGCCCAATCGGCGGTGCGCCATATCGCAAGGCTCGATGGCGGCATCGATGGGTTCTTGTCGCGGCGGTCGCATGGCTTTCGCAAGGCGCTACGCAAAGCCTTGCGCGGGGCTGCCTCTCACGGTCTTACGTTTGAGCGGGTACGCGCTGCAGAAGTCGATGCCGCGGAGCTGTACGAGCGGATCCAACGCGCGGAGGCCACGAGTTGGAAGGCTCGCGACGGAGTCGGGATTGCCTCTGGTCCGATGCGGGCGTTCTACGCTGCGATGCTTCCCCGCTTGTGCCGGCTCGGTCAACAGCGGACGCTGTTTGCTCGCTACCGCGAACGCGATGTGGGCTATGTTCTAGGCGCTGCGGCAGCCGATACCTACCGAGGTCTACAGTTTTCGTACGACGACGGTTTAGCTGCGCTGCAGATCGGAACTCTGCTTCAGTACCACCAGATCCTCGAGCTGTGCGAGGAGGGGATCAATCGTTACGATCTTGGCACCGAGATGGACTACAAGCGGCGATGGGCGGAGTCGACTATGGAGACCGAGGTCCTTGTGGTTGTGAGGTAGGCGATAGCAGCGACGCGATTACGCCGAGCGCAATCGTTCCTGCGATCACTCCGAGCGAAATCCCGTGTCCGACGTGGAAATGATTGTGGGCAATCATTTTGGCGCCGATCCCAATGAGGAGCAGGGCGAGTGCAATCTTCAGATAGCGAAACTTGGCCATCGCACCCGCAAGCACGAAGTAGAGCGACCGCAGCCCGAGAATCGCAAAGATATTGGACGTAATGATAATGAAGGTGTCCTGGCTCACCGACAGCACGGCTGGAATGGAGTCGAGCGCAAACACGACGTCGGTCAACTCGATAACGACCAAACAGACCGCCACGGTGGTCAGTGCTCGGCGGCCATCGACGGTTACGAGAAACTTTCCGCCAAAGTCGCCCTCGACGATGCGGACGAACCTGCGCAGGAACCGTACGGCTACGCTATTGTCGACGTCGTCCTGGTCGTGGTCGCGGAGTAGCTTGATACCTTGCCAAGCGAGGTAGGCGCCGAAAACATAAAACACCCACGAAAACTTGGCCGCGAGAAATGCGCCGCCGCCGAGCATGACCACGCGAAAAACAATCGCCCCAAGGATTCCCCAAAACAGGACGCGATGTTGGTACTGCTCCGGAATGCGGAAACTCGTGAACAAAAGCGAGATAACAAAAATGTTGTCGACCGATAATGCTTGTTCCAGGAGGAACGCCGACAAGTAGGTGATTGCGGCGTCGACGCCGGTGGTGGTTCCCGCATCAAGCCCCGCCGGCTTCGCCTCGTAAATGAGATACACGATTCCGGAAAACGCCAGACCTAGCGACACCCAGCCGGCTGTCCATCCGGCTGCAGTGCGGATCGTCATGACTTGGGCACGCCGATGCACGACTCCCAGATCGAGCGTGAGCAGCAGCGCCACGAGTGCGAAAAATCCGATCCAGAACCACAGCATCACTTGGGTACCGCACCATGCCTAGCACACCGCCGTCCCGCAAGCTTTGGTGGAGACTTGCGTGTGGAAAACGGAAGCCTTGCGCTGCCCGAGCTTTGCCACGGTTTCGCGAATCTCTTATCCTATGCGGTAGTGGGTGTGCCTCCGACCAGCGTCCTTGTTGTTACGAGTGCGGGCGCGCCATCTTCGGCCGTGGTGCCTGTGTTGGCGGCGATCGAGGCCGCCGGGATGCGCGTTCGCGCCATCGACATTGGTGGCGCCGGGGGAGGGGGAAGCGGGGTAACCGACCGCGTGCGACGGGCGATTCTCGGCGAGGGAGCGGAGCGCAAGTTGCGGCGCGAATTGGAGCACAGTCCGCCGGATGCTGCGGTCGCCTTTGATCCCCATGCGGCTCTGGCGCTGACCGTCGCGCGCGATCAGGTGCCCCAACCAGCTCCCGTCATCGCTGTGGTCGGCGAGCTCGAGCCGGCCGAGGCATGGGCGCTGACAGCAGCAGACCGCTTTCTCGCTGTCGACGACATCGCTGCGGTCGCCCTTGCGGACAGCGGCGTAGAGGGCGAGCGAATTCTCGTGGTTGGTGCCATCGGTGAGCGAGCGTTTTTTGAGGCGGGTGGACTGGAGCGACGAACGTTGCGCGAGCGGTTCAAGTTCGGGCCACAGGCTTCGTTGGTTCTGATCGAAGTCGCGGGCCTGGGGGCAGAAACGACCGGCCAACTCGCCCTTCAGCTATCTCTGACAGAGTCCGCTGCGTCGGTCGCGTTTTTGTTTGATGCCGGCAATGATGTCGATGCCGCCAGCGTGTTGCGCCGACAGGTGCCGGGCCTCGGCCTTACTGCGAAGCTGTTCGGAACGACCAACGATGCCCCGCTTCTGTGGCGAGTTGCCGACGTGCTGGTCGCGCGGCCCCGACCCCAGGCGATTTCACGCGCCCAGCTCGTAGGTGGCAAACTCGTCGCGCTGCAGTTGGACGGCGGTACAACGTTGACCGCGGCTCTCGAGCGGCGCGGCCGAGTCGTTGTTGCTCCTAGCCTGGCGATGCTGTCCTCCGCGATCGAAGCGGCGAGCCGGGCTTTTTCCCCCGAGGTCATGGGAGATGGCGCGGACTGCGTCGCCGATATCGTGGCAGCGATCGCGGCTGACAAGCGCGCGATGCTCGACGAGCGCCGCGCTGCGTTGCATGCGCAGACGCACGCTCGCGTAAAAGTTGCCAGCGAGGCAGCGCAGGCAGCGGCCGCAGTGGCTGCGATCCCGGGTGAGCTTGAGGATCTGTCGGGCAGTATCGGTAGTACGCCCGCCGGGCGCGTACCCGATCGAGCACAGCTCGAGCGCCTGAGGTCGGAAGTCGCGCAGCGCTCGGCCGACATGACAAAGACGATGGTCGCCGCGCGCGCAGCGGCTGCAGAGCTTGCTGAAAAAGCCAAAGCGGCGCTCGCGCGGGGAGAACTCGAATCGGCGGCGCAGTTCGATCGCCTCGCCGACGCCGAGCGGGCCCGCATGCACGCTACACTTGCCGAACTCGCCACGCTCGAGTCGGAACTGCGGGCACTCGAATACGCACAAGCTACAGTACCTCCGGTGTCGCCGCATGCGGGCGCCCGCGCCGGCTCGAAGCCGGCTTCCACCGCAAGCGCCGGATCGCAGCGATCCGATTCGAGCGAGTCGATCGACGACCAACTCGAACGGCTCAAGCGCGCAAACCCGACAGCCGGAAAACCAAGCCCTCCTCGCAGTGCGAGTCGTCCCGCTGTCGATGACCTCGATCACGAACTGGCAGCCCTCAAGCGCAAGATGGGGCAGTCCGCGCCGCGAAAAAAGCCGTAGTACTTCCTTTTGTCTTCAGAGGGCCCTTAGTACAGGCCCCCGCAAGTTCGTGACCACCCGGGCCGCCGACCCATCGCCGATCGCATCGTTGTCAGTTGTCACGTTACCGCCAGTCTCATGATTGATCACATTTCCCTTTCGGGTCTGGCGGCCGTGGCCGCTCCCCTGAACGTGGGCGTTCCCCTGGCCGTGGCCGCGCTCGGCAACGTGATCGATCGCGTAGACGTGATCGATGCCGTCGACGATCAGGGATCACGGCCACGCTTAATCCCGTCAGCTGGCATTTTGCATCGCCAACGACTCGCGAAGTTGCCCCGTCGATGTGCCGAGGAGCTCCACCAGCTGGGAGCGGTTGTGCACGACGTCGGCCAATGTGTATCGGTCCAGTGCGGCGAAAAACGCTTCCCTCGCTTCAAACAAGACCGTCCGCAGCCGACATCCGGACGTGATCGGGCAGCGGTCGCCGTGCGGATCGAAACATTCGACCAAGTTGGCGGTGTGCTCCAGCTGCAACACGAGTTTACCGAGCAACAAAGCGGCCGGCTCGTGGGCGAGTCGGACCCCGCCGTTGCGCCCGCGCTTCGCCACCAGCAGGCCATCGGTGACCATGCGCTTTGCAATCACCGCGAGATGGTTGCCGCTGATGCCGAAAGCCGCACTGACTCTTCCTATGGTGACGGTTTCGTCGGGATGCCCGGCTAGGTACATCAGCAGCCGCAAGCCAAAGTCTGTGTACTGCGTCAGGCGCATGGCGCCGCATGATGGCCGGGGAGGCTGCGCTTGCCAACTAGTGGTTGCAATCCGATTGTCAAAATAGGTATGGTCCGTACCCCTTTCCAGTTAGGAGTCGCACGCCATGAGTTTGAATGCCCCGGTCCTTCGCTCTAGCCTCGAGTTGGTCGCTTCGCGCGAGCCGCAGATCACCAAGCGCTTTTACGAGATTCTATTTGCGCGGTATCCGCAGGCACAGCCGCTGTTCAGCCGCAACGCTCCCGAGAAGCAGCAGAAGATGCTTCAGGACGCTATCATCGCGGTCGTCGAACACGTTGAAGACGTGGCCTGGCTAAAAAACACGCTACCTGGAATGGGAGCCAAGCACGTCGAATACGGTGTAACCACCGAAATGTACTCGTGGGTTGGCGAATGTCTTCTGGCGACGCTGGCGGAGATCGCCGGCGACCAGTGGACTCCGCCGGTGCAAGCGGCTTGGACAGAAGCATACGGCGCTATTTCGGGCTTGATGTTGTCGGGCGCGGCCCAGGCAACAGCGCGCTAGCGGGGAGCCGCGCGGAATAAGCCCGACCGTTCAATTTTGGCAGGGCTAGAGTACAGTGTGGGAATGGGCTCTGCGGGTGTTGCATCGGACGGGTACATTGCGAGCATCGATCCCTCTACCGGCGAAGAGCTCGGTCGAGTTCCCGATCTGGGACCGGGTGATGTTGCCAGCGCGCTGGCTCGCGCCAGGGCGGCACAGCCGGCATGGGCTCAAATGCCGATTGAACAGCGATGTCGCAGGGTCGCGCGATTCGCGGATGTATTGATGGCGCGCGCTGAAGAAGTCGTGGAGCTCCTGGCGAAAGAGAGCGGGAAGACGCGCTTCGAAGCGCTGACGATGGAGGTGGTCGTCGTCGCAGATTTAGTGCGGTACTTCGCCAAACACGCGCCCGAAATGCTCGCGCCCGAATCGATTTCGCTCCATCTCATGAAGCATCGCGGAAGCTACCTGCACGTTGTGCCGCGAGGCGTTGTCGGCATCATTTCGCCGTGGAACTTCCCGTTTTCGATTCCGATCGGCGAAACGATGATGGCGCTCATCGCCGGCAACGCCGTCGTGCTAAAGCCTTCGGAGGTAGCGCCGCTAATTGCGCGTAAGGCGCTGGAGCTTTATCGCGATGCTGAACTCCCGGCGGAGTTATTCCAGGTAGTCACGGGACGCGGCGCGACGGGCGCCGCGCTAATTGCGGGCGGACCCGACGGCGCCGCCAACCACATCGACTACTGCATCTTCACGGGGTCCGTGGCCACAGGCAGAAAGGTGGCCGCCGCGTGTGGGGAGCGCCTGATTCCTTGCACGCTGGAGCTGGGCGGCAAAGCGCCGGCGGTCGTTTGCGCCGACGCCGATGTGGATCGCGCGGCCCTGGCCATTGCGTGGGGAGGGTTCGCAAATTCGGGTCAGGTCTGTGCGTCGGTCGAACGGGTATACGCGGTGGATGAGATCCACGATGCGCTAGTCGCAAAAATCGTTGACCAGGCGGGGCGGCTTCGCCAGGGCAGTGCAACGGCGAAGGACGGCGTCGATGTGGGAGCGATGGCCTGGGATCGGCAGCTTGCGCACGTCGAAGGCCTCGTTGCCGCCGCGGTGGCCCAGGGCGCGGAGGTCGCTATTGGAGGGCGACGCAAGCAGGGTCCCGGGCTGTTTTTTGAGCCGACTGTCCTCACCAAGTGCCGGCACGACATGGAGATCATGACGACAGAGATTTTCGGCCCCGTCATCCCAATCATGCGGGTCGCCGATGAAGACGCAGCGGTGCGCTTGGCCAACGACAGCCATTTCGGTTTGCTCGCGTACGTGTTCACCGAGGATCGATCGCGCGGTAGGCGCCTCGCTGAGCGCATTGCTGCCGGCACCGTGATGGTCAACGACGTCTTAACCGCGTACGCATGTCCAGAAACGCCGTGGGGCGGCATCAAGCAAAGTGGCTTGGGCCATACCCATTCGGTCCGCGGCCTGCGGGATCTATGCGAGGTTCGCCACGTGAACTACGATCGAGTGTCGTTCCGGCGCGACGCCTGGTGGTACCCCTACAATGAAGGCACGTTTCGCGCTGCG
>CAYQQM010000018.1:0-68896 GCA_964419605.1 uncultured Kofleriaceae bacterium | reverse complement strand
CGCGCGCCGTTCTCCTCGGTTGGTGACGGTTATCGATGCTCCCAAAGCCTGGCTCCGACCGACCAAACCCGAAGTAATCGGCAGTGCCCCAAGCGCGCGCGCCGTTCTCCTCGGTTGGTGACGGTTATCGATGCTCCCAAAGCCTGGCTCAACTGCCGCTTTGACCACGCCGCGACGTGCGAGCCAACCAGCTCGCGTCTCGCGGCAGACGCCGCAGGCTAGTTTGAAACTGCAGGCACTGTGATCGCGTCAGCGACTGAAACGCGAGCAAAGCGGCACAACCAATAGGTACCCCGCGGAAAAAATGCCTCCATACCGGCTAGCCACATCTTGCGCGCTGCGCGGTAGGCTTCGATGAAAACTCGATTGCGTAGGAGCGCTTGGCGCCGCGACCCTTCACTTCGAGCCGCCACTCGCGGCCGACGCCGGACCTCGGACATAGCTTCGGACGAATCTAACGACGTCGGAATCCGTAGCCTCGTTGCTTCCGGTTTGGTCCATCGGTCCACCGGGTCCACCGGTCCACCTGGTCCACCCTCTGGCATCACGGCACAGCGTTTGTACTGGTGGAAAAATCAGTTCGGAGAATCGACATCGGCCCCCGCGTCGGGGCCATCGTTTATTTCCGCGGGACTGATCGCAGAAGCCGGCGTCGGGTTGACGATCCGATGCGGGGACGACCGCTGACACTCACTGCGCTACAGCCGCGGCTCTGCTGCGGCTTCATAAAGCTCGCGAACGGCCAGCTTGCCACCAATCGTCGCCAAGTCGGCTACGTCGTTTTCCGTGTAGCGCGCCAGGATCCAGTCATGGTGGTTCCGAGTCCAAACTTCAACGAGTCGTTCTCGATGAGAAACCAGAACGTATTGCCGTAAGGTCGAAATTTGTTTGTAGTGCTCAAACTTCTCGCCGCGGTCGTAGCCCTCGCTGGTTTTGCTGGTGACTTCAATGATCAACGTCGGATTGACGACAGCATTGGGGTCCTCCGAATCCAGTTCTCGACGGCCGCATACGACGGTGACATCCGGATAGGTGGCGAGTCCAGTCGATTGATTTCGCAGTCGCAGATCTGAATCGAGAACGCGACATTTACCGTCTCGCAACTGAGGAAAAAGCAGCCCAATGGCCGAGGCGGCCAATGCCGCATGATCTGGCGTTCCCCCAGCCATTGCATAAATGTGACCGTCCAAAAACTCGTGCTTTACGTTACTCGCGGATTCGAACGCGACGTATTCAGCGTAACTGTATCGAATCGAATGCGTTGCTGGTTGAGGAACCATTTCATTAGTATGCCCGAAGAGAGCGCCAAGGGAAGGGATGGCCAACTCGACTTCAGCGCGAGTCACCGAATCGCGGAGGTCCTTGAGAAACGCCGCGACATCATCGACTTGTCGAGTTCCCTCAGGAATCTGGTAGGTCAGCTCAACCAATTTCGCCGGGGTCGTCACGGCAGGAGCACAATTTTGCGACACAATAGTACGACTTTGTGGGCGCCTGCCGGGGTTGAATTGGGAGTGGTTCAGGAACGCGTAGGTTGTCGAGATCTGTCAGCCTCGTGGTAGCTAACCTGGGCTTCGTTAGCCTGGCAGCGTTGTCATCTTGAAGATCATCGAGTCCAGCAGCGATCCACGCGAGTACTACAAGTTCCGGAACAACGATGCCGGGTTCGTGTACCCCACCGATTCGGTGATTGTGTGGAGCTGCCCAGTCGCCGTCGAGCTCACAAGTGTGCTCGTGTTTTTGATGTTCGCCCGGCGGACCTCACCAGGAGTGAGGCTCCTCACCATTGCGGTCGCAAGCGTGTTTGGGTTAGCTGCGTTGGCGCTGGGTGTCATAGGCGCACCGCCATACTACGGCTGGCACGTCATATGGTGGTTGTTCGCTGGCGCGTGGTCGTTCATAGCAGCGATTCCTGCGGCGATTGAGCACAAAATCCGGTCAATCTCGTCATGCCGCGACCTGATCGCCCGAGGTCGAGTGCCACGAGTGCGTGGCGCAGGGCGTCGTCGAGCGGCGTCGTTCGCAGCGGACCTACGGCTTGTTCCAGCGCGGTGCCGTCGAGCGCGTGGGGAACGCGCCACAGGTAGGCGATTTCTGCCAGCTCGTGCCACACAAATACTCGATCGCCATCGGTGTCACGGCGTTGACGAGTAGTTCGCCGATCGCGAGGTCGATCTGTCTCCCAGCGATGCTTTGGCAAGACGGATCCCCGAACAACGTACCGCGGCCCACGGCTCACCGCGCTCATGAGTGCTCCTGGGGAGAAAGGGCCATGGCCATGTTGGCCAACACACAGATCACATCGGCGTGGATGTCGCTAGGAACAGATGGCTGACCTCCGATCGGTTTACTCATGGTGGTGTCGTCGATGGAGTCTGGGGCAGCGCCAGCCACGAAACGATGCCCTCGCGTATCAGCACCACCAGACCGAGCCCGCTGAACCTATCGCCCGCAAGTACGGAGCTGCGCAGTCGCTCGTAGCAAGTCGTCGCGGCGGCGGTTATCGGGGCATCCTGCGCAGCTTCGGTCATCGCAGCCTTTTTTTTCTGCCGCACCAGTGCGCGCTCGATGCTGCGAGGGTGAACGCTGCGTCGAAAACGCTCCTTCACGCGCAGCGCTAAGGTCAGCGTAGGTACCGATGGGTCCGGCGCACGGACAAATTGGTCGCCATTATTTCACCGCGCTGCGGGCGTTACTTGGCTCGGTGGATGTGGCGGGCGACCGATTTGACGACACCTCCGATGTCAACGTTCAGTTGTTGAGAGCGCCTTGGTTGATCCAAGCGCCAATGATTCTCGCTTGCTCGGACGGAAGTGCACCCCCGGGCGGCGCTTCTCCACAGTCCTGGGAGGCAGTGATCTTCTGGTACAGAAGGCTGGCGAGCGCATTGCCCACGATCGTGATTCGGCGCCCTTCGCAGGGCCCGGTGCCCACCGCAGTCGCGAGGGTGTACGCACTCGAAACCATCGCGTACGCAACGTGGCAGCTCGAACACTGCGCTTGCAAAATCGGGAAGACGTCGTTGGCGAAGCTCAGTGGTGGCATGGCCCCAGGGGGCGTGGTGGCGCGATACGTGGCGCTTAACCCCGACTCATTTCCGGCGCCGTCAAAGGCTGACACGTTATACGCGTACGTTGTGGCGGGCAGAACTGCGCGATCCGCGTACGTCGTGGGGATGCTCTGAACTAGCGCGAATACTTTTCCATTGCGGTACAGCTTGTAACCAATGAGGTCGGGTTCCGAATTGGGCCGCCAGGTGATCTTGATGAGTGAAGCGGCAACCGCCTTTGCACCGAGCCCTCCGGTATCGGGTGCAAATTGATCACCGCCGTCCGCAATGTCCGCGTTTGTAGCGCAGGCACCTAGCATCGCGGCCAGTAGCGAACCCCACGCGAGCTTCATATTGGCAAAAATTTCATACGTTTGGCCGCAGGTCAACGCATATATATTCAATAATTTCGCCGCATTATGGACTCCGGCATTACCCCCATTCGTCTCCGATACGACTCCGACGCAATGGCTTCGGTCCACGCTCGGTTCGCGACGTACCACGCAATGGTGTTGCGAATTCCTTCCTCGAATCGAACGCTGGCTTGCCATCCTACTTCGCGTTCGAGTTTTGACGGATCGAGCGCGTAGCGAAAGTCGTGGCCGGGGCGGTCGGTAACAAACTCAATGAGCGTGCGATACGAAGTTCCGTCGTGTCGCGGGTGCTCGTGGTCGAGGACGTCGCAGATCGCATGCACGACCTCGATATTTTTTCGCTCCGATCGAGCCCCGATCAAGTAACGCTCGCCGATGCGTCCTTTGGCGAGCGCGGCGCGAATCGCCGCGCAGTGGTCGGTGACGTAAATCCAGTCTCGAACATTTTCGCCTTGGCCGTACACCGGAACGCGCGTTCCTCCGAGCGCGTTGGCGATGATCAGTGGGATGAGTTTTTCCGGGAACTGATACGGCCCATAGGTGTTGGAGCCATGCGTAATGAGCGCTGGAAACTTGTATGTGTGCACGTACGACGCGACGAGGTGGTCGCTTGCGGCCTTGGAGGCAGAGTAGGGTGAGCGCGGATCGTAGGGAGTGGTTTCTACAAATGCACCCGTCGGACCGAGTGCGCCGAATACTTCGTCGGTCGAAACGTGCAAAAATCGAAACCCATCGCGAACGGGCGCGGACTCGTCGACATAGCGGCGCGTTTCCTCGAGGAGATGAAACGTTCCTACCACATTGGTCTGGATGAAGTGTTCGGGGCCGTCGATCGAGCGGTCGACATGACTCTCGGCGGCGAAGTGAACGATCGCCGCGGGCTGAGTGTCAGCCAGCAGACGGCGCACTAAGGCTCGGTCCGAGATATCGCCCCGGATGAATCGCAGGCGCGGTTCCGCCTGGAGCTCAGCGATCGAACGAGGATTCGCTGCGTAGGTCAGGTTGTCGAGCACGACCACGTGGGTCTCGGGCTCTGCGGCTAGCAGCTCGCGCACGTAGTTGAATCCGATGAAGCCCGCTCCGCCAGTCACGACAACGCTACGCATGGCGGCCTCCAAAATCTTCGGCGATCACCCGCGCTAGGCCAGGCTCCCATGGAGGGAGGATTATCCCCAGTGCGCGGAGCCGCGAAGTGTCGAGCACCGAGTACGCGGGTCGACGGGCCGGGGTTGGGTGGTCCGCGGTCCCGATCGGATCGATGCGCTCGCACGCAAGCGGGCGATACTGCCGCACTTGATCGACGATGACTTGCGCGAACGCATGCCACGTGGTGGGACCGGAATTGCACGCGTGGTAGGTCTCCTGCCGGCTTGGCACGGCTGCTAGCGCCAGCAATGCGTCGGCGAGATCTTCTGCAGACGTTGGGCATCCATGCTGATCCGAAACGATCCGCAGTACGCGGCGCTCGCTGGCGAGCCGCACGATCGTATGCACAAAACTCGGGCCTTTGGCGGCGAATAGCCACGAGGTTCGAACCACCGTGCCGCCCGCCTCGTGTACTTGGGTTTCACCCGCGGCCTTGCTGGCGCCGTACGTACCGAGTGGGACGACCGGCGCCTCCTCGCGGTAGGGCGTCCGAGCGGTTCCGTCGAATACGTAGTCGGTCGAAATGTGAAACAGTGGAACGCCTCGAGTCGCGCAAACACGCGCGACGGATCCTGCACCCGCTGCATTTACAGCGAACACTCGGTCGCGATCCGCCTCCGCTGCGTCGACGGCTGTGTAGGCAGCTGCATTGATCACGAGGTCCGGCATTTCGATATCCAGCGTACGGCGGATCGCGTCTGGTGCATCGCGACGTGTCAGGTCGAGGTCGTCGACGTCGAGTGCAGTCACCACGTGCCCGGCTGCTTCGCCGCGCCGAACCACGCTGCGGCCCAGCTGGCCATTGCCACCTGTCACGAGAACTTTCATGGCGTGTAGCTCGGAAGCGCGGCATCGCGTAACAGCGGCGCCGTTGCGTCGCGCTTGGACAAGGTGGGAGCTTCTACCGCGGGCCATTTGATCGCCAGTTCCGGGTCGTCCCAGCGAATGCTGTGGTCGTCGGCCGGCGCGTATGCGGCCGTGGCTTTGTACGCCACATCCGCTTCAGTGGACATAACGCGGAACCCGTGTGCGAATCCCGGGGGAATCCACAACTGGCGAAAAGTGGTCGAGGCTAACGTGGTGCCCACCCAGCGCCCAAACGTGGGTGAGCCGCGGCGGATATCTACAGCCACATCGAAGATTTCACCTCGGGTGACCCAGACCAGCTTGCCTTGGGGATGGCGGAGTTGGTAGTGCAGGCCTCGCAGCGTGCCTTTCACCGACGACGAAAAGTTGTCCTGCACGAACTCAAGCCCAGCCCCGACTCCAGATCGAAGGTAACGATCCTTGTGAAACGTCTCGACGAAGCGGCCGCGCTCGTCGCTGAAAACATCCGGCTCGATCAATACCACCCCCGGTAGCGTCGTCGGCGAAAGTTTCATCGCACGTACGCTCATCTTCCCTGAGCCAGAACGTTGCGGAGGTAGCGCGCGTAGTCGGACCCGCTGCATGCGGCGATCAGGGCCTCCAGCTGTGGGCCATCGATGTAGCCGAGTCGAAACGCGACTTCCTCAACGCACGCAATTTTTAGCCCCTGTCGCTTCTCGATGATGTGTACAAAGTTCGACGCTTCCAGCAGCGACTCGTGGGTGCCGGTATCGAGCCACGCATTACCTCGCGACAAGAGGTGCGCGCGCAACTTGCCGCGCTGCAGGTACGCATTGTTGACGTCGGTGATCTCGAGTTCACCGCGGGCAGATGGTCGCAGGTTTTTGGCGATATCGATGACCTGGTTATCGTAGATGTACAGTCCGGTCACGGCGAACTGCGACTTCGGCTGCCGCGGCTTCTCCTCGATACTGACCACGCGCCCGTCGGCATCGAGTTCCGCGACGCCGTACCGTTCGGGGTCGCGCACCGGATAGGCAAACACGGTCGCGCCGTCGTTCTCGGCAACCCGTTTAGCAAACTGCGCCCCGAGTCCCTGGCCGTAGAATATGTTGTCGCCCAAAACGAGGCTGACGCTGTCGCCGCCGACAAACGACTTCCCAATGACGAACGCCTGCGCGATCCCCTCGGGGCGCTCCTGCTCCGCGTAGGCTAGCTGCAGTCCCCATTGGTTGCCGTTGCCAAGCAAGTCGCGAAATCGCGGTAGGTCGTGCGGCGTAGAGATCACGAGTATTTCGCGAATCCCCCCGAGCATTAACGTCGACAGCGGGTAGTAGATCATCGGCTTGTCGTAGACCGGCAAGACCTGTTTGGAGATCACCGTGGTGACCGGGTGTAGCCGCGTACCGCTCCCCCCTGCCAGGATGATCCCCTTCATGACCATAATCGCTTCTATCACGCGGCCGCCCCGGCGGAGATGCCCGAGCGGCACAAGCACCTCGGGCCAACCCGAAAGCTGATGGAGCACGTGGGTCGGTGGAAGCCAGTCGAGCGGTGATGGGAGACGTGCTCCGAAGCGTTGGTGTCAGCTTATTTGTCCGCGAGTGGCGTGGTCGCGGCCGCGATCCATGCAAGGTACGGTGCGTTTCCGGCGGTGACCCGCAGCGCAACCGCTTCCGGTAGCTCGTACGGGTGCAGTGCAATGAGCCGCGCCGTTAGGGGAGCGACCCGATCCTCCGTCGTCTTGATGACGGCGAGCGTTTCGGCCTCGTCGCACAGCTGGTCGTTCCAGCGATAGATCGATCGGACGCTGGGAATCAGGTTTACGCATGCCGCGAGTCGCTCATCGACGAGCGTGCGCGCGACCTCCGCCGCTTTTTCGGCACTGGGGAATGTCGAAAACGTGACTACAACAGGCATCCCAGGGCGCATATCACGTACAGTGAGGGTCGTGTTGATCGTTCAGAAATACGGTGGCACATCGGTGGGAACCATCGATCGTATGAGAAACGTGGCCGCGCGCTGTCTTGCCACCCAGCAGCAAGGTCACCAAGTTGCGGTCGTCGTTTCGGCTATGTCGGGCGAGACCAACCGGTTGCTCAAATTGGCGACCGAGCTTCGCGACGATCCCAACGACCGAGAGGTCGACGTCGTGATTTCTGCCGGTGAGCAAGTTTCAGTCGGGCTTGTGGCGCTTGCCATCCGGGCTCTCGGCGGCAAAGCTCGGTCTTTCCTGGGCCATCAGTGTAAGATCGTTACAGATTCCAGTTTTGCCCGAGCTCGCATTGTGGCGATCGAGGCACAGCCCATCAAGGAAGCGCTTGCCGCCGGAGAGATCGCGGTGATCGCTGGGTTTCAGGGTGTGGATGATCGGGGCAACATCACCACACTAGGTCGAGGCGGGTCAGACACCACCGGCGTGGCGATTGCCGCCGCTCTAGCTGCTGATGTCTGTGAAATCTATACCGACGTGGACGGGGTTTATACAAGTGATCCGAACGTGGTGCCCACGGCCCGCAAAGTCGAGCGGATCAGTTACGAGGAAATGCTCGAGCTCGCTTCGCTGGGCGCCAAGGTGTTGCAACTCCGCTCGGTCGAGCTCGGGATGAAATACGGCGTGCCCATTCACGTGCGCTCTAGTTTTTCGGATGTCGAAGGGACGTGGGTCGTCCCTGAGGAGACTTCTATGGAGAAAGTTGTTGTTTCGGGGGTTACCGCATCGCGCGATGAGGCGAAAATCACTGTCGAAGACCTCCCCGATAGTCCGGGTATTGCGGCGCGGATGTTCGCCGCGCTTGCCGAAGCCAACATTTCCGTCGACATGATCGTTCAGAATCAGGGGCACGACGGCACAACCGACTTGACGTTTACGGTGCCGAAGGCCGATCGCAAGCGTTCGATTGAGTTACTGACCGAGAAGGTACCCGATCTTGTCGGAGTTTCCGGAGAGCTGATTACGTTTGACGACGAGATCAGCAAGGTCTCCGTCGTCGGCGTCGGCATGCGATCGCACGCAGGCGTAGCGAAGACCATGTTTGAGCTACTCGCGAAAGACAACATCAATATCCAATTGATCTCGACCTCGGAGATCAAAATCTCGTGTGTCATTGCCCGCAAGTATGCCGAGCTCGCGGTGCGCACACTTCACGACGGGTTCGGCTTGTCATTGCCGCCCGGTGAACGCCCCTGACCGCAGATACTCCCGTGGCGGGAGAACCCGCTGTACAGTAGGGGCGTGGGCGGATGTACCAATTGCAAAAGCAAGACCGGTTGTGATCATCGCAAGGCAGCGATGCTCGAATCGGTCGATGTTGCGCTTGCTCGACTGTATCCGACCCAAACTTGGGGCGAGGTCGATGATGCCGCGGTTGACGGCCCATCGCTCGACGAAATTGCTCATCTTGCCGACGACCTTGCGAGCGCGCTCGACGCCGCCACCTTCGTTCGCGAGGGCGGCGATGATGAACCTTGCGACTTCATCTATGTTCTGTGTCTCGGCCGAACTCCGTGCATCGTGCAGGTGCGTGATCAGGGTGTTCCAGTTCCTGAGGAGTGGGTCGCGACGGCTTCTGAGGCGCCCATCGAAGAGCTGTACCTACGCGTCGTGCTGAGCCAGCGGACTCGAATGGCCGCGGTGCAGCAGGTCGCGATCGACGCGATACCTCTATCGAACGCGATCGGCGGCGAGGAGACCTACCCTCCGGCCTGGCTGGTTCGCGAGCGGCCGCGCGCCGGCGTGTACGACGCGCCGCTACTTGCACGGATGCAAAAGCTGGTCGCAGTTTTGCCGGCCTACGATTTGCTTCACGTCGATTTTGGCGAGATTGCTCATAGCCCGCCGGGATTTCAGCCGGGCGCATGGCGCACACTTTTCGACGGCGCCCCCGCCATCGCGAACTATCTATTTTATCCGCAGCCGACCACGATGAACGCTTCTATGGTCCTGGAGCTGCCTCGATGATCGAGGACGAGGTCACGGAGTGCTTGCGCGATCTCGTCGACCTCGTGGGCGCCGCCGGGGCTAGCATTGTCGCCGAATCCAGCGGCCCGCCCAGCTCCGAATCCTCAGCGAGAACTACACCTCTCGGCGCGGGCGAGTTCTTGCGTCTGGATCTGTCGACCTGTAAGCCTGGGATCGATGTTGACGCCGCACTCGATCAGGCGATGCGGAGGCTGCGCGCGATCCGGCGGCGGTGGGAAGTCGCGCACCTTCCCGAAATCGCGGTTTCCGCGCCGACCCATCGCGCGATTGGCGCTTCCGCTCTCGAGCGAATTCAAGAGTACTTGCGCGCTCTGGCAGCTGTGGATCGCGGCAGCAACGCGTTGCTGCTTCGGCACACCGAACTCGTCGCCGCAGCGCGTGTGCCGAATGAGGTCGAGGCTGCCCGGTGGCCGCTGATTGCGCGGAGAATCATGTCGATCCGATCCCCGCACAGCTCACACGGCGAACTCGCAGACCCCGACGCGTTCGCGATGAGTTTCTGGTACGACGCCGGCCTGATCTTACTGCTCGACGAACCGTACGCCGTCGACTTTGTTCGTTACCGCTGCCGACAAGTCGCGCGCGAGCTGTGCCACCTGTTGCCGCTGCTCGAGCCCGATCCAGGCGCACCAGCCGCGATGGGCCCACGCTCGCCTACGCACAGCGAGGGGTAACTCACGGCTACGTTTTATTTCGAGTCTAGGCTTTGTTGCTCGCGAAGACAGGCGAGCTTGTCTTGTTGAATTTTGAAGTGCTCAAGCTTCTGATCCGCGCTGGCAAACGGCTTCGTTACTGCAAAAATCACGAAGTCCAAGTCGATTTCCAGACTCTTCAGAAAGTAGTTTCTGTTGTTCTTAACGTGCTCGGCCAGCTGCTCTTTGAAGTCAGGCCCGATCAATGGCAACAAGGGTACGGAAACAACTGATCCGGCTTTCGATTCGATCCTGTCACCAAGTTCGGCGAGGCTCTGACTGGACGAAAAAGCTTGCAGCCAGGAGGAAATCGGGCCTGCAGGCTCAAAGCGGGGGGCGTCTAATTCGCTAGCGCATTTGGATTGACGTGGATACAGGCCGATGCTGCCAATGCTCAGCATTGGCGGCGGGCCGCCGCGACCCTGGAAGGTTGCATTCGGAGTGCTCGGAAGTTCCGGTACCTGCGCTCCAGCTTTGGTTTGATCTGCAACGAGTACAGCCATTTTCATCCCCCGTCGGCGGCACAGACGCTAGCACAGCTCAGGATAGCGTGGTGAATTATTGTGGGGTCGGAGGCCTGCTATCCTCAGTCCACCTGGAAGATTGCGCATGTATCTGGAATTAGTTAACTCTACAGACTTGGCGGGCTACCCAGTGCTGTCTGGTCCTTGCATGGCGTTGGGGTTTGCGACAGCTGCAGGCCCACGGGGCTCATGATATTTCAAGCGCGTGACCCGCATCGCGAAGCGCGCCCGCGCGTGTCGGTGATCGTGCGTTCGTACAACCGCTTGCCCGCGCTACGCGAGCTGCTGGGCGCGTTGCTGGCGCAAGATCATGAGAGTTTCGAGATTGTGGTCGTCGAGCAGTCGACCGAGCGCGGCGCCGCTGAACTCCTCGCACTCGATGCGATCGCCGTCGATTCGCGGTTGCGCGTGCTGCGGTTTCCTCCGCTGGGCGGCCCGTGCGCGCGCAATACCGGTGTGCGTGCGGCTCGCGGCGACCTGTTGGTGTTCATCGACGACGACGACCTCCCGATCGGGAACGATTGGTTGCGCCGCCACGAAGCGAACTTTCGCGATGCGAAATGTTTGGGCGCGACGGGCCAGTTCGTCGAGCCTGGAGCAGCTCCGTACGTCAATCCCAAGCGCGCGCGCAAAAGCGTTTTGTCGTTCAATTGGCTGAAATGGCAGCGCGTGTATGCGCGTACGGACCAGCGCAAGCACGTCGAGAGCCTCATGGGTGGCAACGTGGCGATTCCTCGCCGCACTCTCGAGCGGTTTGGCCTGTGGGATGAATGCACGCCGATCGAAGACGAACCATCGCTGGCGTATCGGATTAACGCAGCCAAGGCCGCGGACGAGTACTTGCTGTTCGACCCGGGCGTGCAGATGTTGCGGCGCCTCGATGTTCCCGGCGGAATGGCAAAGCGCACAATGTCAGGACTTCGCTATGGCCGGCGCGTGTTTACGTTTCTTCACAACATCGTCGCGCATTATTTCCCGGTTCGATTTGTGCTGCTTTATCCGGCATACGTCGCACTGGTCGCCTATCACGTGACGCAGTGGATTTGCTCCGATAGCCTCAAGCACCGAACGCTGAGCCAGCGCGCGTGGGCACTGGTCGGATTTTACCTAGCGTTTGTGCCGCTATGGTTTGGCTGGCTGGCTGCGTGGTCCTATCGGCGGATTGCGGAAGGGCCGCTGCCCCATCGACCGGTACTCGAGCCGCGGGGAGAGGAGACTCCACGGCTCGAGTTGGACCCCGGCTACCGAACCGCGTCGTCGTTCGACGGCGACGCTGAACCGGCCGCACAACGCGCTGTCGCAGCCGCGACCGATTGAGCAGCTCGGTAACACGCGCCGGCGATGACTCGATCGGCCTCGGCATCGGGTTCGGCTATGCGGCTGGCTTGAAACGATGTTGCAAAACTCTCGATCACACGCTTGGCCCATGTGCGTTCGGCCTCGCTAGCATTTGTGCATGCACCGTACTGCTCAAGGCGGGCCACAAAGCGAGCGCACTCGGTGTCAGCCGGCTCCAGCGCAATCTCTCGTTCCGCCGGGATCGGCTCGGGCAGTGTGGTGAGCGGTGCTTCTCGGTGGCACGACAACAGCAACCCTGCGATTAGCGGCAATTTTTGGCCGAAGGGTCTCGGGAGTGTCGGCCGCATGCGCTAGATCGTAACCATCCACTGAGGTGGATGTTCACAATTGTACCACTGCAATGCCCGGTTTTACACACCTCCACCTCCACACTCAGTACAGCCTGTTAGACGGAGCGATTCGCGTCAAAGACCTGTTTCCCAAGGTGCGCGAGCTCGGGATGGACAGTGTTGCCGTGACCGACCATGGCAACATGTTCGGCGCAATCGACCTCTACAGCGAAGCCAAGGCTGCAGGCATTAAACTCATTTTTGGCTGCGAGACGTACGTCGCGGCAACGGACCGTCACGATCGCACCAATCGGCGCAACTACCACCTCATCCTGCTGGCGAAAAACGATGCCGGCTACAAAAACCTGTCGTTTCTCAACTCGATGGGCTACCTCGAGGGCTTTTACTACAACCCTCGCATCGACAAGCAGCTGCTCCGCGACCACTCCGACGGGCTGATCGGCATGTCGGCGTGCCTGGGAGGAGAGATTGCCCAGACCCTGACAAGCGGCGGGGTTGCCGCCGCAGAGCAAACGGCCAAGGAATACGCCGCGATGTTCGCGCCGGGAGACTTCTATCTCGAGCTGATGCCAACGCCGCTGCCAGAGCAGGAAACGCTCAACGGCGAGCTGGTGCGGATGTCAAGGAAGCTGGGCATTCCGCTGGTGGCCAGCAATGACTGCCACTACGTCAATCGCGGCGATGCGGCGGCGCACGACGTGTTGATGGCGATCCAGACCGGCAAAAGCCTCAAAGATGAGAAGCGACTCAAACATGTGGTCGACAGCTACTACATGAAATCTCCGTCGGAGATGGAAGCCGCCTTCAAAGACTGCGGCGATGCGGTGGCCAACACCGAAAAGATCGCGGCCCAGTGCAATGTCCAGCTCAAGTTCGACCAGACCCACATGCCAACGTTCAAGGTTCCGGACGGCGAGACGTTGGATAGCTATATCGCTGCGCTAACCGCTAGCGGGCTTGAGCGTCGATTTGGCGAGCTCACCCAGCGCGGCGTGACCTTCGACCCCGACTGCTACCGCGAGCGCTGTGCGCGCGAGCTCGGCGTGATCCAAAACATGGGGTTTTCGGGATACTTCCTCATTGTTTGGGATTTCATTAACTGGGCCAAGGAACACGGCATACCAGTCGGGCCGGGCCGTGGGTCCGGCGCGGGCTCTGCAGTGGCCTGGGCGCTGCGGATCACCGATATCGACCCGATCGAGTTCAAGCTGCTGTTCGAGAGATTTCTCAATCCCGAGCGCGTTTCGATGCCGGATTTCGACGTCGATTTCTGCATGAATCGGCGCGGTGAAGTTATCAAATACGTTCAGGGGAAATATGGACGAGACCAGGTAGGCCAGATTGCAACGTTTCATCAACTGAAAGCGCGGGGTGTGATCCGAGATATTGCCCGTGCGATGGAGGTGCCGTTTGCCGAAGCGGACAAGCTGGCGAAGCTCGTTCCCGAACCGGTGCAAGGCAAATCGCCTCCTGTGCGCGAGGCCGTCGAGCAGACGCCCGAACTGAAGCAGCTGTACGCAAATAGTCCACTACATCGCGAGCTGCTCGATTTGGCCGCGTCGCTCGAAGGGCTCAACCGCAACGCCGGAATGCATGCTGCGGGGATTGTGATCGCGGAGCGTCCTCTGTGGGACTACGTACCGTGTTTTCGCGGACAGAACGACGAAATCGTGACGCAGTTCGCGATGAAAGAAGTGGAAAAGGTTGGGCTGGTCAAGTTCGACTTTCTCGGCCTCAAGACGCTCACCGTGATTCGAACTGCCGTGGCGCTGGTAAATCAGCGACGTCCGCCCGGCGAGGAGTTCGACATCGACACCATTCCCAAGGATGACGCCGAAGTCTTTAGGATGATAGGTCGCGGCGATACCACCGGCGTGTTCCAGCTCGAATCGAGCGGCTTTCGCGAGATCCTAAAGAAGCTGAAGCCCGATTGCCTGGAGGACATTGTTGCAGCGGTGGCGCTGTACCGACCCGGCCCCCTCGAGGGCGGCATGGTCGACGACTTCATCGATCGCAAACACGGTCGCAAAAAGGTCGAGTACCTGCACCATTCGCTGGGCGACGTGCTCAAGGATACGTATGGCGTCATCGTTTATCAGGAACAAGTGATGCAAATCGCGCAGGTTCTCGCCGGGTACACGCTCGGCGGTGCGGACTTGCTGCGTCGGGCGATGGGCAAGAAAAAGCCTGAAGAAATGGCCAAGGAGAAGAACAAGTTTCTCGATGGCGCAAAGGCTAACGGGGTCGATACCAAGACCGCGGCAGAGATCTTTGATCTGGTCGACAAGTTTGCCGGCTACGGCTTCAACCGCTCGCACTCTGCTGCATACGGTTGGGTTACGTACCAGACGGCCTATTTGAAGCATCACTTTCCGCACGAGTTCATGGCGGGCCTGATGTCGTGCGATGCCGACAATATCGACAATGTCGTGAAGTTCATCGCCGAGGCGCGTTCCATGGGGCTCACGGTGGAAAGGCCGGACATCAACGAGTCCGACCTCGACTTTACCGTGACGGCAACACCTCCATCGACCACGGATGCGGCGACAGCGTCCAAGGTGATTCGGTTTGGTCTCGGCGCGGTGAAAGGGGTAGGGACCAACGCTGTGGAGGCAATTCTCGCCGCGCGTGCGAGTGAGGGAAAGTTTGACACGTTGTTTGACGTGTGCCGCCGCGTAGACACGCAGCGCTGCAATCGGCGCGTGCTCGAGCAGCTCGTGAAGAGCGGCGCGCTCGATGGCCTCGGCGGGTCGCGCGCTCAGCTGCTTGCTGCGCTGGATGCGGCGCTGGAGCGCGGCGCATCCGACCAGCGTGACCGCCGAAGCGGGCAGACCTCCTTGTTCGGCCTCATGGCGGCGGTGGAGCCGATCAAAGCCCCGGGCGGGGACAGCGCGAGTGCCGGTCACGGCGGGCGTGACGTGTATCCAGAGGTACCTGAATGGACGCACAAACAGCTGCTGGCGTTCGAAAAAGAAGCTCTCGGGTTCTATATCTCAGGTCATCCGCTTGATCGGTATCGCGGCGATCTCGCGCGCTATGCAACAGCCTCGACAAGCGACCTGATGTCGGGCGCTAAAGCGGCGGGCGATCATTCGATCGGTGGCATTGTGAGCCAGTACCGCGAGATGATCACGAAGAAGGGCGACAAGATGGCCCGGTTTCAACTGGAGGACTCCGAAGGGTCGCTCGAGGTGATCGCCTTCCCCAAGACGTTTGAGAAAGTACGGCACGTGTTGGTGAGCGATGAGCCCCTGCTGTGCAAGGGGAATCTCAAGAACGAGGGCACCTCGGAGTCCGCCGAGTGGAAAATGCTGCTGGAAGCAGCAACACCGTTGTCCGAGTTGCGCGAAGCCAAGACCTCGCGCGTCGACATTCACCTCAACGCAGACGCAGTATCCGGAGACCAGATCGATGAGCTCAAGACCATTCTGGCAAACGCGACGCGCGGCGGATGTCGCCCGGTATTGCGGTTACAAATCGCCCGACGTTCGGTCGCCGTGATTCCGCTGCCCGAGGCCTGGGCGGTGTCTCCGACCGAGGACCTGTTGATCCGACTCGAGCGGCTCTTTGGCGAACGGGTTGCAACGCTCGCGTGAGCTGTGCCTGCGCGTTGTGGGTGCGCGGCGCACCACGACAGCGTTGCAAACTACAGGTGCGTTTGACTTCGGCCCGGCGAGCTTGGATCGATGATTTCGACGTCCGCGGTATCAAACCGCAGAAAGTGTTTTGGATTGAGCGTGTAAAATCTCGAGACATGGGCCTTCTTAACTGCTGCCAAAATCAGTCCGTCATAGAGCGCCCCACCCGAAGCGCCATGACCGACGAGGTTGGTCAATTCGTCCCATGTCGCGGTTGGCTCAAGACCGGCTAGCGTGACTCTGTCGCGCAGTGAGTCAGTCAACATTTGTAGCGCATCCCGCGGAGCAATTCGGTATGGCGCCGGAAGCCGCGTCATCACGGAAAGTGCCTCGTACACCACATGCATGGCCAGCACCGGCGTTGACAGCTTGACCAGCTCTCGGTTCAGAACATGCGCACACTTCTCATGCTCACGATGAAAGCTGCACAGCGCGGCAACGATGATGTTGGTATCAAAGCTGACAGCGGGTTTTTTTGCTTTCACCGTAACCGCGTCCGCAAGGAGTCGATGGTCGATTGCACCGTATCCGTGTCGATCTTGTCAATTTTTGTTTTGGCAACGGCGACTCGCAAAACCCCTCTTTTTTCCAAGGTCACCTCGAGTGGGGCCGGTTCGATCTCAATCTTTCCATCGTGAAATGAAACCAGTAGTTTTACTCCTGGTAAGAAGCCCGAGCGCTCTCTCACTTCGCGGGGCACGACCAACCGCCCACTTCTGTCCATCACTGATGTCGCACCGGCGGGAATGGCTGATTTTACGGCACGTTTTGTGGCGCTGCTCATGGTACGAAAAATACCATAAGCGGATAGGAGGTTCGATCCCCAAAGCGAGGGGGCAAGGATGGAAGAGGCCAGCCAGTGGGGATTGAACGCTGCTCAAGGAAGTACAACCACTTGAAAAGCGACCGAAAATCTAGCGTAGCGCGCTCACACCATCGCTCAGCGCGAATCCTACGCCGGAACGTCGCATTGATTCTGCTACCACTCACCAACTTCCATCGCCTTCACAAACCATGCGTGCGTCCGTTTATCGAGCGCGTCTAGTACGGCCGCGAAGTCCTCGGGTACGCGGTCCTGGATTCCCTGCCGCTTCCGCCATGTCACCCAGCGTGCCTCAACCTCCGCGGGCATCCCCCTTTTTTCGGTACGCATCGTAGTGGACCGACGAGGAAAAACGCGTCAGATAGCCATGCAACCGATTGCACCGCGTCTTGCCACGACCTCTGTGGCGACGCAACACGGCTCGGGCACGATGGACGTTGCCTTGGTCGCACTGCGTGACCAGATGGTTGACCCAGCGCTCGCGAGGGGCATCGCGTAACCCGATGGCATCGGCGGTCTCATACAGTAGCGAGCCACCGGGAGGACATCCTCGACCAAGTGCGTTGTCACTTCCGCCATTCGCCTCCCGGCACACGAGCATCACAGCGTTTTGCGTTTGCATGAAAAGCCCACGACATGTTCGTCGCCACAGGTCTGACACCGTGCCCGGACCATGCCGTGGGCCAAGATGCCCCAGCGCTCGTAGCCTCCCGGCACACGAGCAGCACGTTGTGGCGCCGCAGTGACGGTGCTTGCTGCGGATTCGTTGGTCGTTGGGCTGGGCGTAGCCTTGCGAATCGATGCCAACCCAACCCGTCGGGAGGCAACGACTGGGAATGGCCGAGCGGTATTCGCACGGCGAGCTCTCACCGAGATTTCCTGCGCATCAAAATCCAGAGGGCGACGAGCAGCAGCATCGCGGTCGCGGCGATTGTGCTTGTGACGATCCACGGAAAGCCAGTGCGAGGTCGCCCCCATTGGGGTGCCAGGGTCAGCGTGAACGGGTTGAGGTCTGTCTGATCGATCGTCAGGATAAGATTGTGATCCCGACCGTCCCATGGCAGTCCGATGCCGGTGTTTTCGTCGTAGCCGGGAAACGTCAGGTAGTACCGATCTGCCATGCGAGCAATGATGTTGTTGAGCTCCACCGCGATCCCTTCGCTCGAGTCCGCCTTCTTCGCGGATGGAATCATCGCGGTAATGACGTTTTTTTCACGGGCAATCAAGTCCTTGTAAATAATCGCGAACAACTGAATGTTCTGGTTGTGCGCCTGGCTTGTAAGATCTGTGGTTACGCGGTTCGCTACTTCGGCATTCGCATCATTGCCATCGCCGATCACGATCAGCGCCTTGCGCGCGGTCGTTACGCGCGACAATTCAGCCATGCCAAGCCGAATTCCTTGAACCATGTCGTTGCCGATTCCGGAATAGTCTTTGTTCGTGCCGAGCGCACTGCCGGTGATGAACGTGAGGTCGCCCATCGGCACCCTGATCTCCGCGCCGCTGGAGTACGACACCACGACACCTTTTGATCCAGGTGGTGCCGCGGTACCAAGCCGGACCTTGTCGATCGCAGACGCAATATGAGCCAACAATGCTGGATCCCTGACGCAATTATCAGCGTCGATCGAGGTGTTCTGAACGTTGACGACAAGCGCGATCGCGAGGGTCTCCGCTCCCTCAGCGTACTCCCTGAGCCTCTCGGCTTTGACCGTAACCTTCTGGTTTTCGTGGGTGGTCGAAAGCGCAAATTTGTCGAGTGGAACTTTTGCACCACCGATTACAGTGACCTCGACTCGTGGCGCTCTTCCCGCTTGCTTCGGATCTCGGGGATCGGAGCGTCGAACATGGCCATACACATCGATGTTGCTGTTGTCGGCTTCCGCAAGGCGCGCGGCAAGAATGCAGCCGGCTATGATGGCAGCCGAAACAACGCGAAAGTAGCGCCACTGATCCATCCCAAATCGGAGCGTAACATTCCAGCGGTCCGCAGAACGCTTTGGCTTCGCCACAGTCGGTTGCGTTTCAAGCCGTCGCAACACGTTGAGCGATTTGACCTCAATGCGCGAGAGGCTCTCTTTAGGGTTTGATCATAAACAAGTTGATCGGCTGCGGCTTAAGAGTAGCCGTTCCAATCCACGAAACGCAGAGCCCATTGGGGATGGTCCCAGCTCGGTGACCGGTTGAACCTACCTCAAGGCATCGTAATGCACCATGATTCCAACCGGTCTCGCGCGTGAAAATGCGGTTCCCACTGATCGCACAGCGTATGAACGCAAGAACCAGCTCAACGGCATGACGGCGGCCTTCGCGAGGTCGCAGCGAGTGAACTACCTAAAGGAGACACCACAGCTAAAGCAGTTTCTTTCGTTGCCGGAGAGCGCGCACGTCTTAGCCCATTATGAAACAGTGGTCGACGAGTTTCAGCAGAACATCATCGCGAAGCGGAAGGACTACCAGAACTTTGACGAAGTGATGGTCTACCTGCGCCGACTCGTTCTCGATCGTGATCCCATTCTCCGGAAGCATCGACGGCTCACGAGCGTGGTCCTTTTCTACATGTATTGGAACTGCGACATTGGAGATAGCGATGCTTAGGCCATCCAAGCATTCGCATCCCGATCGGACTGTCGTCTTCGCGGCGTTCGTCCTCCTGCAGCGTTTGCGGAAGCAACGCGTGGAAGACTTTACTGCGTTACGGAAACTCGTGAAGAAACGAGTTGGCGGCGACGCTTTGTTCCTGCCTGCGGTCAATTTGCTCTACCTCCTCGGGCTCATCGAGTACAGGCCCAAGACCGACGCGCTCGAGTACCAGGGGCCGCAATGAAGCTGTCGCGCCTCTACAGCAATAGGCCCGATGTGTTTGGACCGATCGAATTCAACACGGGCCTCAACGTCGTCTTCGCTGAGATCCGACTCCCCGAGAACAGGACGAAGGACACCCACAATCTCGGGAAGACGACGCTCGGACGGATGATCGACTTCTGCTTGCTCGTGAAGCGAGATCCGAATTTCTTCCTCTTCAAGTACGACCAGTTTCGCGGCTTTGTTTTCTTTCTCGAACTCGAGCTGCTGGACAACTCGTTTGTCACGATTCGTCGAAGTGTGGAATCACCTTCTAAGATTTTCCTCAAGCGCCACGCTCAATCCGGTCAAGACTTCAGCGATCAGCCGGCTGATTCCTGGGATCACGCTGTCGATTTCGAGCGCGCAAAAGAGTTACTCGATGGGATGCTGGATCTTCGAGACATCAAGCCGTGGAAGTATCGGAATCTTCTCGGATATCTGATCCGCAGCCAAAATGACTTTCAGGACGTCTTTCAGCTCGGGCGCTTTGCGGGCCCCCACGCGACATGGAAACCGTTGCTCGCACAACTTCTTGGTTTTAACGCCGCAGACATCAGCGCGCTCTACGAGAAGGAGGACGAACTCGAAAAACTGGAGACCGAAGAGGGTGTACTTCAAAAAGAACTGGGCGGCACCGTCGGTGATTTGAATAAGATCGAGGGCATTCTTCTGCTCAAACAGGACGACGCAACGAAGAAGCAGCGGCTACTGGACGCCTTCGATTTTCACCTCGACGATCACAATGCAACCAAGCTCGTGGTTGAGGAGCTCGATGCGAGGATAGCGGAACTAAACCTCGAGCGCTACGCCATCATGCAGAACCGGCGGAAGGTGTTATCGGCGGTGCAAGACGACGAGATCGTGTTTGATCCAAAGAAAGCCTCCACCCTGTTCGAAGAGGCCGGCATTCTGTTCAGCGGCCAACTCAAGAAGGACTTCGAGCAACTGATCTCATTCAACCGTGCGATCAGCGAGGAGCGATCGCGGTACCTCAAAGAGGAACTCACCGAGATCGACGCCGAGCTCCAGCGGGTTACGGATGCGCTCTCAGACTTGAACAAGCGCCGCAACGAGGCTCTGGCTTTCCTCGGCGGCTCGGACGTCGTCATCAAGTACAAGCGCGTTACTGATGAACTCGTGACGCTGCGCGCGGACATCATGGCTGTGGATCGGCAGCGCGGCTTCCTGCGTCGGCTCCAAGAGCTTCGAGCTGCAATTCGAGCAGGCAAAGAAGAACTTGGGCACCTTCAAACTAGAATCGAAACTGACGTAGAAACGAAGAGCACGGACCATGGCAGTCAGTTTTCGAGAATCCGCGTGCTCTTCAACGAGATTGTCGAGGCGGTGATCGATCGTAAAGCCCTCTTGAGTGTTACGCCGAACAAGAACGGGCACTTGGAGTTCAAGGCCGAGGTATTGGACGAGCAGGGGAACGCGACGAGCGCTGATCGCGGCAACACGTATCGCAAGTTGCTTTGCGTCGCGTTCGACATGGCGTTACTGCGAGCGCATCAGGGCGGCCACTATCCCCGCTTTGTGTTTCACGACGGCGTCTTCGACGCGCTTGACGATCGGAAGAAAGAGAACCTTCTCTCCGTGATTCGCGAGTACGCAAAAGATGACCTCCAGCACGTCATTACCGTGATCGATTCCGACCTGCCGGTGCGTCCGGCCTCAAGCGGGTCGGTATTCGACGACCATGAGATGACCGTGCGCCTTCACGATGAAGATCAAAGCGGCCGACTGTTCCGGATGCCAAGCTGGTGAGTTACATTACCCGATAGCGGATCGCTCGAGCATTCAGGTCGGGATCGATCTGACCTAGCCCCGTCTTTGAGAATGGCCTCTATCTCATGAAATCTAAGCCGGAAACCGGAGCGCCAATACCAGCAACATCCCGCGAGATTGAGAGTTCCGCCGCCGTTTTAGCCAACAGCAGGCAATCGCCCTCGCCGTGCGTATGCAGGGGCAGGTCGGCCATCAATCCACGGATCTAAGACATGTTTTTGGGTGGCTTTGCGTGCGCGGCCCGGACTGAATTCCTGAAAGTAGCAAAATATGCGCAACACCTGTTGTCGATCTGAGCGCGTACGTTCCGCCTGCTTGACACTGCCCTGATATGAATCAGAGAGCGGCAGCGGCCACCGCGTTCGGCGCGCGATTGGACTTTCGCGACGGCGCCATGCATTGTGACCCCGTGCCGGTGAACATCGTTGCCGCAAGCCGCGTGATCGACGGGAGCGGCGATCTCAAAGAGACCGAGCGCATCGTCGGCGCCGCGCAACGCGCTGGTCTTCGGATGATCGATCTCCACGTGGCCCCTATGAGTATGGCTTGGGACCGTCCGATTCCCGAACATTATGTCCGAGGCGCTTGTGCGCCGATCGAAGCGATTGTGCATGCGAGAAAGGTATTCTCCGAAGGTGCTGCCGACCTCGTCGTTATACGCGGCCAGGACAACTTGCGCTCCGAGTATGTAGATCGGAAGCCGGAGCGGGATCGGTTGATGGAGGTCTACGGGCCAGGCGAAACCTTTCTCAAGGCGTACACCCAACTTGGTTTCGCTTTTCTCGAGCGCGCAAACATCTCGGTCGAGTCATTTAAGCGATGCGCCGAGAGGCTCTTCGAAAATTACTGGCGTACATGGAAAGCGCTCCGTCCCGGTGCGGAGCGCCCGCATCCGCGGTGGTTCGCAGAGGTCTCCCCTTTGTTCCGCGGCGTCGATTGCGCGAATCCATCCGTGGACTTTTCCGGGTGCCTCATCCTTGCTTCTGAACGAGGCACCCAGCTATGTGCGCCCGATCCGTCGCGAGTAATTCGAGTGCGGGCGGCGCACGTCGAGCAGGTGGGAGAAGACGGACTCGCAGCCATCGATCGAATCGCCGACTTTTTTCACCTCGAGACGGTGCTGGAGAAGGCCTCCCGGTCGGCGCAACTCGACCTTCGCCGCGCGGTGGTAGAGGAGCGCATGCTACTCGAAATCTACACGTGCTATCCTGTGGTGCCTATCGCGTTCCTGCTTCGATCTGGGCTGGTTGGCTCCGTCGGGGAGATCCCAGCGTTCCTGGAGCGCAACGACATCACCATCTCCGGGGGCCTCAATCTGGCCAAGGCGCCCTGGAACAACACGACGCTGAGCGCACTCATCCAGATGGTGCATAAGCTGCGTGTCTTGCCAACAGCCCGCGGGCTCGTCCACAGCGTGGCAGCGCTCGGCTACAAGCAAGCGGTAGCCGTATTGGCGCGGGAATAGGCCACCACAGATCTCGGAACCGAAACGACCAGGGTTTCGAGGATCTCAGACCGGGGAAACGAACCAAAATTCTTCGATTGTGCTCGCATGCGTCGCCCTCGCAGCCGACGGATTGTGTTGCTCCATCGTCGCGCTTCGCGAAGGCGGTGGGCGGCGACGGCTTCCCGAGGCATTCGGTACGATAGTAATACGCGGCCTGTGCCGCCGCACTCGGCGTTGGTCTGGTATACCCTCCGCGCGTATGACGATTGATCCGCCCGAGACGGCATCGGCTTCGACGCCCCGTCCAGCGGAAGCCCCGCGGTCGCGGCGCGATACGTGGTTCGGCGATACGGGGGGCTCCGTATGGAGGTTCCTTGGCCGCTGGGCCTTTCCCCTATTCGTTCTGCTCATCGCATTCCTCGGCCGGTCGGTGATGCTGCCGTTCGTATTCGCGGCGTTGATCGCCTACATTCTTGCGCCGATCGTCGCGCGCATGACGGTGCGCAAGAACGGCACGCGGAGGATGCCGCGCGCCCTGGCAATTGTCATCTGCTACATCGTTTTCATCGCCGCGATCGTAGGGTTCGTAATGTTGCTCGTGCCTCGATTGTCGCGCGATCTAGCCAGGTTGGGCCAAGAAGCCCCGGGTTTATACAAGCGCATCAACGATGAGTACGCACCTCAGTTTGCGCGTTGGTTAGAATACAAGTTCCCGTCGCTCAAGGCCCCGAAGCCTTCGTCGGAAGAAACGTCGATGGCGCCCGAGGTCCCGCTGCCTCCGAGCACTGCATTCACGCTGACTCCGCTCCCCGATGGGCGTTACGCGGTGCAGCTCGCGAGCCATGGCATACATGTTAAGCCGTTCGGTGACGGCGGATTTCAGGTTGAGGCGGTCGATGAGAGACCAGAGCCGGCCGCCCTCGAGGACAAGTTGCGGGCCTACGTCAAGCGGTCCCTCCTCGGCTTGCAAGACAAGCTCAACGACGTGGTCCGCGTGCTGCAAAGCGTCGTTGCTGGGCTCGTCCGCGGTGTATTCATGTTCTTCTTTACGCTCATGATCGGTGCGTTCATTCTGATGGACCTAGAAACGGTCCACGGCTTCTTGCGTGGACTGTTCCCGACCAACACTCGCGATGACTACGATGTCATCATCGCGGGAATCAACCAGGGCCTTTCCGGTGTGATTCGCGGCCAGCTTTTGATTTGCGTCATCAACGCTGCGTTTACCTACGTCGGTCTGCTTCTACTCGGTGTGAAGTATCAGATCATTCTCGCTCTGGTCGCAGGCCTGATGAGCTTGATTCCCATTTTTGGCTCGATCCTGTCTTCGGTGCCGATCGTGATCGTGGCGCTGGCCTCGGGCGATCAGGGTATCGATGTGTTTCGGGGCGTCATGATGGTGCTGTGGATCATCGGCATCCACGCGATTGAAGCGAACGTCCTGAACCCCAAAATCATCGGCACGGCAGCGAAGATTCATCCGGTACTGGTGATCTTTGCGCTGTTTTTTGGCGAGGCCAGCTTTGGTCTGACCGGAGCACTTCTCGCCGTACCTCTGCTGTCGGCGATTCAGGTGATTTTCATGTACTTCTACCGCAAGCGGTGGAAAGAAGCGCCGCGTCCCGCACCTACGGGCGTTTGACCCGGAACACAAATGCATCTCCCAACCGCACATCTTCAAAGTCGGAGAACCCGATGCGCTGAAGTGCGGCGCGCAGCTCGATAGGATCAAAACGGCGAACGCCGGTGGCGCGCGACATGAGTCGGCCCACGGAAGTTCGCGCTTCGGTGAAGGTCGAACCAACGTAAACGCCCCCCGGTCGAAGGACGCGGCGAACCTCGCGCAGCACGAGTTCTGGGTCCTCGTATGCATGCAGAGCTCCGGCATTGTTGATGCCTCCAAACGCTTCGTCTTCGAACGGTAGGGCGTGAGCGTCGCTGCGCACGAGCACTGCATTTGGATAGCTCCGCGTCCGCTGTGCGGCGACATCGAGCATGGCCCGCGATATGTCGAGCCCCACGACCAACGCGCCGGGAGCGGCAGCGGCCAGGGCGCGGACGAAAGCGCCGGGACCGCATGATAGATCGAGCCAGGGACCAGGACGCTCGTCGAGTGAAAGACTATGTTTATGAATGTAGAGTTCGCCCGAGAGCCCGCCGACCGCACGTCCTGCGCCTTTTCCCCCGAACAGGCGGACGAACGTGGGGCGCCAAATTCGGTCGTAGATCCGAGCGACGAGGTCCGACTCCATGAAGCGCTGTTCAGAAGTCGGAGCTGTGGGTTCCCCGCCGACGGAACTGTCGATGAGGTCGAGCACCCCAGGAATCGTGCGCTGTGGCTCTAAGCCACACGCTCCGCACCGAGGCGATCGCGCATCGGCAAATGGGGCAGAAACGCGACACCGCGGACATCGCAGGATCGAAAGTACGGCGGGATCCACCTTGTAGTTGTAGCTCACACAACGCGCATGTGGCCGGAAATTGGCCTAGATCGTTGCGGCACGCGGGCCTGTTCGGTCCCTCGTTAGTGTTACTATTTTTGTGCTTGGCGCAGCGGTGGTTCAAGATCTCGATCTGTCGCGGACCCGAGTGCGGGGACCGCCGCGGGTCGAGTGCGTTATTCGACGCGTTTCAGTCAGCGTTGCAGGTCGCGGGCTCGGACAACTGCGAAATCACCTGGCAGAGCTGCTTTGGACGGTGCACCCAGGGCCCGAATGTACTCGTGCGAGAGGTCGTGGGGGCTACCGCCCCAGAGATCGGTAGCGGGTTTGCTACTCCGCCAGGTCCAAGAGGCGCCACCGCGTTGTATAATCGAATGGATAACTCGCGTGTTCGACGCGTAGTTGCAGGCCATGTCGTGGGTGGCGAAATTATTCGAGAGTTCATTGAGCGGCCTGGAATTCTTTACTCACAACCCGTAGGCTCCAAGGAGAAAGACCCTAGCTAATGACACACCAACTCATGGTCGTCCTCGGCTTCCAACTCGTCCTCGGCGCAGTCGCATGCAAAGGGGAAACAGTGACCAAGCCGGATCCCCGAACCCAAGCCGATCTCGATCAGTGCAAGAAAAACTTGGCTGAGAAGGACAAGCTCATCAAAGCCGTGGAAGAAGAAAACGCGCGTCTGTTGCGCGATAAAGGTGGAGGCGAGATCGTCGTAGCGATCGAAGGCAATGCGCTTACCGTGAAGCCGGGTGGGCCGGGAGTTGCGCACCCGATCGACGACAAGGCAGCGGCTTTGGCTTCCAAGGACTTTCTCGATGTCGTTGCGAAGTCGCGAGGTGCAATTCAGAAGTGTTACGAACAGGCGTTGAAGAAGAACAGTGCGCTTCAAGCTCGCACCGTGACCTTGAACGTATCTGCGAGCTTTGCGCAATCGGGCGCGTTCCGCGATTCGCAATTTTCGCCGTCGCTCGGCGAAACCTTCGACGCATGCATGAAAACGGTCGCTAGTAAGTGGAAGTTGCAGACCACTACGCCGGCGATGTCGTTCAAGGCCCAGGTATCCCTGACTCCATCGTGACCGAAGATTCTGCGACGCTGCACGACCTCGAGAAGCGGCTATCGCAGGAACCCGCGAACGTGGCGCTCCAGGTCAGGCTCGCCAGGCTGCTTCGCGAGGTGGGGCGCGATGCCGAAGCATGCGCGATGCTGCGATCCGCTGCCTTCGCCTGTCGCGCCCAAGGAAGCTACGCGCAAGCCCTTACACTCGGTCAGTCGGTGCTTGAAATCGCGCCTGATGATGCCGAAATTCAACGTATGGTCGACGAGCTGCTGCACAGCGATGACGACGACGTTACGGCGACCCAGAACGTTCGCAATTCCGATCCTGCCGCCGAACATCACGTGCCTACGGCCCGCTCCGCTTCAAGAGCTCGCTCGGCCAGCTTGGCAGCGTTGATCTCGCATCCGCGAGTTGCAACGCGTCCGCCGGTCCTACGCACTCGCGTCGGTCCATCTCGGTCACACGGCGTGTTTAACGAAGATACTCCGTTGCCTGGAGCCTTGCCGTACCACGTTGCCGACCCGTCAACCCCGGCGACCAAGTCGCCTTACGGAGTGCGCGGCGTGCGAACCGAGATGTCCGTTCCGTCGAAAGTTGCAGGGCTGGCCGAGGCGGCGCGGCGGATCTCTGGCCTCATCACTCACACGACCGAGAGCGAAGACGTCATTTTCGATCCGGGTGAGCGCTACGCTCCGGCGCGGACGGGTTCCTCGTCGTCGGCGTTGCGCGATACGGCCCCGCTAGTTGTTCTCGAAACCGCTTCAGCGGATGCCGATGAGGAACTGACCTCGCCTCGCAACCCCGACGCAATTGAACCCACTGCGAATACGTTTTTCGCTGCGCTGTCGGAACAGCAGCAAGCTGCAGCGCTGCAGCATTTTGAGCGTCGGAACGTCCGCGCTGGGACGATTGTGATTCGCCAGGGAGCGTTGTCTCATCCGCTGGTGGCGTTGTTGCGAGGTCGGCTCGAGCTGCGACTCGAACGGCCAAACCGCGCCGACACAATTCTCGAGACAATTGAGATCGGCTACTACGTCGGGGAAGCGGCTCTCCTTGGGCGCGCACCAGCTCCTGCCAATGTGGTCGCTACGGACGATTCTGAGCTGCTCTTGCTTCCTCCCACAGCATTATTCGAACTCGCGGGCGCATACCCCGCGTTGTGGGCCGTTCTCAAAGACCATGCTGAACGCCGGGCGCGTCGCTACGACCAAATTATCCGCGCTTCGCCATGAGAATTCGTTCCAGGGCTAATCCCGCCGCCCGCGCCACGAGCGCTAGTTGATCGTCAAACGTGTGGCGCGTTCGGTGTTCGCCGAACAAGGTGGCGACGACTCGTTCCCGCACCGCGATTGGAACGAGCAAGATCTCCGCCGGGCACGCTCCAAGTACTGCCTCGAGAAACGACCGACTGTCCGGGTCGTGCATGGGGCCTCGATACGGCAGCCTCGCTTCAATGACCTCTTGCAACGTTGAGGGCCGATCGAGGCGCAGTGTCACCGCGGACATCGCTGTACCTGGAGGAGAGATCGAGAACAGCGAAAGCTCGTTGCCGCGGGATACGAATAGGCCAGCGCGCACGTGCGAGGCGGCGATATGGTGGATGAGGGCGGTAACGACCTCGTCCCGATCGGTTGCACTTTCGAGCGCGTGGATCAGTTCAAGAGCTTGCTGGGTCGCGGTCTCGAGGTGGCGTGCGAGATCCGCCTCAGATGATGTGTGAGGCCGGCTGCGTTCTGTGAGTGATGGTCGCGATAGGCGCAACGGCTTGGTGTCCGGATCTGCTACGGGGATGGCGTCTGATTCGCCATCGCGGAGCTCCGCGGATTCACCCCGGAGGGGAGGCGGGATCGTAGTGCCTGGTGGCCCCCAGCTCGGGTCCGTTGACTCGTCGCTCTCGAACGAGCCCGCGTGGCGCGGCGTTGGGAGGGTCACCTCGTGTGTATCGTCGTCGTCGTACCAGTCATCCTCTGGCTCCCTTTTGGGCTCGATAGGCGATTCGGACAGGGGGGGGACCCCCACGTGGGTCGTCCGGTGCAGTCGGGGAAACACGCCCCTTTGAGGGGTGCGGGCGTGGTCGTCTACGAGCGTCGGTGCCGAGGGTTCGAGGTTCACCACGATCGTGGGCTCGCTGGTCACATGTGGCTGTGGCCCCGGCTTTGTTTCGACTTCTCCCGAGCGAGCTTCGAGTTCCGGGGGGTGCACCGCCGGAGGCCGCTTTCGGTGTGGGGACACGATCTTCGCGGTGTCTTCTTCGTTGCGCGGGGGATGTAGATCGGGAGGCGTGAGTTGGGCGGGGGGCCGTGGGGTTACCGCGGACGCGGCGTTTGTGAGCCGGATCTCGCCCGAGGCCGTCCGCGATCGCGGGGCAGACGTCGCTTTCTTGGCAGTGCCCGGCGGTTCGGACGTCGCTTCGGAGTCGGGCTGTAGCAGCCGCTTGCCCAATGCGGTCAGGTGGTCGTAGTAATGCGCGAGGCACCACGCGATTTGCATCTGGGTGGCGACGGCGCGAACTACGCGAGCACCGGTATATGAAGCGATTTCATCCACGGCATGCGCGTTAAGCGGGTCGCTCATCGCTACCATCAGATTGTTGTCGTGATCGCGTGAGATCGGAATCGCTCGCAGAGCGATCGCCATCTTGTTCGGCAAAGCTGCGATGGCACCGACGTGGAGGTGCGCGAGTGTGCTAGCGCTTACGCGGGGCACTTGAAGGTACTGGAGGTACAGATCCGTGAGCGCGTCATCGCTGACCGCACCGGTTTCCACCAACCGCTCGCCGATCGTTCCGCCCGCAGTCTCCACCTGTCGACGCGCCTCCCCCAGTACGCCGGCAGAAACCAGGCCTGAGCGAACCAACAGGATCCCAGTATCGTCAGCCACAAGGATGTAGAACATAATCGCTCCTGGCACTCTTATGTCAACGCACGGGCGGATCTACCTGGATTTCAACGCTACAGCGCCGCTTATCGACGAGGCGCGCGCGGCCATGATCGACGCCATGGCCATGCTGGGTAACCCGTCGTCTATCCACGCGGAAGGGCGAAGGATTCGCGACGGGGTAGAGAGAGCGCGTGCCCACGTGGCCCGATTGATGGGTCGGCCGCGCGAACACGTCGTGTTTACCAGCGGTGGCACGGAGGCCAATGCTCTCGGCGTGTTGGCGCACGCGTGCATTGCCGAGACCTCAGCGATCGCGAGACGTGCATTTGTGGCCCGGATCGATCACCCCTCACTCGTCGGCGCGATGGATGCTCTGTGCGCTCGGGGATGGACCATCACCGAACTCGAAGTCGGTTCAGGGGGCGAGGTTCGCGCGCCGCGACCCGGCGAGCCGTTTGGGCTTGTCGCAGTTGGCGCTGTCAACCACGAGCTTGGGACCCTGGCGAACGTCGAGGAATGGTCGCACTTCGTGTCTTCTGCGCGACGCGCCTCGGCCGCCGGGCAGGCCGGACGCATCCATGTCGACGCCGTCCAGGCCGCGGGGAAAATTGACCTGACGGCCTGGGCGTGGGCGGATTCGATTGCGATTTCCGCGCACAAGCTCGGCGGTCCCCAGGGGGTGGGTGCGCTCGCGATTGTCGGCGACCGCGGATTGCCGATGATCGCCGCGGGTCACCAGGAACGCGGTCGCCGTCCCGGTACCGAAAATTCCATTGGAATCATAGGGTTTGGTGCGGCAGCGGCGGCCGTTGAGCTATCGTCGTGGCCGCGGGTCGCCGCCCTGGGGGAACGGCTGGAGTCTGGGCTGTTGGCGTTGCCTGCGGTTCGCATCCATGGCGGGACGCGGATCGGCGGTACAATCAACGCAGGCTTTGCTGGCGCGCTTGGCGAATCGATCGCGATGGCGCTCGACCTCGAAGGCATTGCGGTTTCAACCGGCGCTGCTTGCACCAGTGGTAGCGTACAGGCTTCGCCGGTCTTACTCGGGTTGGGCATGACCCCGGAACAGGCACGCGAAGCCGTGCGATTTTCACTCGGCCGAACCACCACCGCAGCAGACATCGACGCCGTCCTTGCTGTGCTGCCGCACATCGTCGAGCGAGTTCGCAAGTATCGCTGAATGTGGCGCGCTTCAGATCGGGGCAGTTGACGGGGTTCGCGGCGCCGCGGTAAGCCGTAACGATGCGGGACGTCGTGATTGTGGGGGCCGCGCGCACCCCGATTGGCAGTTTTCTCGGCTCCTTGGCGTCGGTGCCAGCGCCCAAACTAGGGGCTGCGGCAATCCAGGCGGCGTTGGAACGGGCCGGCGTGGAGGGGAACGAGGTGCAGCTATGTCACATGGGCCAGGTGCTTTCGGCTGGAGTGGGGCAGGCCCCCGCTCGCCAGGCCGCGATCTATGCCGGCGTGCCCCACAGCGTTCCGTGCGTGACGGTGAACAAGGTTTGTGGTTCAGGGCTCGAAGCCGTGCTCGGCGTTGCGCGTGCTATCGCGGTCGGAGACATTGACGTCGGCGTCGCGGGGGGGATGGAATCGATGTCGAATGCACCACACGTTCTTCGCGGCCTGCGCAAAGGCGTGAAGATGGGCGGGCTTGATACCATCGACTCGATGATAACCGACGGGCTATGGGACCCGTATTCGAATCAACATATGGGCAATTGCGCCGAGCTGTGTGCAAAACAGCAAGAGATTTCGCGCAGTGCACAAGACGAGTTTGCCGGCGAGAGTTACCGACGAGCCCTTGCGGCGCAAAGCGCCGGCGCATTTCAGGCTGAGATCGCGCCCGTCGCGGTTGCTGACCGAGATCGTGAGATTCGCGTTTCCGATGACGAAGAGCCTGCACGAGGATCGGTTTCGAAATTGCCATCGCTTCGCCCTGCATTTCAGAAAGACGGAACCATTACCGCGGGCAATGCCTCGTCGATCAATGACGGGGCCGCGGCGGTAGTCCTGATGTCGGCGGAGCAAGCAAAGCGGCGCGGCAGCAAGGTGCTGGCGAAGTTGGTGAGCTGGGGCTACCACGCACAGGCCCCCGAGTGGTTTACAACCGCACCCGCACAAGCGATTTCGAACGCGTTGGCCAAGGTTGGTTGGACTGCCGGAGCTGTGGACTTGTGGGAGATCAACGAGGCGTTTGCCGTCGTGTCGATCGCAAATAATCAGCTTCTCGGACTCGATCCGGAGCGAGTTAACGTATGGGGTGGCGCCGTGGCACTGGGGCACCCGATCGGCGCTTCGGGGTGCCGCCTCCTGGTCACCCTGGTGCATGCGATGGCAGGGCGCGGCGCCAGGACCGGTGGCGTTTCGTTGTGCATCGGTGGGGGGGAAGGGATTGCCCTTCTGGTGGAACGCCCGTCATGAGTGAACCTCGCACCGTGAAAAAGCTGGGCGTTTTGGGCGCGGGCCAAATGGGGCAAGGGATTGCGCAGGTCGCTGCGCAAGCCGGTATCGATGTGCTCGTCGTGGACGCGGCGCCAGATTTTGCCCAGGCGGGAATCGGCAAGATCAAGAAGCAGCTCGACCGACTGGTCGAGCGCGGCAAGTTGGAGGCCGCAGCCCGCGATGCCACGCTCGCGCACTTGAAGACCGGCACGGCGCATCGCGATTTCGCGGATTGCGACGTGGTTATCGAGGCTGCGCCCGAGAAGGAGGCGATGAAACTCGAGATTTTCAAGAGTCTTGGCGAGGTGTGCCGCGACGATGCGATCTTGGCTTCCAATACGTCGTCAATTTCGATCACCAAGCTCGCTTCTGCTTCGGGCCGGCCCGATCGAGTCATCGGTATGCACTTCATGAATCCGGTACCGATCATGAAGCTCGTAGAGATCGTGCGCGGCTTGCCCACGTCGGACGCGACCAGTGCAACGGTGGTTGCCTTAGCGCGGCGGTTTGGCAAGACCACCATCGAGGCGCGCGACATTCCGGGCTTTATCGTCAACCGCATGTTGATCCCGCTTCTGAACGAAGCCTGTTATGGCCTATACGAAGGTTTGGGCACGGCGAGCGACATCGACACCGGGGTAAAGCTCGGGCTCAACCATCCGATGGGGCCGCTTGAGCTTGCGGATCTGATCGGCCTCGACACCTGCTTGGCGATCGCCGAAGTGCTTCACCGCGAGCTCGGCGACGACAAATATCGACCTTGCCCTCTGCTTCGCCAATATGTTGCCGCGGGATGGCTCGGCAAGAAAGTCGGGCGCGGGTTTTACGAGTACGATGCACAGGGCGGCAAGAAGCCGACCCAGGCCTAGTACCTCTAGAGGAGTTCGCGATGACGTATCCAACCTTCGAAACGCTATCCGTGGCGCCCAGCCCGGAAGAGCCGCGCATTGCCATTGTAACCATTCAGCGCGAGGCCCAGCGCAACGCATTGTCGCAGCAGGTGATCTCCGAGCTTATCGCAGCGGTTGGCGCTCTGGAGGCCAACGGTGAAGTGAGGGTGGTGGTGCTGACCGGCGCGGGCGGCAAGGCGTTTGTAGCGGGCGCGGATATTTCCGAGATGGCAGCGATGACGCCGCGCCAGGCCAGCGCCATGGCGGAACACGGCGGTCGGCTCGCAGCTGCCATTGAGGCGTCGGCGAAGCCTTGGATCGCAGCGGTCAACGGCGTTGCGTTTGGCGGTGGATGTGAGCTGGCTTTGGCGTGCGATTTCATCTATGCCGCAGAGGCGGCGCAATTTGGGCAGCCTGAAGTGAAACTCGGCGTGATTCCGGGCTTTGGCGGCACCCAGCGACTCGCACGCCGAGTCGGTGTCGCAAAGGCCAAGGAGTTATGCATGACCGGAGAGGCGATTTCCGCGGGCGATGCGCTTCGCATTGGCCTCGTCGATGCCGTGGCTTCTGGTCCGGAGTTGATGGCCGCCGCGGTAGCCGCTGCGGCGCGCATCGCGAACAATGCCCCCCTGGCCGTGGCCGAGGTCAAGCGGTTGATTCACCTCGGGCAGTCGATGCCTCTTGACGCAGCGCTTGCGCTCGAGCGCCGCAGTTTCGGTATGATGTTTGCGACGGAAGATCAGCGCCATGGCATGACGGCGTTTCTCGCCAAACCGCGTCAGGTCGCGACGTTCAAGGGGCAATAAGTTGAATTTCACACTCACTGACGACCAGCGCGCCGTTCAAGAAACCGCGCGTGAGTTCGCTCAAAAGGATGTGCTGCCCAAAGCGGCGGCGATCGATCGCGAGCACCGATACCCGGCCGAACTTGTGAAACGCATGGCGGAGTTGGGGTTTCTCGGCATGGCGGTTCCGGATTCGCACGGCGGTGCGGGATTTGATCACGTTTCATACGCCCTTGCCGTCGAAGAAGTGAGTCGAGCGTGCGCTTCTACGGGCGTTATTATGTCGGTGAACAACTCGCTGGTTTGCGATCCGATCTTGCGCTTTGGTACTTCCGCGCAACATCAGCAGTGGTTGTCGCCGCTCGCCGCAGGTCAGTTGTTGGGGTGTTTTGCACTGTCCGAGCCAGAGGCTGGATCAGACGCCGCAGCGCAGAAAACCACCGCGACTCGGGACGGCGCGGATTGGATCATTTCAGGCACCAAGAACTGGATTACCAACGGACCGGTTGCCGATGTTTGCGTGCTGTTCGCCATGACCGAACCCGGACTCGGCCACAAAGGCATCACCGCGTTCATACTGCCGATGCGGGCCGTCGGCGTTCGCTGCGGTCCGCCGGACGACAAGTTGGGGATTCGAGGTTCGAAGTCGTCGCAGATTTACCTCGACGACGTACGTCTTCCCGGCGATGCTGTTCTCGGCGAAGTTGGGGGCGGGTTCAAGGTGGCAATGTCGACCCTCGACGGGGGTCGTATCGGTATCGCTGCGCAAGCGGTCGGAATTGCGCGAGCCGCCTTTGAAGATGCGCTAGAGTACGCGAAGCAGAGACGCACTATGGGCAAGCCTATTGCTGAGCATCAAGCGATCGCATGTAAGCTCGCTGACATGGCGACTGAAATCGACGCGGCGCGCCTGCTGACTCTGCGGGCGGCTCACCACAAAGACCACCATCTGCCGTACGGAAAGCAAGCGGCCATGGCTAAGCTGTACGCCAGCGATGTTGCAAACCGCGTCGCGCGTGAGGCCATCCAGGTTTTTGGCGGCAATGGCTATGTGACCGAGTTTCCGGTGGAGCGCCATTTCCGCGACGCCAAAATTACCGAAATCTACGAGGGGACGAGCGAGATCCAACGGCTAGTAATCGCTGGTTATGTAGCAAAAGGGGGATGATAAATGACGAAGAAAGCTCTTTGGGTGGTGATAGCGCTGGCCGCGTGCGGCGGTCACACTCCGCAACCTACGTCCTCCGATCCGGGTGACGAAAGCCGCCAGGGTACCGAGATTATTCCGCCCGAAAAAATGGACGAAGTCACGCAGAGTCTGAAACGGCGTGGCACCCAAGTGTCGCACTGCCTGGCCATCGCTACGGAAAACGGTGAGGTCAAACACGGAACCCGCGGCCGCATTACCTTTGAGATCCGAGTCGGAACCGAGGGTCGTGCGATACACGTCGGTGTAATCAAGACCGACATTCAGGCGACCTCGGTCGTCGATTGTGCGACGAAACTTGTGACGGACACCAGCTTTCCGACGCTGCCGCGGCCCTACGAAACGTCGTTCACCTACGGCATGGAAGCCAATTAACGGGCCACATGGTACGCTGTTCCCATGAACGGCGTGCAGCCAGTCCGCATTCCGTATACGTATCGCGAGTATGCGTGCCTTCCGGAAGATGGTCAGATTCATGAACTGATCGAAGGGGACTTTTTTGTGTCACCAGCACCCGGATCCGTGCACCAGACCGTGTCGCGACGCCTGCAATACGCGTTGATGCGCGCCCTGGAAGAAGCACGGCTGGCGTGGGTATTTAACGCCCCAACCGACGTCATTCTGGGGCCGCATACTGTGGTTCAGCCCGACTTGGCCATCGTCCGATCGTCGCGACGCGATGCCATATCGAAGCGAGGCATCGAGGGCGCTCCAGACGTTGTGGTAGAGATCGTCTCGCCGACATCTGGTGAACGCGACGAATACATGAAACGATTCGCGTACGCGCGCCACGGCGTCCCCGAGTATTGGCTCGTTACCCCCGAAGTCGGTTCGGTCGAAATTTTCCGTCTCGATGACCAGGGACTGACGCCGTTTCGCCGCTTCGACCGATCTTCGCTACTGACCACTCCGTCGTTCGCTGAGGTATCGATTCCGCTCGCGCCGATTTTTGCGCCGCTATAGTCTACCGCCACTTTGCTGGCGTCGAGATCGTTGTGCCGGGCATGCTCGGTCGCCCTGCGGCGGGTTAGTTCCTCCGCTAAAACGTCAATCCTTCGGAGCTACCTGTGGCCACGTACTATACAGCGACTTGAGAGAGTCGAATCCTTGAAGAAACACTTCGAATTTGTCTGGGTCGTATCGCTGCATAAGTTCTCGAATTCGCTGACTTTGAAACCTGGCCCGTTCATTGGCGGGCATTTCTGCCATGTCGATCTCTTCGATCTCATGGTGAACGATTCGCCGAGTCGTTAGGTCGCGAACAAAAAAGCATGTGGTCCACTTCATGGCCAGCCTTCGTTCACAGATCTAGGACTCGCCAGGAATGAACGTAGAGAGGTTGGCGTCGCCAGATGCGTCGATGAAGACGATCGCCAAGTCGCCGTCACTGTTCCGGAAATATGCACTGCGAGTGCCTGGGCGCTGCTCCGGCACTACGCTTCCTTCGCTGTTCTTGATGACCTCACGCGCTGCGCGCACGTAGGTAACCAGCTCATCGGCCTGGGCGGGAGGCGATGGCAGACGCGTTGCGTACCTATGCGCTTGAGACGCAGCGTTGTACGGATCTGCGAAGTTCAGAGTTCCGGCGTTGGCCTTCAGGTATCCCACAAGCTCTGCTTCGGGAATGCCGCGGGTTGGAATCGTTGAGGGCGCAAATTCGCCGACCTGTGCATCGAGGTTAGCCTTGTACGCAGCATCGACTCGATCGGTTCCGACTGTGCGCTTCGTGCCATCCGCGCGGTGCGTGCCGAGAGCAATTTCTGCGAGCGCCTTTTCGAAGGCAACAGCTTCGAGCTTCTCCGGCTCAGTGAGTTCCTCCGGCTCAAACCTCGCTAGGTATTTGGCGAGGGCTTGCTGTGCGGCCTCGAATAATTCGCCGGCGGGAGTTCCACGGAACCACTCACACGCAAGCTCGAGTTGGGCCTGGCGTTCGGACGCGTCGGCGATCTTGACTTCTTCCCCGTCGGTCCTCGTTGTCAGTGGGTGTTGCCACGCAAACAGCCCCTCGTGTCTTGCACAAACCAGGGGCGAGAGATCATTGGCAGCACGGTGCAGCGCCGTCCACGCTGTTGCGTCTTGTGCGACTTGGTAGCGGAGACGCGTGAGGATCTCCATAAACAGCGCAAAAGGCCGCTTCTGAAGAACCTGTTTGGCGTCCGCTATCAGCTGCTCTATCGAGGTAGTCGCCATGCTTTCGGGTCCTGGAGATGAAAATATGCACTTGGCGCAGTCGATGCGCATCACCGCCGTACGAGCCGGAACTGGGTGTCGATGGCGTACGCTCCTCGTGAGACGCCGTTCGTTGCCACGCTACATGGAGCGACTTGCGCGCCGCTACCGCCGCGTACCACCCAACCTCTCGAATCAATCACGTAGTACAGTTCAGCGAGTGCCGCCAGTGCAGTTGGATCGGCGGTAATCGACGAGGACGTCCATTCCCAGAACTCGGTGAGGAGGTCATCGATGCCTTCCGTGCTAGTGAGCTCCGGGTTGGAGCCGACGGCCCAATTGTGCGTCATCATCCAGGCTCGGTGGTCACCGAGTTCGTCGCCCCACGGAAACAGGTGGTTTTTGGGACCGCGAGCGGCCCGCTCCCACTCGTGCTCCGTTGGGAGAGCTGCACCAGCCCATCGGGCGTACGTTTCTGCCTCGTCATGAGAGACGCCGCGCACTGCATGGTTCGCCGCGTGCGGGCCAATGTCCAAGGTGGCCGGTCGCCTCGCCCCGGTTGCTTCTACGTAGGCAGCGTACTCAGCATTGGTCACCGGAGTTGACCGAATCGAAAACGCCGCATAGCTGTGCTCCGCCACGGGAAAGGCTGCGCGCAGCAGTGGTTCGAGATAGCTTGCATTTCCGCCGCGCCACTCCGCACAGGCGATATCGGTAGCTGAAACCTTTGGGTCATTTCCGCTGAGTACCCAGCGCATCGTTGCATCGGCGCACGCGGCGGCGAGTTGCGCTGCTTCATCGGCAGTCAGCCCAGTGCGGATTGTTCCTGCTGGGATCGAGATCCAACGCGGCGGTCGGCTGTCTGCGGTCCCCGCTTCGTCCATGGGAGGTGTTGCGCCGGGGGCGCGCGATGGCAGCCTGCGCACCCACCAGGTGTGTGACATCGGGGCCCATGGTGGAGCCTCCATGAAGTACTCGATCGCAAGCGCCTTGTATTGGGCGTCATCGTAACTATCGGTTTCCATGTGGTCGAACAGTTCGCCGGCAGGTGTGTCGCGGAACCAGGTACGCGCAAGCTCTAGCTCGCTTCGCCTCTCGACAACATCACATGCGTCGGCTTCGTCCGAGACACTGGCCCAAGAAAGCGCCGCAGTCCAACCTTGTAGCTTCGTCTGTTGAGCGCAGACAAGGGGAGAAAGTTCCTCGGCAACCCCGCGCAGCGCTGCCCAGGTCGTCTCGCTCTGTGCGACGTGGCGGCCGAATTCGACGACGATCTCCATAAATCGCAGCACCGTACCTTCATGAAGGAACTGCTTGGCCCTCGCGGTCAATTCCTCAATCGTCGCCAATCGCTGGCTGCGAGCGAATGCCGGTATACGGTTACATGCCACTGGTCTTTTTTCCAGGTATAAAGGTTGCGATGCGGGCGTTGCCCGAGGCGTCGACAAAAACAATCGCAAGATCGCCGTCGCTGGTGCGGAAGTATACATTGCGAACGCCCGGGCGCTGCTCCGGAACGAGTTCACCAGAGGTGTTTTTTACTACTTCTCGCGCGGCGCGAACGTAGGCCGCGAGTTCCTCGGTCGGCGCAGGGGGCGAGGGGAGGTGCATCGCATGCTTGTGCGCATGGTATGCGGCGTCATGAGCGTCTGCAAAGTTCAGGCTGTCGGCATTCGCCTTCAGATAAACTGGCAGTGCAGCGTCAGGTACCGAGAGGGTTGGCATGGTCGAAGGTGTGAATTCGCCTGTCTGCGCATCGAGATTGATCTGACGGGCCGCGTTAGCGCGATCCGCGCCGACCGTACCCGTTGTGCCATCGGCATTGGAACGACCTACCCCGTATTCTGTCAGGGCCTTATCAAACGCTGCTGCTTCGAGCTTCGCCTTATTCGAAGCCGCGACTCCAAGCTCCGATTTCGCAACCTGTTGGGTGAGGGACTGCAGGCCCTTCTCCGTGAGGGGCTTGCCGCTGGCCGTCTCTTGCTTGGCTTTCTCTACTTCGACCTTTGCATAGAAGTCGCGCAAGATCTCTTGGCTGCGCAACTTGGCGTCTGCGATATAAAATTGAAAATCCGCAACGAACTGGTTGACGTTGGTGGGCGATTTGGCCAAGGCCCATTGAGCAGCCTGCACCTTGGCATTTGCGTTTTTGAAGTCGGGATCCCCGGCCAACTCCCACAGACGAATGGAGTCTGCCTCGGAAAGATTGTCGAACAGCTTCGCCGCCGGATCGGTTGAGCTAATGCCGAGCGCAATCAGAAGCTCGGTCACGGTGTTGGTTGCAGTTTCTGTCAGTCGGCCGGGGAATCGCAGACGATAGGCCGGTTTGTTCGTACGCTCGAAGTACGGGTACTCGCCTGAGGGACCTTTGTTTGTACAGAGCTCGACCAGCTTCGCAACGTCTGCATCTGGCATGCGCGCGAGCAGCTCCGGGCTGACTTTGACGTGTCCGCAAATATCGACTCCGGCTTCCGTCGGCTTGAAGTGGCTGAGCGCGGCGGTGTGAAACTGGGCGAGGAGTCGCCCGGCAAGGCCGTTCACGCCCGCAAGGCTGCGCACCCACGCGGTGGCTTCGGCCGGGTTGGCGTTGAACACTGCTTCGAACGCCGTCTGATGCGCGGGATCAGCAGAAACGCCGTATTGCTTGGCGACATCCGCGGCGGTCTTCGCATGATCGTCGATGCGTAAATCGTTCGTCGGCGCGCTGTTGTCCGCGTCGCCGGTGCGGACACCCATGTAGTCTGCGTTGGACATCGCGCGTGCATCGACGGCGAGCTCTGCAGGGCCGCCGGCCGCCTGGTACTCAGGCGTAGTCTTTAGACGTAGTCCCCGCGCCCGCATTTCGAGCGCTGCGCGGCTGTCCTGGGGCATGTCCTTGGGAATGACCAACACCACGTCGACGTTGCGAATGGCTTTCGGGCCGGTGAGCGGAGCGCTGGTGTGGGCGAGCGATCCGGTGAGCAGGACCTCGCAGTCTGGAAACGCCGCTTTGATGACCTCGAGTTGGCCTTCGGCGAGTACCGAGCGTACGCGCTGGGTGGTCTGCTGCTTGCCCGGGCTGTCGGTGCCCACCTTTGTGGTTTCCCAGCGTTTGACCGCGCCGTCACCGAATAGCAGCGTTAGTTTTTCGCGCTGTGCCATGTATTCGGGCGACAGCGGGTCGAGGTGATCGAGATCGATGCCAGCTTGTTTCGCGGCGTTGACGTTGAGCTCGCCCTGCGTCAAGCGCGCGATGTCACCATGCTGGACCATCCCATCGAAGATCGGCTTGAAGTCCTTTGGGCACCCCGCGGGATAGACGACCTCCCAGTGATCCCCGTTCTTCTTCAGTCGGGTTTCCTGCTGCATCCACTGCGAATAGACATCTTTGAACGATTTTCCCTCGGCGGTTTTCTGCCACAACTCCGGCGAGTTCTGCGCGAGATCACCAGTTTGCCAGCGCTCGATCGCCTGCGACGTTCCTGGAAGGTGGCTGGTATCGATGACCGGAGGCTGAATGATCGGGGGAATTCCGTTGCTGCCGCCCTCGTTTGGCCGCGCGATCGATTCGGTGATCGTGACGAGTTTTCCGTCCGGACTTTTGACCGTGTACGTTTTTGCTTGCGACACCGGATCGATGATCGGCTCGCCGATCGGGCCACCGAGGTTCTCGAGTACCTCTGGGATCCGGTCCTGCGGGCATGTGAACTTGCCCGGCGCTTCCGGATCGAGCGTGAGCATCGTCTCCGCGGCTTTCATCGTACCCTTGGCCTCGGCGATCACTCCGCGTAGCTCGCTAATCTGCTCGGCGCTCAATTTGGCTTTTTCGAGAACGGATTGGCCTTTCTTCGGTGGGTGAATCTTCTCGGCCTCGACGGCTAGCTCGAGTTCCCGAAGCGCATCCAGCTTGGCTTCGGACCACTCGCGATGCGCTTTGATGAGCTCGAGCGCTGCGTCGATCGACTTGTTCCCCTTCAGCGCCTCGGTCATTGCCTGAACCGACTTGCCCTTGACGTTTGCCGTCTTGACCTTGGTGCCGAGTGTTTTGCCGGCGCTCTGGAGCTCCAGCATGAACGGGGAAAAGCCGGCGGTCGCGACCGTCATGCCGACTGCCGTGACAACGCTCTCGAGACAGATCCGCTTGATGTCCTGCTCTGTGAGATGTTTTCCCTCCTTCCAGTACTTCTCGGCTTCTGCCTTCGCGAGCATCATCGCGGTGGAGATCACCGTCTGCCCGGTGAACGTGGCGCCGACTTTGACGACCGATCCAAGCTTGAGGGCCTCGATGTACCTCGAGAAGCCGCGGAGCACCGAGAACATGGCGACGTTGAACGCAAGCTCGGTGGTGACGTGCCCCACGGAGTGATCCGTGTCGAGGAAAGTCTGCGACAGCGCGGTAAACGTCACCGCCTCGGCACTAGCGGTCGCGAGGATCGTTGCACCTGTGCCCCACTCCAGGCCAACTGCCACGCCCTCCACCCATGCGCCAGCCCCCATCGTAAGTAGCGTGATCCCGAACAACAGAGCGAGCTTGTTGATCTGTGCGACGTCCGCCGCATCTTGGAAGATCGCGCGGCACTCGCTGAGCATGATCGGGAGATTGGGATCGGCCTTGATGCCATCGATGATCTGCGTTGCCCCAATCTTGTCTCCGGCTTTCCATTTGGCGTAAGCGCTGCGCCATCGGACGGAAAAGCCATCGATCTTGTCGCGGATGAGCTTTTTGCGCTCGTAGTCGCGCTGCGCTTCGGCCGCCGCTGACTCGGCCGAAAGCTGAGGGCCCATGAGATTGACCATGAACAGCTTTTGCCAGAGCTTATCGAGTTCGTCGATGTTGCCGACGATGTCGGCCTCGGTTCCGAGTGCGCTGATCTTGTCGTTCAACGTGCGCAATGCGGCAGCTGCGGCCATCGGGTTCGAAATCATCAGCACGCGGACCCGCGCGAGTTCGCCGCGCAGCGCGGTTTCCTGCGTTGCGACCGCATCGGCGTCTGGAGCCACATAGTCTGGGTGGCCCTCGCCATATCCGCCTTTGGCGGTGTGGCCACCCACATGTTTTGCGGCGTGGACGACTCGGAGGATCTCCGTGAGCATGCCATCGAGCATGTCGAGCACTGCGAGCTTCGCGAGTTGTTCGGCTTCTGCGGTCTGTGCTTCGGCCTCTCCCGGCAAGGTGCACAGCGCGGCCGCGTCGACGAATGCGGTCGCAACGCCGTGTAGCGCTTTCTTGGCGTATTCGGGCAAGTTGATGTCGGCAAATCTTGGCGGCAGGTTCGCCATGCCTTTCGTCATACCGTCGAGCCGTTCGCGAATTCCGTCGAGCCCGAACGCAACTCGTTGCAAGATGCCGGCCTGCAGTGCTGCATTGCCGTCCCATTTCGACACCTCGGCGAAGTCGGTTTCAGGCTTCGCCAGTTCGATCGATTTGTCGTTGACCGCCTTGCGAGCATGGGCGAGGCGCCCCTGCAGTCCGAACTTGGCCGCGGCTACTGCGATGCTGTCGAGGATTTGAACATTGAGTCGGAACCGCTGAACGATCTCGGCCTTCGAGCCGCCAGTAGCTGCTTCTTTGGATTCGGCCAGCGCTAGTTCTTCGAGGAGCGCTTTGTGGTTGTTCGTTGGATCGAGCAGCGCCTGCTTCGGATCGGCCTCTGCCTTGAGGTCTTCGCCGTTGGCCTCGAGGTAGTTTCGAATACTCGGTTCAAGTTTGTGTGCATGGGTAAACCCGAATAGCGGATACGCTCCGACGATTTCGTGGCTTTGTTCGGTCGAGCCGAACATTGTAAGCGCCACGTCTTCGACGGTAATGGCCCCGGCTTCGATCACGCGGATCCAGTACGAGCCGAACGAGATCGCTTCCCACATGTACGCTACGGCTCGAGCTTCGCGAAACACCGGCTTGCCGTCTGAATGCGTGGCTCGGTACTGCTGGGCGTCAAAGGAAACGGTCCCTGTGACGAGCGCATCGATAACCATTCGATCCACGGCGGAGCTCGCGGTGATGCGCGTGCGATCGGGTTCGGGACTGACCGCCAGGCTCGCCGACGCCTTTGCTTCCGCCGCCAACAACGCTTGATATCGGGCATCCACGTATCTCGGCATTACGCGCTTGAGTGAAGCGAGCACCTTTTCGTTTAAGGCGGATGCGACGGCGACTGCGACCGACTCTTGCCATTGCGATGGGCCGCGGTTCGTCGAGGTTGTCACCCCGTTTGCGGCAGTTGTCGAGTTGCGCAGCCGCACCCGGTCGACCACTGCGGTGAGCCGCTTGGGCTGCAGTAGCTCCTCGAGCTGTTGCGACGTAGCTTTTGACGTCAGGGCCACCGCAACCAACGCGGCGAAGGTGCGCGGATCTGCGAACGAAGCAAACGGCGATCCGGTCTCGTACGGCATGTTCATGACGGTGTTGCGCACCCCCATGACCAGCCACATTTGGTTCGTTGCGATGTACTCGGAGGCCGTTAGTCCTTCGTCGGCATCCTCCGTCGCCGGCGACTCCGGCTCGGGATCCGGTTCGGTGCCTTTGAGCTGCACAACCGCTGTCGCACTGCCACCTTTGGGCATGGCGTCGAGAAGGTCCTCGGCGGACGTGCCGCGCGCAACGCGAGCCGCCACCCGGTCAGCGTGGCGTTCGTACGAATTGCCACCGCCGGGCGAGACGCCGTACTGCTGCTGCACCGTGTGTGCCGCCTCGTGCGCGGCGGTGTGCACGTCTGGTGCTTCGGCGAAAGCCACCGTGTTTCCGTAGGCATATGCTCGCGCCCCGAGAGCGCGGTTCGCGGTCGCGGCTTCACCGCCGATGTATGCGCGCACCGACGACACGTTGTGTCGGCCAAACGCTTTCTGAATGGCTTCGAGGTGTGGAAGCGGACCGCCGTTTCCCGCCGTACCTCGCGCCGCTACGCGGTGCTCGTCTTTCTCTACAGCCTCTACAGCTCCGGTCGTTGCTGTAGCAGGAGGCTCGACGACGGGGGAGGGGGCCGCAGTCACAGCATGGTCAGCTGAGCGGCCGGGTCCGCTTCCACGGGCCAGGAGTTGCATCCCGTCGCGACCAGACCCTGGATTCGCTGCGGGGTTGGCGTTGGCGGCCGAAGCCCGGGCCCGCCACGGTGCGAGCTCGGCATCCCACAGAGTGTAGTCGTGGCGTTGCGCCGCCTCTCGCGCCGCTTGCGAAACGTGTGGCCCAGCCTCGAGCGCAGCGCGGGCCCGCAGTAGCAGCGCTCGCACCGGCGCGATGAATTCACCCGCCGCCGCTCTTCCTACATCCGCTACCAGCGTCGCCGCATGCTCGATGAACCACCACACCAAGCTACCCAGTCCGAACGCGCGTGACAAATCTCCCGTGCGGTTTGCCAGTTCCAGGTTGGCCACGTCGGCAGCTGCATCCGACATTGCGCGCCGCAGCTGCACGATCGGATCGATAACCCGGGCTTTGCCGGGGTGCGCAGCACTTCCGGATAGGGAGTGCGGAGGTAGATCGATGGCGCCCCTGGATGTTGCCAAGGCTTCTGTGAGGGTCACTTTGCCCGGAGATGCAATCGCCGTTGCTTCGGCGCGGTCCTGTATTCCGAGATTCGGATCACTCGATCGCCGCCCGTGGAACTCCAAGTTCGCCATCACACTCCGTTATCGGCACCGTTGCGCCAAGGTTGCGCGGAATAATTCTCAATACTTTAAGACAGTTACATTAGAGATCATTTCTTTGACCTCGCTGCTGCAACCGCTATGCTTCATCACCAATCCTTCCCCACCGCTTGGGATTGCGATCACTGTACTTCTCAGCGGGAACGAATTCCAGCCTTTGCCACCGCTGAGGCATACTTCCGGTTAGGCATGGAGTTTGTCCCGACTGAGACCCAACGGCTTGCGCAGAGCATGGCCCGCGACTTTGCGGACCGCGTGTTGGCGCCGGGCGCAGCGAACCGCGACGTTTCCGGGGAGTTTCCGGTTGCGGAGCTTGCCGAACTCGGCAAGTTAGGGCTGCTCGCGATCGCGGTGCCCGAGGAGCTCGGAGGGGCTGGGTTGGGCGCGATTGCGTGTTCGCTCGCGCTGCAAGAGATCGCGCAGGCCGACCCATCTGTCGCCGTGGCGATGTCGGTGACGAACATGGTGGCAGAGCTCGTTGCGGAGATGGGATCACCGCAGCAGCGCGCCTGGGTATCGCGGATCGCTTCGGGCGACATGGTGGCGGGTGCGTTCGCGCTGTCGGAACCCGATGCGGGGAGCGACCCCGCAGCGATTCGGACCCGGGCCACCAAGACAACGACCGGGTGGAGAATCCACGGCACCAAGCAGTGGATCACCAGCGGCGATCATGCGGGACTCCTCGTCGTTTGGGCGCGCACGGATCATCCGGACGAGAGTTCGGCGCCGGCACATCGCGGGCTATCTGCGTTTCTCGTTCAAGGAAATGCGGTCGGGCTATCGGTAAGCCGGTTGGAAGACAAACTTGGGCTTCGCGGATCATCGACCGCTCAGCTCGTTTTCGATGGCGTGGAGGTCAGCGACGATGCGGTTGTCGGCGCGATCGGTCGGGGTTTTTCGCTGGCTATGGCGGCGCTCGACGGCGGTCGGATCGGGATCGCGTCGCAGGCCATTGGCATCGCACGAGGAGCGCTTGCAGCTGCGGTGCGCTATGCGCAAGAGCGGCAGACATTCGGCCAGCCGATCATTAAACATCAGGCGGTTGCCGGCATGTTGGCCGATGCAGCGACGTGGCTGGATGCGGCGAATCTCCTCACCCTGCGGGCGGCAGCGCGTAAGGAGCAGGGGAAGCCGTTTTCGCAAGCCGCCGCTATGGCAAAGCTGTTCGCGTCCGAACATGCGTGGAAGATTTGTGACATCGCACTCCAGGTTCACGGCGGATGTGGGTACGTGCGCGAGTTTTCGGTCGAGCGCGCATTGCGCGATGTGCGGGCGACTCGCATTTACGAAGGTACGAGTGAGATTCAGCGCATTGTTATTGCGCGGGCACTGCTTCGGGGAGCTGTGACGCATGGCTAATCAGCGCAAGATTCGGATCCTCGTTGCCAAACCAGGTCTCGACGGTCACGACCGAGGAGCGAAGGTGGTAGCCCGCGCCCTAGCCGACGCGGGATACGAAGTGGTGTACACGGGGCTGCATCAGACTCCCGAAATGATCGCGGCGGCCGCGGTGCAAGAGTCCGTAGATGCGGTTGGGCTATCGATCATGTCCGGTGCTCACATGACGCTTTTCCCGGCCGTGATCGAGGCGCTCAAGCAGCGGGGAGCTGGCGATATCATCGTCTTTGGCGGAGGGATTGTGCCGAAACGCGACATGGAGGCGCTGGCCGAAATGGGCGTCGCTCGCATTTTTACACCGGGGGCAAGCACCCACGAGATTATTGACTGGATCGAAACGCACGTGCGCGCAAAGGTCGAGTGACGGACGGCATCGAGCCAGCGCCGAGCTCCGAAGGGAGTGTGGATATCGCCCGGATCCTGGCTGGGGACGTTCGCGTTGCCGGACGCGTGATGCGCGACCTCGATGATCGGCAGCCGGCCGGTCTCGCTACCCTAAAAGGACTGTTTCGGCACACGGGACGATCGTACGTCGTTGGAATCACGGGGAATCCTGGGGCGGGGAAGTCCACGATCGTAGACGGTCTCATCTCGCTTTACCGACGCGACGGCCATCGCGTTGGGGTGGTCTGTGTCGATCCGAGTTCGCCGTTTTCCGGGGGGGCGATTTTGGGCGATCGCATTCGCATGCAGCGCCACGCGCTAGACCCGGGCGTTTTTATCCGCAGTCTCGCGACTCGAGGTCACCTCGGCGGACTTTCTCGTTCGACGCTAGAAGTCGTGCATGTCCTCGACGCAATGGGCTACGACAAGATTCTGATCGAAACAGTAGGGGTTGGCCAAGATGAGGTCGACGTGATGCACGCTGCGCATACTACGGTGGTGGTTACCGTGCCGGGCCTCGGCGACGACGTCCAGGCAATCAAAGCGGGCTTGTTGGAAATTGCCGACGTGTTGGTCGTGAATAAATCAGATCGGGAAGGCGCCGACCGGACAGAGCGCGACCTCAAGCAGATGCTGGACCTGCGGACCGGCGATCGGCGCGATGTTGAAATTGTGCGCGCAGTGGCAACGCAGGGGCTTGCGGAGGCGTCGGGCATTTCGCAACTCGGTCGGGCCATCGAGGTCCATCGAACGGAGGCGTGGACTGGGAGTGGGGCGGCTGAGCGCATGCGTGAACGCGCAACTGCGCAGATTCATGACATTGTGCGTACGCTGCTTTCCGAGCGCGTGGCGAGGGCCTTGGGGGAACACAAGGAGTTGGCGGGTGCAGTAGCCGACCGCCAGCTCGACCCCTGGACAATCGCCGAGGGACTGGTAGCTTCCATGTAATCGTGTCCTGCACCAACGATTGAATGCTAGAATTACCTAATTGACCCTCGCACCTTTTGTGAGGTTTAGCTTATGTGGAAGTTCCTTGTTGCTATCGGAGTTGCTATCGGATTTGGAGTATCGGTATCGGGGTGCACGATCGTCAGTTCCGACGTCGCGAGTTTTGACCTAGATCTGCCGCCGAAGGCGTTCAGCGTGGACGCGAATGGCTGGCAGGTTCGCCAAGCGGACGCTGCGTTGTTTCTCCAGTTGCCGTGCGCGAGTTCGCCCAATGTGTGCAGCTCGGGTCTAAAAAACGTATGCCCGATGAACTGCACCGGCTCGTGCAATTCAACCACCTCTACATGCGATCTGCACCTCGAGATCAATGTTCATCGGATGGTCGACGTCCTCACCGAACAGCCGCAGCTTGCTTCCGTTGCAGACCAGTCGGTGATCCAGGTCAGCATTGATCGCGTGACCTACGAGGTCACTGCGAATTCGCTGGATACTGCAACTGCTGACATGCAAGTATACATCGCACCGATGTCGGTCACAGACACCGGTGACGCCGCGATAAAGCACATCGCGACGATTCCGTCGATTCCCGCGCGAACGACCGTGGTCGCCGCAGATCTGGCGTACACGCCGACCGGTAAGAAAACGCTGTCGGACGCGATGGGGAACTTCAAGACGCCATTTAACATCATCGTTGGATCGGCACTCGATGTTTCGGTCGGACAGAGCGTTCCCAGCGGAAAACTCGACGCAAGTGTGCGCATTAGAGCGCGTGCTTCGCTGTAGTTATCACCTGCGGAGGCAACGCCGATCCTTCCGTTCTACGTGGCGGGATGGTATTCGCCGTATCGATCGCGCAGGACGTCGGCAATTTCGCCAACGGTCGCAAAGCCACGGCATGCGGCGATGATGGCTGGAAGTAGGTTGTCCGACCCCGCAGCGGCGTCGCGCAGTGCCGTGATCGCTCGCTGGTGTTCGGAGACATTGCGCCGCGCCCGTACTGCGGCTACGCGTGCTCGCTGGGCGACTTCGAGATCCGGATCGATCGGTACGACCGGAGGCGGACTGTCGTCTGCGACCAGATAGTCGTTGACGCCAACCACAATGCGCTGCCGCGTTTCGACCGCCCGCTGGTGCTCATACGCTCGCCGCTCGATTTCGCGTTGCGGATAGCTTTGTTCGATCGCCGCGATCATCCCGCCTAGGTTGTCGATCTCGGAGAGGTACCGGGTGGCTCGTTGCTCGATTTCATCGGTGAGAGATTCCACGGCCCAACTGCCGGCGAATGGATCGACAAAATCGGCAACACCACTTTCATGGGCGATGACTTGCTGGGTGCGGAGCGCAATTCGCGCCGCTACCTCGGAAGGCAGGCCGAGCGCTTCATCGTAACTATTTGTGTGGAGCGACTGAGTTCCTCCGAGCACCGAGGCGAGCGCTTGCAGCGTTACCCGCGCGATATTGACCAGCGGCTGCTGTGCCTGAAGCGTTACGCCCGCCGTTTGGCTATGGAAGCGCAGCATTTGACTTTTGGGGTCCTTAGCGCCGAACCGATCGCGCATGATTTTTGCCCACATCCGGCGCGCCGCGCGAAATTTGGCAACTTCTTCCAGAAAATTGTTGTGAACATTAAAGAAAAACGAAAGCCTCGGTCCAACGTCATCGATGGCGAGTCCAGCGCGAAGTGCTGCCTCCACGTAGGCAATTCCATCCGCAAGAGTAAACGCGACTTCTTGCACCGCATCAGCGCCTGCTTCGCGAATGTGATAGCCGCTAATGGAAACTGTATTCCACAGTGGCACGTTCCGATTGCAGTACGTAAATACATCGGTAATGAGACGCATCGAGCCTGCGGGTGGATAAATGTACGTTCCCCGAGCGATATATTCTTTGAGAATATCGTTCTGGATTGTGCCTCTAAGAGAACGAAGATTTGCGCCTTGATCTTCCGCAACTACGAGGTAGAGCGCTAGGAGGGTGGCGGCTGTCGCGTTGATCGTCATGGATGTCGATACGTCGGAAAGCCGAATGCCATCGAACAGCACCCGCATGTCATCCAGCGAATCGATCGCCACGCCTACCCGTCCGACTTCACCGAGTGCCGATGGATGATCGGAATCGCGTCCCATTTGAGTAGGTAGATCGAAGGCGACTGATAGTCCCTTTCCTCCTTGTGCGAGCAGGTACTTGTAGCGCTGGTTCGACTCGGCAGCTGTACCGAATCCAGCATATTGGCGCATGGTCCATAGCTGGCCGCGATACATGGTCGCTTGGACCCCGCGCGTGAATGGGAATTGACCCGGCGGAGTTACATCACCGGATGCGTCGCTCGGTCCATATACATCCTTGATTTCGATGTCGGCATCCGTGGCGTATCGCGGTTTGCGTAGCTTTTCGCTCACCCACGGTGTGTAGACCCTTTTCACCTCGAAGTGATGGTTCGCTACACCACATTTCGGTCGAGCGTTGACGGTCTCATCTGACGCCCGGAACTCCCGGATATCGCCGTTATCAGCGGCACGTCGAGCGGCTGTCGTGGTATAGCACCGCTCGATGCCGAACTACTCGAAGCTTCATGACCTGGTCAGCCATCGTGTGACGATCGAGTATGACACTGGTGCCCGCATCACCGGATATCTCGCGTCGTGCCAGCCAACCTCTGGGCCGGTGGAATTCGTCGTGCTCTCCGACGCCACGCTGGTGGATTCGCACGGTCGGGTCCAGCGAGAAGCGGCAGAGCTCGTCATGTGTCCGAATGCACTGACCTCGATCGGCGTAGCCGAAGGGCCTCGAGGGCGCGACGTAGCGAAGCGCTAGTACCTCATGTCAGTGGTTTTGAACGGTTCGGGCCGCCGATCCATCGCCGATCGCATCGTTATGCTCCGTCGCGTTACCGCCAGTAGCGCTTACTCCGCAAGCCTTGCGCTCGGCGCGGCTCGGCGACCTCAACCGATCATCTTCACTGTGGCGAGGTACTAGCAGGAATCGTTCGGCCTCGAGCGGATTACTGCGCGCGAGGTAGACCGCCCGCTGTGTCCAGGTATCGTAGGGGGGAGTATGACCGGGGAAGGCCCCACGGAGGGCACGGAGCAATCGCGGCCAAATCCGAGTGTCGCGGAGCCATCGAACGCAGAGACCACGGTCGCTGCTCCGCCGCGATCTCGGCGGCCTTGGCGGATGCTCGGCCTGGCGGGAAGTGCAGCCGCTATTGCAATCGCGTATTGGGCCGCAGGTCCAACTCGACACGAGCCCGTGGGCTCCGTGGGCTCCGTTGTTTCCACCGGTGCCGGATCCAGCTCGGTTCCGGGCGGGGCGTTACCGCTTGTGAAGCCGGCCGGCGCCGTGCTCCGCGGAACCGTTGTCGACGGGACCGGGGGCGCTGTCGCCGGCCTTCGCGTCGCGATTGCGATGGAGGGAAAAAAACCTCCTGCCACCGCGATGGAGGCACTTACTGCCTCGGATGGTCGGTTTTTGGCGCAAGGGCTGTCCCCCGGGCGGTATCGGATATCGGTCAGTGGTAGCGCGATTCTGGCTGCCGAGCTGCGCTACGTTGCGGTGCCCGGCGACGACGTCCGGGTGGTGGTGTCCCGCCGCGTTTCTATCGAGGGCGCAGTCACCGACGGAAAGCGGCCTGTTGGCGGTGCCACGATCGCCGTGCTGAGCGATGCGCTCGGCGGTGCTCTCGAGTCGAAAGCGGACTCTCGGGGGCGGTTCCTCGTGCCAAGCCTGCCCGAGGGTCGCTACCAAGTGTACGGGTGGCGGGCGGATCTAGCGGCGCGCGCGGTGCGGGTGACGAGACTTGGGGCCGGCCCCTTCGCTCCGGTCGAGCTTCGGCTAGAGGCCGCGTCGATCGTGGTGGGCACGGTGATCGACCGGGACGAGGGCACCGGCATTGTTGCTGCGGTCGAACTGCGGCCGTCGAGCGGCGATGCGCCGCCCCGCTATGCAAGAAGTGGCAGCGACGGCGTTTTCCGAATCGAAGGGGTTCCAACAGGGCGGTGGATTGCGGATGCATTTGCACCTGGATACATATCGCCGGGAGGCGTCGAGCTGGACGCTGGTAAAGGTGCTCCCCAACTTCCACTGGAACGCGGTGCGGCGGTCGAGGGACGGGTGATGGATGGCAATGGCCAGCCGATTTCGGGCGCCTCGGTGCGGGCTTTTTCCGTTGGGGTGAATCGGACCGAAGTCTCCGCAGCGATCGACGTGGCTCGGTTGCAGCGATTTTCGGGACGCGGCATCGCACCCGTCGCTGAAGCGCTGACCGCTCCGGGCGATCTACAACTGATCGCTCGAGGGGAACTCGGTGTCCTGGTCGGCCCGATTCCTCCGCTACCGCCCCCTGGGGCGCCCGTCGCGGCGGTCGCAGCCGTGGTGGACCCCAGTGCGTCTGGCCATAGTCTGCTCAAAGACCCCGCGCCGATCGCTTCCGACCCGGATCGCGATTCGGTGTGGACGACGGGGAGGGATGGCCGGTACCGCGTGCGGGGAATCTCGCCGGGTAAGGTTCGCATCGTTGCGAGCGCTCCTGGGTTGGCTGAGGCACAGTCTCGGGTGATCGCGATCGATGCATCTGGTTCGATGGTTCGCAACATCGACATGGTCTTGACCCGGGGGGCGCTGGTCACGGGGATGGTGAAAGACCAGAAAGGCGCACCGGTCGTCGGAGCTGAGGTTTCCGCTCATCCAGAGGTCGGAACCGCGGTTTTTGCCTTCACGGGGAGTGACGGTCGGTATCGACTTGGACCGGTGGCGGGTGCGGTGGAGCTGCGCGTTGTTGCGTTTGGCTGCGCGGAGGTTCGCCGCAGCGTTGATCCAGGCCGCGGATCTGCGGCGACCTGGACGGAGGACTTCGACCTTGAGACGGCAGATGCAGCGCTCGCCGGGACGGTAGTGGACTCGTCCGGAGTTCCGATTGGGTCGGCGCAGCTTGTGGTTGCGACGGGCCTGGCTCGGAAGCGCCATGCCACGACGGCAGTCAATGGGGCGTTTTCGATCGACAAGCTGCCGCGCGGTTCCATGCGGATTCGGGTGAGTCATCCGGACTATCCAACGAGCGAGTTCGATGCGGTTGCATCGCTATCCGCCGAGCAAGTGCGCTTTGTACTCGCGTCCGGCGGCGCGGTGGAAGGCGCGGTTCTCGATAGCGCGAACGGTGCGCCACTTGGCGGTCTGTTGATCACGGCGGCGGGTCCAGGGGGGGCAGTCGCCGAAACATCTTCCGACAAGGCGGGTCGATGGCGTCTTGGGCCGGTGAAGTCGGGCCGATGGAAGCTTACGATCAACCACCCCGGCTACTTGCAGAAGGTTCGTGAACTCGAAGTGCCTCCCGCTCATCGCACGAGCGGAACGTTGCTGCGCGACATTCGGATCGACCTGACGCGGGGTGCATTGGTCGGCGGAACCGTGCGCGACGCAAGAGGCAGGCGCGTGGCGGGGGCGCAGGTCGTCATTACCTCGACCGCCGGAGAGGCTTCGGGTACCAGCGATGGCAATGGAGAGTTCCGGATCCATGACGCGCCGACGGGCGACATCGCGGTCCATGCGACGCGAGACCACGCGACCGGCCACGCGCGGGCAACTGTTGTAGCGGGCTCCGAGGTACTCGGCTTGGCGGTCGAAATTCGCTAAGGGCCCGCCGGAAAATAAGTAGACGACGACACCAGTCCAATGGATCGGAATTGCTCGACATCGTCGAGAAAGACGATCTGTTTATTTTCCGGCGGGCCCTAAGGCACGGTCCCTAAATAAGCTGTCGAGCGAGGCACAGCAGCCGGAGCAGATCGCGAGCGCGCCCGGAGCGACCGACCGAGTCCCTCGTCAGGGATTTCCAAGGGTCACCGTACCCGTCGGTACGGCGACCGAGGGAGAGAGGACGCAAGCCGCGAGGTGCCCGGGATGCGAAGCCGCAGCCGATCAGCTTATTAGGGACAGTGCCTAAGGTCTTGTAACAACATATTCTGTTGAGAGCTGTAGAGACCGAGGCTTCGGCGTTCGCAGCCGCAGAAACCCGAGGTATGATTTCTCTGCTCTAGACCGTTTAGCGTTTATGACCGCAAACATGCCATCGGGAGCCCCTCGACTTTCCTCGACGAGCACTCTGCGCACCGGGACCTCAAATCGGACGGAGTCTCTTATCGGGTATTCCACCGTCGAGTCTCCGGCGTTGCAGTCGCTATCTCGTTTCTTACACATGAACGCCGCAAAGCTTGGAGCTCGTTTGCTCGAGGCATCGGTGGCGACGGTGCATGAACAGGCGGCTGCGATTGCGGCATTGGTGCGTCGGCAAGTACGGTGCCTACTGTATGTGGCTCCTTCCGAAGCTGGACTGGAAGCAGCGCTGGCGAGTTGCGCAGCGGCGGGGATTCCCACGATATGCCTAGGCACGATACGTACGGGGGCGCTGAGCGGACTTGCGGGGTCGTTTGAAACTGCCGAGAGCGCAGCCAGAACAGAATTAGCGAGCCACATGTTTCGGCGGGTTGGTGGGCGCGGCACGATCGTCTACCTTTACGATCGGCAATCTCCGATCGAGGCGGACCGATTGCGAGCGATTCAGCTTACTGCAGCAGCGTTTCCGCACATTGTGATCCGTCCAGTCGCGCATCACTTGAGTGCAGAAGTACATGTGAGTGAAATACGCACCTCCGACGGAACCGCCCAGGACCTTGTCGGAGTCATCGCTTCGTCAGACAATCTAGCGATGGAGGCGGTTGCGGCGTTTGCGGGTAGTGGAACAGAGGTTCCGCCGATCTGTGGCTTTGGCGGCACCTATGACGCGCTTCGATCCATCGAGCGTGGTGCCCTAGCAGCGACGGCGCGATTCGATCCAGATGCAATGACAAAAGCCGCGCTGTCGCTAGCTTTGGCGAGTACTCCGAACCGGGCATTCCATGCCGAATTGCCCATCTCGATTCAACAAATTACCGCAGACAACGCGAGCGACGTCCTTGACCAAGAGGTTCGCAGTCAGCAGGACATTCTCGACCAGATTTCCTTGCGTTTCTCTGAGCAGCGGGCCACTTGCGACTTTCTCGAGCAAGTGATCGATACCCTTCCGCTTAACTTGTTCGTCAAGGATGCCAAAGAGCTTAGATATATTCGAATCAACAAAGCTCGCTCCGCATGGTTTGGCGTGGATCCCGAGGAACATCTTGGCAAGTCCGCACATGACCTCTACCCCCCGGAACTCGCAGATCGTTTCGAAGCATCCGACCGCGAGGTGCTAGCCGGCCGCAAGGGAACTCTGCCCGATGAGCATCCGACGATTAGTCCCCGTCCAGGTGCATCGGGAGGAGCGAGGTACGTACAGACCTATAAATTGCCGATTCATGATCTAGAAGGGAACCCCGCATACCTTGTGGGCGTCACGCTCGACGTCACCGAACGCAAGGCCGCCGAGGTTGCTTTGGCGCAGCGCAACCTCGAGCTTGAAGCGGCCCAAGCGACGATGGAAAAACAGCAGTCCAAATTGGTAATCGCCGAGAAGATGGCCTCCATTGGTCGGCTGACCGCTGGAATTGCCCACGAGATGAATACGCCATTAGCCGCGGTCCGCGCTTCGATGAGTGAACTGCAGGCCTTGGTAAATGAATATAGCGATGCACTGGGTGATAGCGAAGTGTCCATTGAAGATCACCGCGCGATTGCAGGCGAGATGAACGCCGCGATTAGTATTGCTGACAAATCCGCTGCGCGAGCGGCGGCCTTTGTTCGAGGGATTACGTCGCAAACTCGGGGACGGAGCTCAAATCCTCGAATGCCATTTAACGCGGTTGCAGTGGTTGAGGAAAGTCTATTATTGTTGAGTCATGCACTAAGGGCTTCCAAATGTACTACAAAATTTAATTGCAGCACGTTTGATTCAAGGACCGATTATGTGGAGCTGGTTGGATCACCCGCCAGTTTTTCTCAGGCTGTAACCAATCTCGTCACAAACGCGATCGATGCCAGCCGACCGAAGGGGGGGGTGATTGAGTTGGAATTGGTGTCTTCGGGCAACCGCGTTTCGCTCCGCGTCACGGATCATGGATGCGGAATTCCGCCGGAAATTCTTTCAAATATTTTTGAGCCGATGTTCACCACGAAGCCGTTCGGCCAAGGGACCGGCCTAGGGCTGTCGATTCTGCACGATATCGTGACAGGAGAATTTGATGGTTCTGTTGAAGTGTATAGCACAGTCGGAAAGGGAACAACGTTCGAGCTGTTTCTAGGTCCAACGATCGATAGGTTACCCACATGAACAACACAAATATCCAGACATCCTCAAGTCGTGGCTCTGATTCTCGCGTTGTTCTTAGCGGAATCATTGCTTATCCAATAACCCCATTCACTACAGGGGAAGGTAACGTTGATGCGCCTCGTCTGCGACAGGTGCTCGACCGGCTGCTGGCCACCGGGTGCGATGCGATTGCCCCGCTGGGCAGTACAGGGGAATCGGCGTACCTCGACGACGACGAATGGGATGAGGTTGCAGAAGTTTCGGTCAAGCACGTGGCGAAGCGGGTTCCAACGGTCGTTGGAATTTCGGACCTGACCACGAAAAATGCGATTCGGAGAGCGCGGTTCGCAGAATCAGTCGGAGCTGACGCTGTCATGGTGATGCCGATGTCGTATTGGAAATTAAGCGAGTCGGAAATCGTTCGGCATTACGCAAAAATTTCGGAATCAATTGGTATCCAAATCATGGTTTACAACAATCCGGCAACGAGTGGCGTTGATATGCGGCCGGAACTTATCGCTAGAATGGTTCGCGATTTGGCGAACGTGACAATGGTCAAGGAAAGTACCGGCGATCTTCAACGCATGCATAAACTGTCGCAGCTTTCCGATGGTGCGATACGCATGTACAATGGGAGTAACCCACTTGCATTGGGAGCGTTTGCAGCTGGCGCAGTAGGCTGGTGCACGGCTGCACCCAACTTGATTCCAACGCTGCCCAAGCGACTTCATCGGGCAATTGCGGACGGGAATCTGAACGAAGCAAGGTCGGTGTTCTATCGCCAGCTACCGCTGCTTCAATTTATCGTTCAAGGTGGCTTACCAACCACGATTAAGGGTGGTCTACGGCTGTTGGGCTTTGATGCAGGCGTGCCGCGCGAGCCTCTGCAACCAATGACTCCGGAAGCGACGAGCGAACTGAAATCGATTTTGGACCGGGTCGAGGGAGGGTAACGGGAGGTTATCCCATATTGGATGGTGATTACAATCGGACTTTCGCCTTGGGGATCGACGAGGAAGGCGCGGTAGATGGCCCGTCGGCTTAAACCACGCGCGGACAACGCGCGTGTGCTGTTGATCGATGATGACCGAGAGTACGCGGAGGTCACCAAACGGCTTCTGGAACGCGAAGGTCATGACGTAACGATGGTGCACAGCGGACGCGAAGGCCTCGATGTACTGCAGCAGCGCGCCGTAGACCTCGTGTTGCTAGACTACGTGATGCCCGGAATGACCGGGGATCTAGTGGTGAAGCAGCTACGTGAGTTTAACGACTACGTTCAAGTGGTTCTGCAGACCGGTTATGCGACGGAACATCCGCCGCGAACTCTACTGAAGCAACTCGATGTTCAAGGCTATCACGACAAGAGTGAGGGGCCTGAGAAGTTGTTGATGTGGGTTGACGTCGGCGTAAGAGCCGCCCGAGCGGCTGGTGCAGTGCGCAGCAGCCGGGAGGGGCTGCGCCATGTCCTCAGTGTAACCCCTGGACTGCACCGGCTGCAGCCTCTGTTGGAGCTATTGCAGGGAACACTGCTTCAGCTCTCCGCCTTGCTCGGCAATGCCCACTCGTTTTTGGCGCTTTGTCGGTCTACAGCGGAGCAAGATCCGGCTCACTTTGTCGTTCGCGCGAGTACCGGTAGATTTGAGAATCTAAAAGCGGTGGCTGACAGCCTACCTGAAGCTACTTTTCAAGCGGTAGTTGCAGCGATGCGCCAGTCTGAGCTGCAGGTCCTCGAGGGAAATACGGTCGTTCCGTTGCGTGCGGGTAGCGACCTCGTTGGGGCGTTGTTCATCGACAACACGGTGGAAGACATCGATTTAGTGCGAATTTTCAGCCATCGTGCCGCGGCGGCGATTCACAGTTCTCAATTGCTTGAGGCCGAGCGAGAGCAAGCTGAAATCGCGCTGCGCATCTCGGAGGATCGCCATCGGGTGCTGTTCGACGCAAGTCCCGTCCCAATCTGGGTGTTTGATCCCACGACGTTGCAGATTCTTGCGGTAAACGATGCGTTGGTTCAGGTTCTGGGATATTCGCGAGCGGAGCTGCTTTCGATGCGGGTTCCGCAGCTGAATTCCTTCGAATCAGACTCGCGGCTGCTGGACTCGATTGGGACCCGATCGGGAGACAAACCGCGACATGTCGGCATCTTGCGGTACCGGTGCAAAGGCGGACGGCACGTCGATCTGGATGTCACTTCACATGTCACGATACTTGAGGGTACTCCGGTGATCCTGGCCCTCGGCATCGATGTGACTCACTCCAGAAAAATTGAAGACCAATTGCGTCAGAGCCAGAAGATGGACGCAATAGGTCAGCTCGCCGGCGGCGTGGCGCACGACTTCAATAACATCATTGCCGTGATTCTCGGTTCAACCGACTTTCTTGTCGACGAACTTGGCGAGCATCATCCGCTCACTCCGGAAGTCCGAGAGATCGATGCCGCTGCTCAGCGAGCGGCGGCGCTAACGCGTCAATTGCTAACGTTCAGTCGTCAACAGCGTAGAAAAACAACAACGGTAGAACTCAACTCGGTGGTGTCAGAGGTGAGCAAAATGCTAGCCCGAGTGGTTGGGGAAGATATTGAAATGGTAACAACGTTGGCGCCAGAGCTTTGGAAGATCAATGCCGACTCCGGGCAGCTTGAGCAAGTACTCATGAATCTGGCGGTCAATGCTCGGGATGCCATGCCGAACGGTGGAAGGCTATCGGTTGAAACGTCCAATGTCGAACTCGATCAGACCACAGCATCTCAGCTGGGGATCAAACCGGGGCCGTTCGTCATGCTCGCCGTCGGCGATAGTGGCGTGGGCATGGACGCGGAGACACAAGCGCGAGCCTTCGAGCCGTTCTTTACGACGAAAGAAGTAGGGAAGGGCACCGGACTTGGACTTTCGACCGTGTTTGGCATCATCAATCAGAGCGCTGGTGCGATCTCGATTACCTCAGATCCTGGCGTAGGCACGACCTTTCGCGTCTACCTTCCGCGGCACGAGGGCCGGGGCGCGGCGCCATCGCCCGTTGCGTCGGTGCCTAAGGCGGTGGCGGGCAACCAGCGAGTGTTGCTGGTGGAGGACGACGATAGACTGCGCGCGGTGATCGGACGCCAGCTTACTTCCTGGGGCTATCGGTTGTTTGAGGCGCGAAACGCAGCGAGTGCACTCGACCTTGTGCAAACCACCACGGAATCCATTGACTTGTTGCTGACGGATCTGGTCATGCCCGGCATGGATGGTCGCGCGCTTGCCCACCTAGTATTGACAACTAGCCCAACGACCAAGGTGTTGTTCATGTCGGGACACACCCATCATCCTTCGGTAAAGACACCGCTCAGCGCACACGAGCAGTTCATCGAAAAGCCGTTCACTTCCAGCAGCCTATCGACAGCGATACGGCGTGCTCTTGAAACATAGTCACCGTCGACACATGTCAACGCAACGTTGTAGCGAGCCAAGCGCTCGCGATCTGCTCCGGGCTGCTGCGCCTCGCTCGTCAGCTGATTTAGGGACAGTGCCTGAGCCCTCGATCCCCAGGGGGCCCCCGGTAATTCAGGCTTTCAACGCGGCCACCGACGTGGTGTCGTACGGATATGAAACGTCCAGCCATGGTCGTGGTCTTGCTCCTTGTGGTCGCTGGGGTGTTGTGGCGTTGGCGCTGTGAGCGCAAGGCTGTCTCCACGGATTCGTCTGCGACAAGGGACGCGATCTCAGCACTAGATTTGGTTGAAGCGAAATCGTCGCAAGGATCGGCGCGACACCGAGATCCTACGCCTGCCAACGTTCGTAGGATTTCGCCTGAGCAGCGTCAACAACTTGCCGCAGCGATTGCTCACGCGACCAGGTCTCGCGGCTCCCTCGCCCCCTCGCTTCCGCCTTCCGCCGCGGACAATGTTGCAGTTGTAACGACCTCGGTGCGCGATGCCATGCGGCAGGTGATGAGCTTTCTGGCCGAATGCTACGAAGCCCAGGGAAGTGCTCTGCCCAAGCACACCAAGGTGGTCGCTATGCTTAGCTTCACAGGAGATCCCAACGTTGGTACGCTGATCGATACCAAGAGTCTCGCCGACGAAAACCAAGGACCGGTTCTGGCCAGCTTTGAGAAGTGCTTGCGGGATGCATTTGCGTCGCTGGAACTGCCGCCGCTGTCGGAAGGAGACCGGGTGGAGGTTTCTTATCCCCTTGAATTTATGGCCTCAGAATAGATATCGTTTCGAGCGCAGAATCGGTCAAAAGCTCCACGGGAGAGGCGCGATGAAGTTCATCTCATTGAGAGTTCGAAATGCGATTGTGATGCACGGTTACACAGCGGATAACAACGAAATCTTGGAGACCGTCTCTGGGGAAGAGTTTGTCGAGAAGCTGATTTCTGTCGAACGCATTCAATCTGCGACTGAGAAGTACCTTCTCGTAACGTCGTCGCACCACCGCGTTTTATATTGGGAATACGAGGGGGGATTGCAGTCGCTGACGCGCCGTCTGCGCGCGGCGGGTCTAGTAGTCAGCGACCCGTGATCAGCACCATCGACGTCAAGAGGTAATCGGATCAAGACTATTGAGATTTTGTTCTTAAATGACTGGAATGAAAGCTAGCCCGAGATGGTCGAGCGTGAGATGCGGTTTCTCTGGCCGCCGCGAGCCACTGAGCGGATGTGGTCGAGGACCGCATTCGCCATGTCGTTGTCTTCGGAAACTCTCGAGGCCTGTACTTCAGCGAACATCGCTTGGTCGCGCGTAGACACATCTCCCAACAACAGAATCTGGCTTTGCGAGCCACCTTCAATGCTGCGGGCGTATGTGCACAATTCGAGCGCATTCATCACTCCATGCAAGCCCGCCTCGATGAACACGAGATCAGGGTGGTCTCGGTTGAGCTTGTGCGCTGCGTCCGAACCGTTGCAGGATATCTCGATGATTGACGCCGCATGAGCCCGCCGCGCGAGACTGCGCAGCCAGCGTGCGCGTCCGGCGTCGTCATCGACGATCAAAATTCGCAGGGGGCGGGTGCCGTGGACGAGCCGATCGATGATCGCGCTCAGCTGCAAAAGCACGTCGTTCGCCGTTCGTGGCCGAGCTTCAGGGCGCTTTGCTAGTAGCCACTCGACAACGTCGGACAACTCGCCGGGCAGGTCAGGCCGCAGCTCGGAAAGCGTAGGAGGGAACTCGAGGACGTGGCGGCGCGCCTCGACGTCGGGATCGTCGTCGGAGAACAGCGGGGTCCCCTGCGCCATCTCGACCGCGACGCATCCGAGTCCGTACAGGTCGATTGCTTCGGCAGCCTCCGGATCTCCCGCTTCGACGTCGCCCCGAACAATCTCGGGCGCAAAAAGGCGTCCATGGCGACCGGAAGCAGGAACTTGCGACAACGATAGCGATCCAAGGACGATTCTGCCGTTCGAATCGACGAGAACCGTCGCTCCGGAGATTTCACCGATGGCGACGCCGGCCGCGTGTGCACTTGCAACGGCCTCCACGAGGGCGCGGAATCGTGCCAAGTATACGGCGTCAGGCAGCGACCGGAGCAGCTTGTGTTCCAGCAGCGTACCTTGTACATGCTCGCCAACTACGTACTCCGTACCGTTGTGGTTGCCAGCGTTGTGGATTTGTACGGCGCAACTGGCGGCGACCGAGGCACAGCGTCGCGCCTCTTCGAGCAGTGACGTGGCTCCGCGATCCCTCCACCCGAGCTTTAGCGCAACCGCTCGGTTAAACATCATGTCGCGGGCGGAGAACACGATTCCCGAATCGGTGCGTGCGATCTCGTCGCGTACGACGTACGTGGAGGCCACGACCTCACCTTCCCCAAGCGGTCGAATGTGGCTGTGCCGAAAACCCGCTGGGACCGCGAATGTGAACGGAATAGACCCCGAAGCGGATCTGCGCAAAAGCCGCGGCTTCATGGGCCTCGTTTTAGCACAGGAGGATGTCAGCCAGTGATGTAGGGCACAATTGGCGGCCAGCTTGCCTTAGCTTGCCCTATCGGGCGAACAAGTCGTGCATGGTGACGCACTGAAGTCCCGCCGCCTTCAGCGCCGAGACGATGCGCGGTAGCGCCTCGAGCGTCCATTCCTGGCCTTCGTGGAACAGCAGCACATCGCCATCGGCAACGGTAGCGGTACAGCGTTCCGCGATCGTATCGGGGCTACTGTCGCTGTAGTCCAACGAGTCGATCGTCCACAGCGCCACGACGTATCCCGACGCGCGTAGGGCGACGAGCGATCGGGCGTCCAGCGAGCCGTGCGGCGGTCGTACCCAGGAACGTCCCGTCGCTTGGCCGCCAAGCGCTCGATCGGTTCGGCGGCACTGATCGATCAGCTCGCTTCGCGACAGTCGGGTGAATCGCTTGTGATCGTAGCCGTGGCCAGCAACCTGATGCCCGCGGCGAATATAGTCCCGGACGAGCTCGGGCCGTTTGTCGGCGAGCTCTCCCAGTAGGAAAAACGTGGCTGGAACGTCGAGCTCGTCGAGCAGATCCAGGTACTGCGGAGTCATCTCATCCGGGCCGTCGTCAAATGTCAGTGCGACTCGCTTGGTTCCGGGGCGGCCCTTGCGCAACAGGCCCGGAACTCGGTCGAATAGCGCATCGCGAATCAGAGCGCGTACAGACGTGGCCATGCGCGATGTGGGTACCGGGTTTTCGCGCCCAGAGCAAGAACCACCCGGGCCGGTCAAACCGATGTGGTCAGTATTATTGATATATTTCCTTACTTTGCCGGCATTGGTCCGAACACATGGTGAGGATCCAGCGCGTCTTTTAGCGTCTGAAAATAGCTGTCGAGTTTTGTCGGTCGCACACCCACCAGCCACCCACCGGCGGCTTCGGCGGCGGAAGCGATCCTAAGGTCTGGTGCATCGGATTGCGGAGCCGGAGCAATCGTGAAGAACGCGACGGCCCCATCCGGCCCAAAGCGCGAGATGTGAGCGCTTACCTCGGCGTTGCAACTGGCGCAAGCAGCGGTTACCGCGTGGTACACGCGAGCTAGCTTCGACGGTGTGGCCATCACCTCCAGCGTGGGTCCCGCTCCCGGAGTAGGGGCGTCGGCGTGAAGCCGCCGCCACCACAGCGCCGCGAGCGCATCATCGGTGACCTCACCACCTTCGGCGTTGACGGCGCTAGTAATCAGGTCCCGATCGCATACGGCCAGGTCTGTGGGGCCCGCAGTGGCCGCGCACAACAGAGCACGTCCGGGCGGTAGTCGGAGCCCGTCAAAGTGGATCGCCGCTTCAGCGGCGTCGTAAATTCGTGCCCCGGATGGAGATACTTCCTCGCGAAGCGCGAGGTAGCACGCGTTCACCGCGGCCTCGATCGACGGGAGTAGGTAGGCGGCGACCAGTCGCGACTCTGGTTTTCGATGCAATCGCAGGACCACCGAGGTGATAAGCGCAATCGTTCCCTCGCTGCCGCAGAGCGCGTGTAGGAGATCGGGTCCGGCGGATCGCCTTGGGCAGATACGGGTGTGCACGCTTCGGCCATCGGCGAGTACGGCTGAAACTGCAACAATGGCTTCTTCGAACGAGCCGTGTCGTGCACTCGCTTTACCCGGTGTGCGGACCGAGACAATGCCTCCAAGCGACGACGCAAGCAAGTCTGGCGGGTAGTCTCCGATGGAAAGGCCGCGCGGTACGAGATCGTGTTGTAGGTCGCGCCCGGTCAACCCCGCCTGAGCGTGGACCAGCAGTGACTGTTCGTCCAGTTGCACAATGTGGGTGAGGCGCGAGGTCGACACAACGACCAGCGGTCGCGTTGGCTCGCTGCTCGGAATCGCTGCCCTTGCGCCTGAACCGATTGGGTAAATGGTGCCGCGTCGCGCTGCGGTCCGGCGGATCACTTCGCTGATTTCAACCGCGGAACCAGGGGCGACGCGCAGGCCTGGAACGGGAGCGCCGGAAGGCGAGAGCGGTTCGCCGAGATGTTCGTCTCCGACAACCTGCGCGAGTTCCGCTCGTAGTGCGTCTAACTCTGTCACGGGTGGCGCAGTCCCATCTTTCCAGGGTTTAGGATGCCGTCGGGGTCGAGGCTTGCCTTTGCTGCCTCGAGAATCGCCATTCCTTCGCGGTGCTCGCCGGCCATGTACGGTGCTTTCAAAAGGCCGATGCCGTGGTGGTGGCTGATCGTTCCGCCAATCCGCGTCGCTGCCTCCATCCCTTCCCTCCAAATCGCGTCGTACAAACGCTCCGCGGCGGCTGCGTCGCGCGCAGATGCCGCAAAGGTGAAGTAGATCGAACAACCGTCGGGATACGCGTGGGAGAAATGCGCCATCACCACGGCGCGATGCGCGATCGCCGCCCGTACCCCTCGATATAGGTCCAGCAAGCGGTCCCATGACGTGGCAACTTCCATCGTGTCCACGAATGCGCCCGACCGAAACACTGGCGACATTCGGTAGCTCACCGCATAGCGATGGCGTAGCCACGCCCAGCCGGGCGCTTCGCCCTGATCTTGCGCGCCGGCAGCTTCGAGCTCGGCGAACGTCAGCGCCGCTTCGACTTCGGTCCGAATTCTGGCCCCTTCGAGCCCGATGATCAGGCGGCATCCGCCTCGAACGGTTCGGTCCGCAGCGCCAAACAGTTTGTTGACTAGCTCGGCGTTGCCGAGTGCTGCTCGTAGTAGGGGGGCGCGTAGGTCGTGCAGCCCTTTTCCCGTGGCAAGTCCGATCAGACCGTCGATCGTTCTGCGCACTCCTGAAGCGATGCCGGAGCGTCCCTGTGCCTGGGGCGAGCTTGGGTATACAGCCGCGCCGGGACGGTCCTGTGTGCTCGCAGGCCAGGCCGGAAGTGGTTCTGCGATGGTGGCTACCTGCGGAGTAGTGTCTTGCTCCGCATCGTTGTTCGACGTGGCGGCTAAGAAGGTATCGAGCTCGTCGTACAGGCGGACAACCGCCGGGCGCAGCCCCTTTTGGAGCACACGGCGAATCGCTTCGACGCCGTGCTCAACGTCATCCACGGAGTAGCCGCGAAACAGGCGTAATTGCGGTGCAGGCGAAACGCGCAGTCGTGCCGAGGTGATAATGCCGAGCGTTCCTTCGCTGCCAAGGATCAGCTGGGTCCAATTGGGGCCGCGCAACGCGCGCGTTGGTCCGTCGGTTTCGATCGCTTCGCCACGCCCGGTCACCACCGTAACCCCCATGACGCGGTCCTCGACCTTGCCATATTTGGTCGACAGCTGGCCTGCGGCTCGAGTTGCAAGCCAACCCCCAACCGTCGAGCAATATATCGAGGAGGGAAAATGCCCAAACGTAAACCCGCGACGCGCGAGTTCGCGCTCAAATCGTTCGCCCGATAGCCCCGCTTCGACATCGCAGACAAGCTCGTCCGATCGAACCGAGCGCAACGTCTGCATGCGCTTCGTGTCAATCGTGATCCCGCCATGAAGCGGTACGGCTCCGCCACACACTCCCGATCCGCCGCCGTACGGAACGATCGGGATGCCCCGCTCGCGCGCAAGTTTGACCACCGCGATCACTTCGCGCACTGATTCTGGCCAAACCACCGCGTGGGGACGGCGGGTCGCCGGTATTCCATCGCGATGCGCGAGGAGGAGCCGAGGCCACATATCGCGCGAGTAGGTTTCCAGGTCGACAACCCGGGTCGACACGCGCCGAGGTCCTACGATGACTTCGAGGTCGCGCTGCAAACGGTCGACGTCTACGGCCGGCACGACCGCCGTTTTACCACAGCGCTTGCAGTCGCTTGCTGTGACGATGAGCTGGACGAGTTGAATTCTTGCGTCGGGACCGGCGGCTCGTTTCTGGGCGGGCCGCGGGCTGTACTTCCCCACGTTGGGCCAGTGCCGCCAGGCTGCGACTCTCGGGCGAGTCGCTTCCGTTATTCGCGGCTGCCATCGCAAGAACCGGATCGACCGGCCGTCCGTCGACGCGCACTTCGAAATGGAGGTGAGGTCCGGTAGCTCGACCGGTCCGGCCGACTTGGCCAATCCGTTGCCCCGCGGCGATCCGAGCTCCTGGGCTGACCTCGATGCGGCGCAGATGGGCGTAAAGGGTGGCGATGCCGCCGCCGTGATCGACAGAGATCATGTTGCCGTAGCCACGAACTCGACCCGCAAACGTCACTGTGCCTTCGCCCGCGGCGGCGACTGGCGTTCCGAGCTTTGACGGAAAGTCGGCGCCGGCATGAAATCGCCGGGTGTGGCGGAATGGATCGTCGCGCCAACCGTACCCAGAGCTCTTCGCCCCGGTGACGGGTTGCCTCGTGAGCTTCGAGAGATCCGGCTCGGTAGGTCGCGGTTGGTCGGCCCAGGCCTGGAGCCGAATGGCAGCGTCGTCCAATACCTCGCCCATTCCGAACCGCCAGTCTTCGAGTTCTGCGGGGTCGTTCGGAGCGGTTGGATCGCTCCACCTCGGCACTCCCTTAGCGGGAGTGCTGCTAACCCCGGCGACCCTTGGAAGTCCCCGAAGGCGGGCAAGGCCGGGGCGATCGGGCGAGTCGGGCGACGTTTCGACGGAGGGTGTCGAAGCCGGAGCAACGGCAGCCGCATCCGGACGGCGCGAGTGCAACGTTGCGACGCACGCAGCGCTTTGTGCGAGCGAAACAGCGATGAGCAGCCAGCGACCCATAAAGCCCTACTATTGGCCCGAATCTGCGCCGGGTTCAATGTAGGTGTCCGGATTTCACGAGCACGCTCGTCGCGCCGTTGCATCTACGAGTTCGGTGCGCGCATCTGGATCGAACGGCTTGAACACGACACGGCTCCGGGTCGTTTCCAGAAACGTGCAGTGCCGCCGGTGAAGACACCTCCGGTCGAGAACACCATGCTGTCTGCAAGCGTTTCGAATCGGCTCTGAATCCACGCGCGGAGTTCCGGGCCATTGTCGTTGGGCATCACTTCGGTCGGCCAGGCCGCTTCGCGTTTCGATCAATTGCGCAACTACGTTTCGGCGGCCACGCTCCCGGAACCTGCCAAGGCCACTGGCCCGAGGTACTGGTTGACGTGCGGCTGGCGCACTTCTAGGTGGTACGGTGCTATCGTCGAGGTAGTGAACCTGGGCGGCCGACAAGGGATGGCGCACGGTCGACGCAATCCTGAAGTACATCGAGACGCACGTCGTTGCGTTCACACGCCTTGGATCGGCGTTGCCTTGGTTGCGATATCGACCGCAGCGAGTGCCGACTCCATCGTTTCTGAGATTGAAGTTCCAGCGGTGATGATGGGCGTCGAGGTTGGTTCTGAACCCGAAACAGACCTGGCGTTGGATCTGGCAAATATCGTTCGCTCAGCTGCCAAAGGGATTACCTCGGTACAAGAGGCGCCGGCCATCGTTTCCGTTGTCACCTCGGATGAAATTCGCGACCGACAGTTCCGCGATTTCCAACAGATCGTCGAAACGATCCCTGGCTGGCTGCGCATAGGCTACTGGGATTCGACCGCCGAACATGTGTTAGCGCGAGGCCAAGTGCAGGCCGTCAAGTTTCTGCACGACGGATCGTCGCTATTCGACCCGTTCCTCAATTTGCCCACGATGAATCGAACACTCCCTCTCGAGCTCGTCAAGCGCGTCGAGATGATCACCGGACCTGGCGGTGTGCTTTGGGGAGCGAACTCCCTGCTCGGCATCATCAATGTGATTACCAAGGATGCTGAGGACGTCGATGGGGTTGAGGCGGGGGCAACCCTGGGCGACGGCTTCGGAGATCGCCGCGCAGCGCGGGCCTACGTTATGGGCGGTGTGACAAACCTAGCGAACAGCAAGTTCAAGCTGTTCGTCCATGGCGCAGTAGATAGCTACGCGGGAATGGGCACAACGATGCCACTCCCCCTTTACCTTGCGACCTTGCCGCTTCCGACCGCGCCGAGCGTGTACGGTCCATTGACGACGAGCAGCCAGCAGCGATCGCTTCTGGCCGTCGTCGACGGAAAGCTAAGCTACGACAAGTTCCGACTGCGCTGGCAGCTGCCGTTCGGAGACATGTTTCATCCGCTGGGTATCGCTGGCCAGCCGGCGCGTAAACAAAGGAATTCGGCTGATCGCGTCGGAAATCAGTTTGACCATTACGATCGCTACGCTGCGCTCGAATACCAATCCCGATTTGCAAACAACAAGGCAGGCGTTTCGGCGCGTAGCTTCATCACTCAGTTTATCCGGCGATTCCAGACGCTCGAGGTTCTAGCGCCGAGCCCCGCAATCCCTGATGGCCTCGTGTTTCATACGAACGCATCAGGTTACGTGACAGGTGCTGCAATCGATGGAGACCTGGATCTCGACCGCAAGCTCCGTCTGCTCTATGGCGCTGAGGCGTTCTATGAGTGGATTCCCATCAACACCCGACAGTCGCTTGGCGGTCCTGGCCTGGGTTCTACCCTCGTAAGGCCGACCGACCTAACTGCGGTCCCCTTGTTGTGCCCACGCGAGTTTCGCAGTGGAATGCTCGCGCCTATCGCTGAATGCCCCCTGACCGCCGTGTACGAGGCGGATCGCACGTCCTTGGGACTGTATGCCAATCCACAGTACCGCCCGTTTCCGACGCTCATTCTGGACGCAGGAGCTCGAGTAACTGTCACCCCGCGCGCTCTGGGATCGCTGTCCTATAAGGCAACCCCCACACTGTCTGGTGCGATCGTTTGGAACTTCGTTCCGAACTGGCATCTAAAACTGAACTACGCTGAAGGGTTTCGCACACCGACATTCAACAATACGCAGGGGAACGGAGAAGGGATACAAATCGCCGGAAATCCAAACTTGCTCGTCGAGCAGTCCCGCGCTGGTCAAGCGGAGATCAACGCACGGATCTACAAAGGTCAGCGCAATATTCGCGAACTGGCGTTTCGCTTCGACGTTAGCTACACGGACCTGACCAATTTTATCCAGGTCGAGTCGCAGCAGTACTTCAATTCTGGCAAACGAGGTATTACGTCTGCCGAATTTCTCGGCAAGCTTCATCTCAAGGGCAATCACCGCATTGAACTTGCGTATACTTACTTGCGTGGCAACAGTGTCGACCGGGGAAGGTTGCGAACGCTGCCCGAGCACTGGTTTGCGTTGGCAACCGTGTGGACCCTGCTGCCACAATCGCTAACCGTCACAACAAACCTTCGGATCACCGGGGCCACAGAAGACGCGAATCGACTCGTGGAATACCGCGATATCCGATACGACGTCTCAGGCCAGCCTACGGGAGTGGTTACACCAACGGCTACCGACGTAGTACTCGATAGGTTACCGCCAATCGCTGAGCTTTCCGCTGGACTACAATATCAACCAACCTCGAAGATTTCGATTGGCGCAACGATCTTCAACGCACTATACGCGCACGCATATCAACCCGATGTGTATGGCGACTATCAGCCGAATCTCGAATATCTGCCGAATCCGTACGAAGGGGTTCGCGCCTATTTGACGGCGGCCATGCGCTACTAGTACCAATGCCACTCACTTAAGCGTAAGCTATCGGGTTTGAGAACGATTTCAGTTCATGACCCCGGACCGCGTTTGACGTTGTCCTTGACCCCACCGTTGCGTTTGACGGCAACGTAGTCGTCGACTCTACCCTCGACGATTTCGACCTCATCGCTTTCGAACATCGTCAAGGTACAGGTCATCCCCCGTCGGGGACTTCCAAGGGTCATCGTCGTTCCGATAAGACGCGGCTGGTGCAGTTGCCGTGGCCGCGCTTCATGCGGGTGCTGGAGCGCTATCCGCTCCCGCCGCCGCG
>CAYQQM010000017.1:0-69188 GCA_964419605.1 uncultured Kofleriaceae bacterium | reverse complement strand
CCGACGCTGATGGGCTATGACCCAGACCATCCGCGGTCGCTGGGCGAAGTCGGCCGCGAAGGCGTTTCCGTAGCCACGCTCGACGACATGATGCGTCTGTTCGGCGACATTCCGCTGGACCAAGTATCGACGTCGATGACGATCAATGCATCGGCCGCGGTGATGCTCGCGCTGTACGTCGCGGTTGCCGAACGCCAGGGCATTTCGCCCGCCAAACTGCGCGGCACACTGCAAAACGACATGCTCAAAGAGTTCATCGCGCAGAAGGAGTGGATTTCGCCGATCCGCGGCCACATGCGAATCATTCGCGACATGCTGGTGTGGTGCACGCGGACCATGCCGCTATGGAATTCGATTTCGATCAGCGGCTACCACATCCGCGAGGCCGGCGCCACAGGAGTTCAAGAGTTGGCGTTCACACTTGCCGACGGCATTGCGTACGTTCAACTCGGCATCGACGCCGGCCTGGAAGTCGACGAGTTTGCGCCACGGCTGTCGTATTTTTGGGATGTTCACAACGATTTCTTCGAGGAGATCGCAAAATTTCGAGCGGGCCGGCGAATGTGGGCAACCATCATGCGCGAGAGGTTCGGCGCCAAGAATCCCAAATCGTGGCTGCTGCGAACGCACGCCCAAACCGCGGGGGTTTCACTGGTCGCGCAACAGCCGCTCAACAATGTCGTCCGCACCACGATTCAAGCAATGGCCGCCGTGCTCGGAGGTACCCAGTCACTCCACACCAATAGTTACGACGAGACGTATGCGTTGCCGACCGAAGATGCGGCGATGCTGGCGTTGCGCACTCAGCAAATCATCTACGAAGAAAGCGGAATTGCGCACGTGGCCGACCCGCTCGCTGGCAGCTACTTCGTCGAGACCTTGACCGATCAGGTCGAATCAGCCGCCTGGGACTACATTCACCGTATTGATGCGATGGGCGGTATCGTCAACGCGATCGAACAAGGCTATCCACAGCGCGAGATCGCGCGCGCCGCATTTGAGTTCCAACGCGAGGTCGACCACGGTCAGCGCTCGGTTGTCGGCGTGAACAAACACGTCATGCCGCACGAGGGAAATGAGATTCCGACGCTCCACATCGACCCGGCTATCGAAGCCGCACAGATCGAGCGCATCCGCTCATTTCGCCATCACCGCAGCCCCGACGCGGCTGAGCGCGCGCTTGCCGCGGTAAAAGCAGCGCTGGCCGACGACGCTCAGAACGTGATGCCGCCGATCGTAGATGCAGTGAAGTCCGGCGTAACATTGGGCGAAGTCTGCGACTTGTTCCGCCAACAGCTGGGCGAATACCGAGATCCTGCGCACCTCTAGACCCATGCCAGTAAGTTAAGAGAAACATCAATAGTATGAATTCGTTGAGCTTAACTTGATCCTTGACTCCACCGTTGAGGTTGACGGCGACGTATGACGATGACTCCACCCTTGACCTGCACCGCCGTGCTGGACCCCTCGACGAGGTCAAGGCCGAGGTTCACGGTGGGGTCGAAGTCGAACGTTGCCGTCAAGGTCAACGTTCGAGTCATCGTCAAAGGTCAAACTCGTTGCGTCTCGATCTGCAAATCGTTTCAAACTGCCTATAGCTAGGGGGCCTAACCCACTGAAAACATGTGGACATGTACGAGAAGCCCGCGGCGCACTTCGCGCGATGTTCGCCGCGCCCGCCTCGGGTTTGTGCCATAGTCGCAACGACATGCCCACACCATCGGTCCTTGAGGGCGTCAAAGCCGTCCGCTCCCAACTCGGCGAAGCCCAAAGCACTCCCACTGCGCAGGTCGATGCGATCAAGCGCCAACTCGAGACCGTTTTGCTCGACCCCGAGCACAAGCCGCACTACGAATCTCTCCGCCACAAGCTGCGCGAGGCCTACGGCTCGTTTGTAACCGACCATCCAACCCTGGCGGCCGCAATGGACTCGCTTGCTACAGAATTGTCTAAGGCAGGGCTATAGGCCCCGGGCAAGCGGCAGAATGGCGCAAGGTCAACTGATCACGCCAAACACATTCTTTGCCTGGCGCTGAATCTCTATGGAGTCGCGCAGCTGTTCGAACAGCTCGCGCGATGCCGGCATGCCTACAATCTCGAGCACCGGAGTCGTTTGATCCTGAGCCATTACCTCGACATGTGCGATCCCAAGAATCCGATCAATGAAATGTTGCTTGTACGCCAAATCGCGCACGCGCCACAAGTGAAGCACATCGATGCGCTTCGACAGCACACCGCGTTCAAATTCGATCGCTGTGGTGGTAACGCGCACCTTAATCGACTTGCGATACAGCCAGAGCCCGGCCCAAGCCAGCACTGCCGCGGCAATCGGTGCGCCAACATCAATCGCCTTGGTCGGCGTCGTGGAATCCTTGCCGTGGACCACTAGCAAAACCGCGATGGCCAGGGCAGCTGCAAAGCCAACGATCGCGTAATAGCGGAGGAACGCCTTCCACGACGGACTTCCTTCGTAGATCGTTCGCCTCTCGACGTCCGCAGCCGCGCCCCCAACAAACGGCCGCCGCAACGCTTCCGCCGCGCTCGCAGTCGCCAGCACAGCGGAAGTGCTCGAATCCCCCTGCGCATCGCTGCTGGTCCCCGGCGGCGACAACGCAGACCCGCAGAACCGGCACTTGATTGCCTGGTCTTGAATCTCTTCCGCGCAATACGGGCATTTCTTCATGGCAGCAGTCCTGTCGCTACATGCGATAGCCGATCCCAAGCGTAAGATCGAAGCGCTGAATCGACTTGATTTCGTCGAGGAGTCCCGCCTTCGGCGGACTATACGAGTAGGCCAGCGGCGTAAGCGTGACGATAAGGCTCGGAGTGATCGCTAGGTCTACCGAGAGCGCCCCCCGACCCGCCAACATCGTAAGCGCGCCCGTCGTTGGTGCCATATTGACCGTGAACGGATTTCCGAGTTCGCCCATGTTGCTGAAGATCAACGCGCCAATCCCCAGGTCAGCTCGTATGGCAAGGGTCGATCCAAACGCGTATGTGAGTCCGAAGTCTCCCAGGGCCGATGTCAGCAGCGCGGTCTTGCTCGCGTCGCCAATCGCGTAGGGAAGCGGCGTCAATGTTGCGGCCACGCCCAAATCCAGCACCAGGTGATCCGTCAGCTTGATCGGATACCCGGCAAACATTGCCAACGTTGCCTGAATTGGTACATCGCGGGATCCAATGTGAATCTTGCTTCCACCGCCCGCCGCGCGCACGGATAGTAGGCTGGGGCTCGGCGAGTCCTGCCCCCATGCACCACTTTCTTCATTCGTACCTTCCGCATTCTCCCCGGTGGAAGATCGCGATGAACCACTACTGCGAGCTTTTGTCGAATCTGTACCCTCCGGCAGTAGGGTCGCATCCGGGGGTTTCGCCGCGATCAGCGCCTGGGCCTTTTCGCACTCCTGAAGCTCGGTAATCCATCCCTCGATTTCAGTGCGCCGTTCTGCCCGTAGAGGCTTTACCGTGTCCTGCTCTTTGAGCGACAGGTAGCGCTTATAGAAAAAGGCCGCGTCCTTGCAGCGCTTGCCCTGTCGATACGCCTGAGCAACATTGTACAGGTAGGCCGCCTTTTTGCTTTCCGCGGTTTCGACGGCGTAACCCTGCTTAAACGCTTCGGCCGCTCGATCGAAATTGCCTAGATTGTATTGCGTCTCGCCCTCTTTGTACCAGTCCTCCGCCGACCTCGGATCTGCGCCCGCAATCGCGGTCAAACCCAGCAGAATCCACACTGAGGCCGATCGCATACGCATTTTGACAAAACTCGAGGAGCCCGGCACAACGTAGTTCGCTTTGTTCATTCGGTAGTCCGTCGATTACTCAGGCCGCTCGAGACATGTATCGCAGGAAGTGCTGCTACTTGTGCTGTGGGGCGCCGACTGGGGCACCGACCTTACCACTACCGGCCGTAGGGTCACGCTCTTCGTGATCTCGTCGCGATCAAGCGCAAACCGCGGAATCACAAAGTCTTCGTATCCCTTGAGCCGAAGTGTGATGGTTGCAGATTTCTTGGAGCGAGGAAACTGAAGCTTCGCGTACGTGGTTCTGCCTGTATCCTTATTGTTCAGGAAAATCTGAGCGCCTTCGGGATTGGAATTCACTTGCAGTGTAACCATCTCTTCGCGACGCACGCTCGTACTGACGCCGCCAGCACCCCGGTCGGGAAGTGAGGCGGCAACGGGGCCACGGCTACCGAGTGAGGCGGCGCTGCCTCGTGGTGCGGCTGCAACGGCAGCCGGTTTCGGCCCCGTGACCTCGGCCTCGACGCTCCCGCTGGTACTGCTCATAACGATGTCGGTGACCGGACCTTGTTTCGCAGCCGACCGCAGCCTCGCCTGGTGCAACCAAAACAGCCCGGCACCGACCCCTGCCGCCACGATCGCGCAAGCCACTGCAATTCCCACCATGCTGCGGCTCGATGTCGACTGACCGGTTGGGCCGGAAAGCATCGCGCTTGTAGCCGGAATCCCCCCCGCGGGCGGCACACCCAGAGACAGCGAGGGAAATGACGCGCTCCTCATTAGCGGGTTGGACAGCGACTGCGGACTGGGAATCCGGTGCGGCACCGGAGTTGACGATGGCGCTAGTTCTCGAGAGAGGAACTCTCCCAGTCCACCGTGAGTCTCTACGTAGCCGATCGGATCGGCCAGAGCGCGCGCAAATTCATCCATGGTCGGATATCGTTGTTCGCGCCGCTTCTCGAGCGCTTTCACAACAACTTGCTCGACGTGGGCCGGAAGCAACCGGTAGTGCGACGGTGCAATCGGCAGCTGAGTAAGGTGTTGCACAAGCACCTCGCCGTAGCTGTCTCCGACGAACGGCACGCGGCCCACCAACATCTCATACAGACAGATGCCCAACGCGTATACGTCGGCGCGCTGATCAACGCTCGCACTGCCCTCGCACTGCTCGGGCGACATATACGCGGGTGTTCCGAGAACCAACCCCGTGCGAGTGCGGCGCGAAACCTGCCCGTCGTTCGACAGCTTTGCGATGCCAAAATCGAGAAGCTTGACGACCTCCTGCTCTCCCCCTCGCGACGTGAGCATGATGTTGTCTGGCTTTAGATCGCGATGCACAATGTTGCACCGGTGCGATGCCGCCAGTGCGCTTGCGACTTGGATCGTGATTGAAAACGCACGTTCCGGCGACAAGGGCGCCTCGGCGCGCAACGTCTCCGCCAGCGTTTGGCCCTGGAGGTACTCCATGGTGATGTACACCAGGCGCCTACCGTGGTCACCCTGCTCGATCACTCCGTAGTCGACGATGTCGACAATGTTGGGGTGTGCGATCGCATTGACCGCCCGAGCTTCGGTAAAGAACCGTTCGGTAACCTCCGTATCGGTCGAGAACTCCGGATGGAGAATCTTGAGCGCCACCCGCTTACCAATCGTGGGGTGTTCACCGAGGTAAACCGTCCCCATCCCACCTTCGCCCAACTTCTGAATTACCAGATAATTGCCGATGGTTTGCCCAATAATTGGGTCTGCTGGTTGGGGCCCGGTTTGAGGCTCCATGGTGCTATCGGAAGGTATATACTACCGTGAGTACTATGAAAAGCCGCATTCGGTAGCCCGCGAATGCGTTTCGCAAGTTGTGCTCGTCCTAACCGGAAACCGTGACGCGCCTAACACCGAGTTTGCCCAGTGCATCGGGCAAACGAGTGCGAAAATCCCCTTGGAGCACGATCGCGGCCTGTTCCACTCCGCCGCCACATCCCAACGTCCGCTTCAAGTCGCGACACCAAATCTCCAGCTCCTCGGCAGACAGTCCAAGCTTTTCCACCACGGTGACCTCTTTGCCGCGTCGGTGCTTGCGCTCCAGGCGCACGACAGCACGGGCCGGCCCCGTAGGGCCCGCGGCGAGCGGAGTTGCCGTATCGATAGCCCCGGCTCCGCCGGGGCGCGCAGCACTCCCGCTACGGGAGTGCGGAGGTAGATCGATAGCCCCGGCTCCGCCCCTCGTCAGGGACTTCCCGGGGTCGCCGGCGCGCGCAGCACTCCCGCTACGGGAGTGCGGAGGTAGATCGATAGCGCCGGCTCCGCCGGGGCGCGAGTGCGGAGGTAGATCGACCTGCGCTGCGGCCTGGCCAATCGGCAGATCGAGAGAAGCAAGCGGTGCAAACGGCGAATGGAACACCGGAGCAGGCGAGCCCGGGGTCGACTTGTTGCGCGGCGGGGCTTTTGCAGTCACGGGAGCGTGTACCAGCATACATCGCCTCCAGCCTGCGACACGTGAATCGCGCTTTGAAATCCTTGTCTTACGGTCGGTCTCGTTCGACCATGGTCGATGAATGCTGGCAGTACAGCGGCGCGACGCCGTTGCGAATCCGGGCGACGTCGTCGAAGGTCGCTACCGGATCATTCAACTGCTCGGGCAAGGCGGCATGGGGACGGTATTCTTGGCCGAACACACGCTGATCAACCGGCGTGTCGCGATGAAGATTCTCCACCCTGAACTGGCGACCGATGCCATCGTGGTCGAGAGGTTCATGAACGAGGCGCGCGCGGCAGGAACCCTGGGCCACCCCAATATCGTCGAATCCACAGACATGGGATTCACTCAAAATCACATTCCTTACATCGCGTTCGAGTATCTAGAGGGCACGCTGCTGACTGATGAAATCTATCGCACCGGTGGCATGCCGGTGCGGCGAGCGGTACGCATCGCAAGCCAGATCGCTTCCGCCCTACACGCCGCACACAATGCCGGCATCGTGCATCGCGATCTGAAGTCCGACAACGTGTTCCTCACCGACGAGAGCAATGCACCGGATCACGTCAAAGTGCTCGACTTCGGCATCTCGCGCTTCCTGACGCAGGACGACCAGCAACAAAGCATGGTCATGGGGACGCCGGAATTCATGGCCCCCGAACAGATCCTCGCCCCAGAGTCTGTCGACAAGCGCGCAGACATCTACGCGCTTGGCGTGATCTTGTACGAAGCACTCACTGCACGCCGGCCATTCACCGGCGACGAACCCCGTCAGGTACTACACCGCATCGTTCATGATCTGCCGCCGCCGCTGACAGGAGGCGACGTACCGCATGGGCTCGCGGAATTGATCCTGACGAAACTGCTCGCCAAGAATCCCGACGACAGATTGTCCTCGATGATCGACGTGGAAGCCGCCCTGTCCGAATTCGATACTCGACGCGATGGCGTCTCGGCGCCAAAGCGCCGCCGCCGCCAGCCCTACACCGGTTCCGAACTCGCACAGCCCACAGCGGCTCCTGGCAAACGCGAGTATGGATCTGCAGCGGCGCGCCCCTATGCGCTCTACACTGCAGCCACCGTCAGCATCGCAATCGGGGCAGCAGGGTTGTTCGTCGGGCTGCGAGGGCGAGGAGAGGCACCACCGTCGCTGGTTCCTCCGCCACCTAGTTTCGAGATGCAGGAAACTCCGCAAGCAACGACCATTGCTGTCCAAATCGCGGCCGATGCCCCCCGCGCGCATGTCCTGCTGCGCCGTCGCGTCGTCCCGGTTCCGGTGTCGTTGGACATAGCTCCGGCGAGCGTCGAGGAACTCGTCGAGATTGGCGCGCCCAAACGCAAGACGGTTCGGTACTGGCTCACCCTCGATCGCCCGATCGAATTGCGCGCGCACCTGCCTAAGGGTGCCGGAGTGGTAGAGGCCACGGCAACCGAAACCCAGGCCGCACTGCAAACCGGCAGCGGTCCTCCAGCTCGTCGCTAAGTACAGCCCCCCGCAAGTTCGTGACCACCCGGGCCGCACATTAGCCGGAGCAACGACCTTTTCTGCGATTGTCATTTCCTTTTCACGTACTGGATAGTACTCAATCCTCGTGCTCGAACCGGCTAAGCCGCTGTTTTCCCACCGCCCGTATTGGGCGCACCGGTTCGGTATTGCGCCGGTATTGCCGACTTCGCGCGCGGAGATGGACGAGCTTGGCTGGGACAGTTGCGACGTCGTGCTCGTTACAGGTGACGCGTACGTCGACCATCCCAGCTTCGGCATGGCGCTGATCGGCCGCTTGCTCGAGCGCCATGGGTTTCGCGTTGGCATTCTCGATCAGCCCGACTGGCGCTCCGCCGAGCCTTTTAGAGCGCTCGGGCGGCCCAACGTCATGTGGGGTGTCACCGCGGGAAACATGGACTCGATGGTGAACCGCTACACCGCCGACAAAAAGATTCGCAGCGACGATGCGTACTCTCCCGACGGCGAAAGCGGGCTGCGCCCTGACCGGTCGGTGATCGTGTACGCCCAGCGCTGCCGCGAGGCGTATGGAGATGTCCCCGTTGTCATCGGCGGCATCGAGGCAAGCTTGCGTAGAATTGCGCACTACGACTACTGGAGCGACCGCGTGCGTCGGTCGGTTCTCGTCGATGCGGCGGCAGACCTGTTGGTGTATGGCAATGCAGAGCGCGCCATCGTTGAGATCGCACATCGGTTGGCTGCAGGAGCAGAGCCCGCCGCGCTCCGAGATCTTCGAGGAACCGCATTTCTCGTCGACGAGATTCTTCCTGGATTTCGCGCAATCGACTCAACATCGATCGACAGTTCCCGCAACACCGCTCCAACGCCCAATCCGTACGCCACCAGCCCCGAGTCGCCGAACTCCCTGCCCTGCCCCAGCGATCGCCCTCCCACCCTGATTCCGCTTGGCCGAAGAGCTCCCGCGCGAGACGGCACTCCGCACGTCATCCGCATGCCGAGCTTCGAGCAAGTCTCCGCGGATCCAGTATTGTACGCTCACGCGTCGCGCATCCTGCATCTCGAAGCCAACCCCGGAAATGCGCGCGCACTGATGCAGTCGCATGGCAACCGAGGTGGATCTTTCGTTTGGATCAATCCGCCGCCGATACCACTGACCACAGCAGAGATCGACGAACTCTACGAGCTGCCGTTTTCGCGGCTGCCCCATCCCCGTCACGCCGGCAAAAAGCTTCCAGCGTACGACATGATCAAGTTCTCGGTCACGATTATGCGCGGATGCTTTGGCGGATGCAGCTTCTGCTCGATCACCGAACATGAAGGCCGAATGATTCAGAGCCGATCGCAATCGTCGATCGTTCGTGAAATCGAACGCATTCGCGATGTGACCCCCGGGTTTACCGGCAACATCTCCGACCTGGGCGGCCCCACGGCAAATATGTATCGCATGAGCTGCAAGAGTCGCGACATCGAGGCCGCATGCCGCAAACCGTCGTGCGTATTCCCCGGCATCTGCGACAACCTGCGCACCGACCACTCTCCGCTCATCGCGTTGTACAAAGCCGCGCGCGCGATTCCCGGAATCAAACGCATCTTTGTTGCCTCAGGTGTTCGCTACGACCTCGCGGTGCGGTCTCCAGAATGGATTCGAGAGCTTGCCCAACACCACACCGGCGGCTACTTGAAGATCGCTCCCGAGCATACCGAAGACGGCCCGCTGCGTTACATGATGAAACCTGGGATCGCAACGTACGATCGATTCAAGGAGTTGTTCGACCGTTACTCGGCCGAAGCCAAGAAGGAGCAGTACCTGATTCCGTACTTCATCGCTGCGCACCCGGGAACTACCGACGACGACATGCTGAATCTGGCGCTATGGCTCAAGCGCAACGGTTTTCGACCGGATCAAGTTCAAGCGTTTTTGCCTTCCCCTATGGCAAGTGCAACAGCGATGTATCACACGGGTTATTCGCCGCTGCGGTCTCTGGTCGCCAAAGAACGCGTTCACGTCGTCCGGGGATTGGAGCGTCGCCGACTGCACAAGGCATTCTTGCGCTACCACGATCCTGCGAACTGGCCGCTGCTGCGCGAAGCCCTGCACCGCATGGGCCGCAGCGACCTGATCGGCGGTGGCAAACACGCCCTCGTGCCATCATGGCAGCCTGCTGCAAGCACCAAACGGCCGCAGCGCGTCGCCGCGGTCCGGCGCGGCACCGCGCTTACCCAGCACGCCGGCCTTCCTCCCAATCCAGCGCACCCCAGGAGACGCAAATAACCTACCCTCGGGGGCAGTCACTTGGGCGTCGATAGCTTCTTCCGCTATCGCATTCTGGCATATTGTAGCTGGATCATGCGTGCTCCCTACGAACTGTCGCTGCTCGTGGTGATAGCGGGCTGTTCGCAATCACTGTTCGACGCACATCGTGGAAGCGGCAGCACCGACGCCAGTGGCGTGCACGACGCCAAGCTCGACGGTCTGGATAGCCCTGCCGCACCGCAGCCATGCGCAGCTGCGCTCGCGATCACGGGGCTGGTTGCATACCTTCCACTAGACGAGGGCTCGGGCACAATCGCCAAAGATAAGGCTCGCGTACCTCACGATGCGGAGTTGTCCGGCGTGACCTGGGTAACTGGAAGGATCGGAAACGCCATCACATTTGATGCCTCGACAGATTTTGCGGTATTTCCGCCTGGGTTCGACAATTTGGGTTCGCTCACGGTTTGCACGTGGATGCGCACCGAGACTACTGCGAATCCTTATACTGGAACTCTCGCCACCCTTGTGGACAAAACGATGATGGGGGGCCGCGGGTGGTCCATGTACCTGAGGCCAAACGAATCGTCGCCGCCCGGATGGCGTATCGCGTTCTTCACGAACTACGATGACGTCGCTGTCGGAGGAGCCATTCCTATCTCCGCCTGGGTCCACGTTTGCGCAGCGTGGAACGGAGCGTCGTCCCCCACCAGTGTGTCATTTTTCCAAAATGGACAACCCAGTGCTTCCATCAGCAACACCGCAGTCGGCGGCGCTACCTTTTCCGACGTAGGCATTGCGGTTCGCGTGGGCGCAACGAATCGAACCGTCGATAGCAACGCGTTTCAAGGATCGATCGACGAGGTGTTGCTCTACGACCATGCGCTAAGCGCACCGGAAATCGCCTCGATTTACCAGTGCGCGATGTAGGCCAAATTTCTATTTGCTGGCCGCGGGCTTGCCGTCGCCGGACCCGGCAGCAGGCGCAGCCTCGTTCGTCGGCGAAGGAGTTTTGCCGCCAGCCCACGCAAAGTAGTTTCGCAGCATCGTCGTTTCCAGGTTGAGGTCGCCGAGCGTGCTCTTGCCTTCCCCAGCCTTAATTGCGGCATCGAGTTTGAGCTCGCATTGGGCACACGGCAGCTTGGCGATTTTCGGCAGCGCAAGGAGAATGCTCTGCCGAATCAGCCGGTCGTCGCTTTTGGCCGCGTCGAGCAGTGCATCGGTGTGGGTAGCGGCTTTTTGGCCTTGTTTGCCGAGTTCGAGCATGGCGCGCTCGACCTGTCCCTCCAAAAGTCCCTGTTTTTCGTCCTTGGTCCAGCTCGCCAGGTCCTTGATGTACGGACCGCAGTTCTCAGCGGCCTGTTCTTCGGTTTGCTTGAGCGTTGCGACGTAGCAATTCTGGTCAGTCTTGCAGCGGATCGCAGCGGCGATGCGAGCGATGTGGGTTTGGAACATCCGCGCATATCCTCGGTATGCCTTCGCAAGCGAGTCGGCGGACTTGAATGGCGCGGACGCCTCTTTGTGCTTCTTCTTTGCGACTTTGAGGTCTTCTTCGGCTTTCTTTGCCTTCTCGGTTGCGGCGCGAATCGCGTCCGCTCCTTGCGACGCGTCGTGCGTCGCTTTGAGCGCTGCCGACTTGGCTTCCTCAACATGTTTGCGGGCGAGCTCAAGCTCTTTATCGGCAGCCGCTGCGTCCGCTTTGGGTTTCCCATCCGCTTCTTTGCGCTTCTTATCGCTCGCGTCGAAGTACTTTTGCGCCAGATCGGTTAGCACTTTGATGTCGTCGGCGCTGGTTGCCATTCGCGCAAACGCTGTCGCTGCCTCCGTGCGGAGATTGGCGTCCGCCGCGTTGTCGGCGGCGATTTTCCCCAGCTCATCGAGCCCGGCAGTATCCCGCGCAACGAAGGGATACGCGCCAATCGCCATGATTCGGATGTTGAGTTCGCCTTTGCCCGACCACATGGAGCGCACTTTCTCCGCTGCAGCGTTGGATCCAATCTTGCGCAGTGCGTCGAAGATCGCGTGATACTGCGTTGTCGCGCTAGGCTGGTCGTCGGCGTAGTACTGCGGCAGGGCCGGGCGGCCAAGGGCAATGAGGAGATCTGGAACAGAAGCTGGATTGTAGAAATCGCCGAGTACAACGGCGGGATAGAAATCTTTCGCAGACACCGGCACGCAGTCCTTGGCCTCGGCTTTGTCGGCCTTGTCGCCGCAGTAGATGTCGAGACGCTTATCCTTGAAGAGTTGGTTTACCTCGGCGTGTTCGCCCCGCAGGATCTTGCGCAGATCGACCTCGGCCGAGGGCCCACTGGCAACAAGGGCCCGTCGAATCTGAGCAAATAGCTCTGGAGTCCGATACATCGACATGATCAGCGATTTGGTCGCTGCCGGGACGCGCAGTTCGGACAACGCGTTGATCGCGGCGCCGGTGACGCCGAGGAATAGGCCGTATTTCTCCTCGAGCGCTCGGGCTTTATCCTTTTCCTTTGCTGTTCGAGGGTGTTCCGGCGGCTGCGTATCGACGATCTTCATGAGCGCGGCGGCCGCCTTTTGCTTTTCCGGCTCGTACTTGCCAAGAGCGCGAGTGGCGGCGACTTGCGCCGAGATCAGCTTCTTGGTGAGGGGTTTCGTCGCGATATCGACCAAAGCGTCGATGCCACCCTCAATACGGGCTTCGCCGAGCGCGTCTGCGGCCTTTTTGGCGCTGTCGACTGATCGCGGATTGGCTTCGTCGACCTCGGTGAGCGCCTTCTGCAAGAACGGTAGGGCAGATGCCCAGCTCGCTTTTCGGCCGCCTTCGTAGTCGGTCAAGTAGGCGGATTTGGCCTGCTCCGGGGTTAGGGGACGAGCCAGCGCAATAATGACCTGGAGCAGGCGAACCGGCTTACCCTGGGCCAGCCACGCCTGCCCGAGCGCATCGATCGCACTTGGGTCGCCGAGCTGTTCGAGCTGGGTGACTGCACGCTCGGCCTCGCGCGGGTCATCAAGCTTCTTGATCCAGGTCTTCGCCTTGTAGGGGTTGTCAGGACAGCCAACGAGGCTAACCCACATGCCCGCCACCAACAGGGGAGCAAGTCGCTTCATGCCAAATTCCCTTTCACGCGTTTGGGTCCGTGAAATTGGGACCCAAGCTCAATCTTACTTGTTCTTCACCGCGAACAACAGATTGTCGAACCCCGCAAGTTTGGCCGTATTCACGATTTTGTTGATCAGCCGGGCGTCGCTGCCTTCGTCCGCCTGGAGGATCGCCAATCCATCAGGGCAGAACTTGCCCGCGGCGGCCCGGATGTTTTGCTTTGCGTCCTCACATGCTTTGGCGAGATCTTTGGGCAGTTTGCCCATCAGGGCATCCTCCTTGATCTTCTTGGCGCTCGCGTCGAGGCGCTCGAACAGCGCATCGACCTTAAACGTTGGCGAGTCGTCGAGTAGTACGCTCTCGGTCGTCGCCACCAGCTGCCCCTGATAGGTAATTTCGTTCTTCGTAACGATGATAACCGGCGCCTCCTGCAACGTATCGCGGCGGTCTGCAATCGGCAGGTCCAGGCCTTTTTGGGCTTGAAGCAGCTGACCTGTGGACGAAAACACCATCAAGAGGAACGTGACGAGAATCGTCATCATGTCGACGAACGGAGTCAGGTTCATCGCGATGTTCGAGGCGCGCGCCGATGCGCTCGACCCCGAGTGTTTTACCAAGTGCTTGAATCGAACAGAGTGGTAGAGGCGCGGGCCTGCTGAATGTACCGGCATGGCTTTCCTTTACAAGCTCGGCCGCGCAGAGAGGCCGTTAGGGTCGGTAAGTCCCACATCGATGAACCCGACCTTCAGGGCCACGTCCATCGCATGGATGATGTCTTGATATTTGACCGGGGCGTCCCGGGTAGATTCTGCCGCGACCTCGATGTCTGTTCGGTCCGCGAAGAAGGCCGACGCCTTATGCTCTTTGATCGTCGTCTCGAATTTCTCCCAATCCGGGCCATCCGGCTTTTTGGGGATCTCTTGGAATTCGTTGATCCGCGACAAGCCGACCCAAATTCGGTCAGCCTGTAACAGCACCGACAGCTTTACCTCGTCGATGTCGCTGATCACTGTCGTGGTGTCGCGGCTTCGGCCTTTTGGCTGAATGTTGATCTGGGCGATATTGACCCACACCGCTGTCACGAGCAGGAATGCGGTCAAACAGCTCATCAGATCGATGAACGGAACAATATTGAGCTCGACGTTAACGCTCTTTTTTCCATCGCCGGTACCGACTGCTGCGCCCATAGCTAATTCTCCTCGCCTGTATTGCGTGCAAGTTGTGGCAGACGAGAACTAGCTACATATTGGGCTGCATTTGCGCCCGGTGCGTGGTCACCAAGTTTACGACCTGCACCGTGACCTCGTTGATATCGTCGGTAACCGCGGTGGTCTTGCCCTGAAGCAGCGAGTACCCCAGCAGACCGATGAGCGAGGTTAGGATTCCGAAGAACGTACAGTTCAGCGCTTCCGAGATGCCGTTGGCGAGCTCCGTTGCTTTGTTGCCACCTTCGTCCGAGCCCACGGAGCCGAACGACGTGATCATTCCGCCGATGGTTCCGAGCAGACCCGCCATCACGGCGAAGTTCGCCGTCATCGCGAGGTAAGGCGTACGAGCATTGATCTTGGGCAGCTCGCGCAGCGCCGCTTCATCCATCGCCGCTTGGACTTCTTCATCGCTCTTGTTGAACTTCATGAGTCCAGCCTGGACGATCCGGGTCATGGGCGTTGGATTGCCTGAGCAGACCTTGATTGCGCCCTGGACGTTGCCGCTCATGACTTGGCTCTTGAGGAGCGCAAGCAGCTTGTCCTTGTCGACCGAGGCGCGGAACAAATAGACCGCGCGCTCCACGATGATTGCAATGGTGATGACGGATGTAAGCAGGATGGGCCACATACCCCACCCGCCCTTGTGGAACGCAGTCGAGATCTTTGTAAGCATGGCAAGCCCTAGTGCAACCGCCGATCCACGAGCCAAAACCCGGAAAATGTACGAGTACGGGTGGTTGGTTATTGAAGTATCCCCGTAGCATCTCGGGACGCTCCGTTGCATTTTGCCTCAGTGATGGATGTTACTTCCATCGTATCGGGCCTCCGCCTCGCCCATGGGAACGCCGGTAGGGGTATGGTGTCCTATAACAACGATGCAGCTGGGACGAGTGGTTGGAATTGTCGATCTGGGGGTCGCCGCGGTGATCGCGGTGCTGATCGCCTTACCTAGTCGCCAGATGTACGCAACCCCCGTGTTCAAAGCGGATCCAGGGGAGCAGTTTGCCGTCGCGATCGCAGAGGCGCGAACGATTGCTCGTCCCACCGATGGCCAGGCTGTGGCGGATCTCACACGCGCGCTAGACGAAGCCGGTCAGAAAGATTGGGCCATCGACGAGGCGGTTCGAGGAAGCGAGCGAGCAAAAGCCTCGCCCTCGCTGTGGCGAGCGCTGTTTGCAGCGTCTGGGGCGTTTGTGGAACGGCTCGACGTAATTCGTGGTCTCGATTATGCCAACCGCGCACTGGCGGCGTGCCGAGCATCTCGCCGTTCCGAGGACGGATGCCCCAGCTGGGAAGAGGTGAGATTATCGCTGTTCCAGCAGAGTCTAGATGCTGGCGTTCGCTCGGGAATTGACCCACGGCGCAACCCGCGCGGCTTTCGCGAGGCTCTGGACAAGGGGATGTTGCAAATTCATCTCACACCGCACGACAAGGCTCCGTAACTCCATCGGCCGGGTGACGACCGCCCTCAGGAGCGGTATCATAGAACAATGCGCCCGGTTGCGCGGTTCCTAATAGGCATTGTCGCTACAGCTTTCGGCTGTGGTGGCCGACAGGGGAACTACGTGCGCATGTCGCCGCGAGAAATCGTGGATGCGTCGAGCCCGGCGATCGTTCGGGTTGAAACCGGTAGCGAGCGCGTTGGCACGGGATTCATTTTGGATCGGTCGGGACTCATTGCGACTAACCTTCACGTCATCGAAGGCGAGCCCGCGATCAAGGTCAAGCTTCATAACAACCGCGGCGAGTATCCCGTGGTGTCGATCGCAGGAATCGATCGCGACCACGATCTCGCACTCATGCGGATTCAACCGAACGGAGCGCTGTCCTCGGTTCGGCTGGGCGATTCGAATACCGCTTCTGCCGGCGACAAGGTCTATGCGATTGGCAATCCGCTGGGGATGGACTACTCGATCACCGACGGACTGATATCGCAGGTACGCCATTTGTCGCCGGAGTTGACGATTCTGCAAATTTCGGCGCCGATTTCCCCCGGTTCCAGCGGCGGCCCGCTATTCAACCAGTTTGGCGAAGTGATCGGCGTAACGACGATGATCGTGGCCCAGGGACAGAATATCAATCTGGCAGTGCCGGCCAATTACCTCCGACCGATGATGCAGCAGCTTCAGAACATCGCTGTGGGCGAATTTGTCAAAGCCACCACGGATTTGGCCAAGGCGCGCGGCGATAGCGGCGAAGAGCAGGTGGAGATTCAGCGCCGAGTCCCCCGCCACTCTCTCGCCGTGCTCAGCGGCTGTGACCGGTCCGATATCGAAACCGTGGTCACCGCGATCGAGGAAGCGATTCAGAATGGTGCGCCGCTTTACAACACCGGCACCCTTGCGGGATTTGAAGCGTGCTACCGCATCTACGAAGGCACCGCGCTTCGGTTCGAGAAGGATAGCGGCTGCAAGGGCGTACGCACCGCGTTTGGCGATGGCCTGCTGCGCGCGACCAGCGTGCGTTCGTTTAGAGAAAAAGCGTGGGCAATGCGCGACGCCTTTGACGGCCTGATCGACGTAGCGCGGCGGTGGTCCGCTAGCGGGCAACGCCCCTAGCCGGCTTTTATGGCCGGCGCTTGATCCCTTGGGTGATTAGCAATTGGGAGGACAGCTTTGGCTGCGCTATAGGTTGCGAATCACAGCGTCCTTGAATGCGGTAAATGCTTTGATCAATTTTCGGGCTCCGGGAATTCCTTTCACGTGCGTGCGAAATTCTTGAACCACCACGTTCGCGTCTTTGGTGACTCCTTTGGCCATGGACTCAGGCACCTTGTTCAAACGCCATGCAGGTCGGACGGCTGCTAGAATCCGCTGTGCGAAGGGCCACAATTTCTCCAGCAAACCTAGCTCACTGGCGAGATGCTGGAACGCTCGACTCGCGACAGCGATTTCCATGAGATATCCCGCTGCCGCAAAGACAGTCCCGGGGCCGGGTGCCGGGGCGAATGGCGGGGCCTCATATGGGACCAAGAATTGATTCAGGTCACTCATGACGTCGTTCGTCGTGCGGATGCGGTTGTCCTTGCTCGCAACTGCCTCCGCGAGGGCGGACGCCGAAAATTCTCCTGAATGGTACTGAGTGATTCCGGCTAGTTCGATTCGCGAGAATCCCGCAGGAACATTTCGAATCTGAACCTCAGGAACCATTTTTTCTTGTGGGAGGATGCGGTCCTGCTGCGGAGCCATTTTGCTCATCGTCTCTCCTGCGTAAGGTTCGGCGGTCGAGTCTGTTACCGTTCGAGCACCTGGAACATCCCCAATTTGGGCTGGTTTTTCAACCACTCATTTTGGCGCCAGGTGCGGTTGCAGTAGGTTCGTGCCATGGCGAACCTCATCGAGGAAGCAAAGTCGGGTCGTGCGAGTTGCCGCACGTGCAAGAAGCCGATTTCCAAAGGAGAACTCCGGCTCGGCGTCGAAGTGGTAACGCAGTTCAGCGCTTCGCCTAGCCTGGCGTGGCACCACCTGTTGTGCGCTGCAGCCAAGTTGCCGGCAGAGCTGGGCGCCGCGATGGCCGACTACGGCGGTGCGATTGCCAATAAAGCGGACATCGACGCAGCCATCGCTGCTGCGCTGCAAAAGGGCAACGCGAAGCCAGGAGGCTTCCCCTACGCGGACCGCGCTCCGACCGGGCGAGCGAAGTGCATGCAATGCGAACAGCCCATCGCCAAGGACGCGTTCCGAGTTGCGATAGAGCGCGAGATAGATACCGGGAGTATGGTGACGCGCGGAGCAGGCTATCTGCATCCGGCGTGTGTCGCGGGCAACCTCGAACGCACGAACGGTTCTCTTGACGACCTCGTATCTGGTGTGCGCACCAACTCACGCCTCACAGCCCAGGATCTAGAAGCCGTGATTGCTGAGGTGTGCCGCACCTGAACCGATTCGTTCCGAAGGTGACGACCTCGTATCTGGTGTGCGCACCAACTCACGCCTCGCGGCCCAGGATCTCGAAGCCGTGATTGCGGAGCTCAGCGAATCTCCTTGATGATCGCGAACACGGCGCCTTGCGGATCTTGCAACCACGCGAAACGTCCGACATTGGGGATATCGGTCGGGGGCACTAGGGTTTTGCAGCCGAGTTTGGCCGCTTTCGACGTCGTTGCATCGGCATCGGCAACGGCGAAGTAGCAGGTCCACATGCTCGGTGCTCCCTTCATTTCCTTGGACTGTTCCATCAGTCCGCCGATTGGCTTGTCGCCATTCTTGAGCACCACGTAGTTCATGCCGGGCATGTTTTGCAGATCCGCTTTCCAGCCAAACACTTGGGTATAAAAGCGCTGCGCGACATCGACATTGTTCGACGCGAGTTCGTTCCAACATAGCGCCCCGGGCTCACCGTAAAGGAAGCTTCCCATCGGCTGCGGCGAATGCCACGTCATGAATACTCCGCCGGTGGGATCTTGAATGACAGAAAACGTGCCGGGCCCCATCGCCGTGGGACCCATCAGCACCTTGGCGCCGTGTTTCGCGGCGAGATCCGTAGTGGCCTTCACATCATCGACAGCGATGTAGCTTCCCCACATCGGCGGGGCTCCCATTTTGGCCGCCCCTTCAGGTAGCTGCATCAGCCCCCCGACCTGGCTTCCTCCTGATTTGAACATCGTATAGGAGCCGTTGGGCATGGGCATGTCTTCTCCCGTCCAACCAAAGAGTTCGCTGTACAGCTTTTTGGCTGCGGCGGGGTCTTTGGTTTGAAGTTCCACCCAGCAAAACGTTCCAGCGACCGGCTTCTGAATTTCCATGGGACCCTCCGAGTGACTTGGTTGGTTTCTCGATGACGGTGGCGAGCTTACGCCCCCATTGCGAATGCGCAAGGTCGATTCGGGCGAAGATCTGACGGTGATGCCGTCGGGTAGAGATTCGGGTTCGTGCGCGAATAGTGGCTTGACCGCGCAAGCCGAGCGAAAATGACGACCGTGTTGCGAAGCGGCTGTTCGACCCTGTGCGTCCTCGCGGCGTTCGGACTCGCGACCCCTGCCCATGCCGATGGCAAAGTCGGATTGCACGGGTTGAAATCCGACGAAGCCAAAGCTCGCCAGGCCCTCGCTGTGATCGACGGTGCTACGTGGATCGCGGCGAGCATTCGCGCGCCGTCGGAAGAGCTCCACCATGGCAAACTGCTTCGCCCGGCCCAAGGATTCCAGGTGCGCCGACCCTGGCGCGCGTATGGTGCGGAGCATGTCATCGACCACATGCGGCGGACGATCGCTGTGGTTCGCGCGTTGCGTCCGGAGGTTCACACGTTGGCGATTGGGGACCTATCGGCTGAGCACGGCGGCAAGATTTCTAACCACGTTTCGCATCGAACCGGGCTCGACGTCGACGTTGGGTTCTATTTCAAACGTGTTCCGGCGGGATACCCGGAGCGGTTTGGCACTGCCGATGCGGACCTCGATCTGGAGGCAACGTGGTCACTACTGGCGGCGTTTGCTCGCACGGCAGCGCGCGACGATGGCGTTGCGATGATGTTCCTCGACTACGACGTTCAGCGCAGACTCTATCGTTGGGCGCGTCAGCGCGGTACTCCCGATGCAGATCTCGAGTTCATCTTTCAGTACCCACGCGATCGGGGCTCGTCGGTTGGACTCATCCGGCATTGGCCGGGCCACAACGACCATGTGCATGTTCGGTTCAAGCCCCATACACAAAGCGCAGCTCAGTGACGCTGAGCTCCGGAGCTGTCACTCTCAGGGCTTCTATCTTTGCCTCATCATATTGCAGAGCGGTGGCACCATCACTCAAGCATCCGCATACAACCGCTCGAGATCGACGAGTTCAACGTCCGATCGACCTCGGGCGGCTTGGCGAAGACCCTTGGCGAATCCTTTGCGACTCATGAGGATCAACCTCGCGCGAGGATGCGCCCTGTCTCCCAGAAGTACGCGAGCCCGCTCCAAACGTTGAAGTTCTTCGGGTTGGCAAAGCTGTTCACTCGATTTGCTCTCACCAATCGCTAGCACCTTCCCGGAAGCATCTGCACACACTGCATCGAGTTCAATGGCCGCCTTGTTGTTTCGGTCGTTCAGTAACGCTCTACCAATGCGCGTCCAGCGTCCGCCAATCGTTCTGGTTTTTGCATAACGGGAAAGCCATTCTCGGCACACTTGTTCAAAATGAGGACCCAGGATTCGTGCACGCCACGTGTGGACGGATTCGCGCCACACCTGGCTTCCTTGGCGCTCGTCGAGCAATGCTCGATTGGGCGCAACGATCAACTGACAGAACCGAACGATGGGGTCTACAGCGCCGGCGCTTTTTCTTCTTCAAGTGCCTGTACGTAGAGGCCGTTCCTAGCCAAACGACGAATCAGGTAGCTTTTGCCGGTGCGTCTCCTCCCATACACAATGCCGACGCGCAAGCCGGGCTGGTTCGACGATACAAAAGTATCAAGGTCGCGCCATTCTTGCTCTCGGTCAAAGAGATCGTCGGGATGTACTAGCATTTCACCCACCGTAGCTCGACCATTAGTATAAATCCACTTAGTATATATCTAATTATACTAACCAGACGCCAGCTTTGCCGTAACGCAAGTGCTTGGTCGAGATGAAACACCACCGGGACGACCTTGGAGTGCGCGACGTGATGTCGGTACGCGGCACGCCGCTGGGACCCGTAACCAAGCTTTGACCGGGGCGGTGGTTTTGATTCTGAGATTCGGATCGAGGTTGGACGCGCATGACAACGCACAGCGACTCGTAACCATCTGAGACGCTACCTCGATCACGTCGGCGATCACAGCCGTGGGTCTGCACGAAGCGTCTTCGCAGCGTGAGCATGAAATTGGGTTTGAGGGGAGCGCGCATCAGAGGCCGAGGCGTTGGCGTACAATGACACCTGTGCCGCTTCTTGAAACAGCCAAGGTATTTTTCCAGCAGCAAGGCTGGAGATTTGAGCCAGCCGTAGATGAACCCATTTTGAAATTGGGTTTTGAGGGCCAGAACGGTCGGTTTCTCTGCCTGTTTGAGGCAAAGGAGGAGGTGAGCCAAGTCGCGTTTTACGTGGTTCGGCCAGGACCGATCGAACCATCAAAGCGCGCCGCGGTCGCTGAACTTTTCATGCGCATCAACTGCACGCTCCGCGTGGGGGCGTTCGAATTGCACTTCGATACGGGTATGGCTCGATTTCGCAGCGGAGTCGATCTGGAAAACGTGACTGACGCCGCTACCGTGATTCGAAATCTCGTGCTGATGAGCGTAGCCACCATGGACAATTACGCGCCGGCACTCAGCGGCGTGCTGAATGGCCAAACGCCCATTGAAGCGTTACCGGATGAGGGGGAATGACGAGTGACGGCTGTGTCAGCTCGCCGCTTCGATGCGCCGCGGAGGTGCGTGAACCGGGTCGCGGTGGTGCTGCGCCTGTTTCCGTTTCGCTAAGATCGCCTTCGCAGCGTCCTGGCCTGATTTGGCGGCAGCGGGGACCTGCTGCTCAAAGTAGCCGGGTTCCGCAAAGGCCTCTCCGGCGGTGTAGACGTTGCCGACGGGCTTCGCAAGGTCCTGCCTCAGGTGGTTTTTGCCGGGCTCAATATACGAATAGGATCCGCCCTCTTTGCCCCAGTGGGTAACGAGCGTCGCCTTGATGTGACTGTAGATTTCGGATTTGAACGCCGGCTGCAATTTGTTCACGAAGTACGCCACCATAGCTGCGTCGGGTGTCTGGGCATTTTCTAAACGCCACGCTTCGTCACCGCCCACAAAGCCGATCATCATCTTCTTGCCATTCGGTTGCATCAACACCGACACCGGAGCTGCCGCGGCGTCGCTCTTCACCAGCAGCTCTTCGTTGGGTTGCTGTACCTGACCGTCCTTGTACGTGAAGTCGAACTCGTCATCCAATTCCATCACGACTTTGTTCAGCAATCCCATCTTGCTCGCCTTCAGCGCTGCCTGTTTCCGCTCTGGCAGTGGCGGGTCAAATTCGATCTTCCCGGAGGCCAGCACGATGGGCGGGACCGTGGAAATGAGGTACTTGACGACAAAAGTTTTTCCGTTGGCCGTCACCTTGTAGCCAAACGGTTTTCCATTGAAGTGAATCTGCTCCACCTTGGTCACCGCGGTATTGGTCAACACCGGGATATCGCCCACGTTCGCCTTGAGGACGGCCAGCATGCCGCCCTCACCAGGCACTGCGTCGTTGCCGTTCAGGCCCTCGTCGCCTCGCACATATTCCGCTGAAAGACTTCCCAATTGCACCGCATATTCGAGAGGCCCCATTTTTGCTTTTGCAAGGTCTTCGAACGGTAGATCCTTCGGCAACACCGATTCGACAGACACGTCGCCTTGCGCCTCCGCGGCCTCGATCGCCTTCTCGAAGGCGTCGAGCGTTGCGTTAAACGCTTCAATTTCTTCTTTGGTTGCCAAACGGTCGCCCAAAATCATGTTGGTATCGAGCGTCACTTTCGTCAGCTTGATTTTCTTCTTCATCGCTGCAGCAGAAAGCGGGTTGTACGGCTTTCCATGCTCATCGACAAAGGACTGAACATATTGCGCTCCGACTGGAACCGTGGTGCCGGTTGGCAAAGTAGCTTGGCCCGCGCGTCCCCCGATGTCAGCGTTCTTTTCCCAGACCAAGGGGTTCACACCGGCATTAATCAGGGTGCGTGCTGCGCTGAGTCCAGCCGCGCCCGCGCCGATGATCCCCACCTCCGCATCAAACTTGGGCGGGGCCTCAGGACTGCTTTTGACCGGGGTGCTGAGCTTGGATGCATACGCTCGGCAGCGATCTCCGACCGCTATGGGCGCAAACGGCATGCGAAAAAGCTTCGCTTGGCTCAGCTCTGGTCGAACCTGCGCGAACGACGGCTCTGTTGAGTAGGCCAACCCAGTAGTCGGCCGCGCTATGCGAAAGTCGAGGCGGTGGAAATTTGTAGCCCGCTCCTCGGGCTGAAAACCCGCGCTCGATCCAAGAGCCCCAACGCTGAGCCCAGTGTTCAATTCACCCGAATCTACACACGGACCATCGACCAGTCGGCCGATGATATCACCGCTCGTAGCGGGTACGCGATTCGCTAGGGGTGGGGCCACACGCGTTCCTTAACAAGCCGCAGTGTAGTTCACGCCTGATCGACGAAACAACCCCAATCTTTCGCGCCGGAGGTGCCCTCGATCACATTGCGGATTGCGCGCTTGTCGCGAAGCGAAACCGCCCATAGTTCGACCTCGGGTTCGACCGCCTGCGAAGCCGGAGCTCCATGTGCCACCGGTCGCGCCAGCGGACAAAAGGGCCGAAGGTCGGACGCAAATCGGACGGCGTGGCTGTGATTTCACGAGGCTGGCACGAGATTGGAAGTCCTATCCATCCACAGAACCCTCAGCCTGCGGCTTTCAGCACCTCTCGCATCGGCAGCATTGGCTTTGCGGGCCGCGTTCTCGTAAGATCGTGGATTGCTTGCAGATTCATCCAGTACTTCGGCGACTGACCAAACGCGCCTCCAAGGATCCAGGCCGTTTGCGGCGTGATTCCCCGCTTCCCGTTGATGATCTCGCTAATCCGTTGCATAGACATCCCCGTACGCTCGTGGAATTTCGTTTGCGAGACCCCTAACTCCTCGAGCAACTCACGGAGAAATTCCCCCGGATGCGGCGTGACCCGTCCCGGAAGTCGGCGATTCGGAATCGATGTCATGTGTTGTCCTCCAGCGCTTGTGGTCAATGGTAGTCAGTGATTTCAACGTCGTGGGCGCCACCGGCCCAGCGGAAACAGAGCCTCCACTGATCGTTGACGCGAATGGAATGCTGCCCCGCTCGCGCTCCTTTCAGCTTCTCCAGCCTGTTCGATGGCGGTTGACGCAGGTCCTCCACTTGTTCCGCTGCGTCGATGCTGACCATCTTGCGGAATGCACGCACCTGAACATCCGAGGGCAATTGCCGCACCCGAGCGGTTCTGGTGCCGGCCCAAAGATCTGCCGTCCGAGCATCGGCGAAGCTGAGAATCATTCATGAATCAGCTTAGCGTTTTCATGGGTTCCGAGCAACAGAGAAACTGGCTGAGTCCGCCCAGTCCGCCCCATACCGGAAGTAATCGGTATTGCCGCGCTCCTACGTCGCGCTCATCAGATTTGCGACCTTTCTGTTGAAGTGCTCAGAGTGAGATTCACCAGCCATTCGACCACGCCGCGACGCGCGAGCTACGCAGCTCGCGAGGGAACCTGCCGACAACGATTAGTTTGAAATGAGCGGTACTGCGGTCGATTCATCGACCTGGATTCGTGCAAAACGGCGTAACCAATACGTACCCCGCGGGAACATCGCCTCCATACCCGCCAGCCACAACTTGCGCGCTGCGCGGTAGGCGTCGATGAACAATCGATTGCGCTGCAGCGCTTGGCGCCGCGACCACTCGCTTCGCGCGGCCACACGGGGCCGTAGCCCTCGCCGGGGCTCGTGACTCGTGGGCGAATCACGCCACGACTGTCGTAACACGCCTCGTCGCCCCAGGACGAATCGCCCCTCCTCCGCCCGCTTTCGCGCGAATTCTGCTTCTGCTCGAGCCACCGATTCGCGAAGTTCGTTGAGGAACTGTTCGACATCGCCGATTCGTTGCGCGTCGTTGGGAAGCTGAAACGTGTGCTCCACGTGTTCCGGCATCTCGCCCGTTTCGCGAAAGAATTTGTCGGGCCGCCGGACTTTCACCTGCCGTCCCGCAAGCAGCGCCTCCAGGCCATTCACTCCGGGCCAGTCCGCTACCTCCTCGACCAAGCCAGCCTGCACTGGGTTCGTCGCCGCATAGGTCAGCTTGTCAAGAATGTCGTTCCGATCCACCAATTCGACCAAGCTCGGCTCCTCGGTCGAGAAGAAATTCTCCCACCGCCCGCGCAGAGCGTTCATGCTCCGAGCCAACATGCTGTGAAAATGCTGCATAAACTCGACCACATGGCCCTGACGGTCGTAGATGATCGTGTGGTGATGATTGCTCATCATCGACGGCAGGACCACCGTGATGCCCCACCGATTCGCCGCTTCGATCAGGCAGTACAGAAACCTCAGATTTGATTGTGGGTCCGGACGCAACAAGAACATGCGCTGCGAACAACGGCGCGTGACCATGTAAAAGCGGTCCGGAAGAATCATTCGAGGCGCCGTCATCGCAAGTGGCTCGAGCAAAAAGCAAGATCCTCGCCATCGATAACTGCGCGATTTCACGCAGGCCTCTGTCCGAAACGGCCGGAATTCGTCCAAACTTCGGACGAATCGTAGCGCTTTGAAATCTCCGATCGTGTTACTTCCGGTTCGGTCACCGGGGATCAGCAATCGAGTTGAGGCGAGTGGCAGGACGAAGTGCCCCTGCGAAATTCGGCGCAGTAAGGGCGCGGCCCCTGCGAATTCGGCGCAGTAAGTGATAGGTTCGCGCGCAATGCGCATTCTCGTGTTCTGTCTTGCGATGGCCGCAAGCGCGCCCGCGTTAGCGGGTCACACGATCATTGAGGCAGACGGTTCTGCAAACCTGGGCGTTACGCAGCGTACACAGTCGAAGATCGAGCCCGATCCGAATCCCGAAGCCGGCGACGTTACACCCTCCACGGTAACGACGGCCTTCCTCGAGCTTCGCCCAGCAATCGGTTTTGCCCGCGGCAGTGAACGCCTGCATTGGCGAGGTCGCTATCAGTTCGGGGGAATCTTGCGACTCACCGAGATTGGGGGGGTTACCTACACCAACCGAGCCGAAATCGGATTGCTCGCAGTGCTCACGAAGGCTACTTCACTTTCGCTCGAGAGCTCCTTTGCCCAGGGTGGGACGCAATTCTTGTTGGGACAGCAAACCGCCACCGCTGGAGAAACGGAGTTCCGAGCCCCCGGAAACCCTAGCCTGGTCCGATTGACCGTCGCCCAAGCCTTGCAATCCGAGCTATCGCGCGAATTGCAGCTGCAGCAGAGCCTGCAAGCGATCGCAAGTGCGCCGCAAGACGACCTCAGCGCGCGCAGCGCCTCCATTGTAGGAACCCTCGCGGTGCAGCGGGTTTTCCGACGCGACCAAATCGGGCTCGAACTGCGCGTGGGAGCGTCGCAGCTTAAGCCGCTCCAGTTAGACAGGCCGGCGTATTTTGTCCAAAACGACGCGCTACTCGTGCGGTGGAACCGCGATCTTTCGCGCAAACTGACCGGCTTTGTAGCTGCCGGGGTCGAACAAGTGTACATCGCTTCGGGCCCCAGGCCTGTAGCTGTACTGCCCACCGGCATCGCCAGCGTGCTCTACGGGTCAGGAACGCGAACCGCGTCCATCGAGGTTTCCCATGCGGCGAACATGAACCTACAGCTCGGCACGGCAACCGCTTCGTCGCGAGTCGCCGTTCGCGGTCAAGTTGTGCTCGATCCGTTCAAGTTGCGCACGCTCGAGTTTTCTGCTGGCGCCCGCCACAGCGAACCGCTTGCCGAGGCGACACCGATCTTGGCGATCGGAACCGGGAACGCGATTCAGAGCGACGTCGGCTTCGCCACGGAGATCTCCAAAACGGTGCTCGCAACGGCGCGCTACAGCGTCATCTATCAGTTCGACCAGCCGATCGGTATTCCGGCGTCGCTCATCCATATCGGAATGGTCGGGGTTACCGCGGTGTACAGCAACTCCACGCTGCGAGCCCGTCAGAAACCGTCCTTTGGCCGGCGCGTCGATGGCTCCGATGCCATTGGGGGCAGCGACCGCGCCACATCCAGCGATAGAGACGCACCGCAGCGATGAAGTCTGTTGCACATATCCTGTCGTCGTTCGCCCTAGGAGGGCAAGAACGCGTGGCGGTCGATCTTGCCGTATCGCAACACCGAGCCGGCTGGAGAGTCTCTGTCCTCTCGCTCGCGCCACCTCCCGATGGGCCGTTTGCCGCCGAATTGCGGAACGCGGGTGTTCAGGTCGCCAGGGTTGCGCGCGGTCGCGATGGCGTGGACCCCATGCTGGTCCTGAGGTTATGCCGTTGGTTGCGCAAGCACAGCATCGATCTGGTGCACACCCATAACCGAATGGCGCTGATCTATGGCGCGCCCGCAGCCCGACTGGCGGGGGCCGCGGTCGTTCACACCAAACACGGATACAACCCGCGCCGCGGCACGCGACTGCTAGCCGGCAACCTGTCGGGCAAGCTGGTAGCCGGATTCGTGGCTGTATCCGAGGAAACCGCAGCAGTTGCGCGCCAGCGGCGTGAAATTAACGAAGCGCGCCTTCACGTGATCGCCAACGGAATCGAACTCGGTCAATTTCAACCCAATCCCGCCGCCGGGCAGCGCATTCGCACCGAGCTGGGAATTGCGGCGGACGACTGCGTCATAGGGGCGGTAGGAAGAGTCGCCAAAGAAAAGAATCACGCCCTGCTGCTCCGCGCGGCAGCGCCGCTACTGCAGAGCGGCGTCCACCTCGTGATTGCCGGCGACGGCCCACTCCTGCCCGCGCTACGCGAAGAAGCGCGTGGAACGCCCAACGTCCATCTGCTCGGGGTCCGCGGCGACGTTCGGGATGTACTCAATGCGTTCGATATCTTTGCAATGTCGTCCGATACCGAAGGTATGCCGCTCGTCGTCCTGGAAGCGATGGCAACTGCCCTGCCGATTGTCTCGACAAGCGTCGGCGGAATTCCGAATGTGGTCGAAGAGGGCAAAACAGGGTTCCTTGTCCCCGCGCGTGATGAGTCGGCGTTGCGCCAGAGGTTGGAGCGTCTGGTCGTCGATCGCGATGCTCGACGCGCTCTCGGCAACCAGGCACGCCAAGTGGCTCTTGATCGCTATTCTGCCGAACGCATGCAGCGGGATTATCTCCACCTCTACGAGCAGGTGCTTGCGAACCGTTAGCTGACTATTCGATGGATGGTCAGTCGTCGCCGCTGCCGTCGCCACCGCTGCCATCGCCACCCCGATCGTCCACAACCGGTTTCGTGAGATCAATATCGATGGTTCCGATAGGGTCGGAGGCAAAGACCGTGGCAACTGCCACGCGCTCCGCAATCGGCCCGACGTAGTCCTTCGCAGCAGTTTTCTCCACGATCGTTTGGCTGATCGGCAAACTGCCCAATCCTGAAAACGCTTCCTGACATACGACCTTGAAGGCCGTAGCTACGCACAGTCCGATTCCATGATCGCCCGCAAGCATGAGCTGTTTGGATCCCGAATCGAGTTGGCCCGTCAGCGTGATCGGAACGTGTCCGCCGACGAGGCCCACCGGCAAGTTGTAGTGCAGCGTGATCGCTGATCCAACCACGCTCCAGTCGACGCTATCGACGGTGAACTGGGCCGCTTGCGCTAGTGCCCCACTGGCGGGAACGCGATACTGCCCGGAGTAAATACCCGATGCCTGCGGCAGCGGTGCTTCGGGCGCGGGTGATGGGGGTAGCGCAGCCGGAGGCGGTAGAGGAGCTGCTTCGCCTCGATCGGGATCGATTGCGCATCCGACCGCCATCGCACTTGCGCAGCTGATTAACGCGGCTCTGACGATCAAGCCCTGAAGTTGAATGCTGCCGCCCATGGCCTAAGGAGTATGCCCTATTCGCAGCGCTGGCCAGTAACACGGGGTGACTCTCGAAACAGATATGACGCGATTTAAATATAGATAAATATAATCAATAGTTTAATCAGGTCACAATTGTAACGCGAGGTCGCGGATCCAATTACATCTCGGGGCGGGCGCGATAACGTGTGGCGCGCGCAAAGCCCAGGCGTTCGACCCGGCGCTGGTGCACCAGGTGTCGCAACGCGCGAAGCACGGTGCTGGCCGACAGTTCGAGCGTTCGCGCAAGCTCGGACACAGAAGCGCCGTCGAGTTCGGCTAGGCGCTGGTACACGAGCTGGTGAGGCCGCAGCGGTCGATCCCAGTCTGGGTTCCCTGGTCGGGACTGTTGCGTCCCTCGGCGTTGCCACGCGTGTCGGATGCCTTGCTGTCCCCCGGGGCTACCGGCAGACGGCTCAAGCGACGGAACCTCGCCCTCTTCCCATAACGGCGCGGTGGTATCGGGAACCGCCGCGCCCGCGATGACGTGGATCGGCACAGTGACGCGGTATCCCGATTCGTCGACTTCGATCCAGTTGCGGTATGGCTGCAAGAACGATCGCAGTCGATGAATCGTGGTGCGGACCGGCGGGTCGTGGATCTCCGGATGATAGGCGCGCAATCCCCAAAGCCCCTCGACAATGTGCTGTTTGGTCGCGTTGCCGCTCGCCAGAATGCGAAGCACGACCGGACACCATCGCGGCGGCCGCTGGCGAGCGATCACATCGCCGTGGTCCTCCAAGATCAAGACGTCTTCGGCCGGGATGAGGATGATCCTTTTGCCGGGCGTCAGACCGAGGAGTTCCGGAATTGCGCCCAGAAGGCCCAGCGAAAGCATCCGCGACAACGCGGAGCCGTCGCGTTGGGCGACAGCTCGAAGTAACGGCGCAACTCCATCTTCGTCGAACGCGCTAGCGCGGATCGACGGATCAAACTGGTTCAGCGCCGCCTTTGCGGTGAAATGATGCGACGTTCGCCACAATTCGCGCAGCTGTGCAAGTGCTTCGTTCTCCGCCCCAGCGTCGTTGCGCGTCCGCGCCACCAAGATCGAAAATCCGAGCAGTTCAGAGCGGAACGCGACGTCGCGCGGTTCCACCAAGGCTGCTGCTTGTTCGACGAGGTCTGCGCAGGCCTCAGGCCCGCGTTGCCACCGAGTCACCCACAGTCGCGCCAGAAAACTCACTACCTTGCCGCGGCGGGTATCGCCGCGCAGCGCATCGCGATCGGATTCCTCGAGGACCTGCAGAGCGTCGCTGCGCCGCCCGCGCAGCGCGCGCTGGACGGCGGCTTCCGAGAGTAGCGCGCGCCTCGAATACGAATCGTGGGCGCGTCGACGCAGTAGGGCTTCGACCCGCTCGAGCGACTCGGCGTGAGGAATGAACCGGGTCACGTACGTTGCGATCGACGTTTCAACGGCGAACTCGTTGTTGGTCAGGCCGAGTCGGCGCGCCTGCTTGGTCGCTTGCTCGAGCATCGCGATGCCCCGCTGAAGTTGGCCGATCTGGACCAGCGCGTGCCCCCGCATGTCGGTTCCGAGCATCGCTGCATACAAGAACTTCGCTTCGTGAGCGGCTTGCAGCGCGCGGAGCGCATGTCGTGCGGCTCCGGGGTACCGCCCAGTGAAATAGCACTGGCAGGCAAGGCCCTGAAACACGAATGCGCGCACCCATGGATCGGGGTGGTAGCGATCGGAAAACGCACGCGTTACTAGGAACGCGAACGATTTGGCAAAGTACCCCGCTCGAGCGTGCGCCAGGCCCAAGAAAAATCGACTCGCAGCGACCGTGCGCGGATCGCTGGGCCGAGCATCGCCAACGTTCGCGTCAAACAGCGCGTGGGCTTCATCGACCCGGTCGACGAACGTGAGCGCTCCAATGACGAATGCGAGGTCGGCCGGATCGTGCTCGCCGTTGTGGTCGTACGTGGTCGCGATGATGTCAGCATACTTCCCGGCATAAAAACGTTGGGCCAGCTCGGTGTCTCCCACCTCGGTTGCGGCCGGCATGGCGGAACTATAGCGGACCCGTGACCAACGTTGTCTAGTGTCACAGATGTGGCTAGCGTTCTCGAACGAACGCGATATCATGGCCGCCAATGAAACTCGGCTTTCACGCGGGCATGTTGCTTGCGACATGGACTTCTGTGGCGAGCGCTGGAGGCCGAACTCGCAAGATCGCCATCGAGTCCGACCCGCCCGGCGCCACCGTGTACCTCGACAGTGTCGACAAACCTGCAGTGTGTTCCGCCACCCCATGCACGATCGACGCGCCGATAGGCACGTCGGTGGTGATTCTGCGCAAAGAGGGCTACGAGCCGGAGTTTGGTCAGCTATCGATACCCAAGAGGGGCAAAATCAGACCGTTCAAGGCTTCTCTCGAAGGCAATTTCGGGACGCTCGTCATCGACGATCCGCGTTTCACAGGCGCAACGATCACCATCGACGACGTCAACCGAGGAGTCGCGCCCAAGCGCATCGACGTCGATCCTAAGTCTCACGAGGTTGTCGTAGCGCTGAACAGCAAGCAGTTGTTTGCTGGCAAGGTAACCGTGGAGACCGGGTCCACGGTCTCTATCGAAGCGGACAAGCCTGGGCCGATACCCAAGCCGGCTGCCGAACCCTCGCAGGTCCAACCTCCGCCCCAACGCCGCGCGCCTGTGTCCGTGCCCGCCGCACGACCCAAACCTCCGCCCAAGGGGGGAGTTGCTGTGGGCGTCGTATTCGACGTCAATTTTCGACAGTTTCGTTACCGCAACGCGCGAAGTAGCCTGCCCACCCAAGCGGAGAACGGGCAGGACATGGTGGGCCCCATGCTCGAACTGTGGCCGATGCAATGGTTCGGAGCTTCCCGCCTTCGCGGACTATCCATATATGGCAAGCTGGAATTTGGCGTAAATCATCTCGACGTCATCGACGACTCGACCGGAATGACCACCGGGGCGAAAACCAAGTGGCGCAACTTTGAAGTCGGTCTTCGCCATGCGTGGAGAGTAGGCAGGGTGGCCGTTGTCCCAAGTGCGGGCTTTGTGCGCGACCAAATGGGCTACCAAGGCAACGCGAGTACGTTGCCTATCGGCGACTATCAGTCGATCCGCGCCGGCCTTGGCGCAGGTGTTCGCCTCGCGCAGTCATTTGCAATTCACAGCGCGGCGGAGGGAAGGCTCGCGATCCACAGTGGCCCCCTGAGCGCCCGGTTCGGTGGGGCCGATGTCTACGGAGGCCGAGTTGCTCTGGGTGCAACAGCCCGCGTGGGACCCATATTTTTGGGACTCGAAGGATCAGTGCTCTACTATCGCTGGACGTTTTCCGAATCGTCGATGGCAGCCGGGGCTCGCGACCTCGTGGAGTCGATCTCTGTATTCGCAGGTGCTCAGTACTGAGCCCAACGTGTCCGGCACTCGCCACTACATTCGTACCGGAGTCGGAATGCTTCGCCACGAACGATTGGGACTTTCTGCGGCCATCGCAGTTGCGTGCATGGCTGTCGCACTCGATCCGACGACTGCACATGCCGATGTTTGGAGCCGGGCTAGCTCCGACGCGTCCGATCGTTCACGCGCAGCGTACGCAGCTGAAATGCAACAGGGCGACGAATTCGTGCTGCAAGCGACATCGGCGCGCGCCGCATCACGGGCGGCGATTCAACAGCTTCTGCAACGGGCGATCGCGTCGTACCGGAACGCTGCACGGTCTAGCAACACCGAGCCAGAACCCCATTATCGCATCGCCAGGCTGCAATACTCGTTCTATTTCGAGTGCGGCCAGAAAGCGCTCTATCCGTGGATCGCATCTCCTCTTTGTCCCGCCCCGGGTGCGCCGTTTGACACGAAGCGCGCGCTGGAGGTGATCGACGCTTGGAACGCGTTTGAGGACCTCGCGCCGCTGGATCCACGGCTGTCTCCACTTGACGAAGACGCAAGCTCAGCGGACTTCAGCGTGCTGTTCCACCGCGCCGTACTCCACACGCACTTCGGCACAACGGATCACCTTTTGGCTGCCATCTCCGACTACGAAAAAATTCTTTCGCGTTCCGATTCTCCCAACGAAACAACACTTGCCAACTTGGCCGAGACGTACATGATGATAGGACGGCTGAATGAGGCGATTGAGACCTATCGCCGAGCACTTCGCATCTCGCATAGCACCGAGACCCTATACGGTCTTGCAGTTGCACTTGACCGCGCCGAGCGCGGCAGCCAAGCCCTAGAGTTGATCGTCGCTCAAGGCCGACAACAGATGGAAGAATTTCATCGTCGGGTCAACGTGCTGCATCTGACGTTTTTTGTGCCGCGTGGCGAAGAAAACTATTACTTCGCGCTAGCCAGCGAAGCATTTGGCGACACCGCCGGAGCAATCGACTACTGGCGGAAGTACCTGATTTCGAATGCACATCCAAAGTACCAACCCCGCGCGCGCTCCCACCTTGATCGATTGCAAGCGGCAGCCAAGCGCAGCAAACCGTAGCCGAAGGTAGGGACCGTGCATAACTCCATGCTGCTATGTCGATGCGCCCTCATCTCAGGAGTCGCGGCCTATGCCCTTCAAGCCGCGGCGGGCCCGGAGACCGCTTCGCTCGAACCATCAGATCCGGAAGCTGCCTCCGAGGCAACGTCGGATCTGTGGGAGTCGGCCCTCGATCCGCGACGGGCGCCGTTCCAGCGCCTCATCGTGGAGGGCCGCCGTCAGCTGAATCGGCAAACGGACGAAGCAGCAAGAGTTGCGGTTAGCCTATTCACAGATGCGCTCGCACAGTTTCCGAATGAAGCAGACGTGTACGCACTGCGAGGCAAAGCCTACCTGCTGCTCCGAGAGTGGGCAGCGTGCTCTGCCGATCTGACGCGTGCCTGGGGCAAGGGCTCGGCGACTGAGGGCCTCGTGGAACTCGGAATCTGTCAGAGCCGTGCGGGGCAACTTCCCCATGCAGAGCGAACGCTGTTGCAGGCCGTCGCACGCACAGAACGTGCGGAGCCGTGGATGAGGCTAGGAGAAGTGCGGATCGCGCTTGGAAAACTCGAAGCGGCTGTCGCTGCATTGGAGTCCGCGCTGAACCAACCCGATGTCGAACGCTCACGGGTGGAGTGGCTGCTGACGCTTGCCTACGACCTTGCAGGGGACTCGAGCAACCGCGACACTCACGCGGCCCAAGCGTTGAAATTCGGTCCTTCGTTCGAAGCGCTGACAACGCCACAAATCCCGTGGATTGATCCAGAGCTTTTGGACTATGCAGTCGCGCTTGCCTTCGAAGCCCGAGGCATGGCCGAACAGGCGCTGGTGCGTTTCCGTCGTTTGAACGACGCCACCACTGCCTTCCTGTGGCAACACCGAGCCCAACAACATCTAACCAAACTATCTTCGCTGGAGCTTCCGCTAGCACTAGAGCGCGACCCAGCCTCCAGTGCCACGATCGAACCCGCAAGCCCCAAGCGCAGCTCGGCGACTGAAACCTCAGCGGGCCCGCTGGTCGCGCGGTCGAAGGAGAGACTTCGCCCGCAGTCAATGGATGCGATGATGGCGCACGTCCGACGGGCCATGCCTAAACTGCGACGGTGCGCTGGCAAGCAACCGACGACGGTGTTTCAGATCCAGATCACTCGCACTGCGGCTCGTACGCCAGGCGGCGTGCGGCCGCACTACAATGCGCCGCCGTCCGGGGTTCGCGCCACCCCGATCGCGGAACCCAACGCGTTACCCATCGACAGCTCGCAACTGAATGCATGCTCCGATCAAAACGGCGCTTGCAGCTGCCTCGAACAGATCGCGGCACGCATTCCCCTACCGCTCCCCGCGGAAACCGATACCTGGTACCGAATCAGCTTCCTTGTCGTCGCACCGTAGTACCATGAAAACCAAGTCCGTCTCGATTGACGACAGCGCCCCACAGCGAAACACTTCGGTGCATGGCAGAGCGCCGACACCCCAATATTGTCAACCGCGATGAAGTCGACCCGTTTCCGATGGAAAAGGGCAAACACCGCATGAAATTGCGCCGTCTCGGCGCAGCCGCAGGAGGAAACATGCTGGGCTGCAACTTGACCGAAGTCGCGCCCGGAAGCGTTTCATTCCCATTTCATTACCACTGCGCTACGGAAGAGGCGCTGTACGTGCTGCGCGGGTCTGGCATCGCCAGGATCGGCGATCGGCGGATTCCAGTGCGCGAAGGCGATTGGATCTCGTTCCCGGTGGGGCCCGAGTTCGCCCACCAGATGATCAACGATGGATCCGAGCCGCTGGTATACTTGTGCGTTTCGGCTTCAGCGCAAAAGGTGGATGTCGTCGGCTATCCAGATTCGAAGAAAGTTGCCGGATCCGCCGGTACGTTCGACAAGCCGCTTCACCGCTGGATTTCGCGCCAAGGCGAGAGCCTCGACTACTGGGACGGCGAACCCGACGCGACCTAAAGTGTGCGATCCGACACAGAATACTGTTCATTTCGTAGTCGCCGCACGCCTCCTGCGCGAATGTTGGTGCTGGCAAGCGAGTCTCGCGATATAGCTGTCCCATGGGCGGAGAAACGGTACCCAAGCAGACTCCAGAAATAGTAGAAGTACTGACGGAAAAGCCGACGTTTCTTCAAGAGACGGTGAACCAAGTCGGTTACGGATTGCGGCTCGCTTTCAAGAAGTTTTCTCATCCTAGTTGCTCCCTTAGCCTGACAGCCGAGGCCACCGCGAGCGAGCAGGTTTACCCGGATGAAGAAATCAAGCAGCTGATCCAGTCGCACGTAAAAAGGAATTTCGGCAACGACTGGACGGCTGCGTTCAAAGCATATGCTTCTGAGGACCATTGTTCCTTAGAGAATCCCCCGCCCTGGCTGCTCGATAGCCACGGGCTCGCAAGATTGCTAGAAAAGGCAGAGTACAAAGGTTCACCAGGCTCGAAGGCGGCCAAGATCCTTGCCACGGGCACACTCGACGTGAAGTTAACCAGACTTAACCTCGAAACGTTCCGGGCAAAATTTGCGCCGCCTGAACGAAAACCCTGAAAGAAAGGCGCACCGCCATAGTACACTGACGGCTCATGACTGAGCCGCCAACCATAGCTGCGCCCAAAGAGATCCTGCCCTCACATACGGAAGAGCCATCGCTGGTCCGCCGTTTTTGGTCATCATGGGTTCAGCCGAATATGAACTCGATCGGTGCCTCTATGGTTGAGTCGCACCGCGCCGTAGCGTGCTGGTTCCAGCCCAGCCCCAGCGATGTTGGCTTCCGCTTGTCCGAGGACTACAAAACGATGGTCCAGCGCCACATCCAGAGCAAGTTCACCGGTTGGCAGGAAGCGTTTACGCACTACGCGACCACAGATGTTTGTTCGCAGCAGTCCGTCATCGACCGCAACGGACTCGCAACCTTGCTGAAAGACGCAGGATACAAAGGTAAATTGTCGAATCTTGAGGCGGCGACGATCTTAAACCATGACGGCTTGTTCAAAACCAAGACCATGAACAAAACCCAGTTTGGCGCCGCGTTCGAACTCGAGGATTTGCATCAACGGCAGTGAGCCGCGTCTCTCCGCTACGCCGTGGATGGATCCGCTCGCTGTACCAACGTATCGCGGTGGATCTCTAGTCGAGCGACGTCGGCTTCGGAACCCGAAACAACAACAACGTCGCCGCGCTCGACGCGCTCTAGGTCTCGGTTACTAGGCGCGCGGTTCTTTCGCAACAATCGGATCGGCAAACGCCCAGCATCGCTGCAGCCGAACACTTCGAGCTTGCCCTTGAGCAACCGGGGTGCGCTCACGATCCGCCACGCGCCTTCACGGTCGATAAGCGGCGTCGGTTGGCGGCGAAGCACCAGATACGAGAATTTCATGCCTCGATCGCGCAAGTGGGTAAGTCGGGCGAGCTCGGCGGTCGCTGGCGGTAGCTGAACACTGCGATCCTCGTGACACCAATCTTCGGCGTCGGCCAAGGCTGGACAGGGCGAAGTGCCCCGGGTGCATGGCGCAAAGACGTGAGCGAGGCCGCGCGACAGCACCGCGTCGCGCAACTCATGCAGCGCACGCGACGTCGATCGCAGCGCGGGCTCAATGATGATGACGGCACCATCGATCGGGATCGCGGCAACAGCGCGCTCGACCACCGTCAGCCCCGCATGCGGTGTTAGCTCGTTCATCACGCTCCCGATTACGACAAGGTCGGCGCGACAAAATTCCATCGTGGTCACATCGCCAGTGCGCCCTTCGAACGACACGTGGGAGTACCGAGCGAGCGCTCGCTCAGCGATGGCCAGCGCGTTGCGATCCTGATCGATCGCGGTGATGGCGAGCGGGCGAGCGACGCAGGTCGCCAATCCCAATGACTGAGCTCCGCAACCTGCGCCGAGATCGAGCACCGCAAGTGGTGCTCGGTCCGGAATCGCACCGCGGCCGCGCAATTCGCCAATCGGGACGCAGACCTTCATGGCATCCGCGATCGTAAAAAACGCGGCCCGCGCCGCGAGATCGGCGGTGCGATCGGGCGCAATCGACAGCCGATCGCGCTCGCTGGTGTAACGCAACGACCGATCGACGATGGCTCGAGTGAGCGCTGGCGTCGCCAAGGGCGCGTCACCAACGACCTCTCGAGTCGCTGCCCATACGGCAGCCTCGAGCTCGGTTGGACAGATCCAGGTCACAGCGAGCGCGACATATCGATGGTGACCTCGGCAAGCTCGTTCGCGCGCACCGTAACCGTACCCGCCGCCAAACGTGCAGGTTGTCCCGAACGTGCTGGGATCCAGGCGGTCACAGGATGGTCGCCCGTCGGTATTCCGCGCAACACTACCTGTCCATTCGCCTCAGTCACCCCGTAGTACGGAGTCGGCGCGGCCACTACCGTAGCAGCCTCCGATCCCGCGCCCAGCACGTACACCGTATCTTTCGCTAGTGGGATCTCCAGTTCATGACCGATCACAGAAAGATGGATCGGCAGTGATCCGACCGGAACGGCCGATCCGGTTGCGACCGATCGCGGCACTGGAGTTGGCGTGAACGACAGCGCCTCCGGCGCAAAGCTGGCGCTTGCAACGACGAGGGCTGTGCGCGCAATAACAATGCGATGAGAAAACGCGCAGCCATCGAACACCACCCGCGATTCGTTGCCGCCTATCCCTGCCCCGCTTTCCGAGGGCGGAGTGCGAACGCCGACTATCGCGAGTGCTTCGGGGATTCCCCATGTAGTTGTTGGCGACACCGCTGGCACTGCGGGGGATCCGCACGGGGTGCGCGCGTTGGAGGCGCGCGCGGCTGCCGGTACATCCTTCCATTCCACGCGAATCTGAACGTCGCCCTGGCCGAGCTGCGCCTCGACCCGCGCCGGAGCTGTCGATGGGGGCGCCCCCGCATCGCGTGTCAGCGGCTTGATCGACCGTGCATCTTCGACAACAGGCGACTTGCTCGAACAAGCAGCCATCCAAAGCACAGGCAGCGGCAAGCGCCTTATGCCCACTGCGCAACCTCGGAAGCGACAACCCCCGCATCGGCGGCAAGATCGTTAAGTCCAGCGCCGCGATAATCGGCCCCGGCGAGCACGATTCGAGCAAGCCGCGCGAGGGCAACCGCATCGCGGACGTGATCGCGGTGTCCAACGGGATAGTGCGGCAACCCGAGTGGAGAGCGGCTCACACTCGCGTGCGTGCACGTGATCGAGGTTCCGAATGCCCGCGATACGTCGCGCACCGCCTGATCGACAAGTTCGCGATCGTCGAGCTCGTACGCCGATGGATCGCGGCTGCCGGCAAAAATGCAGCGCAACAGTGCCTGCCCTGCGGGCGCGCGATTCGCCCACACCGTCGACTCGAAAACCACACCAAGTGCCCGCACGTCCTCACCTTGGGCCGTGAGGAAACCAAAACCATCATGAATCCGGGGGCTACTATCCCGCGGCACGCCAAGGTGCACAACCGCAACCGCAGAGCGCCGAAACACTTGCAATCGCAAGACGAGCTCCGGCATTGCGCGCAGAAGCGGAGCCGCGGTCTGGGCAGGCACCGCTAACACCACTGCGTCCCAACGTTCGCCATCGATGAGAACTCCATTGGCGACCGATTCAATCGCTCGGACGCGCACGTTGCGATGCAATCGACTGCCTACGTCGCGCGCAAGTGCCTCCACGAGTGAGCCCAGCCCGCCCGCGGGCGCCGCCATGCCGCCACGTGCGCGGACAGCACTCTTACCGTCGCGAAGCAAGTGCCTACATGTGCCTCGAACGAACCCACCGTTGCGATCGAGCATCGCCATCGCAGGGAACCCAGCTTCGAGGCTGACGTCGTGCGAGTCCGCGGCGTACACTCCGGTAACCAGCGGCGCAATCAATGCGCGGGCAGCCTCTGGCCCGAGTCTTCGGGTAGCAAAGTCGTGCATCGACTGGTCCTCGTTCCGCGGTTCGCGCCGGGGTGAAAACGGCTCGCGAAGTAGCGCCAGTTTACCGCGCCACGTGAGCAAATCCGATCGCACGAGTTCGAGAGGATTGCTGGGGACCAAGCGCAGCTTTCCATCGAGATACACGTAGCGGCGCTTCGCCACCGGCGCCGCGCTTTCCACCGCTACCCCGAGTTCTTTGCACAGCGGCGCCACACCGCACCGCGCGCTCGTGCGAAACGAACTGGCAGCATGCTCGCACAAAAACCCATCCTTCACTGAGGTGGCAACAACACCACCCGCGCGACTGCTGGCTTCAAAGACGTGCACATCGTGCCCTGCGGCACAAAGCGCACGCGCCGAGAACAATCCTCCCATCCCACCGCCGACAATTGCGATCCTCATGATCGGGCCGATAGTTCCTTGACGGCTTCCACCATCACGCGGACACGCTCCGGATCGGTCTGGGGCAACACCCCGTGGCCGAGGTTAAAAACGTGGCCGGTAGGACCCGCTTGCGCTAGGACCTCGCCAACTCTGGCTCGAATCTCTGCGGGCTCAGCGAACAACGCACCCGGATCGAGATTGCCTTGCAGCGCAACTCCTGGTCCTACCCGGCGCCGAACCTCTTCGATCCCAACGCGCCAGTCGACGCCCAGCACATCGGCACCGCTCGACGCGTAGTCATCGAGGTAGGGCGCGCAACCATTCACGAAGTAGATGATGGGAGCCGCTCGAACCGCGGCGTTCGCCGACGAACGCAAGTGCCCGATCACCTGCTTCGCATACCGCAACGGGTACTCGCGAAAATCGCGTGGCGAAACGATTCCACCCCAGCTATCAAACAACTGTACGCAGTCAGCCCCTGCGACAATTTGGGCCTCGAGGTGAATCGCGCATGTCCGCGCCAACTTGTCGAGTAGAGCGTGCGCGTCAGAAGGTGCACCGAACAGCAACTGCTTCGTGTGGGCGTAATCCTTGCTGCCACCACCCTCCACCACATAGGTGAGCATGGTAAGCGGCGCACCGGCAAAGCCGATCAGCGGCACGCGATCCCGCAGCTCGCGCTTGATCGCTGCGACGGCATCGACGACGGGTTGCAGGGGATCGGGCACCCGGAGCCGAGCGATATCCGCTGCGGCGCGAACTGGGTTCGTGATTTTTGGGCCGGATTCAGGGAATTCGACCTCAACCCCCATGCCGGGAAGCGTAATCAAGATGTCGCTGAACAGGATCGCCGCGTCAAAACCAAATTCGTCGATCGGTTGTAGGGTGACTTCGCAGGCGAGCTCAGGGTTGCGGCACAAATCGAGAAAGGACGCTCGTTTGCGCACCGCCATGTAGGCAGGCAGGTACCGACCGGCTTGGCGCATCATCCAGACCGGCGTTCGCGGCACCGGCTCTCGGCGGCACGCGCGCAGAAACAAATGGTCGGCCATGGTACGCTCGTCAATATTCGAGGTACGGGGCGGGGTCAACGCCCCCTACCGAGTTCTAACCTTCAGCGCCGGGAAGCGGCGGTTTTGACAACCCCAAGGGCGCGCAAGGTTGCTATGCGACTCATAAAAAGCCTATGATCTCGGCGCTCGTTTGATGGCTGAAACGACCCTCAACATAAAGCTTCGATGCAAGTCCTGGCAACAGTTCGCTACGATCTATAAGCGCGACCTGTCGCGCGGCACGATGTTCCTCAAAGCAGCGAGCCGACCCGCGCTTGGAACCATCGTGCGTATCGACCTCGAGCTTCCTAGCGCAACGATCGTCGAGCTCAAGGGCGCCGTTGCCGAACACGTGGCAGATGGGCAACGCGGTACAGGCGTGGAGCTAAAACTCGAAGCGCTCCCAGCCCAAACGGTGTGGCTTATCGAAAACGCGCTGGCAGCCGGTGGCGACTCCATCGCGCAACGCCCCCCCGAAGCTGAGGCCTCCGCAGCCTCGGTTCCCGGGGTGACGGAAGGCGAAGCGGTCGTGGAGGCCGAAGCGGAGCTCGTCCGCGCACTCGAAGCCGAAGCGGACTCTCTGAAGAAGCTCAATCCATTCCTCGTGCTCGGCCTGCAATATGAAACGACCGATGACGAGGTTCGAGCCGCATTTGGCGAGCTCACGAAGCGCTATCACCCGGACCGCTATGCGCGGTACCAATCTACAAAGTTGCGGCAGCTCGCCGCTGAAATCTTTATCCTGATCCGCGATGCGTACCGCAAGGTGGCCGACGACTCAGTACGTGCGCAAACCCGCTCGGCCTTAGGTCTTGTAAGCCCACCGAAGCAGGCCGGCGGACCGCCGCGTCCACCGGGCGGACCACCAAAGTCTCCGGCTGGACCGCCGAAACCGCCCCCCAAGCAGGTGCAGGCCAAACCAGCGGCAATGCCCGCGCCTGCATCGCCAGTGCAACCGCCTCCGGAAGCCCCCGCAGCCACAGCGGCGCAGCCGGTGCGCAGCAACGAGCCCAAGCCTCCCGCTCCGGTCGCTGGACGCGAGCCTCCGCCACCTGCCAAGGCCGCTGCGACATCTTCGAGCGAAACTCCGGGTGAAGCGCGAGCGGATAGGCCTGCGACCGATGCGGGCGATAGTTCGCTCGAGTCCCTGATCGACGGCGGCAAACTCGATGATGCCCTCGCTGCATATCGCGCACTGGCGAAAAAAAATCCGCAGGACCGCACTGCGCGGGCGGGCATTGAACTCGTTGAAGGCTACAAGGCGCTGCAGGCACGAGATCGCCTAGAAGCAGCCCAGCGATTTGAAGCTGCGCTAGAAATTGACCCGTCCAACGAGAGAGCGGCGCGCGAACTCGCCGACATGCGCCGCCAAGCCACAAATGAACGCAAAGGTCTGCTGTCCCGCCTAATGAAGAAGGAGGGTGCGCCGTGAGCCGCATCATTGGAATCGATCTTGGAACGACTACCTCCTGCGTGGCGGTTCTCGACGACAAGAACGTTCCCAAAACCCTTGTCGGGTCAGACGGCGAGCGAACGACCCCATCGTGGGTCTCGTGGTCGCCAACTGGCCAAGTGGCAGTCGGTACTCGAGCGCGCCGCCAAGCGGTAACAAACGCATCGGCGACCGTTTACGGTGCAAAGCGGCTGATCGGCCGCAAGGTCAACGCGGAAGACGTTGCCTGGTTCGCGCGCTTATGCCCGTTCCGCATCGTCGCAGCGTCCAACGGCGATGCCTGGGTACGGGTTCATGGTCGGCCGATCAGCCCGCAAGAAGTTGCATCGCACGTGCTATTGCGCATGCGCCAGATCGCCGAAGAAGCGATCGGTGAACCCGTCACTCGTGCTGTGATTACGGTGCCAGCGTATTTCGACGACGCGCAACGCCAAGCGACCCGCGACGCCGGTCAAATCGCCGGTCTCGACGTGGTTCGCATCCTCAACGAGCCGACCGCCGCTGCGCTGGCGTACGGCGCCCACCGGGCCACCAAGGGCCGACGTATCGTCGCTGTGTTCGACCTGGGTGGCGGTACCTTTGATATCTCGATCATGTCGGTGGACAACGGCATCTTCGAGGTACTGGCAACCGGCGGTGACACCGCGCTTGGTGGCGAGGACTGGGACCGCCGGATGCTGGAGCGCATCGTTGACGAGGTCTTTGACCAGCATCGCATCGATCTCACGGGAATCCCCATCGCGCTATCGCGGCTCCGCGACGCATGTGAGTCAGCCAAGAAAGTGCTGTCCGACGCACGCGAAACCACCATTTCGCTGCCGTTCTTGGCCAACGACCCCGATGGCGCCCCGATCAGCTACGAACGTACGTTCACACGCGATTTGGTGGAACAACTCACCAAGGACCTGCTCGATCGACTGGAGGCACCTTGCAAACGCGCACTCGCGGATGCGGGAATCACAGCGGACGCCGTCGAAGACGTGTTGCTCGTTGGCGGAATGACGCGATGGCCTGCCGTGCAAGCGTCGGTCGAACGCATTTTCGGCAAAAAGCCGTCGAAAGGCGCCAATCCGGACGAAGTAGTTGCCCTCGGGGCAGCCGCGTACGCGGGCATTTTGGCCGGCGATTCCGACGACGCAGCTCTGCTCGACGTCACCCCGCACGACCTTGGAATAAAAGTCGGCGACTCCGGATTTTCAGTGATGATCCCGCGAAACTCGATGTTGCCTGTGCGAGCGCGCAAGCTGTTCGCGACCACGACGGCAGACCAAAAGTTTTTCGCGATCGACGTCCACCAGGGCGAATCGGGTCAACTGGGAAAGAGCCGCAAGCTAGGTCAGATTCTCCTCGATGACCTGCCGCGGGGGCCCGCCGGGTCGATTCGCGTTGAGCTCATCATGACCGTGGATGTGGAGTCGATTCTCGGAGTCACAGCGCGCGAGCTCAAGTCCAATCGCGAAACCGCGATTACCATTCGCCCCTCCGGCGGACTTTCGCAGCGCGAGATCGTGGAGATCATCAATCGGCGCCGCCAGGAGACCTCCAAGCTGGCAACGGCTCCCTCCGACGACAACAAGCCGGATGCCCCGCAGTAACGCCGATTTGCCGTGAACCCGCCTCGCATCGATCCCTCGGTCCTTCGGGTCGCCGATGCGGTTGGAGTCCTGATGGAATCGTGGGGCTTCAAACGCAACCTCGGTCGCATGTGGACCGTGCTCTACCTGGAGAACCATGCCTTAACCGCCGCCGACCTCGGAGAGCGCCTCGTGCTGTCGACCGGCGCGGTTTCCATGTTGCTCGCCGAACTTCTGCAATGGGGAGCAGTGAAGAAAGCCTGGGTCGTGGGCGAACGGCGCGAGCACTACGAAGCCGAGACCAGCTTGTGGAAGATGATCTCGCGCGTATTCCGCGAACGCGAGCTAAACTGGGTCCGGCAAGCAGTCGACCAGTTTCAACAGGCGCGCGACGAATTTGGCGCCGGCGGTGATGCCCGCGGCCAAGTCATCGCGGAACGCATCGCAAACCTCGCCCAGTTAGCGCAGGTCGGCGCTACACTACTCGAGTCCATGCTCGAAGGTGAGTCGATCGACAGTCTGCCGATCAAAACCGCCGGCGAACTCGCGGAAGCTAAACCCAAGTGATCACGGCGCGCGACCTAACCAAGCATTTCAAGGTGCACAAACGAGCTCCAGGGTTTGGCGCCGCGCTTCGCTCGCTGGTAGCCCGGCGCTACGAAACCGTGCGAGCTGTGGATGGGGTTAGTTTTACGATCGAGCGCGGCGAGCGCGTCGGATTTCTGGGCCCGAATGGTGCGGGCAAGACCACCACACTCAAGCTGCTCTCAGGTCTGCTGCACCCGACGAGCGGCCATCTCGAAGTCGACGGCTACACCCCATTCGAGCGCAAACCCGAGCTACTGCGTTCCATCACGCTCGTCATGGGTCAAAAATCACAGCTTATTTGGGACCTTCCACCCTCGGACACCTATGCGATGAATCGCGCGATCTTCGGCGTCTCCAAGCACGACTACGACGCCGCATTGCGCGAACTGACCGACCTGCTCGCCTTGGGCGATCTGGTTAGCAAGCCAACGCGTCAGTTATCGCTTGGCGAGCGCATGAAGTGCGAGCTCGCAGCTGCTCTCCTGCACCAACCGAAGACGCTGTTTCTCGACGAGCCGACAATCGGCCTGGATGTTGCCATGCAAGTGGCGATTCGCGACTTCATCCGCACCTACAACCAACGCCACGAAGCCACCGTGCTGCTTACATCTCACTACATGGACGATGTGGTCGCGCTGTGCCCACGCATCATCGTCATCGATGAGGGGGTGCTGATCCACGATGGCGATTTGCGACAGCTGATCAAAGCGCGCGACCCAAACAAGCGCGTTTCGTTCACCGCTTCGGGCCCCGTCGACGAATCTGCGCTCGATAAGCTCGGGACAGCGCTCGCCGTGGATGGAAAGCGCATTACGCTCCGAGTAGCTGAGAGCGAAATTGCCAGCGTCATTGGATATGTACTGGGCACCCTAAAAGCACAAGACCTTGCGATCGAGGATCCTCCCCTCGAGGACATTCTGCGCGAGATGTTTGGCAAGCCAAAAATAGACACCCATCCGGCCGCGGCATCGTGATCGCAGACGCCACCCGCACGATTCGCGCCATCCCCACGCTGCTCGGCATTGGCGTGGCGGAGACCGTCGCCTATCGGGCCGAATTTTTGGTTTGGATCCTGACCACGACCCAGCCCCTGATCATGATGTCGCTGTTCACCAGCGTGGCTCGCGAGGGGTCGTTTCAGGGATTCAGCTCGAGCGCATTCGTTGCGTATTACATGGCAACTCTCATCGTTCGCCAGCTCACCGGCAATTGGGTCGCTTGGCAGATGATGGAAGAAATCCGCATGGGTACGATGGCCATGCGTCTGTTGCGCCCGATCCATCCCGTGTTTGCATACATCGCCAGCCATTTGGCTGCGATTCCGTTTCGCACCCTTGTGGCCCTGCCGCTGGCTGTGACCCTACTTGCGACGTCGGGAGCGAGTGAGCTGACGCGCGACCCGTTACAGCTCGCGCTGTTGCCCATTTCGATCGGCCTATCGTGGCTCCTGACCTTTGCGATCTTGTTCGCGATCGGTTCGCTCGCGTTCTTCATGACGCAGACGATGGCCATCGCCAACCTTTACTTTGGCATGTACTCGCTATTGTCCGGCTACCTTCTGCCGTTGTCGGTCGTGCCCAAACTCGCCGCGATCGCAGCATGGCTCCCGTTCCGCTACACCCTCGACGTCCCAGTCGCAATGATCACGCGAACCCTGCCCCACGATGAGCTTGCGGGACTGCTCGGCCGACAAGCAATCTGGGTGATCATCATGATGGCCGTATCACTGCAAGTATGGCGCGCCGGTGTACGCCGCTTTGAATCGGTGGGGGGCTAACCTCCATGCGTTATCTCCGCCTTGTCGCGATTCAGGTGAGAGTCAGCATCGCCTCCGCGTTCGCCTACCGAGCAAATTTTGCTATCGCGGGCGTGATGTCAGCTGCTTGGCTCGGCCTGACGCTGCTCCCCCTGATCGTCGTGTACGACAAGCGCAGTAGCGTTAACGGCTGGGACCTCCCTTCAGCGCTGATCGTCATGGCGTATTTTACAGCGCTGCGGGCACTTCTCGAAGGCGTGATCAGTCCATCGCTGGTAGACCTCGTGGAGAAAATTCGCAACGGATCGTTCGACTATGTCCTGCTCAAACCGGTGGATGCGCAAGTAGTCATCTCGTCATCGCGGCACGAGCCCTGGAAACTTGTCGATGGAATCGGCGCTATCGCCCTCGCGCTATACGCGTTCAGCCGACGCGGCTACCCCCCGTCTCTATCCGAGCTCGGACTCGGCATCGGCTTGTTCATCGCCGGGGTTGTTGCGATGTATTCGTTGTGGATCGTTTGCGCAGCAGCGTCGTTTTGGGTCGGGCGACTCGATAACCTGATCTATCTGTTGGGAGCGATCTTCGACACCGCGCGGTGGCCAGTCCAGGTGTTCCCGGGGATCTGGCGCTTTATATTTACCTTTGTGATTCCAGTTGCGGTGATGACAACGTTTCCCGCCATGGCGCTACTCGGTACGATCGACGCACAAACAACGATCGCAACCACCGCGGGTGCACTGGCCATGCTGGTGTGCAGCCGCTTGGTGTGGCGCACAGCGATTCGCAGCTACACCAGCGCCTCGAGCTGACAGCAGAATCTCAACGCGGGACGGCCACGTTGACTTCGGCGACGAAGAAATAACCGGCCAAAGCCTCCGACTCCCACACCACGACGCGAATCTGAGAACCTTCGATTGCTGGGAACACGATTTGAGCCCTGCGCTTCGCCCCACGGATGCTCGCTGCAGGTTGCCAAGCGCCTGCAGAACCGATCGAGATATCCGCCGCAGTAATGTAGGAGTAGTTAGGTGTGTTCAGGTCGAGGCTGACGATGGGCCGCTCACGATCCAGCGAGATCACGAACTCTGCCGGCAACGAAGCCGGCTGCGACAACCATCGAGTCTCTAGACGGCCATCAAACATCGCCGCCGCACCGGCAAGGTCGGTGCTCGCGCTCGTCACGGAGAGTTGGCTCTGCGGCAGCGTGTCGCAATTCGTCTCGTCGCAGATGAACTGGTAGTTGGCAAGATCGGGTGCTTCGACGAAACAACTCGCAAGAAATGTCGTCAGCAAACTGAATGCCGCATTTGGGCGAAGCCTTCGCGGCGTCGGCCGGCACCTCCAGCAAGGCGTATTGCCCACTCGCCGGGGCACTAGAAGGCTCCCCACAGGCCGAACGTGGCATCACCCGCTGCCGTGACCGCGATCGCTGGTTGGTTCGTACTGCGTAGGTCCATCCATAACGCGACGACAGTTCCGACTGCGAGTGCCCCCGCGGCGAGATATCCGATATTGGCTTGTAGCGCTCGCCGCTGGAGCGAGTCGCGGGCGGTCACCGCTTCGGATCGCATGTGGATCGTTGGGTTCGCAAGAATCGCGTCGAGGGCGTCCTGTTTGCCTGCAACGGTTGCTCCGAGGGCGAGTCCCGTTGCGCCAGCGATCATGCTTGCCGTCCCCAGCCACACCGCCGGTCGACGAAACCATTGTCGCCCTGCGCTCGGTTGCCGCGCGGCCACGATGTCGACAGGAGGCAACTCGATAAGCTGATTGCCGAACACGTCTTCGAGGAGGATCCGCAGCCTGGTCGTCGGTACCACAGGCAATGCGATCCGGAACCTGGGGCCACCTTTTGCGCGGGCAAGCGGCGACGATTCGCCCGGCCGGTAGGCAGCGACGCCGCCCACGAGCGCCAAGGCATCGCGCGCTACATCCACATGAACGGCTCCTTGCTCTGTCAATATGGCGCTCGCTGCAAGGGGGGCAAGTCGACCGAGGCGCTGGCGCGCAAGCTCGAACGCCTCCCCATAGATTCGCGGCGATCCAGGTTCGGGAACGAACTTCGGATCGATTGCGAGCAACATCTGGTAGCGAGTAACCGCCACTGCTGATTGACGCATGGTGGCGGCCAATTCCGCGAGTCGTTGATAGACGACGCGTATCTGCTGAGCGTCGTTCCCGCCAGTCTTTTCGAGGGACTCATACAGTGGGAACGCGTCTTCGTAGCGAAGTGCCGCCAGCGCCTCCTCTGCTCGCAGCTCCAGTGCTTGGCGATCGGCATTCACCTCTGCTTGCGCGTCTTCGATGTCAACGATCGAGGCAAGAAACGCAAGCATTGGCACCAATGCGGCGCGCACGTGTACACCGTAGCAGAGAATTGCTGGGCAGGCGAAATTGCCATTCGTGTTAGAATACAAAGCGTTATGGGTCGCGACCCGCCCGCAGCCGCACAAACAATTACGCTACCAAGAACAAGAGCCTACGTCTCGGTCGAGCAATTTTCGCTGGAGGTAACAGAAGGACCAGACCGGGGGGCGTCGTTTGCCTCCACCGCCCCTCTTGCAGTTGTCGGAACCCACGCCGGCTCAACATGGCGTTTGGCCGACAAGGCAATGTCTCGCTTTCACTGCCGGCTGGATGTCCAGCCCGATGGTCGGGTGCGGCTAAAGGACCTCGGTAGCCGAAATGGAACCCGTGTTAACGGCGTCTGGGTAGAAGAAGCGTGGCTCGAGAACCAGGCGACCCTTCGGCTCGGCCGCAACCTCCTTACCTTCAAGATGTGTGAAACGCGGCATCGACGCGAAGTCTCCGAGCTTCCGACGTTTGGTGAGATGGTCGGGGGCACGCCAGCGATGCGCGCGGTCTTCTTAGACTTGGAGCGCGCCGCAACAACGGACACAACGGTTCTCTTACTTGGCGAAACCGGAACCGGAAAAGATCTCGCAGCCGAAGCCATTCACAGGCACAGTCCACGGCAGGCTGGCCCGCTCGTGATCGTCGACTGCGCGTCACTGTCGCCCCAGCTCATGCAGTCGGAGTTGTTCGGACATGTCCGCGGTGCATTTACCGGCGCCGTGACCGACCGCTGCGGCGCGTTCGAAGCTGCCACTGGCGGGACGGTTTTCCTCGACGAAGTTGGTGAGTTACCCCTCGAACTTCAGCCTCAACTGCTACGCGTTCTCGAGGCGCGTGAGATAATGAGGGTCGGCGAAACCCGCGCGATTCCGGTCGACGTCCGGATCATTGCTGCGACCCATCGCGATCTTCATCGCATGGTGAATCAGAAACAGTTCCGCTCGGATCTGTTCTTTCGTATCGCCGTGCTCCCGATTACCCTGCCTCCATTGCGGCACCGGCTCGCGGACCTCCCCCACCTTGTTGCCACGCTGTGCGATCAGTTGCAGGCGGACGCGCCGACACGCGAACGATTAACCGCGCACTCATTCATTGCTGACTTGGCACGACACGATTGGCCGGGCAACATACGCGAGCTCCGCAACTTCCTTGAGCGCGCCGCGGTCATCGAGGACACTGCACTGACGGAAGCCGTTGACAGCGTTCCTTCGGTCGATCTGGATATTCCCCTCAAGGTTCTAAAGGAACGTTGGGCGGCACACCTCGAACGAAATTATCTAGCGGCGCTGCTGCAACGGTCGAAAGGAAACGTCGCCGAGGTTGCGCAGCTAGCCGGCCTATCGCGCATGCAGATCTACCGAATGCTTGCGAAGCATGGAATGCGAAAACCGTGACGACCGACCACTTTTCGTCGACGACTGACCGCTACACGCCGGTGGCGCGAATTGGCTCCGGTGGCCAAGCCGAGATCCTGCTTGCCGTGCAGAGCAATCCAGGAGGGTTTGAAAAGCTCGTGGTCATCAAGCGGCTGTGGCCGCACTTGGCCGATGATCAACGCTCGCGTCGGCGCCTCGAGCAGGAAGCGCAGCTCGTCGCCCGGCTACATCATCCCAACGTGTGCCAGGTGCTCAATCTAATCGAGAACGAAACAGGTCCTCTGGTGGTCCTGGAATATCTCGATGGCATCACGTTCGAGCAGGTCATCGCCGCCCTGCCGGCGGTGCGGACGGCCGATGACATTCGCTTGATCGCAGGCATTCTTCAGCAGACGTGTGAAGGGCTGCACAGTGTCCACACGCTGCGCAGCCGAACGAGCGCTCCTGCTTGCCTTGTCCATCGGGATGTTTCTAGTCGCAACGTCATCATCACCCGTGCTGGCATTGTCAAAGTGATCGATTTCGGAATCGCCAAGGCAACCTCCAACCGAGACTCACGGGTCGCTCATATTCGCGGCACGGTTCCATTCATGTCACCCGAACAGGTTCAGGGACTCGAACTCGATCACCGTTCTGATATCTACTCCCTCGCGGTGCTCGCCTACGAGGCGCTATCGGGTGTCAGTCTTCATCGTCGCGACAACGTCGCTGCCACCTTCGACTCGATTCTGAACGACAGCCCACCGCCGATTGCCAATCAGCCCGCAGTACCACCTGCACTTGAACATGCGGTTTTGCGGGCTCTGGCCAAGGCTCGCGACAACCGGACCGCAAGTGCGCGCGATTTCGGTACGGCAGTTGCCGAAGCGGTGCGTGGCGCCGGCGGCTCAATGGGCCTCGCCGAAATCGCCAGCGTGATCGAGACACGTTTCGCCGACGCCCTCGCGCAGCGCGCTCGCCAGTTCGACGCGTTGTCGCTAACGCCTACTCTGCCTGCTCAGCAGCCAGAGCTTTGGACTGAAAGGACATTTCTGGAACTACCGCGGTTAAATCTGTCGGCAATTCCTCATAGCACCAGCACAATTACAGTCGCGCCTGCGGTCATTGATCTCAAACCCACGCCGGTGCCTACTCAGCATCGGAGCCAACGCCGATGGATTGTGCCCACTGCACTGGCCACGAGCGCGATGGTAGTCGTGGCGGTCACCTGGAGTTCGGAGCCGGTCGCTGTCACACTGCCCGACCGGGCTCGGGCCAGCGGCGAGTCCAAGGCAACGCTTCAGGACCGCCGGGTTCTTCCTTCGGAGCATCCCCCAAACGTCGTTGCTTCGCCGAGTTCAGGAAGTGCCTTCGTGATTGTCGATGGGCCAAAGAATGGGGAAGCCGACGCACGCCCTCCGGCCCGACCCCGCAACAGCCAACCGCACGCTTCCCCTGGCTTTCTCACGCTTGCATCAAATCCGACCGCGACGATCCGCATCGATGGCAAACTTGTCGGAGAGACGCCCCTCTACCGACTCGCGCTTCCCCCTGGAAAACACCGCATTGTCGCCACTCGCGCCGATGGCCGGAAGCAGGCCCAGACGATCAACCTCCGGAGCAACGAAGACATTCGGCGACCGCTCACGTGGTGATATGACGCCACCATCAAGAGGTCGAGTCGCTATCGCGACATATCGAGGATAGCGTCCACGGGTGCGGCATTCGTGAACTGTGATGGATCGCCCCCAGCGGCCTTCATGACCGTTGCGATCGAATTTTCAAATCCAAGGGTAATGCCCCCTGCTTCGAGCCCGGTCGCCGGATTCACCTTTTTGGCTTGCCACTTTGGGGTAAATCCGCCGATAGCGACACCCCGTTTGAAGCGGCCACCCATAAACACAGCTTGGTTGGGTCGCCAATGCCTCGTCCCCGACACTACGCCGGCAAGCGGGCCCGTTGTGAACACTTCATGTTCTGCAGATCGTCCCATCTCCGATGAAATCCAAATATTGGTGGTGTCAAACAATGACTTGGATGGGTCGATGGGCGACGTAGTTGCCTTCATCAACGTGATCAAACGCCCCAACGCCGGCCATAGCTGGACTCCGAGAGCGGTTTGTCGAATCACATTCTCAATGTGTGAATCGCAGTTCGAGGTAACGCGAAAGCCTATGACGTGCGACAGGTTATTGGCCAGCGCCTGATACGTAAGTGCAAACATGTGAACGGCAGACGGAGCAACTCCGGCGAGGTCGGCGTTCAACTTCGTTGGGTCGAGCCCGAGCGCGGTGATATTCGCAGGACTTGGAGGCCATGCTGGACCGGCGGCAACACGGCCAAGCACCTCGCGGGTTGCTTTGTTGGCACTCGTGAATCGCGCGGCATAGTCGTCTTGAGTTAGCAGCGGGCCTCTCTGGTCGAGGGCATCGATGAGGTCGTAGGCCTCTTTCTGGAGAGCGGGTGGTGGAAGACCTGTGGTTTCAATCGCATCGAAGAAGCCCCTCACGGACGAGATGCGATCAGGCCTAGTGGCTGGATCGGGAATCTGCGTGCCATACGAAACCAGATCGCGAAACGGTTCCGGCGTGACATCTTGGGGGCGATTGAAGTAGGCAACCGAAACCGGCTTGGGAACAATCAGGCCGCGTTCCCGAAACTGGGCGGCAAGTTGACTGGCCCACGGAAGCCGTCGGAAGCGATCGCCAGTATCGGAAATCACCCGACCAAACCACGTTGCTGCGATGGCGCCGTGGAATCCGGATCCCTCGACTGCTCGAATCAACGCCACGTCTTTGAGATGATCTTTAAACTGTGTCTTGCCGGTCGGGGTAACGACCGATGGCACATACGTAATGCCGGAACTGGTGGTGATAAACGAGCTGCTGGGTAAGCGATTTTCGATGGTGACGTCTCCGAAGCGACCATTCGGTGTCGCCACAAGGTGCATCGCAGAGTCCCAACCGCCGGATATCGTGATGGCAAGTACAGGATATGGGGTTGGCAGGGGCCCTGCTGCGTTGGCGGAACGAACTCGTCCGAAGGGGAGAGTACCGACTCCGAGCGAGGCCGCCCCCAGAAGCGAACGCGACAAGAATGAACGTCGATTCATGATGATTCCTTAGGTATCGTGGTCAACAGATCAGTAGGCAAGAAACCGCATACTTGACAGATACGCGACGCACAGGTTGATCCATGCGTCACTCGGCCCGCCACCGGCCGCAACTGACTTAGCTAGCGTTGCAGTGGAAACATCGAGCTCCTGGGCATTCGGTGGCTCGAAGAAGAACTTGGTAAATATCGCTGTAACCTGAGCAGTAACCTTTGGGTCGGCTGGGTCGATTGCAGCGTTCGGGGCGATCGCCAAGAACAGCTTCGGAGTGGTGGTCTCCTTCGCAATCATGTCGGTGCACACTGAATATGTGATTTTTCGCCACGTCAGGATCTTAGTGGCTGTCGGTGTGCGTTCCTCTTGAAACGAAGTCTTGTAGTCAGCACCACCGAAAACCAATCGATTCTCTTCCCACTTGCTGTATGTGATCGACGTTGCCCGCAGAAGCTCTGCCTGCAGCTGTTCGAAATTCATCATCTTCAGGTTGTTGCCACCATGCACCGATGCCGTTTCCCAGCCGTCGGAGATCACGTTGGTATCACCGCCAGCACTAGCACCGACGACAGGGTCGTCGTCCGGAGGCGGCTGCTGGTCGTCAAGGCCACTTCCATCGCACGCACCGACGCCTGCCGTGAGCAGAAGTCCTAGCGAAATGGAGAGCATGGACATCGTGCCTCCTTCTCTTCTCAGATTGAATAGGGTAGTCATCGCGAGCAATACTCCGGCGAGAGAACGATCGATTTGATGAGTGCTTGAGGTTGGTAGTCAGCCTCGATCCAGGCTGCTTCCTCGCGGTGATAGAAAGAGGTCTCGTTCTTGCCGATACCTCGCCCCCAGAAAATTCGATGAAAGTCTTGAATCGCCTTGGCGCGCCACTCGACCGAGTCCGCGAGGATGCGCCCCAGGTCCGAGATCGTAGCGCCTTGCTGACCGAGAAATGACTTGGTTCCCGACGGCGTGCACTTGGCCACTGGCAATCCGTCGTTGTCATAGCACTCGTGAAATGAAGCGACATTGTCCACACCCGAGACGGGGTTGGTGTGGCAGCCAGCGCACGCAGGATTCGCAGCGAGACCAGCCGGACTTGCGTCAATATCGGCCGGAATCTCAGTGACTGGTATCAGCACGATGCCTGCGAGACCCTTGAGGACTTGCCCCGACCAGTTGCGAAACTCGGCGCCCGTATAGGCCGACAAATAGCTTCTCGTCGTCAGCACACCGGCCGCATTGGCGGCGGGCACTACTCTGTCATTCGCGTCGAGCGTGTAGGCGCCGATGACGATGTCGCGGAAGTCGCCATTGCTGACAACGAGATGCCGAGCGATGCGCGCCGGCTCTTCCTTATCCGCGTCGTCCGGCACCAGCTCGGTTGGAGCAAATGCAGTTCGGAATACGTTAAAGATGATTTTGGAGAAGGCAGGGGTTGCCATATACTGCTCGACGAACTCGTTCAGCGATTTTCCCGCCGCCAATGCCGCGAAGTCCTCATCGCTCGGCGCGACGTTGGTCAGGTCCATCGCTAGCTTGCGCAAGCAAGCGATGCGAGAGATCGGAGCCGTGGTGCTGCTCGCTCCCGCATCCGGAGGCGGATCTTGGCCGCGAATTTCGCCCACGCAGCTAGCGCCTAGCAAGCCGATGCTACTCGCCCCGCTTGCAAGGGCAAGGACCCAGAGATGTGGAACACGCGCCTTCGTCATAATGTCTCCTGCTGTTCCAATGGAGAGCAATATGTAGGCCGCTCCAAAGATAGGGGCAAACACGCACAATCTCTTGGTCAATCCACCAAGATCGGGAAGCGCGTCCCCCAAGTCGAGTAACATCGACGTGACGAGTACAGAGGGCTGCACGGAGCGAACTCCATGTCCGAGCAGCTGTATGCGCGAGCCGACGCCGCAATGTATCAAGCAAAACGCAACGGACGGAATCAGACCATGATCGCCCCGGACGCGCAGCAGGCGAAGTCGTGCGACGCTGTCCTTCCCGATGGGTAACTCAGTGACACCACCGGTCACCTTGTTTCGCGAAACGGAAGGAAACCGATGCAAGCAACGGCGTTATTGGGGGACCGAGAATTTCAGTTTGTCGTTCGTTTGGCTCCCCGGCCCGTTCCCCACCGCAGACCGAGCTTGCGCTGGGGGAGCCCGCTGACGCTCTTGAAGTTCCCGCGCATCCACCAGACGCGGTGGTCATGACGAGTGGCGTGCTCGACATGGCGTCCCGCATGCACAACATAGGATTAGGGCTGCCCTGCCGTAATTCGTGTATGGCGTGACCTTGATTCGCCGGCTGTTCGGTCAGTAGCTGATCGATCGCGGGCTGTGGTGGTGCTGCTCGTTCACCCATGCGAATGCCTCGGGTCGAACCAATGACATAGAATGCCGGCGCGTCCAATCGAAATCGCGGCCGCACGCCCTAATCATCGACTGCCACTCCTAACCGTGCGACCTTAGGCTATGCGTTGGTACGTTGCGCTCGTCTGCATTGCCGCATGTGACTCTCGTCATGCTCCGCCGGCCTCAAAAACGGCTGAGTCTGTTGGAGCGCATGAAAATGCGGCCCCTTCTGTGTCGGTCAAGCGTCCCGTCCCGACAACACCGTTGCCCGCGCTCGCTGCGGACGCCGGAAAGGCATCCGGGAAACCCATATGGCAGTCCGGCTTTGGCGGCATCGGTGTTGACGCGCCGCGCGGCGTGGCGATCGGTGGTGGCGGCGATGTTTACGTGAGCGGTTACTTCGACGGCGAAACCGACTTTGGCGGTGGGATCGGCAAGAAGGCCGCGAACGGAGGGAGCGATGCGTACGTCGTCAAACTGGGCAATGATGGCAAGCTGGCTTGGGCTCTGACGTTTGGCAGCAAACGCGACGACGACGCTAAAGCGATCGCCGCCCGAGGCGAGATCGCAGTAGTGGTCGGGAACTTCACGGATGAATTGAAGATCGGCGAATTCAGCCACAAAGCAGCGGGCTCAGACGACCTTTTTGCCGTTGCGATCGACAAGAAGGGCGCGCCGCAGTGGCTGTGGACGCTCGGCGGTATCGACAGCGATGGCGCCAACGCAGTGGCCGCATCGCCGGATGGCGGTTGGGTGATCGGCGGATCGTTCACCGATTCCATTTCGTTCGGCAAGACCCTGCTCAAGTCGAAGGGAAAAACCGATGCATTGCTGGTCAAGCTCTCGGCCTCCGGAGACATGGAATGGATCAAGAGCTTCGGCGGTCGCTACGACGACACGATCATGCACCTCGCCGTTGACCTACACGGCAATACCTACGTGCAAGGCCATTTTGCCGATGTTGCCGACTGGGGCGGCACGCCGCTCAAAGCCGGAGGCGGCTCCGATAACGACGTGGTACTCGCCAAGTACGACCCCAACGGCGATCACGTGTGGTCCAAGAATTTCGGCAACGGCTTCAACGACGTTGCGGGTGGCGTGACCGTCGACCGCGCGGGCAATGTCACGATCGTCGGCTCGTTCGAAAATAAGGGCCCCATTTCATTTGGCGAAGGCGATAGCCATGCCTCGCTTGGCGAATCCGATGTGTACATCGCTCGATTCGACCGCAACGGCGCCCTGCTATGGGCGCGCACGTTTGGAGCCGAGCGGGAGGACATCGGCTGGGGCGTGGCATCGGATGGGGCGGGAAACACGATCGCAACCGGCTGGTTTCAGCGCAGCGTCGACTTCGGCAAGGGCCCCATCGCCAGCCGCGGCAACAAAGATGTTTTCGCCGTGAAATACGACGTGAAAGGCCAACCGCTATGGATCCAAACGTGGGGCGACCGAGACCACGATCAAGGTAGAGGGGTTGCGATCGACGATAACAGCGACGCGATCGTGGTGAGCGCGTTTCGCTTCAAGCTCGCCCTGGTAGGCACTACGCTCGACTGCAAGCGGCCCGAAAATCACGCGATCCTAACGAAGGCGCCCCAGCCCGACACCGCGGTGGTCAAGCTAGCGCGATAGCAGGCCACCAAACGGATTGCATAGTTACCGCGTTTTCGGTAGCCGCAGTATCGTAATATGACCACCTTGGTGTCAACTTCATGTAATTTCGCCTAGTTACAATGGCACGAACTATGGATGTCTCAGGCTTGGTGGCCCGAATCCTGATCGTAGACGACGACCGATCGATCCGTCGCACGCTGGAGAAGTTTCTCAGCGCAGAGGGGTTTGCCATTTCCACAGCGCACGACGCTGCGGGGGCGATTGCAGAGGCAGACGCGTGCGAACTCATGCTGCTCGACCTCGGATTGCCCGGCGGTTCGGGATTCGAAGTTCTCAGCGCGCTGGCACAGCGTCCGCAAAAGCCAACCATCGTCGTGGTCACGGCGCGGGACGACATGCAATCCACGGTGAAGGCGATCCAACTCGGCGCCTACGAATACATCGTTAAGCCGGTCGATATCGATCGACTCCGAGCCGTTATCCAGGCGGCGATCACTAGCCAACAGTCGCGAGGAGAGCTCGTCGAGCTGGCCGCCCATGGCAGCGATGCGGGCGAAATACTCGGCAAGAGCAGTGCGATTCGCGACGTGTGGAAGCAGATCGGAGCCGTCTCTACAACGCGCGCGCCGGTCTTGATTACCGGCGAATCCGGAACGGGCAAAGAGCTGGTAGCAAAAGCGATTCACAACGCGTCGACCCCAGACCGACCCTTTGTCGCGGTGAGTTGCTCAGCCCTGGCACCTGGCGTTCTCGAGAGTGAGCTTTTTGGCCACATCAAAGGTGCGTTTACTGGCGCTGTTGGCGACAGACCCGGACGATTTGAACTCGCCGGCAACGGTACGCTATTTCTCGACGAAATCGCGGAAGTTCCGATCGATATACAGGCCAAGTTACTGCGCGTTCTGCAGGAGCGCTCGTTTGAACGTGTTGGCGACTCAAAGCCCAGGCCGATCGAGGCCCGCATCATTGCGGCAACACACCGCGATCTCGGCGCGATGGTGAGTAAGACGACGTTCCGCGAAGACCTCTACTACCGACTTCGGGTCGTGGAGATCCATTTGCCACCATTGCGCGAGCGCACTGGCGATGTAGCAGTCCTTGTGGAAGGATTAATCGCCAAGATTGCGCGCGACCTCGGAAAACATGTCCGGTATGTGACCCCGACTGCACTCGCCCGATTGGTGTCGCATCCGTGGCCAGGAAACGTTCGCGAGCTCGAAAACACGCTCACGCGCGCGATAGTTCTGGCAAAAACCGACGTGATCGACGAAACCTTGTTGCCGCTCGGCGAAGCACCTTTCGTGGATACCTCTGGCGATGCGACCACAGCGCTTAGCACGTTGCGCGAAGTTGAGCGCGCACACATCGTGCGGGTACTGGCGAGCACAGGGTGGAACAAGCGTCGGACCTGCGCCATCCTCGATATCAGCCGTCCGACGCTCGATCGGAAGATCGACGAATATGGCCTGAAGAAAGACGACTCGTCGTGACGGCTGGTCTACTTCCATTGGCGGTATCCGCCATAGGCACAGCGTTCGCCATCCTCGTGTTACGCGCGGCGCCAACACGGCGGGACAACCTGTTGTTTGGCGCCCTCGCGCTGATCGACGCCGCGATGGCCGCCTGGCGAGGCGTAAGCGTTTTGGCTGGCGAGACCGTTGTAGACGCCGTGGTCACTCTCCCCTGCGCGTTCGGCACGATGGCACTGGGAGCGATTTCGATCGATTTTATGGCGAGCTATCCGCGGCGGCCAGCACTGCCGTGGCGGTGGCGCAGCTTCGTGGTCGCGTGGTTTGTCGTTGCCGCAGCGGTCGTTGTCACGGCCGATCATCGCCGGTCCGCAAACATCATCGCCATCGAACAAGTGTTTTTTGTGCCTGCCGCTATCCTCGTGATCTACCTGGGGCGCCGCTCGTGGAAGTACACGGCGAACCGCGACGAGCGTGCGGTGGTCGGGGCACTGTGTTTTCGGTGGGCGTTTGGCGTGGCCGCGTATTCGTTGGGACCGGTATTCGGAGCGTTCGAACCCGCCATTTGGGCGGAGACCACGGTCGCAAGTTTGATCGGATTCGCAGTGATCGGAACTGCTGTACTCCGCGGCGACTTGTTCTCGTTGCGGTCGACGACAGCTGAAGTGTTGCTCTTGTCGACGATGGCCTTCCTGGTGGTCCTAGCCGGTGGCGGGGCGGTATTTGCGACTCTGCGCTGGACAACGCCAGGCAACCTGCAAGAGGCACTGCTCGTCGGCTGTACGTTCGTTCCGGCCGCACTCGCATGGTCAGGCAGCGCTTTGTATCCGCGACTTGAAAAAAATGTACTGGCTGGAATCGACGAGCGCCGAGCGCGGCGACTTGCCATCCAAGACGAGCCATTGCCGTCCGATCACCCCGCCGTCATTGCGGAAGCGATCCGAAGGATCTCTGCCATCGCAGATGGAGCGACGGTGCAGTGGACACCCACCGGGCAACTTCCAGCCGCGCTGTGCGTGTCGCTGCAAAATGGCGAACCACAGCGCGATGCCCATACCGCTTCGCTCAGCGGGTTGATCGTGCCCGCGCTGGGCGCGGATCGGGCTGTGGTGGGAGCTCTCGCGATCGACGGTGGAGTAATCGATCGCGATACCTACGTCGTTGCGCGCGATCTCGCCGCGAGAATCGCGTTGGCGGTCGAACGCGATCAAGCCAGAACCGAGCTCGAAGCCGCGCGTCAATTCACTGCGCTCGGGCAATTCGCCGCCGCGATCGCGCACGACATACGCACGCCCCTAACCAGCATCTCGCTGAACGTTCAGATCTTGCGCAAAAAACTCGCACTTTCGGAGGATGACCGCGAGCATCTCGATATTGCCCTCGAAGAACTAGGCCGGCTTGACCGATCGGTGGCCGAGATCCTCGACTTCGCCAAGCCGGTGAAACTTGCACCACAGCAGGTCGACATTGCCGAACTTGTCGCAGCGACGGCTCGTGGGATGTCGCTCGTCTTGTCCGAGAAGGGGGTAACTCTACGCTGCGATTCCACCGCCAACGTGCCACCGATACATGGCGATCCTCAGCGTTTGCGACAGGTGATCGTTAACCTCGTCGATAACGCAGCGGAGGCGTCCCCCGCAGGAGCACAGGTCACCGTGCGGACATCGTTCGCTCAATCACAGGTGGCAATCGAGGTGGAGGATCATGGCCGCGGCATTGCCGCCGACGACCTGCAACGGATCTTCGACCCGTTCTTTACGACCCGGCCAGATGGTACAGGTCTGGGGCTTGCAATCTGCCAGAAGATCGTGCGAGCGCACGGCGGCGAAATCCGCGTTCAATCCACCATCGGCGCCGGCTCGACGTTTACGATCGTACTATCGCCCGCGTAAGGAGGGCCATACCGCCCGTACGAGCGAGCTGGGCCCCGTCGTCATCGCTTGGTGCCGGTAGGTCGATCACGGTTAGCGTGCCGTCTGCGCCTCGCACCCACGCGTAGCTGCCTGGAATCATTTGTACGTCACCTAAGGTTGGGCAAGGATTTGCGCGATTGGCAAGTGTTCACCTTGACAAGGAAACTAGCGTTGACAAGGAACCTATCCTTGCTAAAGTAAGGAATGTCAAAGGTAACGAGTAAGTTGCAGGTGACCATCCCGAAAGCGGTTGCGGACACCCATCGGATCAAGCCTGGAACGAACCTTGTGTTTGAGTCGGTCGGAGATGTGATTCGCATTCGGCTGGTGTCAGCCCGTGTTCCGCCGAACGACCTTGCGGGCCGACTAGCTGCGTTTGATTTGGCAACGCAACGCCAGGTTGAACGCAACAAGAGGCTACGCGCTGAAAGCCCCGAAGTGTTTGTGGGCAGCGGCGGCAGCCGCGGTTGGAGCAGAGAGGACTTGTACGACCGTGGCATGCCTCGTTGACACCAACGTTCTCGTGTATCGCCACGATCCGCGGTATCCCGACAAGCAGGCACGAGCCATCGCATTGCTGCGCGATGGACTCGCAGCCGATCAAATCCGAATTCCCCACCAGGCGATCGTCGAATTCGTTGCAGCGACCTCGCGACTCCTTAGCGGTTCTCGTGTTTCACTACTTACGCTGGACGAATCGCGGCGGGAAGCGGAGGAACTAATCAATCAGTTTCCGATTCTGTATCCCTCTGACGCGGTATTGCGACTCGCGCTGCGAGGCGCAGCGGCCTATCAGCTCAGCTGGTTTGACGCTCATCTATGGGCGTACGCGGAACACTACGGGTTAGCAGTGCTCTACTCGGAAGATTTTCAGCACGAGCGTCGGTATGGAACGGTACAAGTCATCAATCCGTTTGTCTCCGAGGCTGTCGGAGCATCGCGCCGATAGCGGTCGAGCTCTAGAACTTGCGACGGCGTCACTACAGGCCAAACTTCGACGACGCGAACACGGTTTCGAGAAGCTGATCGACTTCGCGCACCATGCGAACGGAAGCGTCGCCGGGAATCCCGGCGAGAGCGACCTTGATCTCATTTAGGTTCTTGAGCTGGCTGAATAGCTGAATGTCCGACAACTCGGACCCCGTAGTGAGCTGCTCGCGAATGGCGCTTAGCTCGGCGACGAGGTCATCAAAACTCGCTGAGGCGCCGATGAAGCGACGCTCGCTAGGGTGTTCGCGATAGTACGAATCTACCAGCGGATTCACAATCTCTTGAAGAAGCTCGACCTGATCAAGATTGTTCCAAATATGGCGCAGAACGAAAAGGTCACCATCGTGGACGGTCGTTCTCCCGTCGAACACCGCCGAAGCAGCGAATAGCTTCAATAGCTTGACGGCCCGCCGATCGGAGACCGAGATTCCCTCGCTTCGGATCTGAAAGATCAGCCCTTTGTATTTGGTGAGAAACTCCTCGGGAAACGCCATGAACTGGTCGAAGTTGTGCTGAATCGCGCGCAACTCGTGCGCGCTGGTCACTGGGCGAAGTGCCTCGGGCGCTCGACCCGCACGATCCACACTGCGGCCCGTCATCTTACGCAGCTCCAGCGAGCTCCCTTTCTTCATCAACTCGTGAAAATGGTAGCTATCGAGGTTGTCGGACAACACGCGCACTAAAAAGCGATCGAACATCGCCGCCAAATTGTCGTCGTTGGGGACCTCGTTCGACGCAGCGAACAATGACAGCAGCGGCACGGTGACCACGTTGGGCCCGTTCTGAAACTTGCGCTCATTGATGACGTGGAGGAGCGAATTTAAGATCGCTGAATTTGACTTAAAGATCTCGTCGAGAAAGACGATCTCCGCTGATGGCAGCATGTGTTCGATCCGCCTCGTGTAGCGGCCCTCGCGAAACGCTGCGATATCCACCGGGCCAAATAGCTCGTTCGGTTCAGTGAATCGAGTTAGCAAATACTCGAAATAACGCGCATCGATCAGCTTCGCGAACATCTCGATCATCGCAGACTTGGCGGTCCCGGGCGGACCCACGATCACCATGTGTTCGCCGGCGATCGCCGACACTGCCATCAGGCGAATAATCTCTTGTTTGTCGAGGAACTGTGCGCTCATTTGCCGCGCCAGATCCTGTAAGGCCGAGCTGACCCGGGCAACGTTCGTAGCAGGCTCTCTCGGGGGCTCAGATGGCGCGACCATGTACGAGCCCACCTTAGCCGAATTTGGTCCCCGGGTGGCGCGCCTCGCCAGTCCCCCAAACCCACTTGTACGCATTTCCGCCTCGAACGAACGCTACGTACAGCCCCGCCCCACTGGAAGGTCGAGTCGTCCGGCGAAACGGACTGCCACGCCCGCTCCGGCGTGAAGCAATGTGGTGAAACGCGACGGCCGTCGGTCTCTTGGCGCTTGACGACGGAAGGAAGCGAGCCAATAGTTCGGCCATGCCTGAGCGCCCTCCAATCGTGCGTGCGCTGTTTGTCGCAGCATCTGATCGGGTGGAGGTAGGGTTACCATGCGATCCTGGCGTAGCCTCGGGCACGGCCATGCCGAAGCCGGGGGAGCTCAAAGCATCGGGATACAACCCGATGGAGACCGCATCGAACCAAGGCTATGGCAACACAGCCTTGTCCGACGCTGAAGCGAAACAAGGCGAGTACCGTCGCACCACGAAGAGGAGCTTTAATCTATGGCGCTGGCTTTTTGACATGGAGTGGCAATTTATGGTCGACGGAGACCAACCCGACGATCCGAGTCCGGCAACACCTGCCGAGCCAGCGCAACCGGCCGATCGCGGTTGCGAACCGAAACAATAGCGTAGCCCCTCCCGAGGCTGTTGCCGCAACGTCCCAGCACGATCGCGGCAATGTCGCTGTCCGCAGCGTCGTTTGGTGGGTTTCGAGATACGTGCGCAGCTCCGACACGCTGTGTTATTCGCCCCAAAGAAAGCGCAATTCGACTTCCGCCGCGGCAAACGGGTCGGCGCACACAACGGCATGGTCGGCATAGGTCCCGATGAGGCGATAGGTCAGTCTGTCCAGCTGAAGGACTTCGAGTGTGCGAGCGTCGGGGTCAACAAACCAGACAAACGGCACGTGCTCGCGCGCGTACACTTCGCGTTTCGGGCCGCGGTCTAGTTTGCTGGTAGGCGGGCACCTAGCGCTTTGAATCGTCGGACTTGCCGAGCGCGGCAAACGGATTGTTGACGAATCCTGAAACGCCCCAGTTGTCGGGTGCCGCGTCGCGCGGATCCGACCGGCCCTGGTCGGGGCTGCGGTCGCCTCCCCCCTGATCGCGACGAGGCCCTCGAGGGTTCTCGTTGCGTCGCTCGTCGCGCGGGGAATTCCCCGACGCATCGCGCGGCCTTCGAACGTCAGCCCGATCGCCGGGTCCGCGCGCCGCCCCTTGCGCTCCACCGCGAACTTCTCGCGGCGGGTTGCGATCGCTTTGCGGGTTGCGATCGCCTTTGCGTCCACTGCCCCGCTGCTCATTCCTACCTCCAGTCTCACGACCAGGCTGATCGGCGCGCGATTCCGAGCTAGGTCGAGCCGAAGCACCGACGGCGTGCGCCTGAGATCGAGGGCCCCTCTCGGAAGGCGCTCGGTTCTGCTTTGGCGGTCGCTCCTGATGAGGCACAGGGGGACGTGCGGACAGGCCGATTCGCTTGCGCTTGTGATCGACTTCGAGCACGCGAACCTTGAGCTTATCGCCTACTTTGACGACTTCTGTCGGATCTTTTACAAACTGCTCCGCCAGCTGGGACACGTGGACCAAGCCGTCGTTGTGGACCCCAATATCGACGAAAGCGCCAAACGCGGTTACGTTGGTCACAATGCCCTCGAGCACCATCCCTGGCGATAAGTCTTCCATCGCCGTAACGTCGTCGCGAAACTTGGGCGGATCAAATTCAGCTCGCGGGTCGCGTCCCGGCTTTTTTAGCTCGGTTGCAATATCGCGTAGGGTTGGCTCTCCAACATCCCCTGCCACGTAACGCGCGAGATCGATCTTGTCGACGAGGTCGGCGTTGGCGATCAGGTCGGCCAGCGAGACCCCAAGGTCGGCAGCCATCTTTTCGACGATCGGATAGCGTTCGGGATGAACCGCCGATGCGTCGAGCGGATAGTCACCTCCGGAGATCCGGAGAAACCCGGCGGCTTGTTCAAACGTTTTCGGCCCCACTCCGGGGACATCCAAGAGCTGAGCGCGCGATCGAAATCCTCCGTGGGTGTCCCGGTGCGCAACGATGTGGGAAGCGACTGACGGTCCAATGCCGGCTGCGTATCCGAGCAACTGCGCACTCGCGGTATTGAGTTCCACGCCGACGTGATTTACGCAGCTCTCAACGACATCTCCGAGTCGCTTGGTCAGTAGCACCTCGTGCACGTCGTGCTGATATTGGCCAACGCCGATCGACTTGGGTTCGATTTTCACGAGTTCGGCCAACGGATCTTGCAAACGTCGAGCAATGGATATGGCGCCGCGAATCGTTAGGTCCAGCTCGGGAAACTCTTCCCGCCCAAGGTCAGAAGCGGAATACACGCTAGCGCCAGCTTCATTGACCTGAACAATGTGCGGCTTGAGGGTACCGTTTTCAGCCAGCGCACGCTTCACAAACGCGTGGGCTTCACGTCCGCCCGTGCCGTTGCCAACCGCGATGGCTCGCGGCGCATGTTGAGCGATAAATGCCGCGAAGTCTGCCTTTGCTTGGGTCAGATCGCTTTGAACAATGTGGATCGTTATCGATCCGAGAAACTTTCCAGTTGCGTCGATCGCGGCACACTTACACCCAGTGCGTAGCCCAGGGTCGACGCCTACCACAGCCGCAGAGCCCAACGGAGCGGCAAGCAGCAGGTTGCGAAGGTTGCCCGCGAACACGTCCACGGCGGCGAGGTCGCTGCGAAGCTTGAGCTCCGAACGAATGTCGTTTTCGATGCTGGGCAAGATCAGTCGCTGCAGTGCATCTCGCACCGCGCGCTGAAGCTCAGGCCCCCACGGGGACTCAGAGTTGAAATTCACGATCTTAAGAATCCCCGATTCAAGGTCGCTCGCACTGGCCACGTGAGCGCGCAAAACGCCCTCTGCTTCTCCCCGACGGATCGCGAGGTAGCGGTGCGAGGGAATCTGTTTTACCGACTCGCGGTGGCGGTAATATTGCTCAAACTTCGTGGGCTCCGATTCTTTTCCCGGCACGACCTCGCTAACGAGCTCACCGTTCTCGGCGAGCTCGCGACGAACCAACGCCCGCGTTTCGGCGCTATCTGCAATGCGCTCCGCTACGATATCGCGCGCACCCGCGAGGGCTTCGTCGGCGGTGGCAACGTGGTCGGTCACAAACGCAGCGGCGTCGGTCTGCGGGGATCCGTCGCCGCCTTGCGCGATGATCTTTTCGGCAAGCGGCTCCAGTCCACGTTCTCGCGCGATAGACGCCCGCGTCTTCCGCCGCGGGCGATACGGGGCATAAAGGTCTTCCAGTTCAGCCTTGGTCGTCGCCGATCGCAAACGAGCGTCGAGCTCAGGCGTAAGCTTCCCGGAGGATGCGACCGAATCGAGGATCGCCGCTCGGCGCTGCTCCAACTCGACCAGGTAGCTGCGGCGATACTCGATCGATCGGATCTGCACTTCGTCGAGACCACCTGTGCGCTCTTTGCGATACCGAGCGATAAACGGTACGGTGTTGCCCTCATCGAGTAAACCGACGACGGCTGCGACACAATGAGCCGGCACGGACAGCGCAAACGCAAGGGCTGGTACCGGATCGAACTGGAGCTTCGGTGTGGCGACTGTTGCGGGGGCGTCGTCGGTCATGTCGGGTCATCGACCGTAGCCGTGCCGGTGAGTCTCGGCAATAGGTACGCAGCTAGATCCGGGCGCGATCGAGCGCTGTTAGAACACGAACGGATAGCTGAACGAGCCGCCATCATCGACAGGTGGTCATGGATGCCGCGGTTCGCAAAAGGAAGCGGCTGATGGAAAACAAACGTCGTATGAATTCAACCATGGTCGCAGTTACAGCAATAAGGTCGCTTTGCGTAGTCGCGGTCGGCTTGGGGCTTTTGGGCTGCGTGACGGGGGCCGAGATTTGTCCGAAGGCCTCCTCTGCGAACTATCGGGGTTAGGTTCTAAGCTATTGTACTTGCAGATGTACCTATCATGCGCATATAATGCGCATGTGAGTTCGACGTACAATATCAATGCACCCAAACGGCCGGTCAATATGACCCTGAACGAGGACCTCGTGCGGTGCGCGCGCGAGTACGCATCCAACCTGTCCGAGCAGGTCGAGAAGCTGTTGGCCGAGTTCGTAGCTGCCGAGAAGAAGCGTCGCACGGAGGAGGACGGTCGGTTGGACGCTGCAATCACCGCCTGGAACGACTTCGACGAAGAGCATGGCGCATTTGCCGATGAACATGCGGATCTGTGATGGCCCAATTTGACGTTCATCGGAACATCGGACCGCAGAAAGCGGCTATCCCCTACGTCGTAGTCGTCCAGTCGCGTCGGTTCGATCTTGCTCGCAGGCGCGTTGTCATACCGTTAGTGCTTGAATCCACCGTCCCGGCGTTGGAGCCGACGTTGAACCCCAAGTTCGACGTAGAGGGCAGGACGGTCGTCCTCAACCCACTCCACATCGTTTCCATCGCAGTGGAGCGCCTGGGCGAACACGTCGGTTCATTGAAGACCGATGCCGATCGAGTGATCGGTGCCATCGACCTGTTGATCACGCAGGCTTGGGACCGCCAGTAGCGCTTACTCCGCACGCCTCGCGCTCGGCTCGCCTCGGCGACCGGAACCTGCCAAAACCACTGACATGAGGTCCTAGAACACGAACGGATAGCTGAACGAGCCGCCATTTGCCGTCTTGGCAAATGATGCCTTTTGCACAGCGGCCGCAACGCAAGCACCGAGCGCCGGGTCCGCAGCACTATCCACCGAAACATTCGTTACGCGCCCGTCGCCACCGACTTTGACGTGAACTTTCACTTTTCCTTTCGCTTGCGAACGGTCGCCGCACGAGGTAACGCGCGCCTTCACCGCCGCAATCCCCGAGGAGATCATGGCGCGATCAAGCGACTCCGGGAGATCGCCTCCTCCGGCAGGCTTGGCCCCACCACCGCTGGGCTTGGCGCCCTTTCGGTATTTCGAACAACACGCACCCTCGTAGTTGTTAAGCACACACGACACCTCGTCGCAGCTCCCTCCCCCGGGATCCGCCTTCGGCCCCGGGTCTGGCTTTGTCGTTGCGGCGGCGGGGTCCGGCTTCGTCGAACCGGTGCCGCCGGTTTTCACCGCAGCGGCGGTTCCAGACCCGGTCGGCCGCTTGGGATCGGGCTTTTTCACGGGCGCATCGGGCGATTTTGCAGCCCCTGGAGGATCCGACTTTACCGGTGGACCATCGCCCGCCTGCGAGTCAGCTCCCCCGGGCTTTTTCATGTCGTCGCGCGGATCCGACTTTGCGCCGCTGGCCTCGGGCGCCCCGAAGGAAGTCCCCTTGGGGGGTTCCTTGCTGTCGGCAGGTTTTGTGTCCGTCGGTTTTGCGACAGGGATCTCGGCTACGACGACCTTCTCTTTGCCGCCTCTTACGAGTAGCACGACCATGAAAACGGCAACGACCGCAAGAAGGGCCACCGCCCCGATCATCAAATATAGCAGCTTGTTATTGGCCGATCGCTGAGCCGTTGGAACAAGCACAGCCGGTTCGGAAAATCCGCCGCCGCCAAAGACTGGCAAGTCGTCAATGGAGCCGATTGCCGACGAAGTCGCCGGTCTTCCCATGGCTGCGCTTGAAGCGCTGCCCATATACGCACTTGCCATCGATCGAATGTCGATGAGGCCTGATCCTTCGCTACCGGCTCCAGCAGACGGGGTGCTGCTCACGGCCCCTCCGCTCAGCGGCGGCGACGACGACGGCGAACTCATAGGCCGATCGCTTGCCAGTTGGGCCAAATTGTTTAGCGAAAACAGCACCGAATTTTCGTTGCGCTCACCGCGCAACTTGTGAGCAGCAGCGGAGGCCGCCGCAGCCGCCGGGGTTGGCGCGAACAGGTCGCTGCCGTCGTCATCGGCCGGCGCGGCTGCCGCGGGCGCGGGCGCGAACAGGTCGTCTGATTTGCCGATCGGCGCGGCTGCCGGTTCGTCGAGTCCGCTGAACATGGCACCAACCGCAGCGGCCGCTTCGCCAGATTGCGGCGCGGGCGCCCCCCCGGCCGAGAACAGCGTCGCAAATACATCGATCTGCGACAGCGGCGTCCAATCGGCAAAGCCTTCGCGCCACGCAAATGTCTCGGCGTCGATTTCCCCGGACCCCAAGCGGTGTTGAACGTCCCCGGCGGTCATCGGACCGACCTGTTCTTGCTGGATCACGAGATGCCAAATCGCATCCTCAGCGGCGGCGGGATGCGCGCTGGCCTCGTGGCCATAGTCGTATACGCGCGTATCTTTGTCGCTCCCGGACTCCCGATCCGCTTGCGCTGATGGTGCTTCAGCGGCACCGGCGCCACCGCGCACAACGATGACGTTGCTGCACTTCTTGCATCGGATCTTAAAGACCTTGCCTTGAACTTTGTCATCGGAGATCGAGTACTTGGCCTGGCAAGCGTCACAGACGATCTTCATGGGTGATTCCTATTGCGCGGACAAAAAGCCGGTTCTGCAGCTCTGACCCCTAGCTAGGTGACAACCTTGGGGAATAAAGATCGTATCATAATCAAGCAAATGGGTCCTGCAGCCGGATCGTCTCGCTGCGATCAGGCCCCACAGAAATGAGGCAAAACGGGACCCCCGCCATTTTCTGGATCGTTTCTACGTACGCCCTCGCTTGCGCGGGAAGATCAGAAATGGTCCGAGCATCCGGCGGCAGCGGGCCCCAGCCCGGCAGCCGCGCGTACACGGGCTCGGCGCGGGCCAAGTCGTCGGGATCTGTGGGCGGCTCGTCCAGCTCGCGACCGTCGCATTTGTAGGCGACACATACATACACCTCCGACATCCCGCACAGGACATCGAGCTTGGTCAGCGCGAGGGACTGCATTCCAGATAACCGCACACCCATGCGCAGCGCAGGTAGGTCGAGCCATCCGCAACGCCGGGGCCGCCCCGTAGTGGCCCCGAACTCGCCGCCGGCGCGCCGCAGCCGCTCACCGGCTTCGCCGTGAAGCTCGGTCGGAAACGGTCCCTCGCCTACGCGCGTCGCATAGGCCTTGGTGATGCC
>CAYQQM010000016.1:0-69460 GCA_964419605.1 uncultured Kofleriaceae bacterium | reverse complement strand
GTTCCCATCCCGAACACGGAAGTTAAGCTCTCCAGGGCCGATGGTACTGCAGGGGCGACCCTGTGGGAGAGTAGGACGCTGCCGGGGTTTTGGGGGCTCGATCGAAAGATCGGGCCCCCTTTTTTTTGGCTATTTTTCCGGCGCAATGGCGGACGGCCTACACGACGCGTACGAGTCGATACGTCTTCTTCCCCTTGCGCAGGACGAGGTGGTTCCCCGTGAGCAAATCGGCGAGGTTGAGTCGCTTGTGGACGTCGGTGATCGCTACATTGTTCACGTACGCTCCCCCCTGAGAGACCTGCTGGCGCGCTTTGCCCTTGGACTCTTCAAGGCCGGAACGCACGAGTATCTCGACCAGGCCAATGCCGGCCTCCAGCTCCGCTCTCGGGACATCGATCGCTGGAATCGTTCCTGCGATCGCGGCCAGGTCGTCGTCGCGTATTTTGCTCAGGTCGCCGCTGAAAAAGTCCGTGGCGGCCGTCTCGATGGTAGCGATAACGTCGTGGTTGTGCACCCAGGTGGTCATGGCCCGGGCTAACGCGCGCTGGGCGACGCGTTGGCTGCGGTCGGCCTCGTGTGAGCGAAGCAAGTCTTCGAGCTGGTCGAGCGGATCGAGCGAAAACATGCGTAACAGGCGCGGCGCGTCTTCGTCGGATACGTTGAGCCAGTACTGGTAGAACGCAAACGGGGTAGTGCGGGCCGGGTCGAGCCAGATGCGCTCACCAGTCGAGGTCTTGCCCATCTTTTGGCCCGATGCATCGAGCAGCAGAGGTGCAGTGAGCCCGAAGAGCGGTGCGCCGGTACCGCGTTTGCGCTGAAGCTCACAGCCAGCGGTAATGTTGCCGAATTGGTCGTTTCCGCCGACTTGAAGCCGACAGTTGTAGACTTTTGCCAAGTGGACAAAGTCAAACGCCTGGAGCAGCATGTACGAAAACTCGGTGTAGCTAATGCCGTGATCGCTCTCGAGCCGAGCGCGCACTGAGTCCTTTGCGGTCATGTAGTTGACCGTTAGGTGCTTGCCGACGTCGCGCAGGAACTCAAGATACGAGATCGACCGGGTCCAATCGGCGTTGTTGACGATCAATGCTCCCGTAGGAGTGGGCGAAAAGTCGAGGAGTCGCGCCAGCTGGGCGTGGATACCGGCGACGTTGGTCGCAAGCGTTTCGTCGTCGAGGAGGTTGCGCTCGTCGCTCTTGCCGGAAGGGTCGCCGACCATGCCCGTGGCACCGCCGACGACGATGATCGGCCGGTGACCGGCAAGCTGGAGCCGTTTGAGCAGAATTGTTGGCACGAGGTTGCCAACATGTAGACTCGGAGACGTAGGGTCGTAGCCGGCGTACGCCGACACTGGCGCAGCGCTGGTGAATAGCTTGTTGAGCCCCTCTCGATCGGTACAGCTGGCCAACAGGCCTCGCGTCTCGAGCTCGTCTAGTAGCGACATGGCAGCACTATACAACTGGCATGTGCGCTAGGCGCGCCTGCGCAGCCGATCGATCGAAACGGGGCCGGCGCCGCTCACGGCGAAGACCAAGAACACAAAGCAGTACAGCGCTGCAAGTTCTCCCTGGTTGATGGCGGGAAGAAACTTCCACTCGTTCATTTGGAGCTTCCAATGGAACTGGAAATACGCCACTGCCATGGTTCCTGACGCCAACAGCGCCGCAGGTCGCGTGAATAGCCCAATCGCGATCAGCGCTCCACCGACGAGCTCGATAATGCCGCCGATCCACAATTGAGATCCAACCGCTGGGTGCATCGCCGGCGGCGACAACACGCCAAAGATCTTCTGCGCGCCGTGAAATGCGAACATTGCGCCGGACACGAGTCGCAGTGCCAATCCGGCCAGACTTTGTAAGGCGCTTTGAGCTGCCATGGGAGACCTCCTGGGCAACTCGATCCCACACTTTGGACGCGATCCATATCCCCTTGCATCGAAAAGACGCGGGACTGAGTACTATTCACATTCGCAAGCGAATGGATAGCGGGAGCCGCAGAACCAATCGTAGATGTTGTCGCGATTCGCGAGTGCGCAGTTCGCGGCGCTCCCACCGCTGGGCTGGCCTGGGGCCCACGGCAGGTAGGCAGCGGGTTGGCCGAGCACGGTGTTCCAGGTTCCTTCGGTGCCGGCGTCGGAGATTCCCTCCCAGAAATACGGCGACTTTGGATTGAGCGGGATCGCTTCCCACAGCGCTGTTCCCTCTTCGAGGGAGTTGATGATCGCAAGGTGAGTTCCCGCGCCTGTGCAGATGAGCTGGGCGTTGGTATGGCTCCGACCCTTGGTGCTGGACCACCCGTAGATCTTGTACGACGAGGACAATTGACCGAGGCGCACGTAGTCTGGAGGGCACCCCGGCTTAGGTGCGTCGCTCTGTGGCCCATCGCTTCGAGGACCGTCGAGGCGCGCGTCTATCTGGTTACCGTCGTGTGGCGAGCCGTCGGACTGCAGCTGTGGCTCAGGGCTGAACGAGCACGCGGCTACAAGGACAAAGAACGCCAGCCTCACATCCACAGCGTATCAGAGGTTGCTGGCCTCGACGGGACCGACGATGTCTTCGTCGCTGAGGAGCCAATCTGCGCAAAGGTGGGCATGGTCTGTCGACGTAGGACACGCCGTCGAGCGCATGGAATACGTAGCGCGATGATCTCATGGGTTTCGTTAGGACCTTCTAATCTGTCTGATCTCAAGTACTTAGGTCAGTGCGCGCGAGCGCTTGCCGTCGGCGATAGCCGCATGGTAGACCGCCTGCTCCGCGGATTCGCCGCGGAAATACACACTGCTTCCGAGGCATCTGGCCGTGGCTCATAAGGCTTCCGGGTGCCAACGACGAAGTAGGCGGATCGAACGAAAGCAGGCAACAGATGGAAACGATGGCAGAGGCAACGGGGGACAACCCCATCAGCATGCGCGCACTTCTCGAGGCGGGCGTTCACTTTGGGCACAATACCGGGCGGTGGAACCCAAAGATGAAGCAGTTCATCTTTGGCGCGCGCAACGGGATTCACATCATCGATCTACAACACACGGTCAAGCTGTTTCGGCAAGCGTTTAACGCCGTCGTAGAGACGACGAGCCGCGGCGATTCGATCATGTTTGTCGGGACCAAAAAACAGGCCCAAGACGTTATCGTTGAGGAGGCCACGCGGTCGAGTCAGCACTATGTGACTCAGCGCTGGCTCGGCGGCACGCTCACCAACTTCAAAACGGTGAAGGGATCGCTGGAACGGCTGCGAGGACTCGAAAAGATGGAGGAGGAGGGCACGCTGTTTGCCCTGACCAAGCGCGAGCAAGTCATGATCAAACGCGATCGCGACAAGCTCATGAAGTCGCTGGGTGGCATCAAAGGCATGTCGAAGTTGCCCGGTATGTTGTTCGTCATCGATCCGCAAAAAGAACACATTGCGGTCGACGAAGCTCGCAAACTCGAGATTCCGGTCGTCGCGATCACGGATACCAACTGCGATCCCGATCAGATCGATTACGTGATCCCGGGAAACGATGACGCGATTCGGGCGATCAAGTTGTTTGCGGCGCGAATCGCCGACGCGGCGATTATTGGTGCCAAAGTCTGGAAAGAAACGGCGCGCCATCGCGGTGCGAAAGAGGAACAAGAAGGCGAGCGCGTGATCCACGTTTCGTCGGGTGGCGATGGGCCGCGCGTCGAGATGTCGACCGGTGGTGCAATGTTTAACCCGGAGGCTTCGGCCTCTCCGGATGCGGAGTCGTAGTCATGGAAGTTACAGCAACAATGATCAAAGACCTGCGCGAGCGTACTGGCGCGGGCATGTCGGACTGCAAGAAGGCGCTTACCGAAGTGTCCGGTGATGTCGATAAAGCCATCGACTACCTGCGCGCCAAAGGCCTTGCGAAGGCGGCCAAGAAAGCAGGACGCGAAGCCACTGAGGGCTTGGTGTATTCGTACATCCATGGCAACGGCCGGATCGGCGTTCTGCTCGAGGTGAACTGCGAGACCGATTTTGTCGCGCGCAACGACGATTTTGTCGCGTTTACGCGCGATGTCGCGATGCAGGTAGCAGCGATGGCGCCGCAGTTCGTGCGCAAAGACGAAGTTGCAGCCGATGTGGTAGCGCGCGAGCGGGAAGTCCTGCTCGCAAAGGCCAAGGAATCGGGAAAACCAGAGGCGGTCATTGCGAAGATCGTCGATGGCCAGATCGCAAAGTGGCTCAACGAAATCTGCTTGCTCGATCAGCCGTTTGTGAAGGACGGCGAAAAAACGATCGAGACACTGCAGCAGGAGCTCATCGCCAAGATCGGCGAGAACATCAAGATCCGCCGCTTTGTGCGGTTTGAGCTTGGTGAGGGACTCGAGAAGAAGAAGGATGACTTCGCCGCCGAAGTCGCCAAGCAAGCCGGTCTCGCCTAATTTTACGTAGTTGTAAGGGGTTGCGGCCTCAAGTGCTGCGCGTTGCGTGTATGCACTATATCGCCTACGATGTATGCATGAAGGCGAAGCCTATACAGTACACGATTCGTGGTGTGCCGCTTTCGGTCGATCGCGTTCTTCGATTCCGCGCCAAAGACTCAGGCAGAAGTTTCAACCAATTGGTGGTTGAAGCGCTCATCGCCGGAACTGGCCAAGAGAACCGACCCAAGCGCGATTTTAGTGAAGTCATCGGATCGTTGTCCGCGGAGGAAGCCGATCAGATGGAGGAGGAGATCCGGCGGCAAAGGCAGATCGACGATGACTTGTGGACTCGATGAAGATCGCGATCGATTCCAATCGGTATTCCGATTTTTGTCGCGGCGTTCCAAAGGTCGTAGAACTAGTGGAGCAGGCCGTCGAGATTCATGTGCCGCTCGTGGTGATAGCTGAGCAGCGAGCGGGATTCGCGCATGGCGCTCAGCGCGAGAAAAATGAGCGTGTGTTGACGCGGTTCTTGAACAACCCAGGCGTGTTCGTAGCCGTTCCGGACGAGCAGACCACCTTTTTTTACGCCGACCTATATGCGTATTTGCGAAAGCGAGATCGGCCCATCCCTACCAATGACTTGTGGATCGCTGCCCTCGTGGTGCAGCACAATCTTGTGCTGTTCGATCGCGACACCGACTTCGACGCATTGCCCCAGCTGGCGCGGTTGCGGCTGCCGGAGTAGCCGCAACAGTGGTATGTCTGCCTCGCGATGAGCAGCGGTACACCACAGCCAAAAACAGCGATTACACCGACCCGGGCGCAGAACTATCAGGACTGGTACCAGGAGGTCATCAAGGCGGCGGACCTGGCGGAGAACTCCGATGTACGCGGCTGCATGGTGGTGAAGCCGTGGGGCTACGCGCTGTGGGAGAACATGCAGCGAGGCCTCGACGCGATGTTCAAGGCTACGGGGCACGTCAATGCCTATTTTCCGCTGTTCATTCCGCTGTCGTTTCTCGAAAAAGAGGCGGCTCATGTCGAAGGGTTTGCCAAGGAATGCGCCGTGGTCACGCACCATCGTCTCGTCGCGAAAGACGGGAAGCTGGTTCCCGACCCGGAAAGCAAACTCGAGGAACCTTTGGTGGTGCGTCCGACTTCGGAGACGATCATCGGTGCATCGTTTGCGAAGTGGGCGCAGAGCTATCGAGATTTGCCGCTGCTGATTAACCAGTGGGCGAATGTGGTTCGATGGGAAATGCGCACCCGGTTGTTCCTGCGCACCGCCGAGTTTTTATGGCAAGAGGGTCACACAGCCCACGCGACTTCGGAGGAAGCGGTCGAGGAGACGATGAAAATGCTCGGCGTGTACGCAGAGTTCGCGGAACAGCACATGGCGATGCCCGTGATCCAGGGTGAAAAGACCGCTGCGGAACGCTTTCCCGGAGCAGTGAGTACCTATTGCATCGAGGCGATGATGCAAGACCGAAAAGCGCTTCAGGCTGGCACGTCGCACTTTTTGGGTCAGAACTTCTCGAAGGCTTCTGGCATTCAATTTACCGACAAGAACAACACGCTTGCGCATGCATGGACCACGTCGTGGGGCGTTTCGACGCGTCTGATCGGTGGCCTCATTATGACGCACGCCGACGACGATGGCATGGTATGTCCGCCACGGCTAGCGCCGGCTCACATCGCCATCATCGCCATTGCGCAGAAACCCGACGATCGACCGCGGGTGCATGAGTACTGTGCGCGCCTCGCGGCGCAGCTGCGCGATCAGACGTACTGCGGCGCGCCGGTTCGGGTTGAGCTTGATATTCGCGACTCCAACGGGGGAGAGCGGCGTTGGCAGTGGTGGAAAAAGGGTGTGCCTCTCCTGGCCGAGGTGGGTCCGCGCGATATCGACAAAGACTCTGTATTCATGGGGCGTCGCGATCGAACACCGCGCGACAAAGCCGCGGTGCCACGAGCAGAGCTGGTTTCGACGATCAGCTCGATCCTCGACGATGTGCAAGCGGCGCTGTACGCGCGCGCTCAAGCGCACCGCGCCGAAAACACTCAGCGCATCGACACCCGCGACGATTTCTACGCGTTCTTTGCCGAGCCGGCGAAGGTGCACAGCAATGATCCCACCCCGATCCACGGCGGCTTTGCGCTGGCGCACTACAATGGCGATCCGGCTGTAGAAGCGGCGATCAAAGACGACCTCAAAGTCACCGTGCGATGCGTTCCCTTGGCCAGCTCTTCCCCCGAAGACCTGTCGCCGGGTACCTGTCCGTTCACCGGGCAGCCGAGCAAACAGCGCGTGGTGTGGGCAAAAGCGTATTAGAAACGCCACGCCAGCATCGCGCTGAGCAGCGCGTGCGGGAGCATTACCTGGTACAGTCCGGCCGCGATGGACGAGTTGCGCAAGCCTGCATTCAAGCGAATCCTCCTAAAAATCTCCGGTGAGGCGTTGATGGGGACGCAGGGGTTCGGCATCAATCCCGACGTTCTCTCCACCGTCGCAACGGAGATTGCGGACGCTGCCAATCTCGGGGTCCAGGTAGCGGTTGTCGTCGGGGGTGGCAACATCTTTCGCGGGGAGTCGGCGCGCGGCATGGATCGGGCCACGGGCGACTACGTCGGCATGCTCGCCACGGTGATGAACGCGGTGACGCTGCAAGAGGCGATTGAACGTAAAGGCGTGGTGACGCGGGTGCAGTCTGCGATTCCGATGTCGCAGCTGGCGGAGCCGTACATTCGGCGGCGGGCGATCCGGCACCTCGAGAAGGGGCGCGTGGTCATCTTTGGTGCCGGAACCGGAAATCCGTTTTTTACTACCGATACCGCTGCGGCGCTGCGGGCGATGGAAATCGGCGCCGAAGTGCTTTTAAAAGCGACGAAAGTCGACGGGATTTACGACCGAGATCCGAATAAACACAGCGATGCAAAGCGCTATAAGACTGTGACGTTTACGGATGCTCTACGCCAAGATCTCGAGGTCATGGACGCAACCGCGTTTGCACTGTGCCGCGATAACGAGATGCGCATCATCGTTTTTAACATGACCAAACGGGGCAACATCGAGCGCGTCGTATGCGGCAATGCCGTCGGGACGACCGTGGTTCGAGATACCGAAGGAACACAGTTTGCCAGTTAGAAGGAAGTTAAAAGGAAATGGTAAGAGGAAATCATGATCGACGACATAACGACCGACACAGACAACGGTATGAAGAAGGCGGTTGACTCGTTTAAACGCGACCTTCAGAAGATACGGACCGGGCGAGCCAACGCAGCCATGCTAGATGGCATCAAAGTCGACTACTACGGCACGCCTACGCCGGTAACGCAGGTGGCCACGGTGCAAGTTGTCGACGCGCGTCTCATCACGGTAAAGCCGTGGGAGAAAACGATGATCCCCGTGATCGACAAAGCCATTCGGGCCAGCGATCTCGGCATCAATCCAGTTGCCGACAGTGAATTGGTACGGCTGCCGATTCCTCCCCTCACGCAGGAGCGGCGCCGCGAGCTCGCGAAAGTGGTGGGCAAGCAGGCCGAGGAAGCCCGGGTGGCGGTTCGGTCGGCGCGTCGCGATGCGATGGACATGATCAAAGACGGCGAAAAGGAAAAGCAAATCACCGAGGACGACCGGAAAAAAGGGGAGAAGCTCGTTCAGGACCTCACCGACAAGTACGTTGCTCAGGTTGAGGACATCGCCAAGGCGAAGGAAAAGGAAATCATGGAACTCTAGGCCGAGTCGGCTGCTCGAGCTCATGCAGCGCTCGATGCGGATTCGGCGCTGTAGGCCGCGGTTTCAGGGTACAATGGGCCGATGCCCGGCCCTCCGGCGAGTGCCGGTACATTGATCGGAAAGCGACTCGGCAAGTACGAGATCGTTGCATTGCTTGCGCTGGGCGGTACCGCGGAGATCTACCTAGCTCGGATCGCTGGCGCGAGCGGTTTTGAAAAGTACGTGGTCGTTAAGTGTTTGCACGACCACCTCGCCGACGACACAGAATTTGTGAAGATGTTCCTCGACGAGGCGCGGCTCGTTGGGGTGTTGGATCATTCGAATATCGTGCAGACGTTCGAGCTCGGCGAGCACGATGGTCGCTACTACATGGTAATGGAGTTCCTCGCCGGGTTATCGTTGGCGATGGTGATGCGGCGCTCGGTGAGTCGAGTGCCCGGCGGTCGGGTACCTGTGGCCCTGGTTCTCAATGTGGCCTCTCAGGCCGCCGCAGGACTTCACTATGCGCATGAGCGCACGTCGGGGGGCAGGCTGCTCAACATTGTGCATCGGGACATTTCCCCGCAAAACTTGGTGATTAGCTTTGAGGGCGTGGTGAAGATCGTCGACTTCGGGATTGCCCGCGCAGAGCTGCGCGAGACCAAAACAAAAGTTGGGACGATCAAGGGCAAGTTTGCTTATATGTCGCCGGAGCAGTGCGTGGCGAAGCAGATCGATCGCCGCACGGATGTGTTCGCTTTGGGCGTCATCGTCCACGAGTTGCTAACCGGACGCCGCCTATTTAAGCGCGAGTCGCCCTACGAAACGTATCAAGCGGTGCTCGAGTGCGCGGTGCCGCCGCCTTCAACGGTGAATAGCGAACTGGATGCAGCGCTCGACGCCATTGTGCTCAAAGCGCTTGCCAAGGACCGCGAACAACGGTTCGAAACGATCGAGGCGTTTGGCGATGCCATGCAGGACTACCTGCACCGCTGCGGTAAGGGGTCGGGGCCGAGTGAGGTAGCGAAGTTCTTTGGCGCCTACTTCGCTCAGGAAATCGCCGAGCATCGAACCCGGATGAGCGAGTTGAAAGCCGGGCACTTCGATTCCATTGATACCGGGGTTGGTTGGGATGACCCAGCCATGGCGGGCGATCAGGGCCATGAGGTGGTCGACCTATCGAGCCACGATATTTCGGTCGTGGCGTTGGATGCGGTCGGCACAGATGCCGAAACCGATCCTAATACCCATATCGACGAGGCGCCGCCCGAGAAGACTCGCATCGAGCGCAATCCGCTTACTGTTGCAGATTCTATGTCGCCGCCCGCACCCCAGATTCCAGCCCCTCACATCGCAGCTAGCTCCTCGGCCGCGACCGCAGCCGTTGCCCCAGACCGGGGCGCCCAGCCGACGCTGCTGGGGATGATGCCCGCCAGCGCGTATATGGGTAAGGTCAGCTCTCCGGTGCCGCGCATTGCGCCCGATAGCGTAACCCATGATGCCATCGTGCCGGTTGTGGGGTCGCCCAGCGTTGATCTGTCGGCGCGGCAATATGGACTTCCGACTCAGCCGGGGCCAGAAGGTAGTTCCACGCCGTCGGGTAGCGATCACCCTTCGCCGGTCGGTTTGCCATCCTCGCCGACCACACCCGGTCGCGTGCTCGTTCAGTGGCAGCTGGCGGCGCTGTTTGTCGGCGCTCTCGCCGTAGCGCTACTCGTGACGATTCTCGTTGCAAAGGTATTGCACCGATAACCTCAGTTGCCGAGAGCCGGAAGCTGCATTGCAATAGTGAGTAGCGGACTGGGATTGCGTGCGCGTTCCGCTGGGTCTCGCTCGAACCCCGTCTTACGCCAGCGCAGCCCCGGTCAGGTTCTTAGCCCGGGTCTCCCCTCGGTCGGGCCTCTGCTAGTAAAAGAACTGATCATAGTTGGAACGACAATAGGCATAGAATGAGCCATGTTCGTAATGCACGGTAATACGTTCGGGCAATTCGATCGTCTCTACTCCAAGGGCCTTAACAGCCTTTACCCACGCGTGTAACTCATCCAACCATTTCGCATTGGGTGATTCTGTTATCGTCATGTCGGGTATGCGGACGTACTTCGCCTCCGGTCCAAATTCGACTTGTCCGAACGCGATCGATTGCCTGCGTGCTCCGAAGATGCCTTTTGCCACTTCCTTGAATTCGGGCATTTTCGATTCAGAGTAAAGACGCAGTTCTGGTGTAGTTCCGGAGAATCGTCCATGGGGCTCGGGTAAATCGTGCTTTGCTTGCGATACCGCGGGATTCGGAGTAGCGGCGTGCTCCGGCAACAAATGTCTGTAGCGGTCTTGGGATACTGGAAGATATCGATTGGGATCTTTAGGATCGCGGACGGAAACCTTTGTAATGTCAGATATCTTCAGTCCGAGTTCGCGAAGGTCATCTGCCAATCGGTCGAGCTGCGACAAGCTTGCGACCTTGGCATTGTCAATCAATATCTCGTGCCCGTCGGCGGAAAGCTGATAGTCAATCTGGTGGGACAAATCGTGTTTTGACAAGACCTCATTAATTGAGGATCTGAATTTACTCAGCTTTTGGTGCGCGACCGGAAAAACCTTTTTCCATGCCTCTGATAATTCATGCCAGCGAAAGAACCCTTTCGCAGCTTCTTTGCCCGCAAACCCGCCTATCACTCCTCCAATGCCGATGATCATGCCTTGCAAGTCTCCGTTCCAGGCTGCATTAATGGCGTCGATGCCGTTGAGGGTGAGCGCAGTTGGACCCGGCAGATTCGAGCCAGCCTCTTTTGAAATCTTATACGTCTCAGGGAGCACGCTTAGAGCGGCATCACCGAAGCTGAGCTGTTTCGCTGCATTTGCCTGCATAATCGCAGTTTGACGCGCTGCAGCCTGATCGTGGTCTTCCCAACTTCCGCTCGCGCCTGCCGTGTGTTGTGACGTCGCGTGCTCCTGCGGAGGTTGTACGGGGCGTTGCTTAGAATCGTAACTGCTCATGATGCTCCCATGCTTTCCATCGAACACCCAACCGAAGTCGGTTCCTCGTGTAATTCGAGCTAACGGGTTGTCAAAACGCTGCGGTGGCTTCGGCAGCTCGTATTCAGCGAGCTGCTGTGCCTCCTGCGAGGCCAGAAGTAGCGGTGGTATCTTGTATTCGGGGGCCATACTGCTTGTGATGCTTCGCACTTCTACGGGTGAAGAGCGGTTGATGTTCCCACGGCTTGGTTGTTATTGATGTAGGAGCGATTACAGAACGGGACTAATTGCGCCAACGGCGTTCGAGGGGAAATGCCTGCGGGACTGCGCAACCAGCTCATCGCGACAGCCTCAATATGCAATCGCAGTTCCACAGCTAAGAACTTGAAATCACGCCAGAGTCTCGCGTTCTCTGCGCAATATCTTGCGTAGTCGAGCAAGCGTGGTCTGCCGCAGCGCCTCGCCCAAAGAGTCTGATTTGAGTGGTGGATCGGCCACGTGTGATCGTTCTCACATCTCTGATTTCATTTGGAAAATGTGCCGGCCCGCCGATCCGAATCCCTGCCGGCTTCGTATTCGCCCTACCACGAGGCTTCGCATTCAGCCGCTTCGTGCACCGCGGATCACCACAGCAGGAAGGGCGCAAATGAAGAAGTTAGTCGCAACGTACGGACTCATGTTGATGGCGTGTGTCGGGGATGCTCCAAATTCGCCGTCGGACGGTCCGCCACCACCCCCACCTCCGCCAACCGACGGGCCGGCCCCGGATCCGATCGCCCGAGGCAAGTATCTGGTGGAAAACGTATCTGGATGCGTCGGTTGCCACACACCGCGCTTAGCTACCGGAGCGCTGGATCAGACCAAGTTTTTGGCCGGCGTGCAGTGCTTTATCGATACGGCGCCCGCCGACAATAACACAGGCTGCCTGCACACCGGCAACCTCACCAATCACGCGACCGGGCTCGCGACGCGTAGCGATGCTGAGATCATCAACATGTTTCAGAATGGCATGCGCCCCGACGGAACCGCGATGTTCGCGAATATGCCGTATTGGGTCTATCACAACATGACCGCGAGCGATGCGATGGCTGTAGTCAAGTACCTCCGCTCGGTCCCGGGGGTGGATCGCACGCTGCCAGCGAATCAACCACCGTTTGCAACCCGACCGGCATCGCCGGCGGTGCCACTCGCCGATGCCGATATCCCCAAACCCACCACGGCCAATGCAAGCACCTCCAACGGACGCTACCTCGTGGCGATGGCCGGGCGGTGCATCCTATGTCACACGCCGCTAACCAATGCGCAAAACCAGCGTTCGCTCGACCTCACCAAAGTGCTCGCGGGCGGCCGCTCCTTTCCGGGCGCGCCACCTCTGCCAGCAATGGTCTACGCGACGAATTTGACCCCCCATCCCTCCGGACTCAATGGGTACACTGCCGAGCAAATTAAGGCTGTATTGAAAACCGGCCTCGACAAAGACAACAAGCGTGTGTGCCGGCCGATGCCGGGAGGACCGATGAGCGAATACGGCGGCCTTTCGGATAGCGATGCGCTCGACATCGGTACGTACCTCACCTCGCTTACCCCGGTCGCCAATTCCATCCCGAATGAGTGCTCTGTCGCGCCGTGATGGCACTGTTGCGCGTCGCAGTTGCATCCTGGTTGGCCGGCTGCACGGCAACTGTGTACGGGTTGGAAGACCCGGATGCACGAACTGAACCCCGCAAGCCGCCCTACCAATGGCTGTCGGAGACTGGATTGTTCGCGGACGGCGACCGCGTATCGCCCGGTGTCAAGGAATTCGCGCCGCGGTACGCGCTGTGGACCGACGGTGCGAAAAAGCAGCGCTGGATCTCACTTCCTGCGAAGGCGCAGATCGCCGCAAGTGACCCCGCCCACTGGGAGTTGCCGGTGGGCACGAAGTTGTGGAAGGAGTTTCGCCATCCAAGCGGTCAACGCCTCGAAACGCGAGTCATCGAGAGGATCGGTTCGGGGCCCGGTGATGACGCGTATTGGATGGGCGCGTTTATCTGGCTTCCCGACGGTAGTGACGCAGAGTTCGTTGCTGGGGGAGCGAGTAACATTTTGGGTACGAATCACGATGTCCCGTCGCAAACTCAGTGCGGGACCTGTCACCGCGGTGAGGCGGGCAGGGCACTTGGGTTTTCGGCCCTGCAGTTATCCGGTCCCGGTTCGGGTTTGCGGCTGGCTCAGCTCTCCGACTCTCTCAACGCGCCCGTTTCGGATTACACCATCCCGGGGGATGCGACCACCCGCGATGCACTGGGGACGCTGCACGCAAATTGCGGTCACTGCCACAACGATCGGGGAGTCGCACGACCCGACGTCGATATGACATTGCAGCTGGACTTGGCCGCGACGACCCCGGCCGGTACGACGGTGTGGAAAGACACCGTTGGCGTCGCCTTGACCAAATACCAACGCCCCGGCGTGAGCCAGCGAATCGTTCCGGGCGATCCAGGCGCCAGCGCAGTGATCTTGCGCATGGCGTCGCGCGTCCGCGGCGAGCAAATGCCGCCGTTCGGCACGGAGGTGGTCGATGGGACCGCGATGAGTGCCGTGGCCAACTGGATCGATGCGCTGACCCCGCAGTAGCGCGGCACGCGATCGACTGCAACCCAAAGCGGTTCAACGTGCCCGCATTACTCCCCCAAGGCGCTCGCGCTTGCCCCGGCGGTCTATCCGGACGTCGGCCTCGTTCGATTCGACATGGTGAACGTCTACCCCGATGGCCACGCCGATCTCACGTCCGTAACCGGCGGCTCTCGCCGCGAACTGCCGCGAGAATGATTCGGGAACCTCAGTCCCAGATTACCTCGACCAAGTTTGATTGGGTGACTCGCTCGTCCGCGGTAATGAGAGCACTTTGACTGCTCCGCGCTGCAGCAACGATCATTCTGTCGAATGGATCGACGAGGTTTGGCAGCAGCGCGAATTCAGCCGCTTGTAACGCATCCATGGATAGCACTTCAAATCCATCAACTTGAGACACCAGGACGTCGATTTCGCTCGGCCCGACCACCCGGCGACCGCGTTCCCGCAATAAGACAAGCTCCACGATCACGATCGCGGGGATATAGGCTCGTATTTGCCCATTGCCAACACGGGTGAGCATTCGCTTGGCAGCATGACCCAACCGCTTGGGCGCCGATAAATACCAGCTGGTCGTGTGCGTATCCAGTACAAGGGACTTCACTGGTCTTATCGCGCTCGGTTTAGTCGCGAGGAAATTTGCTTGCCGAGCTGAGTCCGCAGTTCGCGTACCTCGTCGATCCTCACGGACTCAAGATGAGCATACATCCCCATCGCACCTCGGCGCGTTCGCTTTGGGGCCGATGTTTCGCCAAATTCGCGTCGCAATAGCCGAACAACCTCGGCCGAGGCCGACCGCCCCTCGCGTCTCGCGGACTCCTTGAGGCGAGCCAACAGATCGGCGTCAACGCGTAGCGTCATCATCTTGGTCATGTATTCTTTTGTAATACACATCGTCGGGTAGCGCAAGATTGTATGCTGTCGCCACCTCGTTGTAGCTCCGCGTTCGTAGTTAGGACGCGTCGAAACTGTGACCGGTGCGCATTCTCGAGACGAACGGTCGAAGGCGGCGTTCCGCGAGCTGTTGAATTCCCGTGGGGAGGTCCAGGCCATCTCGGCGTTCGATCGGCCCGTAGCCGAGTCCGCCGGTCGGGTCTTGTACAATGTACGCGGATCGGCTGCCGGAGAGAGCGCGCGCCAGCACGTCGAAGGGCAACAGGTAGCCATGGGGTTCATCGAGGAGCTCGCGCGCGAGTTCGGAGAGAAACTGTTGCGCGTCGGCCTGCGTCCACGGATCGTGGTTCACGCAGCGCACGCCCCCATCAGGGTCGATCAACATGTGATCGTGACCGCGCAAGGCTAGTCCGGCTGCCGCCAGTGCGAGGTGGTCGAACGCGCCGCGCAGATGGTACCGCGACGTTCCATCTACGGTCCCCAGGATCGGAACAACCGACGTGCTGCGATCACCGTGGTGGAGGAGAAGTTCGGTACTGCCGACGACGTGTACTGTGCGGCCCGGACCCAACGCGAGCTCGATCGCCGGTTCGACTCGGATGGCCGAGGCTGCGCCGCGGCTGGAATAATTGGGTGAGCGGCCGAACGCAACGCGGCTCGCCGCTCCGATCGCAACAGGGCCGAGAGCTTGGCGCCATTGCTCGAGTGTGCGCAGATCGACCGCCCGCGCTGCCGCTCCGAATACGCCAACAGGGAAGTGTCCGCGCAGTTCCAGTTCATGCACGGTCGCATCGTAATGTGCTGCCAGCGCTGTCTCGGGCTGGCGAAGGTGCGCCGCGAGTACATCGCGTAGCACCACGGCGCGTCGTGGGCGTTCGACGTGAAACGGCTCGTCGCTGTGGTCGAGCGCCGAGTCATTGGGCAGCTCGTCGAGATCGAGTACGGTTTGAGCCCACGCTTGGATAGGGGATTCGAGGAACAGTCGCAATTGCGCGATCGAAAGCGCCGGCTTGGGCGGGGCGCGCAGCACTCCAGGGGGAGTGCGGAGGTCGATCGAAAGCCCCGCCTTTGGCGGGGCGCGCAGCACTCCAGGGGGAGTGCGGAGGTCGATCGAAAGCCCCGCCACGCTTGGATCCACGACCGGATCCGAGGCGCAAGCCGGATCCACAATGCCGAGCTCGGCGCGCAGTGAATCCATCGCTGGATGATCGAGCAGTGCGAGCATCCCCTCGGGACCTGGAACTGGAAAACCCCGTGCCCGCAACCAACCGGAAATGGAGTCCCGCACGCGAACCGCCCAACGCTCGCGCAATGCAGCGGCCGAACTTGCGAGATCTTCCACCGAAAACCGATGCAGCGGATGACGTTCGGTCATCGCTTCCAGAGCGGCACGGCCTGTTGGAGCGCCGAGGTAGGGCGCTAGTGCGTCGGCAAGTTCCAGCACTACGGACGATGGCGCGACCGGCTGGCCGCTTTTTGATTCGACGGCAACATACGCCAGATACAGCGCACGTCGGACGCTTAGCACCACGTCAAGAAACGCATGTCGATCGCGGTCGCGCGCAGACACGTCGCCGGGGCGCGGCTCGGCGTATCTGCGAAGGTCCAGAGGCCCCGTCAGATCGGAGGCAGGGAACTGGCCTTCGTTGAGTCCGACCACACAGGAGATCGAAAACGGGATGGCGCGATGGGCGCGCAGCGGTGAGATGGTAACGCCGTATGCGAGGGGTTCACCGCGGTCAGCCCGCGCTGCTGCGATACGGCGGATTGCGTGTTCTCGCGCTTCGCGAAATCCTAGCCGCCGACCGTCGAGGTCAGCGCGGGCGATGCTGGCCAACATGGACCGCACGCGTTCCATATCCTGCGAAGAGTCGCCAGGCGCCGAGCCCCTCGAACTCGATCCGCCGAGGTAACTATCGACAAGCGCAACGAAGATCTCCGCCCATTCGACCAGCGTCGCTCGGTGGCTCGCGAGCCAAGCCGCGTCCGCTGACAGCGAGCGCACGAACAGTGCATACGTCGCGGCGGACGCTTGCTGATCCGCCTGCACTTCCTCGGGCATCACTTCGATGTCGGCGATACGCACCGAGCCGCGTTCGGCGCCGATCATGTACGCCCCAAGTGCGAGCCGTCGCACGCCTTGGTCCCAGTGGAACTTGTTCGGATGGTCGGCGAGGTAGGTGCCCGCGTGCGAGGTGGCATCGCGTCCGTGCGCGATACCCAGACGCTCGCTCCAGCGCACCCAATCGGCCACGTCGACGTGGGGATGGCGCTTGAGCACGGCGGGGTGGGTCATGACGCGCAGCAGATCGCTGCGGGTCATAGCGCACGTCGGCAATTCCAGTAGGGCGAGCACTGCCTCCCCAACGCGACCGCGGTCGTCCAGGGGCGCGTCGATCAGATGGCACGGAATGCCAACGGCTTCGAACGCAGAAGGAGCAAGGGCGAGGTAGGTCTCGGCGTCGCTAGCAATCCATACGACAGCTTCGTGAGCGCAGAGCTCGGGATTGGCGTCGAGCTGGGCTCGTATTTTTACCGCCACGACCTCGAGTTCGCGCCGCGGGTTTGCGCACGCAAGAACCTGCACGCCGGCCGGAATAGCGTTGTGAGGTTGCACTTCCGACGGTGGACAGCGTCGGGCGGTATCGGCAAGCAGTTGGTCGAGCGCCGTGCGACTCGCTGATGGGGCGTTGGGAACAGACTCGACGTCGCCGCCCGTTCGGTCGACGAGTCCGGCCATCGTGTCCCGGACGGCGCGCCCCCAAAGCGGGAGCAACAGGGGCTCGCCTATTGCTCGGGTTGCCTTGCGCCCGGCGACGTCATCCCAAAGTTCGATGCACGGATCGACAACGTAAACGCTCACATCGGTGGTGGTACCGAGATCCGTAAGCGCTTCGAGCTGCCAGCGCTGCAAATACGAAACGCAAAACACGTGAACGGGTCCCAGGCGGGGCCCAGGTAGCTGGAGCCGTCTGCGCGTCCACGGCACCATCGGAGTCGGAACCGCCGTTGCTGCGGGACCGGCATTTTCTGCGCGTCCCAGCCGCAACAGCGCCTCTGCGAACAGAGCGGCTTGCCAGCGTGCAGTTGCATTGTCGCTGAGATCGGACGGAGGACGCCCAACGAAAAGTTGGGGCATCCAATCGGGGCGTGCCACCGCGTATTGCCACAGTAGTCCTGCTACGTGGTTGGCGAGCTGCACGCGGCGCGGCCCGGCTCGATCTCCCCCAACGGGTGCTCCCGCCAGATAGGTCGCCACCGGGGGCAGGGTCGCGACGAAGCGGTCGTCGGCAAGCACGGTGGCGATTGCCGCCGCTAGTTGGCCTCGATCGAGCGCGGTTAGTCGATTCGACGCGGCAGCATCACCCGTCCATACCCGCGCTACGAACGGATCAAACAGCTCGATGTCTACGCCTGCGCAGATTCCGCGCGCGAGTGCGATCTCCCGCGATAGCCACCGCGCCATGACGTGGCTGCCGACGACGATCGTTTGAGGTGAAAACGGATCTGGCGGGGGTAGCGCTGCGAGCAACTCGCCCAACAGCGCTTCGGCGCGATTGCCATGCACCGCGCGCAACGTCATGCGTCAGGCGCTCCGAAGGAAGTCCCCTTGGGGGGCACCGCTATCCATAGGGCTTGGGGCAGCACTTCAAATCGAGCCGGAAGTTTGCCCAGCGGCTCTCCATCTACGTCGAGTTCAACGACCGCGTTGGGATCGATCGGGTGGGCTTCCAGCAGGCGGGCGCGTCGCGTCGTGACTTTTTCCATCGACAGGTGGGTGCCCTTGAACAGTCGGAGGCCCGCGGTCAACAGATCGCCGAAGTGGAAGTCGCCCATGGCCACGACGTCGAACAAGCCGTCGTCAATTTCCGCATTGGGCGCCATCATCATCGCGCCACCAAAGTAGCGCGCGTTTGCCACGGCGACGGTTTGAATCGTTGCCTCGACCCGATCGGCGGCGCTGCTATCAAAGGTTAGAGCGACGCGTTGATTCTCGTAGGACCAAGCTGCGCGGGCGCTTGCCAGCACATACGAGAGCCGTCCCAGTTTTTTTCCGCTCGCGTTGACCAAGCGGTCGACCACGCCAGACACGCCGAACGAAGCGATGTTGGCGAAGATTCGGTTCGCGCGTTCGCCATTGAATCGCGTGAAATCGAGTCGGCCAACATCGATCTTCTTGCGCCCGCCTTGGGCGACAATGGCTGCCGCACGTGCAGTGTCGTTGGGGATGCCGAGAGTGCGGCGAAAGTCCCCGCCCGTGCCGAACGGAATGACGGCAAAGGTCGCATCGGGCGCAATGGCTTCGCCATCGTCGAAGAACCCGTTGACGACCTCGTTGATCGTTCCATCTCCGCCCATCGCAACGATGCGTTCGGCGCCGGCTCGCAACGCTTCCCTAGCGAGCCCAGTTGCGTCACCTGGGCGTTTGGTATGGACATCTTCGAACGGAAACGCTCGCCCGATGACGTCGCACAGGTCCGGCCATCGTTTTCCCAGCTTGCCGCCTTGCGATGCGGGATTCACGACAACCACGGTACGGGGCGCCACCATTCGGCTCACTATATACCGCGCGTCAGCTCCTCGCTCTCCGCTGCCTCGACTGACCGCAAATAATCCTGCGCTGTGGCCAGTTCACCTGATGTACGGGTGTGGCTCTCATCCTGATCATGCAGCCACCCGTACGGCTTTTCGGAGCGGTCGCAGCGTGAGTTCCATCGCGGCCCAGCGGTCACTGGTGGCGAGCGCTCGGAGTTGAATGATGTGGCGTGCGGTGTCGACGTTCCAGCGTGAGCCGGCTCGCTTGGCACGGTGGCGAAAACCTGTCTCAACAGGCGAGCCCACTCGATCCGCCGTCGCTCTCGGTAAGGTGCATCGCGACGAGGAACATCATCGCTTTCGCATCTCGATCGTAGAGGCGCGGAAGCACGCGGATGGCGAGCGTTCCATGTGCGTCCAGTTGGCTCCGCTAGTAGCACAAGCGGGAGACGTTGCGTGGGCAAGAAAGGTCGTGCGGAGGGCGAAGGGCCGCGAGCGGATTCCGATATTGCTTGCAATTGCTCGCGCCGAGCACGAGGCGGCTCCGAATCTCTCGGGCGCGGCACACCGCGCATTTAACGAAGCGCTGGCGGTTGCAAACGGTTCTGGTACACTGCGTGATCGATTGTATTCTTTTGTTGAGCTTGCCGATGCCGCAGTTGCTCTTGGCAATCTTGATGGTGCCAAGGAAGTTTTGGATTGCGCGTTGGAAGCGGCATCCACCACCGAACTTCTTCCGGGTGAGTTTTTTTCGCCATCGGCAATGCTGTGCGGCGTTCGGGCTTGTGGTCGGCATGGCCTTTGGCTTCAGGAGGCAAGCGAGCTCTTGCGGCGTGTCGAAGCGTGGGTTGACGAAGCGCCACGCAGCTTCACAACGGGAGATGATCTCAGTTGGCCTCCTTCTCCCATGGCCGCACTGGCCGTCGTCGAGATGAAAGTCGCAGGGACATGGTGGCGCCTCGGCCACCGAGACCGGGCAAGAACTCGGTTGGATTCATCGCTAGCGTTGACCAAACGCAGCGGGGGTATTACCCATGTCGCAGTTCACGCCTGCGTCGATCTGGAAGGGTGGCAGTAGCATCAAAGCTACGCCGGAGACGCCGTCGCCATTCGGCGGCTCAAGCCAGATTTCACATGGGAATCATCGGGCCTCCTCCGTCGAGAGTCTTCGATAACCCCTCGATGGCAAGGCTCTGCCCCGACTTACGACTATATTTCACGCGGTTACGCGCTGACCCCGATATTGTGGCTGCCGCTCAGGACGAGATCCACGCCCTGCTGTGCGCGCTAAGTACAGTTCCCAGTAAGTTGGTGGCCACCCCGGTCGCCGAGGCGACCGGATGGCGAGGCGCGACAGGGAGCGTACCCGAAGGTACGTGACCGAGGAGCAACGAAGACAGCCGGGATGGATCGGCGGCCCGGGTGGTCACGAACTTGCGGGGGCCTGTACTAAGGGCAGATGTCGCGAAACGGCATTTTAGCGATAGGTAAACGTCCGGGCAAAGCTGGCGGGACTTGTTGGGCGCGACACAAAGCTCCAGCGGCCGATGGCTGCGACTAAGCAGGCCGCCAGTTCGACTGACTCGGTCTTGTTTTCAACCGCGGCGATGTTTGCAACTCGACCGTCGGTCAATACGCGAAACGCAATGGTGATCGAGCCATGCACGGCGCGGGCACCGCCAACCCCGGCATAACACCCGTCGAATTCCGGCTGCGTGCGTGAGGTTGCAAGCTCGATCTCGTTCGCGAGCGTCTGCGCGGGGTCGTGGAGCGTTGCCGCGACTCCGCCTGAATCCAGGCCTGGCGAGCTCGGCAAGCTGGGGCTATTTGGCGGGCGGCGCGAAGGGGCCGGGCCGGTGCTGTTTCGAGTCGATCGTTGACCTGCGTTTTGTCGCGGTGACGGCGGCGACTTCGGGTCGCGTTTTGGCGATTCTGGCGCTTCGGGTTCCTGTGCGGCGGCGCTGCCTCCAGTGGGGGAGGAAGCATCGAGCGGTTGGTGTAGCGCGGCGTCTGCTCCGGGGAACGGCGGCGGAGCTGCATCCCGATTTGGTGCCTCACGGAGGGTTGGCTTGGAAAGTCCTTTCGCTAGCATTGCTGAGCCAGCAATGGCCAATGCAATATCGACCACCAGGATCAACGCTATCGGCAATGTTCGACGGCCGATCGGTCCGAAGTCCTCGGGCAGGTTGGTGTAGGAGTGGGTCGCATGAGGCTTGGGAGGTGATGGGTCCGGTGGGGCTGGTGGGTCTGGCGGGTCTGGCGCTGCGGGAGTAAAATCGGAGATCTTCGCGGTGGGGGCCACGCGTGGCCGCTCTGCCACGGCGAGTTTGCCGCCACAGCCGCCGCAAAACCGTGCGCTCGGCTCGTTGTCTCCCCCGCAGGTGGCGCAGTGCATTCCTGGCTAAGGGTAGGGCGCGCGAATAGTCAGAATCAATCGCTCTCGCGGTCGATCCATCCACCCTCATCGCATGCAACCTGCTGTGCAGTGAATTCCCTGACGAGGGACTCGGTCGGTTGCGTCGGGGTGCGCTCGCGGGCTCTGGGCTGCTGTGCCTCGCTCGATGGGTTATTTTGCGGCGGGCCCTTGTGGTACCCTAAGGGTTCTCGGATGAGTCAAATCCTCGATCGGGTACTTACGGCCGCGCGGCAGCTCGGAGCCTCCGACGTTCACCTTAAGGCTGGACTTCCGCCGATTTTTCGGATCAAGGGGGATCTTCGCACCGTTCGAGATGTCCCTCCGCTAACTCGTGAGGCGATTGCTCAGTTTGCGGTTCATATGATGAACGACCGGCAGCGCGAAGACTTCGAAACGAATCTCGATATCGACCTCGCGTATGGAACTCCCGACGGCGTGCGTTACCGCGTCAATATGTTCCAACAGCGGGGATCGGTCGGAATGGTGATGCGGCTGATCCCGCCAGAAGTCCCTCCGTTTGACCGCCTCAACTTGCCCAAGGCCGTGCTGGATCTAACGCGCCACCATCGCGGCGTAGTACTCGTTACCGGGGCTACGGGGTCCGGAAAGTCGACCACACTTGCGGCGATGATCGATTACATCAACACACAGGACGCGTACCACATTGTTACGATCGAAGACCCGATCGAGTACACGTTTCGCGACAAGCGTTCGGTTCTCAATCAGCGCGAAATCGGCTTCGATACGATGTCGTTCGCCCGCGCGTTGCGCGCTGCGCTGCGCCAGGACCCAGATGTAATCCTGGTCGGCGAGATGCGCGACTCCGAAACGGCTCAGATCGCGATGACGGCAGCAGAAACCGGACACCTCGTCCTATCGACGCTGCACACCGTTGACGCAACCGAAACGATCAACCGAATCATTTCGATGTTCCCGACTCACCAACAGCAGCAAGCACGTCTCACGCTTGCCAGCGTATTGCGCGGCGTAGTGTCGCAGCGATTGCTGCCGCGAGCGGACGGACAAGGCATGGTACCGGCGCTCGAAATCATGGTGAATACCGAACGCGTGCGGGAAATGATCGAGGACCCGTTGCGCACCCGCGAGATCAAGGATGCGATTGCTGAGGGCTTGCATCCCTACGGGATGAACTCGTTTGATCAGAGCCTTGCGGGATTGGTCAAACAGCGACTCGTCACCTACGAAGAGGCGGTAAAACATTCCACCAGTCCTTCCGATTTTGCCCTGTTGTTTCGCGGCGTTTCGGGCAGCGCCGACCGTGCATGGACGCCGCGTCCCAGCGAGGCAGGAGCAACGCCGAATGACGAATTCGAGATCGAGCCGTTTGCCAAAAAGTAGTTGGCTGGGTTGGCTCGCAGCGCTTGGACTCGTGCTTGGGGTCGTGGTCGGAGTGCCGGCCGAGGCGGCTCCTCGCCGCAAGCGCATTGCAGTCCTTGCGTTCGAGGGGCCTAGAGCGAAGACGTTCCGCGCTGCGGTCGTCAAGCTGATCAAGCGACGTCACACCGTGATTGCAGCGGAGGTTTGGAATCGAGCTGCGGAGGACCTCGATGTGGAGAGGGTGACGGAGAAAAACATTCGCCGCGTTGCGCAGAAGCTCAAACTCGATGGCGTTGTGACCGGAACGGTGGAGCGGCGGCGAGACGATTACATTGTGCGGCTCAAGCTTAAAGCTGGATCCACCGGTGAACTGGTCGGCAGTCGCGTTGATGTGAACGTACGAGGTGCGCGGCTGACTGCGAAGGCCCAGCGAGAGATTCGAGAGGAGCTGGTCGCCGCCATTGGCGATTTGGATCGCAACTCTGGTTCCGAACGAGGCGACGAAGAAATTGCGGATGGACAAGACTCGGCAGATTCCGATACCAATGACGAGTCGGCGGGAAAGCCCTCAAACGCGAAGCAGTCCAATACTGAGGATGACGTGGGAGATGGTGAGCTAGCGAAGTCGAAGTCGAAATCAGCAAATCGGAAGACCGATGAAGATGATAGTGTCTCATCTGCTGTCGATGAGGACGGCGGTTCCAAGGAACGGCCAACGAAATCGACGGAGCGTGACGGTTCTGCCGATGGTCGGGCAGAAGCCCTGACGCCCACGAATCGCGCGATCGATGTCGTCGTCGGAGCGTCGTTCAATGTGCGGGGACTCCAGTTTAGCGCCGATGCGGATCTGGCCAACCCTCCACCGTCGTACCGACAGCGCATTCCGGTGCTTGGAGCCATGATCCACGCCGTGGTCTATCCGGCGGCGTTCGGGCATCGCCGACGCGGCATCCTTGCCGGGCTTGGCCTCGAAGTGATGTACGACCGCGTGCTTAGCATTCGGTCACAGCGCAGCTACCTCGACCAGATGAGCAACCAGCAGGTCGCGAATCTGAACACAGCCCAAGATCGACTTTCGCTCGGCGGAGTGGTGCGATATCCGGTCGCAAAGCGCGTCGTGCTGGGAGGCAAGTTCCACTATTCAAAGCAGCAGTTTGTGATCGCGCAGCGCCTGCCTAACGATTCACCCACCGATCTGCCCAGCGTTCGCTACTCAATGTTGGAGCCAAAGCTATTTGTTATGTTCACGCCAGCTTCGATTGTCGCTGTGAATTTGGAAGGTGGCGCGATGTTCGTTTCCAATAGTGGCCCGATTGCAGATGCGACCACGGGCTACGGGTCGACGTCGGGACTTGGGTTCGAATTTGCCGCCGCCCTGGATATCCACCTTACCAAGAGCATCTTCTTTCGCGTGCTCGGGAGGATCGAGCGACTGAGCTTGACGTTCAACGGCAGCGCAGGTTCTCTAGCTACGTCACGGGATGCCGATCCCATGCAGGACGTTCGCGGTGCGACGGACTTGTATTACGGGGGTGCAGGGCTCATCGGATTTGCGTATTAGCTACCGCGCGGACCATACGAGTTCAACGCCGCCGCGTTCGCTCGACATCCTCAAGCGAATCGCGCGGGTGGTCGGGTTGAGTGCGAGTGCCGAGCGGGGAAACCGGGCGATATACGCGGTGGCAAAATCGCCGAACGTGGGAAATTCGGCGCGCAGGATGTGCGGCGCACGTTTGTCCTTCACGATTTCGAGTGGTTCGTGTTCTTGGCCCGAATCGTCGATCAGGGCGATGTGCCACACCGACCGCTTGCCGCGATCGAGGTCGTTTTCTCGCCGATCCCAGGTCGTGACGAGAAGCTCAAATTCGTACGGACCCGCCATGTCCGCTTTGGCTTGCTCCACGAGTGCGTTGCGCGCCGAGCCCACGAGCTTTCGGTGATCGGCTTGTCGTGCTGCATGGGCAGCGCGCCACTGGGGAGATTTGAATATAGCAGTGAAGTCTAACGATTGTTGATAATTACCGCTCAGCGTGGTTCGGCGCGTCCAGTTATGGGTTGCGTCTCGGTAGTCGGGGGCGATATTAGGCCAGCTTTCGTCGAGCTGTACGGCCGGGGATCCCCCGCAGGCAAGCAGCAGTATCAATGCGAGCCTTTTCACGGCAAAAAATCGCGTCGGTTGAATAACGAGGTGAGGGGACAGTGCGCAGCGACCGCTTCACCGCCGCCTTCGAGTCGATCGACGAGCGCGATCGCGTGCAGGATCGCAAATCCTGCCGTGCGAGCGCGTTCGATGGCCCGTATCGTGGATGCGCCGGTGGTGACGACATCTTCAAGGATCACCACGGCTGCACCGGCTTGCAGGCCTGCTGACTCCACCCATTGATTGGTTCCATGCCCCTTGGGCTCTTTGCGCACGATGAATGCGCCGCGCGGATGACCTGCGGTCCAACTCGCAACGCTGGTGGCTGTTGCAAGTGGATCCGCGCCCAACGTCAGGCCACCGACCGCAACCGCACTCGGAGCCACTTGTTCCACGAGCATATGGAATAGCTCGCCGATCAGCACGGCGCCCTCGGCATCGAGGCTCACCTTCTTGGTGTCGATGTAGAAGTTCGACTTCAGCCCCGAAGATAGCGTGACTTCGCGCTCCTCGAACGCTCGCGTGCGAAGCAGCTCAAGTAGGCGAAGTCTTTTGGCGATGAACCCAGGCTGCGACAGCGACGCACGATTCACAGGGCCACGCTACCACATGCGGTTCTGCTGAGGGGATCTCGAGCGCCGCGTGGCGCAGCCATCCGCGAAGAAAAAAACCATCTGGCACAACAGGCAAACCCGGGGCGGCGCGGTAAGAGTATGCAACGTTCAATGCATCTTTTCGACGAGCAGGATGCGGTTCCGCTGAGGTCGCACAGGGACCTCACATCGTACTTTGCGCACGGCGGCAAACCGGTCTCGGCGTGGCGTCTCGGTACGGAACACGAGTTGATAGGTGTGATTCGCGATACCGGGCAGGCGCCTGCGTTCGACGGACCCCACGGTATCGGCAGGGTGCTGGCAGCATTTGCGAGCAACGGTGGCGAACCGGTGATCGAAAATGGCAATACGGTTGTGCTGTCGCGCGGCGATGCGCAGATTACGCTGGAGCCAGGGGGCCAACTCGAGTTGGCGGCGCGTCCAGTATCGGACGATAGCGAGTTCGTGGCAGACCTTCGCGCCCACGTCGCGGAGCTGGCCGAAGCCTCTCGCCCGGTCGGCCTCGCGTGGTTGGCGATCGGCGCACGGCCGTTCGGGACCCGCGGTGACGTGCCTTGGATGCCCAAGCAGCGATACTCAGTCATGCGGGACTACATGCCGCACGTAGGCACGCGTGGTCTCGATATGATGCTGCGTACCGCGACGGTTCAGGTCAATCTCGATTTTTCCGATGAATCGGATGCCGCAGCCAAGCTGCGATGCCTCTACTCCATCACATCGATCCTCACGGCACTGTGGGCCGCATCGCCGATTGTCGATGGTGAAGTCACAGGGTTTCAGAGCTATCGAGCGTGGATTTGGCGCGACACCGACCGCGCGCGCTGTGGCCTGTTGCCGTTCATATTTGAACGTGAGGACCTGTGGAATGCGTACGCGGAATGGGCGCTCGACGTGCCGATGTACTTCGTGCATCGGGGGGGGTATCGGGCGGTGCCGCACGATCTGACTTTCCGGCGGTTTTTTACTTCGGGCTGGAACGGTGAACGCGCGACCCAGGCCGACTGGGCGCTGCACCTATCCACGCTGTTCCCCGAAGGTCGACTCAAACAGTTCATCGAAGTGCGAGGTTGCGACAGCGGCTCTCTCGATATGATCGCAGCACTACCACCGATGATGCGCGGTATCCTGTACGATGCAACCGCACGGTCGGCGGCTACTGCTTTGACGGACACGCTCTCGTTCCCGGACCGGGATCGGTTAGCCGATGAAGTTCCCCGTTCCGGATTGGCCGCTCGAGTTGGCGCGTACACCATCGGCGCGCTCGCGAAGGAGCTCGTCGCGATTGCGCGCGACGGGCTGGGCCGAGTCGCGCCGGCCTCGATTGCATTGCTCGGCCCGGTCGAAGAGATCGCTGCCACCGGACGCACCCAGGCCGATCGAATTGTCGAACTGTGGCGACGCCACGCTAGCGATCGACGCGCCCTCGTCGACGCGCTCGCTCATCCGCAACTGCGTTGACCGGTGCGATTCGTTCGGCGAGCTCCTCGGGTTCAAGGGCATTTAGGATCTGGCTCTTCGGAATGCGAGCGCGGCGAGCGAGGGCGACTGCCCAACGCATTGCGTTTAGGCCAGAGGTGGAATGAGCGTCGCAAGAAACGACAAATGGAATTCCCAGCGATGCAGCGCGCGCCGCGTTTTCCGGATCCAGGTCGAGTCGGTAGGGGTCGCCGTTGAGCTCTATGGCAGCTGGAGACTGGGCAATTGCGTCGAGAATATCGTCGATCCGTACCCGAATCGGTTCGCGACGCAACACCAAGCGGCCGAGTGCATGTCCCCAGATCTTGAAATAGGGCTGACGCATCGCCGTGATGAGGCGCTGAGTCATCGCGTCTTCGTCCAGCTTGTGGCGCTGATGTATGCTTGCGATGACGAGGTCGAGCGATCGAACGAGATCGGGAGGAACGTCGATCGATCCATCGGCGAGGATATCTGCTTCTGTACCGTGCAGAATTTGGATCGGCGCATCGAGGGCCGCGATTTCGCGGGCTTGTTCGCGCAGTCGGTCCGCATTCAGGCCGCCAGCGTACGTCGCGGCCGCCGAGTGATCGGTCACCGTGATCGCGCGCATGCCCATTTGGTGTGCGGCATGCGCCATCGCGAGGACCGAGTCTTCACCATCGCTGTACGTGGTGTGACAGTGAAACGCTGTCGTCACGTCCGCGAGCGTGATCAGGTTGGAATAGGGTTTGGCGAATTCGTCGGTACCGTCGCGGACTTCAGGCGGTGGATACGGCAGGTCGAGCGCGCGATAGAGGTCCGCTTCGGTGGCCGCCTCGATGGTATCGATGTCGGATCGTCGGGTCCGCAGTTGTTCTACGTGCTCCGGCGAACCAGTGGCACGAACCAGCGCCCAGCCAAATCGGTGTGGCGGCGCCAGATATAGCTCGCAACGCATACCATCGGCGAGTGTGGCATGGACGAGGTCGCCGCCTTGATCGACGCTGAGCGAACGCGCGTACGCATGGAATCGTTCGATCACAGCGGTTGGTGCATGGCACCCGACCGCGAAAGAAAAATGATCGACTACTTCAAGCCATCGACGAACAGGCCCCGCGATCTCGACGTGAACTACCGTAGGGTCGTGCCGAAGATAGGTTGCGATGGCGTTTGCTTGCGCCTCGGCATCGACGTGCAGCATCCGCGGTTCGCGGTTCTGATGGTCTTCAATCGCAGCGAGTAGCTTGGATTCGCTCAGTTCCCCAAATCCCTTGAGGCCGCGGACCGCGCCCGCTCGACATGCTGCGGCAACCGAATCGAGGTTGTTCGGCGCGAGTGCTTCATAAAGAGCGCGCGCCTTTGCCACGCCCACATAAGGCAACCGGGCCAATTCAACTACGACCGAGGGCCACTTCTGGCGAAGTTGGTCGAGCACCGCCGAGTTTCCGCGCCGCGCAAGGTCGGCGATGACGCGGGCAGTGGATACACCCACGTGGGGCAGCTGCTCGAGCTGGCCGGCGTCGATGAGACGGGCGAGGCCCGAGGCAGCCCCTACCGATTCCGCTGCGCGCCGGTATGCTGCCGCGCGATATCGGTCGCCAGAAATTTCGAAATACATTGATATTTCAAGCAGTTGGTTCGCGATTACGACGGGTTCCACGACGCGCTACCCCCAACCAGTGGTTGCTATAGGGTCGTGGCGACTCGTTTGATAAATGGTAGGACCTGCCGGGAGGTGACATCTTCGGACACGGTTTCCAGGCACGCCGTGACTCCGCCTTCGATCTCGTGATCGGTGTTCCCGGTCATTGCCGTTGCGGATCCGGACGCTGAGGCCGCTTTGCTCGCTTCCCATCGTTCGCCGCCATCTTTGCCTTGCCACGGCGCAACTCGAATTGCAACGGTGCACGCGATCTTGGTTCGACTGCCCACTTGCGAGGTCTTGATGTGCTTCACCGTCGAGGCGACAATGAATGCGAGCGATCTGGCCGTGAGGAGGTCCGCTGAGGTCGGCAGTCCGCCTGGCCAACTCGTAAGGTAGCCCGTTCGCTCAATCCCATGCTTGACGACCTTGGTGATGCGCGCTGGTGCATCGCTGGGTGCGCGATTGGAAAGGTCCGTGGTTGCATCGATAGTGATGAATACTTCGGGTCGGCGCGGCGCCGGTTTTGTCGCGGCGGTCCGGCGCAGTCCAGAAAGTGCAGTCAGCGTGTTCTTTGCCGTGCTTTGAACTTTTGCATCTCCGTCGGTTGCAGCAGCGTGGTCAAGTGCGGTCAGTGCAACATCGCGTGCGTGTTCTGGCGTTCGTCGGTCTACGGCTTTTGAAAGTGCTAGTGCAGCGACGCGTCGGATCATCGGTGCTTCATCTCGGTCGAGCGCGGCAGCGAGTGCTACTACGGCCCGCGCGTCGTTCGCCTTTGATAGAGCGAGTGCAGCAGCGAGGCGTACGCGGTAGTTCGCTCCGTAAGCGAGCCGATCCGCATTTTTGTCGATGACGTCCGCGCGTGCAGTGCTCGAGCACAGCATCACAGAAACCGCCAAGGCCAGCATGCGGAATCGCACGGTCCATTTTACCATGGCGTTGCACGTTTCCAGTTGCGCTTTTCGGCACGTACCTCGGGGTAGGATGTGCGTGTGAGTTTTTTCGCGACCCTGCGGGTTTTGGGAGCCCTAGCACGGATCAGTGCTCCATCAATGGTCGACTTGTGGTCGGTTCGGCGAAGCGACGAGGTTCGCGCCGTTCCACCGGAATTGCGAAAAAAAATCGACGATCGGGCCAAGTGGTTCGGGACCCGAGTCGTGTCGTTGCTGGCCATCGACCTTGTCACTACAGGGGCCGAGTTCGTTCCCCCGGGTCGGTCGTACATCTACATGTCCAACCACCAAAGTCAGCTTGACATTCCAGTGTTGTTCGCCACGTTGCCATCCCCGACGATTCGAATGCTCGCGAAAAAGGAGCTGTTTCAGATACCGGTCTGGGGCGGCGCGCTGCGCGCTGCTGAGTTCGTTGAGGTGGATCGTTCGAATCATTTGCGCGGCATGGAGTCGATCGACCGCGCTGCACAGCTGCTTCGCGATGGAGTGAGCATCTATCTCGCGCCTGAAGGCACGCGTTCGCGTGACGGTCGCCTGGGTGCGCTCAAGAAAGGCGGCTTTCATCTGTCCCGAAACACCGGCACTCCGATCGTTCCGGTTGCGATCCGAGGTACGGTCGATATTTTGCCTCGCGGGTCGCTTCGCATGCGCCGCGGAATGCGGGTAGAGGTCACAATCGGCCGACCTATCGATCCAACTCCGCACTCCCTTAGCGGGAGTGCTGCGCATCCCGGCGCAGCCGGGATTGTCGATTCAACTGGCCGCGATATTCCAGAATTGATGGCGGAGGTCGAGGCATTCTTGCGACTGCACGTCGAAAGCTAGGTCGTAAGACCCTGTGTCTATTGATTATTTTACCGTCCACGCCCCGGTGCGACATCGCGAGACCGCGAGATAAGGCCGCGGTTACAATAGTAGTAAAGCCGGCTCGCGCGAGGCGGTGCGGAATCGTCCTACCGCTCGAAACTGATGTACAGTGTTTCCGTGACCTGGGTCGTGCCGTTGGCGCTCGGGGGCTTCGCTGTGCTGCTCATGGCGACGTTCACCGCATTATCTGCTCGTAAGCGGCATCGCCAGGCTCCGGCGGTGGCGGCGGGACCGCGGATTCTCATTCACGACATCAACGATGACCGCTGTACTGGTTGCGACGCGTGTGTAGCCGTTTGTCCCACCAACGTGCTGGATCTCATCGCAAACAAGAGCCGCGTGGTGCGGTTCGAAGACTGCATTCAGTGCGAGGCATGCATGTTCGCGTGCCCGACCGAGGCACTCGTGATGTTTCCAGAAGGAGAGCAGCCTCCGCCGTTGAAGATTCCCGAGGTTGACGAGTTCTTTCAAACCGCTGTGGCTGGGCAGTATCTGATCGGCGAGGTGGCGGGGAAGCCGCTGGTGAAGAACGCCGCTAACCTCGGACGCGCGGTCGTCGAACACATGGTCCGCATGGGGTTACGACCGTCCGCAGGGCAGGGAGGGGAGGGCATGGTCGATGTCGCGATCGTTGGGTCGGGGCCGGGCGGGCTCTCGGCCGCCATGACATGCATTCAGAAGGGTTTGTCTTACGTGGTATTCGAGAAGGAACAGATCGTTGCTTCAACGATTGTTCACTACCCCAAAGGCAAGCTTGTAATGACCGAGCCGTACGACACGCAAAATTTGTCGTTCCTGCCGGTCTTTGATTCGTCGAAGGAGGAGTTAATCCCGGTTTGGGAGCAACTGATTGAGCGAGTCGGCCTCGCGATACGCAGGGGCGAGTCTGTCGAAACGGTTCAAGCGGCCCCTGGTGGCGCTTTCGAGATTCGGACCACGGTGAATGCGTATCGCGCACAGCGCGTTGTGTTGTCGATTGGAACGCGAGGGAAGCCACGCACCTTGCGAGTCCCAGGTGAGAACTTGCCGAAGGTATTCAGCCTCCTCGATGATCCGGAGGAATGGCGAGGCAAAGACGTATTGGTGGTTGGTGGAGGTGACTCGGCGTGCGAAGCGGTGATGGCGCTGGCCGACGCGGGTGCTGCCGTAACGATGTCCTATCGCGGCAACGGGCTGCAGCGAGCCGCTCAAAAGAATCGACTTGGCATCGAGCGCTACGCAGCGGAGGGGCGTATTGCGGTCGAGTTGGGGTCGCAGGTGGTCCAGTTCGACCCAGATTCAGTGACGCTGGCGCTCGGCGACGGCACGCAGCAACGCTATCCAAACGACGCAGCATTCGTGTTGATCGGAGCCGACCCGCCCGTGCAGTGGCTAGAGCGATTGGGGGTTCACTTCGTCGAGCGGCCACACCAACACCAAATGGGTAAGACGGACGACATCGTTCGTCGGTTGGTGCCGCGCGCGGTTGAATGTGCGCGCGATGCGGCCGGTGCAGCGGCCCAGATCCTCGGCGGATCGGCGGGGGTGGAGCCGTCTCGACAGGCGATTGGCCAAACCGGTGCGGCCGAACCGCGCGGTCCTAGGAAGTGGCTGCGCTCCGCCACCAGCATTTTTTCGATCCGGGATCGATCGGACAGCCAGGACGGACCATTGGGAATGGCGCCCCTGCCTCCCAAGCCGGGCAAGGGCAAGAAGTTTGAGGCGCCGGTTCCGCTGTCGGAGTTCGCGAAGCGTCGTCGTCGCGATTCGTTGACCGCCGGCGAGCGTACGCGAATTTTGCGCATGCTTCGGGATGAAGGTGGCCGGAGAGCGGACGAGGACTCGCAGGTGGTCATCGATCGATCTCACGCGTTTGATCTCGATTTCGATGCCGCCGGTGCTGCGCCGGCGCCGCCGCCGCGGCGACGGGATGCGTTGCCCAAGCCGGCATCAATCGTTGCGCTACCCGGGGTGGGCCGCTCTCGGCGACCGAGCGGCGGGCCCCCCAAGGCGACTTCCTTGGGGGCGCCCCCGCGCGATAGCCAACCTCCACCGCCATTCCGCTACGGAAAAAAACCTCTGCCCAAGCCATTTGAGGAAACGACACGGGCCGTCAGCGATGCCGAATTGCTCGCAGCGGTCCGCAATGCTCCGGGGAACGGTGCAGTCGAATTCGACGACCAGCCGACTCAGATGGCCAGACTCGACCTAAGTCAGCTGGACAAGCGCAGCGCGGAGGGGACGCCTAAGGGCAGCACTGGCCGGGCCTCGGGCAAGCTTGCCCCCACGTTTCTACACGCCGACGACCACGATGATGAAGCGACTCGACTGGCCAGCATCGACAAGTTGCCAGGCCCAAGCGATGACCGAACGCGGGCCGTGAATATCCAGCACGATTCGTCGCTCGCCGATGTCGAATGGGACTTGGACTAAAGCACAGTTCACTCGGACTGATCATAGCGCACGGTCACCGATCACCACACAACGCACGGCTTGCTAGGGGCCATCTTGGCGCCGGCTTTGCACTGAAACGCTTTGGCGAAATCTGGGGTGGCCGCGAGTGCGCCATTTACTCGCCAACGTGGAGGTGAGTGAACGTCGACGGTTACAAGCAGTTTCTCGTAGTCCGGGCGAGCTTTTGCGCACCAGGCTTGGCCGAAGGCGAGGAAAAATTGCTGATCTTCCGTGAATCCGTCGGCTACCACACGATCGGGCGCGGCTGCGCGCAATGAGCGGTAGCCGGCGAGTGCCAGTTTCACGCCGCCGATGTCGGCGATGTTTTCACCCACGGTGTTCGCGCCATTGATCGCGGTGCCGTCAGCGACGGTATAGGATGCGTATTGATCGATGACACAGCGCGTGCGCTCAACGAACTGCTTTTGGGTGTCCGGATCCCACCAGTCCCGAAGGTTGCCGGCCGCGTCGTACTGCGCTCCCTGGTCGTCAAACCCGTGGGTGAGTTCGTGCCCGACGACCACCCCCATACCTCCGAGGTTGACCGGGATCGATGCATCGATTTGAAACAGGGGAGGTTGCAGAATCCCTGCCGGAAAAACCATGCCGTTGAGTTGCGGATCGTAATAGGCATTGGCCGTCACTGCGGGGATCGCCCAATCGTTTCGGTCCACCGGTTTGCCGATTTTGGCGAGCTGACGCGCTCTTTCGGCGGCGTTAGCGGCGAGGGCGTTTGCGCCCCAGGTCTTCGCGTCCAGCGGAAGCGCGTAACTGCGCCACTTCGCAGGGTAACCGATTTGGTAGGTCATCGCTTGAAGCTTGGTGTATGCCTGAGCTTTGGTCGCGGCATCCATCCACGGCAGCGCTGCGAGGTTGCGCTTCATCGCAGCCACGATCGAGTGAACCTGCTGCTCCGCTCCGACTTTGCTGGAGCCGCCAAACTTGGCGCGAACGAAGGCCTGCCCCAGCAGATCGCCAAGCGCACGGATGGTGTGTTGCGTGCAGCGCCTCCAACGCGGCTCCTGCTGCGTTGTTCCGGTGAGAACGGATACGAATTCAAACCGTTGCTTTTCGATCGCAGTCGATGTGAACGCCGAGGTAGCGCTAACGATGTATGCGGCGAGGTAGTCGCGCCACAGGTTCATCGGCGTCTTTGCCAACAGTGCGTCGACTCCGGCGAGAAATTCCGGCGAAGTTACGGTGACATCGCGTACGTCGCCCAAGCCGATGCGGGGCCAAAACGCGTCCCAATCGAAGCGGCGCATTGCGCTGGCAACTCCGCTGCGATCGATCTTGTTGTACGTGGTTTTGGGATCGCGAAGCGCGACCTTGTCCTTGGAGACTTTAGCGATCTCGGTTTCCAGTGCGATAATGGCATCCGCGGACTTCGCCGCTGCTGTAGCCGAGCGTCCAGCGGCGACGAGCATTTTTGCAACGAATGCGCGATACGCGGCGCGGATCTTCTTGGTCGGCTCATCGGCTTTTAGGTAGTAGTCCCGGTCCGGCAAGCCGATGCCGCCCTGATCGATCCCGGCGATGACATTGCGCGCATCGGCAGAATCCTGGGTAGGTTCCAGCTCGAACAGCGCTTGCAGGCCCGACGCGTGCAGCGCGCCGATTGCCGCAGATAGCGTGGATAGATCCTTTACCGACTCCGCCACGGCGAGCAGTGGCTGAATCGCGCGAAGACCGACCTTGTCGAGGGTCGCTTCATCCATACACGAGCCGTAGTACGTTCCAAGTTGCTTCATTATGGAATCGTCGCCCGGCTTGGTGCGGGCCTGCTCCAGCACGGTCCGTTCGAACTCGAGGTTGCGGTCGGTCGTGGCCACGAAGCTGCGCATCGCCAGCGGCTTGTCGTTTGGGATTTCCGTGCTGGCGATCCAGTTGCCGCAGGCGAATTGGTAAAAATCGTCGCACGGGTCAGCCGTCTGATCGAGCGCATCAGGATCGAGCCCGATGGCCGCGAGCGTCTTCGTCGTCACCGGTCTGGCTACCTCGGTCGAGACCACCGGTCCAGCGTTGCCTGAGTGCTGTTTCCCCGAGACCGCCGACGCTGGCGTCACCGGGGGGGCGCTCGGGCAGCATGTTGACAGCAAGACGAACAGTGCGCGCTTCACGCTCCGGAACTACCATGTTGGGCGAGACAACGGGGCCTTAGCGAAGGCGATGTCGCAGACTGGCGAAAAGCCAGGGCGATTGCATTCAATATTTGCGATCGTCTACTTTCATCGGCTTGACTCGCTTCTCGATGTGGATCGGTTGCCCTTCCACTGACGCTTTGTACATCGCCCAACGATTGATGAACAGAGTCAGCTTCCCGTAGCGGTTATCGAACATCGGCTGCTCTTCGCTTGAAACTTCGGCGCGAACGCGGCCGCGGAAATCGTCGTCGATCATGGGCGGCTTATTGCGATCAACACGGTCATCAAACATGAACAGCTTGTAATCCTCGACTGAGGGAGCTTTCGCGTTGACGTGCAGACGGACACGCCCGGTCGCTTCTGGTAGGTCGTGACCTAACTTCGCGAGTGCATTCCGAAAGTTGCCTTCGAACATCCGTTGACGACCATCCGCAAAGGCCGCGAGGTACCAGTCGCACAAGTGGTCAAACATGGCGAGCGCAGCTGCCATGTCCTCCGGGGACACGGTCTTCCCTTCTTCAGCGAAGCTTGTCACACCTCTCTCGATGATCCATTCCGGTTCGACGTTGCCTCTTGCTAGAAGATATTCCGGTTGTGGTGAGAATGCGAACTCATGAGTTAATACCCAGTACACGCGCTGCAGATGGGAAGCGCGACCCTCGTCCATTCCACTGGCAATCGCTTGAATCGTGCCTTCGAAATCTGCCTGACGCATCATGATCGGAAAGTCATGAACCGCTGAGTTGCCAAGATTTCCAGGCGATCGTGGGGTGGGCCGCTTAAACTCGTTGTGGTTGTCGTCGTGGATCGTGTAGCTGGGTCCGGGGCTCGGATCTTCGTTCACCGTCCACGTATGGTCCCTTGGCCCAACGCTTCGCGCAGGAATATTCATTGCCTGCCACGGGTTGCTTTCGGGGACCTCAAACGGTCGACGCAAGTACCGCGCTGGCGGCCGTTGATCGGGAATATGCCAGTAACGGCGCCATCCACCGTTCGGGCCGTCGAAGAACCGCTGATCATGACGCAACGGACTTGCGCCCAGCGTTAGCAGGTACGTTTCCACGAGGTTATCCAAATCGTGCGCGCTCAGGTGGCCCCGAGAGATGATTGCGTCTGCAGCCTGCACCAACTTGTCGGCGCTCCACCAGTGAAACGTCGCCGTGAACACATGTCCTTGCTCCGCAAGTGCGTCGTTTGCCTCGGCTCTAAGCCAATGCACAAACTTCATCGCGGTGCGAGCGTCGATGGCTTTGTTGCGAAGTTCGGGACTGGCAATGGGGTGTGCGGCGCGGTGCCATAGGTACTGCTCAAAAATGGGTTGATAGTCTGGAGGAAGCCGGCTTCGCCCATAGGCAGAAAGCCATTCCGCCGCAATCGCCAAGTCGGGGCGGATTTCTGGAGTTGGACCCCTCCGAGGCCAATCCGCTCCTCGATCGACCAGCCCCGGTTGGCCATCCGAGTGCCAGGGAATGAGACTGGGAAGCTCACGCGAACCTTGGACCTGTTGCGCCGCGACGAACCGCGCCCCGCGAATCCCGGCGAGGATCAGTAGCTGTAACCCGGCGCTCGCGAGGATGTGATTTCCAACGATCTCGATGAATCGGTTCACGGTCATGGCCTGTTCAGGCTCTCGGTAGAGTTGCTCGACCGCCACGGCAACACTTGCAGTCAGGGCCGACGTACCGACAGCAGAACCAAGACTCGCCAACTCATGGCCGCGCGCGGCAAACCACGTATGCATCGCCTGGGCAAACAAGTCACGGGGTATCGGTCCCGTGAATCCAAGTTTCGCGCCGATTTCGATCAGGAGAGCCTCGGGAGCATGTTGCCCTAGGTAGAACGGGAGCGCTGAGGCCAAATAGGTAAACACCTTCATCCCAACGAAAACTGGCAGCCCGTTTTCCAATCCGTCACGAGTAGCGTCGAACGCAAGATCGCTCCAACGAATGACGTCACCGTCGAGTTCATTCTGATGATGTTCGATCGCCACCCTGGTTGCTGCAGCGGCACCGCCGGTCGCCAACGCGGCAGGTAGTGCGCCAGCGCCGAATGTCAGTACGCTACTCGTGGCTGCGGCGGCACCGGTCAGGATGGTGCCGAGCTTGTCTCGTCCGCGTTTCTCTCGCTCACGGTATTCGCGCAGCAGCTGGTCGTAGTTCTGGAGTTGCATTTCAGCGACGTTTGCCCGCCATGCAAACAGCTGAAGTTCCTGCCGTTGACCACTGACGGCATTTGAAAGGCTCTGTTCCGCAGCGTGTAGTAGCTCGCCGACCGCATTGAGCAGGTCGAAGGCCGGAATGCGAACCTCAGGATCGGCGTACCCGTCGGCAGAGCCCAACGCGGTTTCAGTCCGGGCGCTGGCGTACTTCCAGGCGGAGTTGGTGCGAACGAGTCGCGAATGCGCTTTGCACCGCTGCTGAAACCGACGATTGAGGTCGGCCAACCTCTGGCCGCCCTGAACGAGGGCGTCTTCATGGCCGGTCTCGACGGGCGCGTAGGGAACTCGTGTCTGCCTTCGCGGCGATGCGACAACTGCGTAAGGGATTTGCGGATATCCTTGCTGCGAGGCAGTGGGCACTTGCAGTGTCGAGACGATATTGGCTGTCCAATTCAGCTGAAACGCGGGGGCCTCCGCGAATTCGTGGCCGGGTGCTTCCGGCGTTAGCCCAATCGCAGGTTTTCGTTCATGCCCTTGCATTAGCGGTACGCCGAAGAAAGTACATTGGAGAAACGGAGTTCGGTAGCAAAATCGGCTTGCCGGTCGCCGCCTGGTTGCTCAACCTCGTCGAAGCCGAAACTCGATACAATGACGATGATTCACATCGTATCCCAGACGGGCACATTCGTTAGGAGGCCGGCCACTTCATCGCTTCTCTAACCAATGCGGTGTTCAGCCTTGGAAACGCAGAGTTCACCCTGCGCCATGGAGGACCAGCTTGGCTGGGGGCTTCTCCTTCGCTTTACCTTGATGTAGATTCCGCCGGTCATGTTCCGACGCTGACTACCAACTTGGCCCGGCGTGTCCGGGTCCCACTGCGACGAGTGACGCGGCTCTCCACGCCGCGGCCACCCGCCGCGCCTGGAGAGCTATGTTTGACTATGCAAAAGTGATTGAGTCCATTGCGCCGCAGATCGCGGCTGCTGCCGTTGAGACCGACGGCGGTGCGTTTCCTGCCAAACCACTCGAGGCGCTCGCCGCGTCGGGGCTGCTGGGCCTCGTGAGTGCGACCGACGTGGGCGGGCAGGGCGAGGGTCTTGCAGCTGCATGCCACGTGATCGAGCGGATTGCGCGCGAGTGCGGATCGACGGCGATGATCGTGTGCATGCACTACGCCGCGACCCGGGTCGTCGAGGCACATGGGCCGATCGACGTCCGCAAAGCCATCGCGCGGGGGAAACACTTGACCACGCTTGCATTTAGCGAATTCGGATCGCGCAGTCAGTTCTGGGCGTCCCTGGGCACCGCGACGCAAGATTCGGACGGGGTTCGGCTGACTGCGAAGAAAAGCTTCGTTACATCGGCGCACCACGCCGACAGTTACGTGTGGTCGACCAAGCCGATCGCGGGGGCCGAGATGACAACGCTATGGCTTGTGCCGCGCACGACCTCCGGTTTGCGCATCGACGGCGCCTTCGACGGACTCGGGTTGCGCGGCAACGACTCAGCCCCGGTCACTGCAGAGGCGGCAAAGCTTCCAACGACGGCGCAATTGGGCAGCGATGGCGGTGGGTTTGGGATCATGATGGGCGTGGTGCTGCCATGGTTCAATGCGATGTCCGCCGCGGTATCAGCGGGGCTCATGGAGGCCGCGGTCGAGCGTACCGCCAAGCACGCAGCAGCGACGACGTTTCGCCATGTAGCCTCCTCGATCGCGGATCTCCCTACCGCTCGAAGCTATATCGCGCGCATGCGGATCAAGACCGACCAGACCAAGGCCCTCAATTCCGACACTCTTGTGGCGATCGGCACCGGGCGCGCTGACGCGTCGCTGCGCGTCCTGGAGTGCAAAGCGGCCGCCGGAGAGGCGGCGGTCGAAGTTACGGATCTGGCGATGCGGGTGTGTGGCGGCGCGGCATTTCGCAAAGAAGTGGGAGTCGAACGCGTGTTTCGCGATGCCAGGGCGGCGCTGGTGATGGCGCCGACCAGCGACGTGCTCTACGACTTCATCGGCAAGGCTGTATGCGGATTGCCATTGTTTTGAAACGCGAAGGACGAAACCGATGAAAGAACTCATTCTCGGCGCGGTCGCCTACGACGCGAAAGTGATCCCGATTTGGGACGGATTTCGCGCGTGGTTTCGACAGCATGGCCTTGCGATCGACTACGTATTGTTTACGAATTACGAGCGTCAAGTCGAAGCGCATCTGCGCGGCGATCTGGACGTTGCCTGGAACTCGCCCCTGGCCTGGCTGCATACAGAGCGACGGGCAGCCCGGGCGGGACGTACGGCAAAAGCGATCGCGATGAGAGATACCGATCGCGATCTAACCAGTGTGATCCTTGTGCGCGGCGACTCCCGCATCGGTGCGATCGCGGACTTGCGCGGAACGACGGTCGGTGTGGGAGCGGCGGATTCTCCGCAGGCCACACTGATTCCCCTGCTCGCGATTGCAGAGGCAGGGGTGGAGCCAGGCAAGGACGTTGCAGTGATTCGGCACGATGTGTTGTTGGGGAAACATGGCGATCATATCGGCGGCGAGCGCGATGCGGTGAAGGCACTCCTCGCGGGAACGGTCGAGGCCGCTTGCATTCTCGACGCCAATCGGCTCGCATTTGCGCGGGAGGGTCTACTTCCGGCGCAGGCAACGCGGGTACTTCATCACACCGCGCCGTATGACCACTGCAACATGACCGTGCTTGATGGAGCTCCGTCGGAGATCGCGGCGTTTGCCGAGCTGCTGTTCGGGATGTCTTACGATGATCCGGTTGCGCGACCGCTACTCGACATGGAGGGCCTCAAGCAGTGGTTGCCGGGGCGAATCTCGGGATACAGCTTGCTCGACCGGGCGATCGATCGCTTTGCCCCGTTGCCGGTGTGGCTCGGTGGATGACCTTGTCGATCTGGAGCTTGGGGATCTCGGTCTCGACGAGGGCGGGCACCTGTTGCTCAAGCGCGCGCTCACGGGCGCGGTGCAGGTTCGTGTGAGCGGAACGGCACCCACGCTCGGCGTCGATCTACCCGCCTGGTGCCGAGCCAACGGCCACGGCTTTGCCGGAGGAGTAGTGACGCGTGGTGTTCACGATCGGTGGCTCGCCGCTGAGCGTGCCGGATCGCTCGCTCACCCCGTCGACCATCCACCTGCGCGGTGGGGGCTCGCCGCTCGCGGCGCCCTGGTCGAAGCCGGTGCGCCAGAACTCGAGTTGTCGCTTGCTGAAAAAGCGGAGGTGTGGACCGACGATGCGGCGCGGTTGTACGCTCAAGCTGCGGCAGCGCAATGGAATCCCGACTCGGCGATTCCGTGGAATGCGCCAATTCACCACGACGAGGATATCGAATCCGCCATTGTTCAGATCATGACCTACCTGATCGAGAACGAGACCGCCGCTCTCCTCGTTCCGGTGCGGTTCCTCGGCCGGCTGCACCCACATTTTCGGGAAGTGATGCAGGTGCTTGCCATCCAGGCAGCGGACGAAGCTCGCCACATCGAAGTCTTCACGCGTCGCGCCGCTCTGCGGCGAACGGAACTAGGGCTCTCTACGGCGGGCGGCCAAGCCTCGCTCGCTAGTTTATTCGAGGAGCACGACTTTGCCACCGCCGCCTTTCTACTGTCCGTGTTGGGCGAGGGGAGCTTTCTCGCTTTGTTGTGGTTTATCCGCGATCATGCGCCGGATGAGTGCACGCGCGAAGTCGCCCGTCTCGCGGCCCAGGACGAAGCACGACATGTCGCGTTTGGACTGGCGCACCTTGGGCGGCACGTCGGCGAAGATCCGACGCTTTGCGGCCGGCTTGCAAACGCGATCGAGCGCAGGCATACCGCGCTCGCACATACGTCGGGGCTCAACGCAGAAGTGTTCGATGCGTTGGTACTACTTGCGGCCGGTTCGTGGGACCCTGCAGCGCTGCGCCGCGGTCATGCGGCGGTGGTCGCGCTTCAAACCGAGATGGACAACGGCCGGCGAAATCGCTTGTTGCGCCTTGGGTTTTCGTCGAGTCAGGCAGCCGCCCTCTCGGCGCTTCACACCCGCAACTTCATGTAGGTGGTTATGACCGCGATTCGCCTTCATACCTCGGCGCTTCTATCCGATGCGGATTTCGCGATCGTCCACGGCTTTCCCGAGCGCAGCGGTGGTGTGTCTACCGGTCTGCGCGCTTCGTTAAATTTGGGTACTCGCTGGGGGGATGCTCGCGCCAACGTCGACGAGAATCGGCGCCGACTCGCCAACTTCGCGGGGTACGACGCCGACGCATTGGTCGCGATGCGACACGTTCATGGCACTGCGGTATGGGCCGTTGGCGAGGCTATGGGCGAATCCGCGGAGTTCGATGGCTTGGTGTGCGACCGACCCGGACCAGTCCTCGGTGCATTCTCCGCCGACTGTGTGCCGATGTTATTTGTAGATCCGGTGGCTCAGGTCATTGGCGCTGCGCATGCGGGATGGCGGGGCGCGATCGGCGCAGCGCTGCCGGGTGGTGCGGGATCCGAGCCATCGTTGTTGACCAGCGGGCAGAGCGTTGCCAGCAATGTGATTCGCCGAATGGTAGAGCGCGGTGCGCAAGCCGCACAGATCCGCGTTGCGTTGGGGCCATCGATCGGTCCGTGCTGTTTCGAAGTCGGCGCCGAAGTAGCAGCGCAATTTCGCGATGCGCTTGGCGACGTGGCGGGTTTGGTCATCACCGAGGCGAACAAGCCTCACATCGATCTGCGCATCGCACTGCGCGCGGTCTTGGAGCGAACGGGTGTTCGTAGCGAGCGCATCGACGCCAACCCGCCATGCACAAAGTGCCACCCCGATCGATTCTTTAGCTACCGCCGCGACGGTGTTGAGGGTGGAGTTCACATGGCATTCATTTCGATCCGAGGCTGATTCCGAACGCCGGCAGCAAGTCGCCGGTAAGTGCCAAGACCACCGCTTCGGCCTTGTGCCAGTCGACTTGAGCTTGCGCTTTTCGGAGCTCGGCTTGGCGCTGTTCTTCGAGACGGTTCAGTACATCGAAATTGGTCGAGCGTCCGAGATTGAATCGATCGGTTTCGATTCGAACGTTTTCAGCTGCTAGCTCGATCGCTTTCTGACTCAGAACGATTCGCCGCTTCGCCAGTTCGACCTGGGCAACGGCGCGTGCCATCGCCTGCGCGATTTGTGCCCGCACGTCGAGGGCACTGACCCGCAGTTTCTGCCGTCCAGCTCGCAGTTCGTTGGACCGGCCGCGGATATCGTAGGCGTGGAGCGAGCGAGAAAACGTCAGAGAACCGCTGATCTGATAGGTCTTGAGATCGATGAGGTTTTTTGCCGCGCCGGTGAACGAGGGGTCGAATCCGGTAGGGCCAAGCGAAAGCGCCAGATCCAGTTGCGGCAGGAGATCGTTGTCGGTCACTTCGATGTCGATCGTTGCAGCCCTATCCTGTTTTGCGAGGCTGGCGAGCTCGGGGCTGGCGGCGTACGCGCGCTCCAGGAGCGAGTGCAACTCGAGGTTCCGGTCGCTGATTTCCAAGTCGGTAGCCACGCGCAAGGCGAGCTCGCGTTCAGCGATCGGCATGCCAACGATCCTGCGCACAGCAATCGACCGATCCAGAACCGCTAGCTCGCCGTTCATAACGTCTTCCTGGCGCGTTGCGATCGCCAGTTCGACGGCGGGAACTTCGGCTGCTGCGGTCTTGCCACCCTTAACAGCGATCTGTGTGACGCGTAGTCTCTCCTGCGCGAGCGCCAGGCTGGCCTCGGTGATGGCAACTTGGCGCTCGGCCAATACAAGGTCCCAATATGCCGCAACGACGGTCTGAACGGTTTGCAGGGCAGTGAGGCGCTGCGCAAGAGTGGTCGCGTCGCGCGACAGCTCAAGTTTATGCTCGGCCGCGTTGTATACCTTGGACCCAAAGCCCCGGAGCAGCGGTTGCGCGAACGTGCCGCTGACTGCGTCCGACCAGGCCTTGGAACTGAAAAAGCTGCTGTTGACGTCGGAATATTGGGTGCCAATGCGTACCCCGACGGTGCCGCCGGTCGGCAACACTCGGAATAGATCGGCTCCCACCGTTGCCGTGGACTGACCAGACACTTGGATGCCCGAGAACAATGTGGCGCCGGATTGCATCCCCGCTGCTTGAGCCCGCAACGTCCAATCTCGCCGTGCCCAGGTTTGCTCAATTCGCGCTTCGGCGGCGGCGAGATCGATCGTGGCGCTCTGTAACGAAGGTGCATGGCGTATTGCGAACTGCAGCAGCTCCGCGAGCGTGACCGCATGTGCCTCACCGGCCCACGCGATCAGGCTGCTGTCGACCGTCGCTCTGCCTCCTACCTCCGGGCCGGTCAGCGCGTGCTTTAACAGGTCAGCGCTCGCCTCCTGCTTTACGCACAGAATCGCGCCAAACACGATCAATCGTCGATGCATCGGTTGCCAGGATGACACGCGGTCTCGGCGAGTGCGACCGCAGACGGTTGTCGACGTACGTTCCCGTTAGTTCTTTGCGAACGAGATTCTCTTGATTGTGACGGGCGTATTGGGTTTATCGTTGGTGGTGGGTACGGCTGCGATCTTCTTGACCAGATCGACCTCCTTGCACTGGCCGAAGATGGTGTGGCGGCCCACGAGATCAGGGCGGGACCCTTCCATGATGAAGAACTGGCTGCCGTTGGTACCGCCGCCGTCGGGGCCTTTGCCAGCGTTAGCCATTGCCAGTGCGCCAGGCCCCATGGTGGTGCCGTCGGCGAATTCGTCCTGAAACGAGTACCCAGGGCCGCTGGTACCCGTTCCCGTGGGATCTCCGCCCTGGATCATGAATCCCGGGATCACCCGGTGAAACGTAAGCCCCTCGAAGTACGGCTTATTGGTTTCGACCGACCCGGTCTTCGGGTTTTGCCACGGCTTCTTACCTGCAGCGAGTCCGACGAAGTTCGCCACCGTCATGGGCGTTTTGTCGCCGAACAATTCGCAGTGGAACGCTCCCATGCTGGTTTCGATCGTGGCGATGAGCTTTCCCTTTCCGGCGATGTCCTTGGTGTAGGCAGCAAGGTCGTCTTTCGTCGGCTTGCGAACCTCGTTGCCACCCGATGCCGCATTGCCGCTTCCGCCGGCTGCAGCGCTTCCGAGTTCCGCGCTGCCGCCAGCGGACCCCTCAGGGTGCTGCGCGGCTCGTGCCGCAGGCGACGGATCGGGGGCCGGCTGGGTCGGCGTGGGCTCGCTCGGTGCAACCGATTGGGCTTGTTGTTTTTTGTGATCGCACCCGGTTACCCCGAGAAGCGAAATGGAAAAGATGACGTAAGCGCGGAGTGAATGCATATCGCAGCAAGAGTTGCGCAAATCCGGTTGCTCCGCAACAAGGCGGACGATTGGGCATGACACCCTACCGTGGCGCGACGGACCTCCGACCGCTCATGGGTTGTGGTCGGGAGGCCGTGTCGTCGCCGGTAAATCCTCGGGAACCGTTGCGTCGGAGGAGGTAGGGCCGAAGACAAGGGCGGTTTCCGAGGGGCGGGGTAGCGCTAGCGCCGCGTGAGGCGAAACAGCATGGCACGGACTCGATCGAGCATCGCCTCGACGTCAGCGACCTCGGCTGCGGAGACATAGCGCTTAGCGATCGCGATCCGCAGCGCCACGGTGACTTCGCTCGCGCTGCCTGCGGCCATCTCGTAGTGGCGCCGCTTATCGCCATCGCGCCGCAAGCGACCCTCGCCGAGATTGAGCGCGATGCTTTCCGACGCATCCGCGAGCTGTCTGGCGAGGGATGCACTGCGCTGGCGGATCCGGGTCTCGACGGGGACCAGACGGGTTAGGAACTGAAGCGACATCTCGAGTGCATCGAACATGGGGACTCTCCTTGGCTGGTGACCCGCCGCTCCGTGCGGCCGGCTCTCACCCGCCCGCGCCGCAGCCGCGCATGGCGCGTGACGAGCGCGGGCACCCCAGCGTGTCATCTCGCACATCGTTCAGCTGTGCGGCGGAAGATCGCTCAGGCACTCACCGTCATGGCGCTCGGCAAGCGCCAGTGCGCCTTGCGGCGCAAGGGTGAGCCGGCCGCACGGAGCGAACGGTTCCGCTCAAGGATAAGTCGCCCAATGCGCAAGCGGAAGCGCAAGCCCAAACGCCCACCCCGGCAGTCAGCGGCGAGCGGCGAGCGGCAAGCAGCCAGCGGTCAGCGGTCAGCGGTCAGCGGCAAGCGGCGAGCGGTCAGCGGCGAGCGGCGAGCGGCGAGCGGCAAGCGGCCAGCGGTGAGTGGACAGCGGTAGCGGTCAGCGGCGAGCGGCGAGCGGCAAGCAGCCAGCGGTCAGCGGTCAGCGACAAGCGGCGAGCGGTTAGCGGCGAGCGGTCATCGGAAGCGGCGAGCCGCAAGCGGCAAGCGGCATTGCGACCGGGATCCAGGGTATCCTTTGGCGCGATGTCGGGCGCAGAGTCCGCTACTGGCGCTGACAAGGCGCATTCTGATGACGCCGCAGTGGCTACCGACGCTGCGCCGGATATCGTCATCACATTTAAGCGGCGCTTCGTCGTGCCCGAGGTGGTCCTGGCCGTTGTGGAATGCGCGGCGGTGGCCTATCCGCTATGGGAAGCCTTTGATCTCGGAAGTCTTCGGTTTTTGTCGCTCGTTCGCACGGTGGTACCGGTGGTCGTGGGCGCGACCGTTGTCTGGGGCGCGGCGTTTGCCACCTGGTTCATGCCGCTATGGCAGGCGATTATGGCGCGCCGGCGAGGAGAGCGGGTCCCCAAAGAGGTCGCTACCCAGGCCTATCGCATCACGCTAAAAGCGCCGGTTCGGGCACTGCTGCTACGCACCGCCGTTTGGACCGTATCCACGTCGCTCGTGGGATTGTTTCTGTATCTCTACGACGGGTGGCGGCCCGATCGCGCGGCAGCGCTAATCGCGCTTGCGGCGGTTCATTCATACGCGGTGTCGTGCGTGCGCGCCGCATGGCTTGCCCACACGCTTCAGGCAGTTCGCCAGCGCCTGTTTGTGGCCGGTTCGCCGCTGCGCAAGTTCGACGATAGTCACGCACGGAACTTTGCCTTGGTTTCGATGATCGTCGCAGGAGGCGTGCTCGCGGCGCAATCCGCGTTTGCGTACTACCTCGTACCCATTTCTCGCCAGCAATATCTGCAACTCGAAACCTACTTTCCATTGGCTACGTTGGTTGGGGTTGTTGCATGGGTGGTGCTTGCGCGGTTGTTGACCGCGGACCTGCGCAACTTCCTGGCGGGCTCGCGTGAAGGATCGATCTCCCTCCGCAGTCCCTCGACGGGAGTGCTGCGCCCCCCGGCAGATCCTTCCTTCTCGGGAATGCAGCACATCCAGGCAGCGCCGGAGGTAGCGAGTTCGCTTCGCAGCTTTGACGAAGTCGCGGGGAGTCCGGAGAGTACAGGCGGTGTCCTCCCGGTAGCGGTGATTTATCGTCGAGCACAAGCGCTCCCATATCAGCTCGCGCTGCTTACGATCGGCGTGTGGTTTGCTATCGCGGTCGTCGGTGCATTGGTTGCGCGGTTCCGGCTTGGGTTCGATATCGACGATACGCTGATCGTCGCGTTGGCCACGTTTGTCCTTGCGGTTGCTGGAGCAATCTACGAGCAGCTGTGGCATCGCGACGTGCTTCGCCCTCTGCTGGCGCACTTGACTCAGCGCTACCGCGTTCCAGTGCGCAACATTGCGCCGTCGCTGTCGTTGCGGTCGAAACTCATGTTGTCGTTTGGCGGCGTGGTGTTGCTGGCGTGTGGCATGGCACTGTTGTGGGGGTTCTTGCAGTACAAACGGCTTGAAACCCACGCTGCGCTACGCCAGGCAAACATCGGGCTAAACTGGCTGCGGTCAGAGCTGCAGACCGAACTCAGCGTTTCGGACAGCCCTCCCACCGAACCCAGTGCACGAAGCTCGCTGCAGCGCATTGTCGGCAACGCGCGCGATGCAACGTCTGTCGTGTACTACCTCGACGACGTCGGTGAGTTGCTATCGGTAGGAGGAGGTCCGATGGGGGCACCCAAGTTGCCCTGGTACGTGAAAACGCAAATTCAAAGTGCGGATGGTCAGCTCATCAATCTGCGCAGGGAGTTTCTTACTGGCAAGGCAGGCCGGCTGGTAATCACGTGGCGCAGCCAACGCTATGATATCGGTTCCGTTGCGGTGTTCTATCCGAGCTACCGCGGCCGCGGCGAGTCGATGGCTCGGCCACTCAAGGAGCTGTTCGTGTTCTTTCTCGTGCTATTTGGCGCGTGCGCGGGCGTGGTGGTGTTCACCGTGGCGCAGTTCATGGCTCCGATCCGACGCCTCGAGCAGCGCGCCGACGCTATGGCACATGGCGACCTTATCGATCCGGTGGTTTCCGGCGGCGAAGGCGACGAGATCGGACGGCTCACCCTTGCCCTCGAGGAGATGCGACGCAAACTGCGCGACAAACTGCGAACCTCGGAGGAGGCCAATCTCGATCTCGAACGCGCGGTGCAGATGCGCACGGCAGACTTGGCGCGAAAGAATCGCGAGCTTGGCGAAACCCTCGACAAATTAACTCGCGCGCAGCAGCAACTCGTCCGGTCCGAAAAGCTCGCTTCGATTGGGCAATTGGTTGCCGGAATTGCTCACGAGATCAACAATCCGGTCAACGCGATCGTCAATACGGTAGGCCCGCTTGAAGAGGCCGTGGCGCAGATCGATGACCAGGACACCTCGGCGCGCCAGGCGGCTGCGAGCGACGTGCGCGAAATGGTGAAGGTCGTGCAGAGCGGAGCCCAGCGAACCAAGGCGATCGTTCGAGCGTTACACAATTACTCGCGTACCGATGACGAGCGGGTGGTCGACTTCGACATCGATCGCTCAATAGACGACTCCTTAGAGCTGCTGCGCCATTTGCTTCGACAAAACGTGACGGTCGTAAAGAATTACGGAGATCCGGGACGGGTCCGCGGCCATGCAGGGCAGATCAATCAAGTGTTTCTCAATCTGCTGACCAACGCGGCTCAGGCGCTGAGCGGCCGAGATCAGGCTGTTATTACGATTGAGACGAGTGGACGCGCTGAAGTCGTAGAAGTGAAGATTATCGACAACGGCCCTGGCATTCCGGAAGCCGTATTGCCGCGGATCTGGGATCCATTTTTTACGACCAAGGATGTGGGTGAGGGAACAGGGCTTGGGCTGTCGATTGTCCATGAGCTGGTGGAGCGGCATGGTGGAACGATTGAGGTCGATACCCGCCTCGGAGTGGGAACGACATTCACGGTGACTCTGCCGCGCCAGAAAGCCTCTGCGACGGGGCTTGAAGCAAAACCGAGCGTCGCTTGAACGAGACGTGCCGGGCCACCGAACTCGAGGAGGGGGGCTATCGAATCGATTGCGCCGAACCCTTGCTGACCCCAGCGTCTTCAGAGTACTGCTAATGCGAATCCAGCACAGAGTTCCTCCACAACCCACGACACAAAGAGGGGGCGTTATGAGTCGGTTATCTGGGCAAGCTTCGCAACGATTCAACTTCCGGTTGTTCGTCCTGTGCCAGTTCGCGTTGAGCCTGGCGATCAACTCGGCTCCGCCGGCAGCGCTCGCCGCCACGGCAACACTTCCGCAAGGTTCGCCCGCGAGTCGTTGTGCCGCCGCGAAAATTGCAGCCAGTGGCGTATACATGCAAGCCGTGTTGGGCTGTTACGCACAGGCGCGCATCACAGGCCTAGGCGTCGGTCGCGAGTGTGTGCGGAAAGCGCTGCAGAAGCTCCAGGGTGACTTTCAGGTCGCCGAACGAGGCGGCGCGTGCAAGACAACTGGGGATAGCGCTAGTGTCGCCAGTCGCATCGATACCCAGGTCACCGCGCTGAATGTGACCCTGAGGGAGCCGGCGGTCAGCTTGTGCGCCGCGGGAAAGTTGTTTGCGATGGGCAAAGACGCCGAGCGCCAACATGCGTGTTATGCCGATGCGGTGGCGAAGGGTGTCGGGTTCTCCGTGGATCCGGGCTGTCAGAACAAAGCCACGTCACTGTTTCTAACTCTCTTCTCCCTCACCGCGAACTTGAAAGGCTGTGTGGCGGGAACAAAAGACGCTACAGCGCTCGATGCCATGATTCGCGAGACCGTGCGGAGTAGCCGCACTACGGTCGCGCCACCGCGCTCGACCTGTGCGCCGATTGAAGTGACGACGCTGCACGGGACGAGTTTCTCGGGCAACTCCCGGTTGGCCAAGATCGAGAATGGCCAAGTACCGTGCATGAATGTGGAAACCGCCGGGGTTGCGACGTGCAGCTTTTCCACCGCGGCTGGCGCTGCCAGCGGCGAGTGGCTAGACAGTCCACAGGGCCGGTATGCTCTAGTGGGGCAAGCCATTTCACTCACCGGCCAGCCGGGCGGCGATCACGTCGTCGCCTCACGGGTAAGCGACACGAGTCCAACTGCCTGCATCGAACCCACCAGCATGGATACGCTGGGACAAGTGATGGCCGGCTATGAGCTTACAGGCATCTGTACTATTGAAGAGCCGTTAACAGACTACAACGCATTGAGCGCCTTAGGCTTCGCTCCTCTCATCAACTTTGCCGATCAGGAAGTGTGCATGAAAAACGCCGTACACCCCGATGGCGCAGAGCTTAGTTCGTCATATTCGTCGACGGGGAGTGGCCCTCATGACACTTTTTGCTACCGCCGTTACGGCGCTGCGCTCAACGACATCAATGGCGTCGAGCGCGATGAATTCTACGACTATTTTGTTGGAGAAAACTATTGCCATTTTATGGTGAACGGTGGCCTCGAGGTTCCTGCCGCCAAGCGGCCCGCCACGGTGTCATTTCCTGTGCCCCGGTACGATCCGCAGTCGTTTCTGTTATGGCGCCCCGTCGCTTCTAATATCTCCATCGCCAACAAAACCGTTCCGAATCCGCCCGCTCCACCGCAGGTTTTCACCGACAAAGATAGTTTTGAAGCGGCGAGCCAGGCCACCAACGCCACAGGCGCATTGCCGAACCTCGGGCTCGTTGCCAATCGTGTGAGCATCGGTGAATTGACCTTCTCGCTGGCTCCCGGGGGCGATTCGATAGCGGTCGGTGCGGCGGGAACCCCGGCGGCACCTGACTGGATGCCGTTTTTGCCCGGGAATGATATCGCCCTGGGCTTTGAGAATCTGGAAGTGCAGGTAGATGCCGGCCGACGCGCGTATGCGTTGGGTTTTGAGTTCTACGAACCCAATCTAACGATGCCTGCCTATGGCGGGATTCCAGGCGACTCGACGTTTCAAGTGGTGCTGTATCTGGGAACTCAGGAAGTGGGCCGTTTCACGTTCAATGCGCCGGACGATCAACCCGCGTTTATTGGCGTAACGAATAGTGTGCCATTTGACCGAGCGACGATCGTCGACACGACCGGGAACGACGATGATGAGTACTTCGGCCAGTTCTACATGTTTGCGGTGCCGAACTAGCGACAGCGCTCAATTTCGCGCACGGTGACTCTAAAAAGGCGCCATCCTCGGCGTCCGCGCGCGGCACATGATCGGTGGTGTCGCAACTCCAGTGGAGGCACGGACCGCACCTCTACCGGCCGAATGGAAAGCTTCGCGCGATGGTCCTCGGAGAGCTAAGCGCGAAACGGAACGACTTGTGACAGCGGTTTCGCGACTTCCTTAGCGAAAAAATCGTAGTTCTCCAATCGATCGGAATCGTTTTCCGACCAGGCCGCGAGTCCCTTGCGATAGTCACTAATGAGTTCGTCCCAGTTGTGGTAGCGCCCGAGTAGTGCGGTTTGAGCCGACCCCAAGATAATTTTGCACTCCGTCTCATCTATCAGGTTTGCGCCCACAGCCAGCCTGCCGAGCAGAATGCGGCGAACGTGATCCCATGCTGCGTTGCCACTCGGCGCGCTCGCCAGTTCATCGGCCCGACTCATCAGCGCACCTTTGTCGGAGATATCCCAGTCGCGGGCGAGCACTTGTTTGCAAGCGCTGTCGCCGTGCCGCGCAGGGTCGAATTTTCCATTGACGCTGCAATACGCGACACGAGACCAGCGCTTGAGTGCATCCTGTCCATCTTCCGCGTCCATGACTTGTTGCGGTGATCGATGGTCTAGGAGAAAGAACCATGCTGCAGCCAACAACGCCACGACTACTGCTATGACGACAACCCATGTCATATGTCCACAATAGCTGATTCGCTGGAGAATCCATATTCGCCGAGGCACAAGTGAGAGTCTGACATCGCAGCACATGGGGAGCGCAAGGCACACGTTTCCTTCCATTGTCCTCACGCACAAAACGGGCTCGCATCCTTCGGATACGTTTCGGACAACGTGTCTGGTTGCGGTCCCCCCCGGTCGGGGACGCGACGGCGTCGCGATCCGTATGCAGAACTTCAACGTGTCGACAAGCGTCACCGTTGCCTTCGCTTCCGTCGGTTCGGAGCTACAACGTTGCGCATTTCGTTTAGATCGCCGTCCCAGAGTCCCGAACCGCGCTTTCTTTTGTGCGGGCGGCGCCACAACATCCTCTCTGTGCTCGCTCCTCGCGTAGGGACACTACGGTCGTCGTTGCGCTCCGGGCGTGCGTTCGGATCCGCCGCACAACGCCGCGTCTGGCCACGACATTCAACCTGTTCGGTGCTCTAGTGCGAGATCGCCCGCCTACGTGTTGAAGCAGCCCAACGTTGCGCAGAGGCAATGCGTTGGCTGGGCGGCGGGGAACATGAACCCGATCGCCATGCACATCTCATCGGTCTGCTCCGAGTCGCCGGATGTGATGATGCGGTTCGTGTTGTTCACGTAGGTGCACGTGTAGGTCAGTTTGTTCGGTCCCGACGCATCGTTGAACGTGTAGAACGGCGGAGTGTTCCACATCCGCGGGATGGGGTTCTCCCAGTCCTCACTCGTGAAAACAACTGTCGCACTCGTTGCCGGACCGTTTCTAACTTCGGTCTTGACAGCCTGCTTGTGCGCGTGCGTCGAGATCATCCAGAACTTCGCATCTGGAGGCGTCGTGCACGTCTGGGTCGCGATGCCTCCATTCGCCAACGAGGGTGTGCCTCCAACCCCTGTTGGATTGATCGAGAGCCCAGCGTGGTACGTGATGTACGGAGCTGTCTCGGTGAACGCCGCGTTGGCATCGAATGCCTCAGCGTCAAGAACCACTTCAACGGTGAGCGGAGCAGCGGTCGGATTCAGGTAGTGCACCTGGAGAAATCCTGGGGTGTTCGGCTGAACGACCTGGCCAAGCGGCCTGCCTTCGCCATCATCGGTTGGCAGCGCGACCATCGAGTGGAGGCTATGGGCAGCATACGTCCATACCGCGCGGTTCGCCCGCCCCAGGCTGCTACCGAACCCACAGTTTGGTGTGTAGGTTCCCGGCGTTCCCATGTCTTGCGCGGACGTAAACATGATCATGTGGTGGCTGCCCGAGGTCATCGACGATCGCCATGTATGGATCGCCATCGGCTCGGTGTTTGGGGTTCGAAAGTAGTGACAATACGTGAACTCTTGGTTTGGCTCCACCACGACGCTTGCGCCCCGGATCTGAAAGCCGCGCCTGGGGGCGTCGATCCCGCTATCGCTACCACCGCCATCGCTCGTTGAGCTGCTACCGTGGGAACCGCATCCCGTTAGCGAGATGAACGCCAAACACAGACCACAGCTGCTGCGCATACATCACCACCTTGTTGCTCGATGATCCTATCACCATGAGTGGAGTATTTTTGTTGCGAGACGACCACGCTGCGGTCTGCGGGATCCACCACCACCGGCAATCGCACAACCAGCGCTTCGAACCGCAGTGGAACAGGCGTGTTGAATGAGCCATCGTTCACGGCCGGGCCAAGCCTTGTCCATCGCCCGGATTTTCGACTCTTTTCGAGGTACTACGATGCCTTGACGGAGGTTCAATCAATTTGGGGATGCTGCCCCCGAGTCCAGTAACGCCAAGGACACGGCCTGAGAATAGGTCCGTGCGCCAGAGAGTCGAGTGGCTTCCTTCACCAAGGCGTCATCAAGCACAAGATTTGTGCGTTTCATACACACAGTAGGGCACGAACCAGACCTGCGGCCAACCGGACTGGCAGGTGGCCGGAACCGCGATAGACTCGCCGCGGTTTAGGACAGAGCGCGCATCCGCGAGTCATGACGAACTCTCTATCAACATTTCTGTTTGCTTGTTGCAGTCTCGTGTGGGCAACACAAACGGTCGGCTGCCGGGGGCCCTCGGACGCGCAACGAGTGGCGCCCCAATCTGCAGCAGAACCGCCCATGGTCTTAGAGGCTGCGCGTGCACTGTTGGCACAGCACCTGCCGCGAATGGAGTATCGCGGTGGTCCGTTTATGCGCCATCCGCGCATCGTCACGATTACATTTGACTCCGACGATAAAGCGCTGGTGTCGCGCCTCGAGCAATTCGGCGAGACCCTCACTCGCACGCCGTGGTGGCGCGCCGTCACGGAAGGCTACTGTGCGAAGGACGGAGACTGCATCGGTGAGGGTCAACCCGGAATGGCGGTTCGGCTCGACGATCAGCTCGCGGCCGAAGTCCACGCGGTTGAGATCTCCGCGCTGCTGCGACGCCATGCGCAAGCCGGGCGTTTTGGCGCGTTGGACGAAAACACTCTGTTAGTGACGTATTTGCCACCCGGCGTGCATTTGCGCGATGCGTTTGTGGCCCGCTACTGCGGCGATGGACCACGGGGATTTCACCGCGCACTGCGGATGGACAAACGCATCGTTGGTTTTGCCGTGCTTCCGCGCTGTGGAGATGAAGCCGCGCTGACTGGCACGGCGAGTCACGAAATCCTCGAAACCGCCGCCAACCCCGACACGTCGCAGCACGGCTTTGCGCTGCTGCCCAGTTCAGTCAACCTCGCATTCAGCGCCGCTGGAGTAGAACCGGTAGACCCGTGTGGTCTGCTCAACCGAGGAACGCACCAGACGCAGGAAGGAGGTTTTGTCGTGCAACGCGCCTGGTCCAATCGGGCCGCGGCGAACGGCCAAGACCCGTGCGTGCCCGCAGCGCCGGCGCGCCCGTATTTGGCCCTGATCCCGCAACAACGAGTCATTCGCCTGGCGAAGCCGGGCGACAGTGTCACGGTCCCAGTAGTCGCGGTTGCAGATCGACCAGACCAGCGATGGGCTGTGTCTGCGACCGATCTAACCGGAGCGCGACAGCGTCAACGCTACCTGGAGGTTTCGCTGTCCAAGAGCGAGGTTTCCGTTGGGGAAAAAATGCAAATGACCGTAACGCTACGCAAATCGCCTCCGTCACAGCCTTGTATCATCGGACTTGTCTCTAGCATCGCTTCCACGTCGCATGTCTGGCCGGTCGCAGTGTCGGTAGCAGGGCAGTAGCGCATCCTCTGGCCGGGTCGCGGCGTCGGCAGCCGTGCACTACCGCGTCCAACCGTCTATGAAACTACTGCACTGGCTTTTTCGCGGTCATCAACAGCGCCGCGCCACGGCCGAGATGATGCAGCACAGCGACGCCTCGCTGAGCAGCGAACGGTACAATCGCGGTGGCGGCCGGAAACCGGGTCTTAACCAAGTTCGCGCGTATCGCTCCTCAGTGACACTGTCCCGTCGAAGCATCGACGGCGTAGCAGCGATAAGCTCCCCACACGTAATAGCGGCACGGATACCAGGTGGGGCAGACGATCGCGCTCTGGAGGCCGTTGCCGGCACCGCTACACTGACAGCCAGCGAGGGTCGTGCCTGAACCGTCCTGCCAGAAACATTCGCCAGCCGTGCCGCACCGAATCGGATCCGCCCCCTTGGGGGGATTGAGGGAGTCTGGGTATGTCGTATCCGATCCTGAGCTCGAGCTTTCTGTCGACTCGGTGCAGGAGATGACGGCAAGCGCCGAGAAGGCTGCAGTGGCGATAGCAATTCGAGTGGCGTTCATCATGGGGCCTCGAAGGTTGGTTCGCGAACAGTCCCACAAGATCGTGCGCAGGGGTAGGGGCAGGCATAACCTGTCGACGAACCTAACGGTCGTCCAGGCCACATGTGGCTACGCCGTTGCCTCAGGCATCCATACTGTGAAATTCCGATACTAACGAGCGCAGTATTCAGGCGAGAGAACGACCTCTTTGATGAGGGCGTGGGGCTTAAATTCGGCGTCGAGCCACGCTTTTTCGGCTCGGCGATAAAATGAGGTTTCGTTTTTGCCGATGCCGCGGCCCCAGAATAGGCGGTAGAAGTTTTGGATCGACTGGGCGCGCCATTCCACGGACTCGGCAAGGATGCGCCCGAGGTCCGCGATCGACGCCCCGGATTGGCCGAGGAACGAGGTGGGCGCACCGGGGTTGCAGCTAGCGACCGGAAGGCCGTTGTCGTCGTAGCAGTCGTGGAACGAGGCAACGTTATCCACGCCATGCAGCGGGCTCGTATGGCATCCGGCACAAGCCGGATTCGCCGCCAGACCGCCGCGACTCGCATCGACGCCGGGAGGGAGATCTGAGACCGGTTCCAACACGATGCCGGCCAAGCCTTTGAGGACTTGACCAGACCAGTTGCGATATTCAATTCCGGTGTACGCCGACAAATACGTCTGCGTGGTGAGGATGCCTGAGGCAACGCCTTTGACTGGAACGACCTTACCCATGGGATCGACGGTATATTGGCCCGCCACCAGGTCGCGGTAGTCGACGTTTTCGACCACTAGACGACGCGCGATGCGAGCGGGCTCTTCTTTGTCGGCGTCGTCTGGAACGCCGCCGGTCGGCGGGAACGCCCCGCGGTAGACATTGAAGGCGACGTGCGCGAACTCAGGACTTGCGAGGTATTTGTCGACGAGCGTTTCCAGTGAAGCGCCGGCAGCAAGCGCTTCGAGGTCTTCCGTGGAAGGTCCCCTATTGGTCAGGTCCAGCGCGATCTTGCGCAGGCACGCGACCTCGGAAAGCGGCTTGGGAATAGGGTCGGCGTAACTCGTTGCGGTCGCCAGTAGAGCGGCGATCATGGTCGGGGTATGGAGGGCGTTTTTCATAAGCCGTTCTCCTTTAAAGCGACATATCCAGAAGCGCATCCACCGGGGACGCGTTGGTAAATTGACTCGGATCGCCACCAGCCGCTTTCATCACTGTAGCGATCAGGTTGTTCATATTGACCTCGACACCACCCGCTTCGTTTCCAGTCGCCAGATTGATCGGTTTAGAAGTCCAGTCGGGTGTGTAGTCGCCAATCACAATGCCACGCTTGAATCGGCCGCCCATAAACAGAGCGGAGCCGTGCGGCCAATGGGCATTGCCGTCGGTCAAGATGAACCTTTTTGACTTTGGCGGCACTTCGCGTGGCTGGGCGTCTGCGGACCGTCCCATTTCCGATTGCACCCAGATGTTGGTGGTATCGAACATCGATTTTCCAGACACGATCGGCGACGGCGTTTTTTTCATCAACGCAACGAGCTTGCCGAGCGACGGCCACAGCGTGTTGCCGTGCGTGGTTTGCCGCGCCACGTTGCGTTCATGGCTGTCCCATCCCCTTCCGGCGTTGACCCGCTGCGCGTTGTTTTCGATCGCAACGACGTGTGCCAGTTTGTTCGCCAATGCTTGATACGCAAGCGCGAACATCGGGCGCAACGGCGAGTCTTCGGACAGGTTGGGGTTTAGCTCGGCGGCAGTAAGACCCAAGTCTGTCAGCACCGACGGCGGTGGCGGCCACGCCGATTCACTCGAGAGCGAATTCAGTACTTGGTTTGCCGTACCGTTGGCCTCGGAAAATCGCTGCGAGTAGTCGGGCTGGGTGTCGAACGCGATTCCTTGATCGAGCGCGTCGATCAGCGCGAGGCCTGGCGCCCGCTGCACCGCGGGAAGAAGTCCAGCCGCCGACAGCGACTTGAAGTACCCCTCGATCGATAGGATGCGATCCGGAACCGTCGCCGGATCGGGGCTTTGCTTTGCCCAATTGATGTAGTCCAAATACGGTTCTACGCCTTTGAAGGCAATATCGTTTTGTTGATACGCAATGGCGCAAGGTTTCGGAACAATGAGGCCGCGTTGGCGAAATTGCGCCGCGAGCACGCTTGCCCACGGCTGCCTTCCGAAGCGCGTCGTGCCGGGGCCGGTCCTCACTTTGCTCGCACCAACCCGGTAGCCAAACCAGATGCTGGCGGTCGCAGCGTGATCTCCCTCGAGCTTCATCGCCCGAATCAGGGCGACGTCGTTTAGATGCGGTTCGAAGTCGGTTCCTCCCGTCGGAGTCACTACCGAAGAGACGTAATCGATTCCGGTCTTGGTTCGCTTGAACGACGCGGTGCTATTTAGGCGATTGACAAGTGTTGCTTTGCCGATGCTGCCGTTTTGCCTCGCTACCATGTGCATCGCGGTGTCGAGTCCGCCCCGAATGATGATCAGAAGAACCGGATACGGGGTGATAAGAGGCGCGGCGTTCGCATCGCGAAATAGCCGACTGCGACCCAATGGAAGCGCACTTCCAACGCCGAAGGATGCAGCCGAGAGCAGCGAGCGCGACAGGAATGAACGTCGGTTCATAGTGGAAACTCCTAAACTCAGTAGGTGAGAAAGCGCATGCTTGACAGGTAGGAGGCGCATAAGCTGCTCCACGCCTGGGTGGGACTCGCTCCCGCGGCCGCGGTATCGACGAGCGCTTTACTCGAAGCGCTGAGCTCTGACGACGTTGGTGGCTCGAGAAAAATTTTGGTAAACATGGCGGTGATCTGAGCAGTCACCTTGGGGTCATCGGCGCTGATCGCCGCGGTCGGGGCGATGGATGAAAACAGCTGCGGAGTCGCGGCCTCTTTCTTGACCATCGATGTGCAAACCGAGAACGCAATTTTTCGCCAGGTTAGAATCTTGGTAGCGGTGGGAGTGCGGTCTTCCTGGAAGGTTGTCTTGTAGTCGGGGGCGCCAAAAACGACCTGGTTCTCCGCCCAGGCACTGTAGGTAATCGAGGTGGCGCGAAGGACCTCCGCTTGCATCTGCTCGAAGTTGAGCATTTTTAGATTGTTGCCGGCGTGGACTGAGGCAAGCTCCCAATTCTCTGAAATAACGTTGGTTTGCCCCCCTGCACTGGCGCCGATCACGGGCTCGTCGTCGGGTGGTTGAGCGTTTCGCCCGGCGCCGCCAACCGTGCATGCACCGCCTGCGAAACCGAGGCACGCGGCGACCGCAATCCCCAAGTTCGCCTTCCTACGGAAGGACATCATGATGACTTCTGCGTTGGCCTGCATGTCTTCCTTTGCTCTTTGCTTCGTCGTCTTGGCCGCCCCTAGCAGTAGGGAACCGCGTTAAAGGCCGGCGAATCCGCGTGTAGGTGCAATAATAGTGCGCAGCACACAGTAAATTCCCCTAGCAATATCAGATACATAGATTCCATCGCAGTTCGACACCTGGGGACTATAGTCTCCATTGTGGTGACGAAACTCCCACCGACTGGCGGTGACAGGAGTGAACTTGCTTCACAGTTCCGAGAGTCGAGCCAAACTGTTGGAGCCCCGGAAATCCGTGACTGGGACCACTCGGGCCTCACTTGTGGCACCATGGACGGGCGATGCACCGCAAGCGCGCCCACACCCGGGTATGCGGCCGGGTTCAGGGCGTTTCATACCGAGCTGCGACCCGGGCGACGGCGGAATCGTTGGGTGTGGTTGGGTGGGTGCGGAACCTGCCAGACGGCAGCGTCGAGCTCGAGGCGGAAGGCGAGGGTGCCGCGATCGATCAGCTTATCGCTTGGCTGCATCGCGGGCCGATCGGGGCATCCGTTTCTAGCGTTGACGTCGCGTGGCTGACGCCGAGAAACGACGAAACATGCTTCGAGATTCGGTTCTGAGTTGCCGCCGACACGGTACGCGATCTTGCCGATAAGTTGAGAAGCGCGATTGGCCGTGCGAACAACGCGGTATGCGCCAATCACCCCTCATTCTAGTCATCGCGGCCGTTCTGGGCTGCGGCCCGGCCCAACCCGTTGTGCTATCGGCTCCGCCACCGATGGAGCCGGCGGCACCTTCCGTCGCAAAACCAGAGGCCGTTGGCGTCGCAGCCATTGCCGACGAAGCGGGCACCGTGTTTCAGATCTCTCAGGGCATCCCAGGGGATCCCTCTGTCGTCGGGTGTGCCGATGGTCAGCGCGAAGCGTTCGTCGATGCGGCGGCTTTTCCCGGCGTCGCGGGCTGCATCGGCGAGTGGACCGGCCCGGCAAACCTCCGCGCCCCCAAGACCAACTCCAGTTGCGGCGACGACCTCGACGTACCGTGCGCCAGCCCTGCCGATGCGTGCGCACCCGGCTGGAACATCTGCGGTCACGACGGCCGCATCGCACCGATCTCGGCTATCGGCAGCGCAGCGTGTGAATCCGCTGGCGGGGGCCGGTTTGTCGCCGCGTTGTCCCACTGTGAGACTCAAGAGGGTTGCGTTTACGACAACCCAAGCTCTGGCGACTATCCGTGCTTCGCAAAGGGGTGGTGCTCCGAGCCGGTTTGCTGTGGAAGTGACTGCCGCAGCACCGGGGTCTGCCCCGACGGGGTTTGGAAGGGAAAAACTCACATCGCGATCGGCCAAGACCAAGGCTGCGGCGCCATTGCCTCATCGCGCGCGCGCGGCATCCTCTGTTGTCGCCCCTGACGCTTCTTGGAGAGCGGCGCGAACTGTGCCAGAATGACAATTTGACCGCTTCGGTCTGACAGGTCGGCACAGTGAGTGGATCAGTGGCTATAAACAATGAAATAATAACAATTGGTTAGAGATCTGGCCGCTGGCATTACACGTGTAATGGGTGCGGGTGATGTGGTCTCAGCCGGATGACACTCTGTACCGCGCCTCTGGGCAGGGCGGCGAAGGGGTTGGGGCCACAGGGCTGGGCGAGCCAACGTCCCTCCGGGAAGTCCCAGCGGAGGGTGGGATCGTTTTGGTGGTGGACGACGAACCGTCGATCGTTGAGTCTCTCACCAAGATCTTTGGCCGAGAGGGGATGATCGTGTTGTCGGCGAGCGACGGCACACAGGCGCTCGATCTATTGCGAAAGCACCGCGTGGGCGTGCTTCTGACGGACCTCATGATGCCGCAAACCAGCGGCATGGATTTGCTTCGCGCCGCCAAGGCGATCGCTCCTGAGACCGAGGTCGTCCTCATGACCGCGTACGGAACGGTGGAGACTGCCGTCGATGCGATGAAGGAAGGCGCATACGACTTTGTCACTAAGCCGCTCAAGCGCGCGCACGTGGTCCGCATCGTGCGCAATGCGCTCGAGAAGCAGTCACTTCTCGTCGAAAACCGCAGCCTGCGCGCCCAGCTAGCAGAGAAGCGCCGCCGCGCGATTATTGGCACCTCGCTAGCCTGGCGTCGAACGATCGACATTGTGATGCAGGCCGCCCCTAGCGAGGCAACTGTGCTGCTGCTCGGGGAGAGCGGTACCGGGAAAGAGTTGCTAGCCCGTGCTTTGCACGACAATTCGTCGCGGGGACGACGCCGAGCGGCACAGGGCACCCCCCAAGAGGGTGGAGCCTTTGTTGCGGTGAATTGCGCTGCGATTCCCGAGTCAATTCTCGAAGCAGAGTTGTTCGGCTACGAAAAAGGCGCCTTCACGGGCGCGACTGCTGCGCGCGAGGGCCGCTTTGAAGCAGCCCATGGCGGAACCTTGTTTCTCGATGAGATCGGCGAGATCAGCCGCCACGTCCAGGTAAAGCTTTTGCGGGTCTTGCAAGAGGGAGAGATCGAGCGCTTGGGAAGCAGCGGCAAGACGCGTCGTATCGATGTTCGCATTGTCGCTGCGACCAACATTGATCTCGCGGGCGAGGTGAAATCCGGCCGGTTTCGCGAGGATCTGTACTACCGGCTGAATGTCATCCCGGTCAATGTTCCGCCGCTTCGCGATCGCCGCGACGATATCCCTCTACTCGCCCAGCACTTCGTGCAGGTTTACGCGGAGAAAAATGGCAAGGCGATTGGCGGATGTTCCGCGGCCGCACTGGATCGGTTGACCGAATATGGATGGCCCGGCAATGTACGAGAACTCGAAAATGCGATCGAGCGCGCGATCGTACTAACGCGCGCTGGCCAGTCTATGATCGATGAAGACGCGTTGCCGCGTGAGATTCGAGATGCAGCTCCGGGGGCGGTATCCGCAACCTCGCTCACGTTCTCGATTGGTATGCCGCTGGCCGAGATCGAGATGAGGGTAATCCACGAGACGCTGCGGCATACGCGGGGCGATAAGCGCCTTGCGGCGACCTTGCTCGGCATCGCGACCCGCACGATTTATCGCCGGCTTGAGCAAGCTCCCGAGGGTGAACAAGACCCGGGCCCGCTACGGCCAGAAGGCGACGAGGTCAAAGACTGATGCAAGACCTGTTAAAGCGTTATCCCTGGGCGATCGCCGCAGTCGTTGTTGCGATATGCGTGGTATTCGCGGCTACGGCAACGAGCCACCTCATCGAGGGAAAGTACCTAAGCGACTCGGAGCATTCGCCGAAGGTTGTGCCGATGATCCCAAGTTCGTCACAACTGTTTAAGCCGCAGCGAACCAAAGACGGCTCCGCGTTCGCTGCGCGAAATATGTTTTGCTCGGAGTGTTCTCCTCCTGTTCAAGTGGCCAATAGCGATCCATCGTCTATCTTAACCACGTCGCTTCCGCTGTTACTGCTGGCTACAAACGTTGGGACTGGCGATGACGGATCTTATGCGACCATCATCAATACAGAGAGCCAACAGCAGGGATCGTTTGCGGTTGGCCACCGAATTCCTGGGGCGACTGGAAGCCTCAAGGAGATTCATTATAAGTATATCGACTTCGAAAATAATGGTCGCCTTGAACGCCTTGTCCTTGCCGGTGCAACCGCTCCCGTTGCTCCGCCGCCCCCGGTCGCTACTACCGAGACGCCAGCGGGTGAGGGTTCAGGCGATGAACTGCAAACTGCGATCGACAACGGGGTCAAGAAAATAAACGACACCACCTACGAGATCGATAGGGCTCTTGTCGATCGGGTGCTCGCGAATCCGATGGGAATCGCAAAAGGTGCTCGCCTTGTGCCGGCGATCAAAAACGGGAAATCCGATGGCTTTAAGTTGTATGCGATTCGGCCCAACTCAGTGTACTCGAAGCTCGGGCTTCAGAACGGCGACACGCTGCAGTCCATCAACAATTTTGAGATGACCTCTCTCAACCAAGCGCTAGAGATCTACTCCAAGCTTCGCGACGCGTCGTCCCTCGAAGTCGACATCCTTCGCCGCGGTAAGCCCGAGAAACTGAAGTACTCCATTCGGTGAATTATGACTATGTGTGCAAACATCCGGACACTGGTAACTGTTCTTGCGACTTTCGGCTTCGCGAATGGCGCCATCGCGCAACCGACAACTACGACGACCACGTCGGGAGTTGTGGGCAGCGATAAGGAAGGCGACAAGGACAAAAAGGATAAGAAAGACGCTCCGGGCGAAGACGCAAAGCTCTATAGTTGCGCCAAAACGCCTAAAGCCGTCGACGTCAGTTTTAAGCCGGAGATCGAACTAAAAGAGATTTTGACCTGGGTAATGGGATTTACCTGCAAGAACTTCGTCCTTGATCCGCGCATCGTTTCCACCGGAAAAAAAGTCACCATTATTGCACCGAACCGGATGAGCCCACAGGAGGCCTATCGCGTATTCCTCGTGTCGCTGTCTACGATGGGACTAACCGTTGTTCCGAAGGGTAGTGTACTTCGCATCGTTGAAGCGGCGACGGCGAAGAGCGAAACCGTTCCGATTTTCAAGCAAGGCGTTCCCTCGGATGAAGATCAGATGGTGCGTTACATCTTGCGGCCGTCTTACGCGCAAACCGAGACCCTGCGCGCGGCCCTGGATTCGATTCGGTCACCCGCCGGACAGGTGCAAGCGGCGGGAACGATGATCATCATTACGGACTACGCCAGCCAAGTGCGAGATATGATGTCGCTGGCCAAGTCGATCGATGTTCCCGGCAACAGCGATGGTGTGTACACGATTTCTGTCTTGCACTCCGACGCGAATGCTCTGGCCCAGAAGCTCAATGACATTTTAGGGGTTGCCTCCGGATCTGGTGGGGGCGGTGGCGCGGCGAACGCGATGAAGTCAGGAGGGCGGGCAGCAGCTCCGCAGCAGCCGGGAGCCCCTCCGATCGCACCCTCCGCCGAGGACGTTTCCGGCGCGGTGCCCTCAAAAATCCTTGTCGACGACCGCACGAACACGTTGATTGTGGTTTCCAGCGAGGCGGGATATCGCCGCGTCAAGGCGCTCGTTGAGCGACTCGACATCCTGTTAGACGCCGAGGGAGGGGCTGCGATTCGCGTGTATCGACTCGAAAATGCGCTTGCCAAAGAACTCGCAACGACACTCAACAATGCTCTGCAGCAGGGTGGTCAGAACAAGGGGAGTGGAGCTCCGGCTCCCGGTGGCCGTGCCGTCCAATTGCCACAAATGGGTGGTCCGGTTGGGGACCTTGGTGCGGCGCTGGAAGGCCAAGTTCGAGTGGTCAATGACGATCCGACGAATTCACTGATCGTCACTTCAAGCAGCCGTGACTTTTTGGCAATTAAAGATGTCATTCGTCGCCTCGACCAGCCGCGACGGCAGGTCTACATCGAGGCGCTCATTCTCGAAGTTGCGCTTAACAAAGCGCTCGATCTTGGGACCAGTTCGCACGGCGGCTTACCCATCGGTGATAGTCAATCGACGCTGGCCCTTGGTGGCGTGCAGACCGCGACCCTAAAGTCGATTCAGCCCGCGTCGCTGGCGAGTTTGACCGGTTTGGTTGGTGGACTCATCGGGTCGCCATTAGCCAATTCACAGCAATTTCTTGGCATTGGCACAAGCATTCCGTCGTACGGGGTTTTGTTTCAGGCCCTGGCAACTCAGGACAATACCAACGTGTTGTCTACGCCCCATGTTACTGCGATCGACAACGAGAAAGCCGAATTTTCGGTAGGCAACAACATTCCATATAAGGCGGGCTTGGGCGGCGCGGGCCTCGCCGGGGCCGGTGGTGCCGGCGGCTCTGCCGCAGCGGGTTTGCCGATCGGATCCTTTCTTCAGAACATCCAGCGCGAGAAGCTGACGCTCGATCTCAATGTCACCCCGCACATCTCTTCCAATGATTCGGTGCGGCTTGAGATCGAACAGAACACCAAAGATTTGAGCGGTAAAGATCCGGAGCTGGGTCCGACCTGGTCCGAGCGAAAGCTCAAGACGCAAGTGGTGGTTCACGACCAAGAGAGCGTGGTGATCGGTGGCTTGATTCAAGAGCGCGAAATAGCCAACGTCACCAAAGTTCCTTTGCTTGGTGACATTCCGCTACTCGGCTATTTGTTCAAGTACAGCACGAAACAGAAGAAGAAGACGAATCTACTGATCCTCCTAACTCCCTATATTATTCGAGATCAGCTTGACCTGCAGTCAATTCGCGAGCGCAAGGTCCGCGAGTACCGAGAGTTTACTGATTCGGTGTTGCACCTGAACGAAGCCAAGTTCGAGCCTCGCGTGGACTACCGCCGCAAGCGGGGTCTGATCGAGGATATGAATCGCGCGCTCCAGTCCGTAGAGGAGGAGCAGGCGGCGCTCAACGCGACTCGCCAACGCCAACGCGTGACGGAAGGTGCGGTCGAGTACGCTCCCTCGGGAATCGAGGAGCCAGAGGCGGGTCACGGTACCGGAAGCAGTCGCGAAGTTCCGCAGCCGGAAAAGCGCGACACCAAGGAACCCAAGACCCCTAAAGCCACCAAAGGCGCCAAGGGGAACTAGTACCTCATGTCAGTGATTTTGATCGATTCGGGCCGCCGATCCATCGCCGATCGCATCGTTATGCTCCGTCGCGTTACCGCCAGTAGCGCTTACTCCGCAAGCCTCGCGCTCGGCGCGCCTCGGCGACCGGAACCACTCAAAATCACTGACATGAGGTACTAGTGATGGCGTTCGCTGCTCCGCCGAAGTTGTTGGGCGAGATCCTTCAGGCGAGGTGCAACGTAAGCGCCGAGTCGATCGAGCGCGGACTTGCAAAGCAACGCGAGGAGGGTGGGCTATTGGGCGAAGTGCTCGTTCGACTTAAACTCATCGATGGCGATCAGTTGGCGCTCGCACTCGCAGTGCAATTCGACATGGAGTTTGTGCGCGAGTTCCCGCGGGCCGACGACATCCCAACGGATCTCATCGACAAACTGCCGATCAATTTCGCTCGACAGCGCCAGGTGATGCCGTTGCGCCGCGACAACGGCCGGGTTGCGGTCGCGATTGCCGACCCCCATGCGGTTGAAGTTATCGATGCTGTTGGCGTTCTGTTGGGCGAGCCCGTCGATCCCGTGGTCGCCTCCAGCGCGCGAATTATCGACCATATCAACAAGACCTATTCGCGGCTCCGCGGAGGTGCGGAACTCGAGGACAGCGCCAAGAAAGGCGATGACGCGGACGACGATTCTGAGTACCAGTCCGAAGAACTCGTCGACATGCTCGACGCAAACGACGAAGCGCCGATCATTCGCTGGGTGAATTCGCTGATGTTCCAAGCCGCCAAAGATGGCGCCTCCGATATCCACATTCGTCCCGGCGAGCGCGACATCTTAGTGCGCTACCGGATCGATGGTGTTTTGCGCGAAGCGAAGCGTGCACCCAAGAAATTTCAGGCTCCGATCATCGCGCGCGTTAAGATTATGGCCGGGCTCAACATCGCCGAGAAGCGCTTGCCTCAAAGCGGAAGGATTCGACGCAAGATGGCCGGCAAGGACGTCGACATGCGCGTTGAGACCTCGCCCACAGCGGGTGGCGAGAGCGTTACGATTCGCTTGCTCGATCGCAGCTCGGTACTGCTGGGCCTTGCCGACATTGGGTTTGCGAACGATCACCTCGAGTTGATCCGCGGCATCATCAAGCGTCCTCACGGCATTTTGCTGGTTACTGGGCCGACCGGATCCGGCAAAACGACCACGTTGTACGCATGCTTATCGGAGATTAATGCTCCGGACATCAACATTCTCACGGTTGAAGATCCGGTCGAATATCAGCTCGAGGGGATTTCTCAAACGCAGGTCAACTCGAAGATCGATCTAACGTTTGCGTCGGGATTGCGGTCGTTTTTGCGCCAGGATCCCGATGTCATCATGGTGGGCGAAATTCGCGATCGGGAGACCGCTGAGGTCGCGATTACCGCATCTCTAACGGGCCACCTCGTGTTTTCGACGGTGCACACGAACGACGCTGCAGGTGGCATTACCCGACTGGTCGACATGGGGATTGAGCCGTTTTTGGTTGCATCTTCACTGGTCGGCCTGCTGGCACAACGCTTGGTACGCCGTCCCTGCTACGCGTGTGCGCGGGCTGTGCGTCCCTCAGAAGAGCTCGTTCGTGAACTCGGCCTCGACCCCTCGAAGTTTTTTGCGGGTGGATATCAGTTTCCCGACGTCAAGGGGATGCGGCCGTGCCCACCCGGAATGGTATTTGAGCCAGTTGGATGCCCGGAGTGCAACGAGCTGGGTTATCGCGGCCGTACTGGCATCTACGAATTGCTCATGATCAGCGATGCAGTGCGGCGGCTAGCCCTCGCCAAGGCAGATGCAGGAACCATCCGTTCCGCAGCGATTGAACAAGGAATGGTGGCGCTTCGCTTGGACGGAGCTCGCAAGGTTGTTCAGGGCATGACGACGCCTGAAGAAGTTCTGCTGATGACCGCGGAGAGCAGTGGATAATGGCGATGTACGCCTACAAAGGTCTTGCGACCAATGGCAAGGCAGTCGGAGGTGTCCGCGATGCGGAGTCGCCCAAGGCGTTGCGTCAGGGACTGCGCAAAGACGGAGTGGTCGTTACCAGCTTTGAACTGTCCAAAGGAGGCAAGCAGGCGGTAGCAGCCAGTGCCAAACGCGGCGGCTTGTCGAAGGAAGTCGACTTTGGTGGCTGGTTGGGCGGCGTGAAGAAGAGTGAGATCGCCACCTTCACTCGTCAAATGGCAACGCTAGTTCGGTCGGGAATTCCACTGTCCGAGGCACTCGGTGCGATGGTGGAACAGATCGAGAACGTTCGGCTGAAGACCCCGGTGTCCGAAGTGCGGACCGCTGTGAACGAAGGTCAATCGTTTGCCGACTCGCTGGCAAAACATCCGAAGTTGTTTGGCGAACTCTATGTATCGATGGTTCGCGCTGGCGAGGTTGCCGGTAATCTCGACGAGGTATTAACGCGACTGGCAGACTTTTTGGAAGCTTCGCAGCGCCTTACGTCGAAGGTGCAGGGAGCCATGATTTACCCCGTCGTGATGATCGTCGTCGGCGTCGGAATCATGGCACTCCTCATGGTGAAAGTGATTCCTGAAATTACGCAGATGTTTACCCAACAGGGAAAGACGTTGCCAATCAATACGCGCATGTTGATTGCAACGTCGGGATTCATCGGCCGCAACGTTGTGTGGATTGGACTGGCGATGGTCGCAGCCGGAGTTTTGTTTTCTCGCTGGAAGGGGTCGCGAGATGGCAAACCCGTATGGCATCGCTTTGTGCTTCGGCTGCCTGTACTTGGAGAACTCGTTCGCACGATCAATGTCGGCCGGTTCGCCCGCACGCTTGGCACGATGCTGCAGTCGGGCGTACCGATGTTGCGATCTTTGGATACTGCCAAGCAAATCGTAGGCAATGTTCTTATCCAAGGTGCGATTGAGGACGCCAAACAGGCAGTTACCGAGGGAGAATCGCTGGCAGCGACCCTGAAGAAATCCGGGCAGTTTCCTGCCACGATGATTCACATGACCGCAGTCGGGGAGCGCGCTGGTCAGCTTGAGCAGATGCTTGAGCGAGTTGCCGCAACCTACGAGGCGGACGTCGACATGAAACTATCTCGGTTTACTGCGCTTCTTGAGCCGCTGATGCTTGTCGTCATGGGCGGTTCTGTTGCGTTCATTGTTTTTTCGATCCTGCAACCCATCATGGACCTCGGTGAATTTTCGGGTCCGAAATAGCTAGCCGTATGAACAAGGAGATCGACATGTTTATTCACCCCGCTCGTTTTCGTCCATTAGTACCTCGCCGCTGGAAGTCACCGACGCGGGGGAAGGTCCCGACGAGGGATAGATCGGCGACCCGAACGTGTCAGATTCCCCGTGGTGAGGTACTAACTCGCCGGCCCCGCGATCTTCGCCGAGGTATGACCCTGCTGGAGATCATGATTGTGCTGGCGATTATTGCCCTCGTCATGGGCCTCGTCGTTGGCCCGCGGGTCCTCAGGTACTTTGGGAAGTCGAGAGTAGACATCGCCAAAGCGACCGTACAGAAGTACGCGTTCGAGGCGTTCCCGTCATGGGCGGCAGATCATCCGGACAAAGCTTGTCCGGAGAAGCTCGAAGATCTCAATGAACACATGAATAACAAAGACACCAAAGATCCGTGGGGTGGGCAGTACAAGATGTTGTGCGGTCCGAATCTTCCTGCAGGAGCAAAGGGTCTCCAGGTGATGTCGCCCGGCGAAGACGGCAAGGAAGGGACTGCCGACGACATCAAGTCCTGGGACTGAACGGCAGATGCGGAATTCGCGCGGCATGACGGTGCTTGAAGTGATGATCGTCCTGGCGATTGTCGCTGGGGCCTCGGTGCTCGTGCGGTCTGGCTTTCGCGTGCTCACGAAGGCGGATTTGGTGGAAAACGCAACGGAGCTTGCCGCAATCCTGCGGCGCACCAGCGCGCTCGCTGTTGAGCATGGAGAACTGCATCGCGTTACGCTTGATCTCGACAAGCAGGCTTACGTCGTCGAGGCTTGTCAGGGCGCTACAGGGATCGTTCGCAATGAAAAGGTCCTATCTAGCGGATCGGGTGCAGCCGAAAGCGATGATGTCAAACGCGCAATCGACCGCGGTAAGGACAAGTTAAAGAACCTTCCGCTCGGGGCAGTGCAGGCCGCCGATCCCGAACAGATGGCCCGCAAAGCGGCAGCGCTCAGTGGCCACCACGTCGCGGATCGCATGTGCGTGCCGGCCACGGACTCTGTGAGCGGCGATGCGCAGGGGAAGGGTTGGGCTCGGATGTTGCGAGCCGCAAAGGGGATCAAATTCAGAGAGGTTTGGGTTCAGCACCGAGACGACAGTGCGACGAAGGGACAAGTTGCCGTCTATTTCTTCCCGACCGGACGTTCAGAGAAAGCCGTGGTCGAACTCAGCGACGGTACCGATACGTTTTCGATCCTGGTGTTTGGACTGACGGCTCGGATTCAACTCAAAGATGGAGAGCTTGCGGACGTCAACGATCACATGATGCGCAATGCCCTTGGTGAAAAGGTCCGACAATGAGCGCGGGACTTAGTACAGGCCCCCGCAAGTTGGTGACCACCTGGGCCGCCGATCCATCCCGGCTGTCTTCGTTGCTCCTCGGTCACGTACCTTCGGG
>CAYQQM010000015.1:0-70428 GCA_964419605.1 uncultured Kofleriaceae bacterium | reverse complement strand
AGTCGGAGTCGGAGTCGGAGTCGGAGTCGGAGTCGGAGTCGGAGTCGGAGTCGGACTCGGGCCCGGCACGGTCAGATCAGCCGCGGAAGCGGTCTAGTCGTCGAACACGACGGTCTTGCCGGCGTAGACGAGGACCCGGTCTTGCAAATGCGCTCGCACGGCGCTGGCGAGCACGCGCTTTTCGAGGTCCCGACCTTTGCGTACCAAGTCGTCGATCGAGTCGCGGTGCGAACAAGGCATGGTCGCTTGCTCGATGATGGGGCCTTGATCGAGCTCTGCCGTGACGTAGTGACTGGTCGCTCCGATCAGTTTGACGCCCTTTTCATATGCTTGTCGGTACGGGCTTGCACCCACAAACGCGGGAAGAAACGAATGGTGGATATTGATGATGCGCGAGGCCCAGCGCTTCACGAACGTCGGCGACAAGATTTGCATGTAGCGCGCGAGTACAATGAGATCGACCTCGGAGGCTGCCAGGATCTCTGTGGCTCGATCCTCGGCGCGAGACTTGGTGTCGGGCGATGTGGGAATATGGTGGAACGGAACACCAAAGTGCCCTGCGATCGGTCCAGCATCGGCGTGATTGGAAATCACCATCGCGATCTCGCACGCGAGCTCGCCCGCTTTGTGTCGGATCAACAAGTCATAGAGGCAATGTTCTTGCTTGCTCGCAAACAGCGCAACTCTTCTCACCTTCGCGCTGTAGGCCAGTTTCCAGTCCATCGATAGCCGTTCACCGACTTCTCGGATCGCGTGTTCGAGGGCAACGCGGTCGGTGGTGAGCGTCGATAGATCGAAGCGCAATCGCTGAAAGAACATGCCAGCGGTCTGATCGGTATGTTGATCGGAGTCGAGAATGTTTGCACCATGGCCGTAGAGCACCTGGGCCAATGAGGCGACGATGCCCTTGCGATCCGGACACGCGACCAAAAGTGTCGCGAGGCTCGTGTTCATGGTCGCGAATCCTACTCTACTTACGAAACCTTAATACCGTCTTGGGCGAGGTCCGCTTCCGAGGCTGCGCTGGCGACCGTCCCTGCGGGGTGTTCGTACCAACCAGCGGCGTTGGCCGCGGTGAGCTTCTTGCGCACTTTGACGATTGTGAACATGCCGCCCATGTCGATGTGGGCGAAGGGGCCCTTGCCACCTAACATCGAAATTGAGTTGCGCGGCTGTTTCATCTTCATCATGTTCCCCATACCGGTCTCTCCCATCGTCATGTATCCGGGGACGAGCTGGCCCACGCGCGCCGTCACTCCGTCGGTATCGACGCCGATCAGGTTGGGCGCATCATGGCCCATTTGATTCATCATGTGGTGGGTCATATGGCAGTGCATCGCCCAGTCGCCAGGTGCGTCAGCTACGAACTCGATCACGCGAGTCGACCCGACCGGCACGAGCACGGTTGTTTGCGGCCAGCGTGCGCTTGGCGGCACATGACCTCCATCGGTTTCGACCACGCTGAAGGAAAAGCCATGGATGTGGATCGGATGGTGATCCATCGGTCCAAGGTTTCCGAGCCGAATTCGCACCAGGTCGCCGGTTTCGACGGCGAGAGGCGCGGTGGCCGGAAACGATTTGCTGTTGAAGGTGAGGACGTTGAAGTCGTTCATCGCGAGGGGGTCGGGGCGCGCTGCGCCGATCGGCACTTTCCATTCGTGTGCGATCAGCGAAAAATCGCGCACGCGTTGTTTCGGTGGTTCGTTCGGGTGCACGACGAACATTCCGACCATGCCGAGTGCAATTTGCGTCATCTCGTCGAAGTGGGGGTGGTACATGAATGTGCCGGGCTTAACGAGGGTGAACTCGTACTTGAAGGTTTTTCCGGGCGGGATGTTTTCCTGTGTGAGCCCGCCGACGCCGTCCATGCCGTTCGGTAGCAGCATGCCGTGCCAATGCACGGTGGTCGGTGCAGGCAGCTTGTTGGTGACGTAGATCCGTACGCGATCACCGACCACGCCCTCTATCAGTGGGCCCGGTGTTGTGCCGTTGTAGCCCCAGGCCTCGACTGTGAGGCCGGGTGCAAACTCGTGCTTGACCGGCCCGGCAACGAGGTGGAACACCTTCGCTCCCCCGCGCTTGTCGAAAGGTAACGTGTGGCCGTTGGGAACGATGACGGGTGTGTAGCGCTCGCCAGCAGGGGGCCTGGGGATCGCAATCGTCGGTGTCGACGCGACGGGTGGGGCTGACATCATGGTCGACGGTTGTGGCGCAGGTGGATGCGGGTTCGCATGGTGCTGGTGATCATGGGCCTGCGCTTGTGCGCGGCGTGCAGCCGCCACGGCTCCCGCCGTGATTCCAGTGCCAAGAAGTGCTCTGCGGGTGATGGTCATGGTTTGTTCTCACGGGTGGGCGCATGACCGCCTCGCCGAAGCTGCTTGGTTTGCGCGATCGCCGTCCAGTACCGGCGCTGTGCGTCGATTAGCTGACGCCCAACATCGACCATGTCTCGCTTGGCAACAAGCAGTTCGAACGGGCTTGCGTTCATTGCATTGTAGTGGAGCACGGATTCTTCGAGGACGCGTTTGCGGAGAGGGAGAACCACGTCGGACAGCTGGCGCGCTTCCGCAAATGCCTTTGTGACGCGCGACTTTGCAGCGGCGACTTCGGCGCCAAGCTCGGTTTGTGTGGCGGCGAGTGCGCGGGTGGCGCGCCGACCTTCAGCCACGGCGCGCGCGCGTGGGCCCTGTTGCTGATCAAACAGCGGAACGCCGACCCGCAGTGAGGGCCCAACTTCCCACCCCTCGGCGTCGCGTTTGGCGGTTGCGACCCCCAGTCCCAATGAGGGCAGGATCGCCCGAACCTTCGCGTAGCGATGCCGCGCATCGGCCGCCTCCGCATCGGAGCGGAGCGCCGCGGTCTCGAGATTGGCATCGGCGGCAACGCGATCGAGGTCGTCGAGCGCCGGCCCGGTCTGGGGGACCTCGGGGAGTCGTGCGCTCGTGGTCCACGAACTCTCATTCGTGCGAAGTCCGAGTAGCGAACCAAGTTGCGCTCGCGTATCAGCCACGTGCTGCTCGCCGCGACTGATCTCGACGCGCATGCGCTCGCGCTGCTCTTGCTCGCGCGCGAGCGACAGATCGGTCGCGTTGCCAACTGCGTGTTGGCGCTCGACCAGGTCGGCCGATGCCACGGTGGCCTCGAACGCGGTTTGCAACAGCTCGAGATCCTGCAAGGCGGCAAGGTGATCATAGAACGCGATCTCTACGGTCGCTGCGAGGTCTACGGTCGCGGCAATAGCGCGAGAGCGAGCGGCTTCCAGGTCCGCGCGTGCAGCGCTTCGCCGCGAGCCAATCTGCAGTAGCGGCAACAGGTCTTGCACGACTGCAATCTCGGTTTCGTTGCGGTTGCCACTGACAGCGAACTTTCGATTCAGATCGACGTCGACCGGTGGCAAGACCGTAGCCTCTGCGACCTGGCTTGCCGCGATCCCAAGCTCCTCGTACGCTGCTTGAAGGCGTTGGTTCCGAGCGAGGGCAATCCGCACCGACGAATCGAGGCCCAAGGGTTGCGCCAGCAAGTTCGCGATCGCTTGGTCGGTTCGCGGCGCATCGCTCCAATGGACATCGGCGCCAACGCGCTGCTTCACCTCACGTTCGATTGGGCCAAATACGCTCGTACGAGAAGGTACACAACTCGCGGCGACGAGATAGGCAATCCAAAATGCACGCACGGGTGGGGAAGTAGAGCATGTCATGTGCAAGGTTGGCTTGTTTGCGCAGCAATGATTCTGCGCGCGATGGTTCGCACGCAGCGATTGCATAACCCGCAAAGCCGTCTGGATGATTCCCTGCAGTGCCTTACCACGCAACGACGTGAAACTGGTCGCTAGGTTCCCAGCAAGCGTCGGTTCCGCGGTAGCGAATCTGGGCGACGATTACGTGAATCTGTGCGGCGTGAAAGATGGCGCCAAGGAACGCGGGATTTTCGCACGGGGCGCAGGCCGCACATGACGGGTGGGGAGGAGCGAGCCATGGGCGCGCGTCTGCCGACATGACGGGCGATATGTTCGGAGGCTGTAGCACGTCGAGCCGGTCACCGCGCCATCGGATCGAAAGGCCGTTGCCGACGGCAATGGTGGGGTCGCTGGGTTCACGGTCGGCTTCAGCAGGCAGCAGATCGAGCGGCCTCATCGCAACCAGATCGTGGTCCGCGTGAAGCTGCGCGAGTTCGCGATTTGCCAATGCGATGCGCCCGGTGAGAGCGGAGGTTGCTGTTCCGGTTGGCGCAAGCCTCTCGTATTCATTTGAATTTAGCACTTCGATCGAACGCGTCGCATGGTCGTTGCGATCGCGGATCTCGATGCGGAGATTTGGAAAGCCCCGCCCGGTGTCGTTTTCGCGCAATGCCACGACAACCAAGTGGCCCGAGCGCGAAACCGCGGGGAGGCTATCGGTAGTAAACTCGTTGTCTCTCCAGCTCACTTGGGGAGCGGGGCTTGCGCGGGGCGGTGACTGGGCGGCGTCGACCCGCGAATGGCTCCTACAGGCGGTGACACCGCCGGCCGACGCAACTGCCACCGCGATGCGCAGCCAACTCATCAAGCGATGGTAGGGCCCTCGAATGATTAACTCAATCGTTCTCGCGGCCGATCCATCCTGGCTCGCATCGTTGCGGCTCCGCTCCGGTGCTCATTTGCGTCGAGCAAACTCCGCTCCGGTGCTCGCCGCGCCTCGCGATCCAGGCAGCTCGGCAGCGATCGTCGATTGATCTAATCCTTCGCGGGCCCTTACTCCACGAGTTTTAGATGGCTTGCGCGTTTGGGCCGGGCAGATTCGGTCTTGGGTCCGGCGTCGATTGCAGGCGCTGCCGCCGAAGGGGTGGCAGGTTCATTGGGACTGGCCAGAACGTCGTCTGGAACGTCTTCCGGCCACACGGTACCTCGCTGCTCGCCTTCGACCATGGCCGCGTAGACCGCGGGCCACGACAGCACGACGTGAAACGGCGAGCCGCCGAACGTGAGGGTTCCGGAGATCGTCTCGTCGTCTACGGTCAGATCGCGAATCGGAGGGGTCAATGTGTAGCCAAAGCGAAGCACGAGGCTCGGGTCGGAACAAAATCTGGCCGGGACGATGACATCGCTGCGGCGTGCGTCGACGTGAATCAGTACGGCGCCGCGCGACAGCAGTTGTTCGATCGTCCGGCGCTTGTCGGGGGCGCTTGTCTCGTCGTCGTCGCGCAACGCTCCGATCGACGCCACTTCACTGTAGGGCTTTCCCACCAGCTCGATGAACTCCTCGGCGGACATTAAGCCCGCTTCGACAGCATCGCGGAGAATTCCCTCTGGCCGATCGCCTGCCGCAGCTGTGACGCGCTCGACCGTGCGCTCGCATCGCGCTGCGTGTCGCAGCACCGCGCCGTGCGCTGCGAGGGCAGAGTGGGTACCGCCTCGCCATCGCGCGAGCGCCCGTTCAACGTCGGCAAGCGATGTCGACACTCGGTGCTCGATGAGCGCGGTCACTGCAAACTGGAGCCGGGCCAGCGTTTTCGGGTCGCGCTCAATCATTGGCCGGGGCTTAGCTCGATCGCGAGGCCGGGTAAATAGCAATTGGTCAAGGAACAACATGGCGGGCGCCCCCAAGGTTCGCGCCGCTCCGGCCAGACGCCGGAATCAACAAGGGAAACACCTGGTTGGCTGGCGGTCATGGCGCCGCCAGGTGCATGGTTACACCGCACGATGCGGGCACGCCTGGGCACGGCGGTGCCAGCTTTTCGAGTTCAATGAAAACCGCCGCCCGCGGATACAGTTCTTGGATCTTGGCGCCGATCGCGCCGGCGAGAGCCTCGAGCAGTCTGTATGTGGATTTGGTGCCAAGTCCGACGACGATTTCGGATACCTTCCAGTAGTCGACGGTATCCGCGATGCGATCGGAGGCAGCTGCTGCGCGGAGCGGCAACTCGAGCCGAAGGTTGACGCGAAATCGCCGCGTGCCGCGCCGTTCGGCAGCTGAATACCCGTGGTTTCCTTCGAATTCGAGGCCGCGAATGAACACGCAGTCGCCCGTGGTGGCGACGCTCTGGTAGGGGCTAGCCATTCGCTGCTTCGTCGCCAGCGTCCGCTTTGGAGCGCATTAGCTTTTTCTTGATCATCTGGCGCTTAAGCGGGCCGACGAAGTCGACCAAAAGCTTGCCAGTAAGGTGGTCGTTCTCGTGCAGTAAGCAGCGAGCGAGCAGGCCTTCTCCCTCGAGCTCAAACGCGTTGCCGTCGATCCCGAGGGCTCGAACGCGCGTCCGCATCGGCCGTGCCACCGTCACGTAGATGCCCGGGAACGAAAGGCAGCCTTCTTCGCTGTCCTGAAGTTCGTCGGAGACTTCCACGACCTCGGGATTGATGAAGGCCACCGGCAGATCGGTTTCGGTGCGACCGGCAAGCTTCGGTTCGACGATGAACATCCGACGCGTATCGCCGATTTGCACCGCGGCCATCCCGAGCCCGTCTTCTGCGTACATCGAGTCGCATAAGTCGCGATACAGGGCGCGCACTGAGTCGTCGATGGACGTTATTTCCACGGTGGGCTCGCGGAGCCGCGGATCGGGCCATATCACGACTGGGCGAACTGCCATGTTGGGCTCACCATAGCACGGACTTGTGAAGCGGTCGCAGTGGTACGCGGGGTGGGCTGTTGACACGGGAAGGGCAGAGGGCCATATCCCTTGGCGCATGATTCAGCGGTACGCCGAAGCCACCCTCCCAACGCAACATGGCGAATTTCGGGTAGTTATCTATCGTACCGGGCGACCCGGGGGCGACGGCACTACGGCGGTTGGCGTCGCATTTGAAGAGCATGTGGCAATGGTCCTCGGAGATGTCGCTGGCAGCGATGTTCTGACCCGGGTGCACTCGTCGTGTTTTACCAGTGAGGTGTTAGGCAGCTTGCGCTGCGATTGTCGCGCTCAACTCGATGCTGCCCTTGAGCGAATCGGACGCCAAGGTCGTGGCGTGGTGGTCTACCTCGTGCAAGAGGGACGCGGCATCGGGTTGGGCAACAAGATTCGCGCGTATCAGCTCCAGGATACGGGCAAAGACACGGTGGAGGCAAATCTGGAGCTGGGGTTCGCTGCCGATCAGCGCAGTTACGACCTGGCAGCAGAGATCCTTCGCGACCTGGGCGTCACGTCGGTGAAGCTAATGACCAACAATCCCGCCAAACGCAAGGGGCTGGAGGATGCTGGTGTAGTGGTCGACGCAGTGGAGGCGCACCGGGCGGGGGCTACCGAACGCAACGCCGACTATCTCGCTGCGAAGCGGGCCAAACTCGGGCATCTGTGAACTGCGAGCTTCCGGAATGGTCCATAGCGCAACCAGCAATCGTGACAAAGCGCGAGACAAGCTGCGCGCGACGTAGTACGTGGTCACGACAGCCATGCCGCTCAATGAAGCAACCGTTCGACAGGCACTTACAAACGTTCGCGACCCCGCGTTCGATAAGGACATCGTCAGTTTTCGGATCCTTCGAGCCGTTGAGGTTTCTGGCAACGACGTTCTGGTGCGACTCGATATCCCAACGCACGCGTACCCCGTAGCGCAGCGGCGCGAGTTACAAACTCGCATCGAAGCGGCACTTTCGTCCGTGGGCGCCAAGCGCGTAACGGTGATCGCCGAGGTTGCGACCGCGTTTGTTCCAGCGCCAAGCGAGAAAGCGGTGCTTCGCGGTCCCAAGAACGTGATCGCGGTGGCCGCCGGCAAAGGCGGCGTCGGTAAGTCCACCGTAGCGATCAATCTCGCGCTCGCGCTACAGCGACACGGCGCAAAGGTCGGGCTACTCGACGCCGATGTGTTCGGGCCGTCGATACCCACGATGTTGGGGGCGCCGGAGGTCCCGGCACAGGCGTCCAAGGACTCCAAAATCATTCCCGCGTCGATGCACGGCTTGCGGGTGGTGTCGGTGGGTTTTTTCGTCGACAAGGATGAAGCGGTGGTGTGGCGCGGACCGATGGTGCATCGGCTTTTGCAACAGTTTCTCAGCGACGTCGAGTGGGGCGAACTCGATTACTTGATTTGCGATTTGCCGCCTGGGACCGGTGACGTGCAGCTATCGCTATCGCAACTGATTCCGATCGCTGGTGCAGTCATGGTGACTACTCCCCAAGAAGTGGCGATCGTCGATGTGGTGAAGGGCATCGCGATGTTCGAGAAGGTGGAGATTCCGATCCTCGGTATCGTCGAGAACATGAGCTACTACGCATGTCCTGCATGCGGCCACCACGATGAGATTTTTAGCCGGGGCGGTGGCAAGCGCCTGGCACAGGAGGTTGGCGCTCCGTTCTTTGGCGAGATTCCGATCGATACTCGGATCCGGTTTGGTGGCGACGCCGGCGTGCCCGTGGTGATTGCCAGCCCAGACTCCGACAATGCCAAGCGGTTCATGGATCTCGCAACCCAAGCGGCCTTGCAGCTTGCCAAGAACGTATTGTCAAAGCCCAAGCGGTCGCCGCGTCTAGCCGTCATTAAATAGGACCAAGACGGTCCTGTGCGGTCTGGCAGAAAACAGCGCCAAATCGACATTTGTTGATTTCGCGCTGACGGAAGGGTAGCGTGGAATATGCGCTTTGTTGGCCGCCAGGCGGAGCTAGCTTCGCTGCTTGCGCTGAGGGGAAAGGCATCTGCCTCCATCGTGGTGCTCAGAGGGCGCCGGCGTATCGGAAAGAGCCGTTTGACGGAGGAACTGGGAAAGGCGTTTGCCCGCGCCTACTATTTCTCGGGACTACCACCCGAACAGGGCGTCCGCGCCCAGCATCAACGGGATGAGTTTGCTCGGCAGCTCAAGGATCGGATCAAGGGTGTGCAATTTGCCGATACGAGCGATTGGACTCCACTATTCTGGGCGCTCGCACGAGCGACGCAAAAAGGCAGCGTGCTCATCGTATTGGATGAGCTCACGTGGATGGGAGCAAAAGATCCAACGTTCTTAGGAAAATTGAAGACCGCCTGGGATCTCGAGTTCAAAAAAAACCCCCAGCTCATGTTGGTGTTGTCGGGCTCCCTTTCCGCGTGGCTGGAGAAAAACGTACTAAACAGCACGGGCTTCTTGGGGCGTGTTTCGCTCGATTTACACCTCGACGAAATGCCGCTCGCTGACTGCGCCCAGTTTTGGCGTGCCCGCATTTCACCTGTCGAAAAGCTCAAAGTGCTGTCTGTCACCGGTGGAGTACCCCGCTATCTGGAGGAGCTCCTGCCGGCGCTAGATGCCGAACAAAACATCGCTCGCATGTGTTTTTCTCCACAGGGGTTCCTGTTCAGCGAATTTGACAGGCTGTTTACCGACCTATTTCAGGCCAAAGCTCGCGCGTATTCCCGCATCGTTCAAGCGCTGGTGATTGGCCCGAAGACACCGGAGGAACTCACAAAGTCTATCAAAGTCGCAAGTGGTGGCTCGATTTCACATTCGCTCAGCGATTTGGCGGAAACGGGCTACATCGCGCGCGACCACAGCTGGAAAATCGGTGAAATACCGGGTGGAAAGCTGAGCCGCTATCGCGTAGCGGACAACTACATCCGCTTCTATCTAAAGTACATCGAACCCAACAAGAACCGCATCGAAACAGGCGCTTATCCCGGACCTCCATCATGGGCCACCATTTTTGGACTCCAGGTGGAAAATCTGCTCATCAAAAACTGGTCGAGGTTATTCGCGACGCTGGCACTAGAACCAGGCGATGTGATGCACGCGGGTCCTTATTTTCAAAAACCGACCTCGCGACAACCTGGTTGCCAAATCGACTATCTGATCGAAACGAGATACAAAACGCTGTTTGCGTGCGAATGCAAGTTCACCTTTGACCGCGTTGATACGCGCGTAGTTGCCGAGATGGAGCAGAAGTTACAGCGGTTAAAAGTTCCACGGGGATTTTCGGTTCGTCCAATTCTCATTCATGCCAACGGGGTATCCGACGCAGTTGTAGAACGAGAGTACTTCGCGCGGATCGTTGACCTGACCTCGTTTCTTGAGACCCAGCCGCCCGGGGCGCGGTGACAAGGTTCATTGCCTACGGTAACTTGCGGGGCGTCGGTATGCAGCTGAGCGATCAAGAACTCGAAGCCCTGATGTCGGCGGTTGAATCGGATCGCGTCGAGCGAAAAGAGTCGTTTCGCGGCGATGCGCCGGAAAAACTGCGGCAGGCGATTTGTGCGTTCGCAAACGACTTGCCGAATCACAAACTGCCGGGAGTTGTGTTCGTGGGTGCTCGTGATGACGGGGCGCCCACCGGCCTGGACGTCAGCGACGAGTTGCTGCGCAATCTAGCGGATATCAAATCGGACGGAAAACTCACCCCGCCTCCCACTATGACGGTCGCGAAGCGCACCCTTGGGGGCAAAGACGTTGCTGTGATCACGGTGCTGCCGGCAGAAGCGCCGCCCGTTCGGCTCGATGGCCGTATTTGGATTCGCACCGGACCTCGCCGGGGCATTGCGAGCAGACAGGATGAAACCATTCTCAACGAAAAACGGCGATTTCGCGATCGGCCGTTTGATATTCAGCCACTGCCAAGCAGTCGCCTTTCGGATCTCGACCGGTACTACTACGAATCGAAATATTTGCCGGCTACCGTCGCTAGCGACATTTTGGCGGCCAACGATCGCAGCTTTGAAGAGCGACTTGCGTCGTCGAAGATGATTGTCGCCGTGAACGAACCGACTCCTACCTTACTCGGCGTTCTTGTCGCGGGAAACCGGCCAGCGGATATCGTGGCTGGGGGGTATATTCAGTTTCTTCGACTCGACGGTCCCGATCTTTCGAGTCCAGTCATCGACGAACAACGCATCGATGGAAAACTTGCGGAAGTCGTTCAGGGGATTGATGCAAAATTCAAGGCCCACAATCGAACCCGTGTCGATATTGTTTCTCGGGACGTCGAGACTCGACAATCTGACTACGCGCTGGTCGCGCTGGAGCAGTTCGTGCGGAACGCGCTCATTCATCGCAGCTACGAACACACCCACGCCCCCGTAAAGGTGAATTGGTTTGGTGATCGGGTCGAGATCATTAGTCCTGGGGGGCCGTTCGGTTACGTCACCAAAGACAACTTCGGCCAACCCGGGTTAGCTGAATATCGAAATCCCAACATCGCCGAGGCAATGAAGGGACTCGGGTTTGTCCAGCGGTTTGGGATCGGCATTCAAACCGCAATCGCTGCGCTCAAGAAGAATGGCAATCCACCTCCGCAGTTCGACGTTTCCGATCACTGGGTTCGAGTTGTTGTGCGGCGGTGAACGTCAATTTACCGTGCGGTGGCACGGTGCGAGTTCGCACAACATGTGGCTAATGTGGCTGAGCGTGCGCTGGATTCGAACCGTTGGATCCAGGGATTCTAGGAGTTCTTGGCGAGCATCGGCGTTGGTGACGAGGGCGGCCGCAATGGCGTCGGCACATGCTGCGGGGTCGTTTACTTCGCGGACCATCTCGCGCAACTGTGGTCCGCCGTGATCGATTACCGCAGCTAGCCGGTCGCATAGTTGAATTAAGCGGCGATGGAGCTCAAATGCCTCTCGTTCCGCGATCTGACTGTCGGGCAGAAGGCGGGCCTCGACGCGTCGGTACGATAGGTGTTCTGCTGGCAGTTCGCGCGCGATTTCGACCCGGGCAATGCCGCGAAGCAAAAGCGCGAACCTGCCATCGCGAAGCTCCTCGGAGCAAATAATGCGGCCCACGCCGAATCGGTCAAACACCGGTGGCCGCCCGTAATACGTCGTTTCAAATCCAGGGCGTAGCCGCGCGACGCCCATATACTGGTGCCCTGCAAGGCAATCGCGGGTAAGCTCGCGATACCGCGGTTCGAATACGTGCAACGGCAACAGGCCCCCGGGAAGCAGTACCCCGTTCGGCAACGGGAATATCGGCAGTGCGGCGAGTGTTTCAGGATCCGGTGGGAGCGTATCGCACATATGCGCCAGCTAGCCAAACACGTCGATACAGGCGCCCGTTAGTGCCGCCGGGGCTTCATAGGCCAAAAACAAGACCGTTCGCGCAATGTCGTCTGGACTCATGTCTGGCCTCGCATCGGGTAATCCGATCTGCAACATCCCAGTATCCACACTGCCCGGGCAAACTGCATTGACGGAGACCTTACCAGCCCTCAGCTCTTCCGCAAGCGCCTTTGTGAAGCCGACGACGGCATGCTTGGCCGCACAGTATGCGGCGAGCAGCGCGGTGCCTTCGCGGCCGGCGCGGGACGCGATGTTAATGATTCGACCGCCGCGGCGTTCCAAGTCGGGAAGGAAGGCGCGGGTTACGTAGAAATGCCCATCCAGGTTAACCGCCATCATCGCTCGCCATTCGTCGTTGGTAATGGCACGGGTTGGCTTGCGCAGGACGGCACCGGCGTTGTTCACCAGGGTGCGGACTGGAGGCATGGTTTCGGCAACGTCTGCGGCGGCGCGATCGACTGCCTCCGGATCGGTGATGTCGACGACGCTCGCTCGAGCCGAGCCTCCACTCGTGTTGATCTCGGAAGCAACGGCGGCAAGATTCTGTGCGTCGCGGGCCCATAGCGCTACGTCAGCACCCGCCTGCGCGAGGCGGAGCGCTATCGCCCGCCCGATGCCGCGACTGGCGCCAGTAATTACCGCCGTTGTTCCGGTGAGGGGCTTAGGCACAATATGACGGTTCCCTACCGCTGCTTATCCTTATGGTCCAGTGCCTTCGCTTCAGCCGGCTCGTCGTCGCGCAACTGCTTGCGGCCTTGGTTTGCTGCCAAGTCGAGTGGGTCCGTGATGTTGTTGTACGGAAACGGCATGACTCGGGTCTGGCACTGAAACGACGCCTTGCGCTGATCGTCCTTAACGTCGAATACGTAGACCGGATCGGTGCGCTCGAGACTGCCGTTGGCGCAGTCGCGCAGGTTCTGCCAGCCGGTTGCGTCGATTTCGCGCCACGCGGTTTCGAATTCTCCGGGTGTAATCGACCGGCTGTCTTCTCGGCGGTTGCCTTGTTTGTCGGTACACCAGCGAACGAGGCGGGGACCGTGGTCATGGCAGTCCATAAGCACCCCGAGTTCGTCGCAGCCGATGTGTTTGCTGGCGACGTACGACGCTGCGCGCTGCTTGCAGTTGAATCGCTCGGCCTCGGCGGCAATTTTCGCCCGGTTGCCGCCGCACCCGCTTACTAGCAACGAAGCAGCGACCAAACATGGAATACGGTTCCGATGAACTCGCGGTTCCATTTCAGGACCCGTTCATGAATAGGTTGATCGATGATCGCGGTCGAGCTGCCAGGCTGGCGAGGCGACGGCGAGGACCGGAAAGGAGCATCCTCGACGGATGTGACTTGAGGACCGGAGCCGGCAACGAAGCCAGCCGGAACGGATCGGCCGCGAGAGCGAGCAAGTTATTCATGAACGGGTCCTTACGCTCCGAAGTCCGCTGCGAGTGAGGCCCGCAGCGCCGCATCGCATTCGGTGCGATAGCGGTAGTGCGGGTGGTCGATTTCGACGGCGATGGACGTACCGGGTTGTTGCAGCGCCGCCAGCGCTTCCGGGGTCAGCGGGTAGCGGACGTATTGGACTGCGCTGATGCGGTCAGCTTCGGACCGTCCTGGTTCAAACGCGGCGCGAATTGCATGCGGCCCAATGTGCAGCACGACGTGCTCATCTAGTCCCACCAACTGACCCAGCGCCAAGCGAGAGTCTTCTCCGTGTGCCAATGCGATAAACAGGGTTGCGGCCAGCGATGTTGCCGTGGGCATCAACTCGTTGTTGATCCGGATTTCCTCGCCGATCTGCTCATCGGTGGTGAGGTTTTCGAGGCGACACGTCTCCTCGATTTGCAGCGTTAGCGTGAGGCGGTTGTCGAAAACGAGTTCCACCCGGTCCCCAACGAGAACGCGCCGCGCCTTCTTCAGTTCGATGACTCGGTTCCGATAGTCATCGCGGATTTGCGCGTAGATCGCGGGACCCTTGATGTCGTGGCGCAGGATGGGTCGTATCAAGTTCGCGTCTCTCAACATCGGGTCAACATCCGGTCAATATCCGGTCAGCATCGGGTCGGGCGCTCACACGGGTACGACTACTTGCCCAGCGAGTCGAGGCCCTTCTGGAACCTGCCCGCGTGCGAGCGCTCCGCGCGAGCCAGTGTCTCGAACCACTCGGCAATTTCGGTGAATCCCTCTTCGCGGGCGGTCTTTGCAAAGCCAGGGTACATCGTGGTGTACTCGTAGGTTTCGCCCGCGATCGAAGCCTTCAGGTTCTTTGCCGTATCTCCGAGGGGCTCGCCGGTGGCAGGATCGCCAACGCGCTTGAGGTAATCGAGGTGGCCATGCGCGTGCCCGGTTTCGCCTTCGGCGGTATCGCGAAATAGACCCGCCACATCGGGATGGCCTTCCACATCCGCCACCTTCGCGAAGTAGAGATAGCGGCGGTTCGCCTGCGACTCGCCAGCAAATGCTTCTTTCAGATTGGTATGGGTTTTGGATCCCTTGAGCTCAGCCATGGCAAGTTCGTATCACCGAGCGGGACCGACAGCAACGTTGCCGCGGCGGGAGTTTATTGCCTAAGGCACTGTCCCTAAATAAGCTGTCGAGCGAGGCACAGCAGGCCGGAGCAGATCGCGAGCGCGCCCGGACCGACCGACCGAGCCGTACCCGTCGGTACGGCGACCGAGGGAGGGAGGACGTAAGCCGCGAGCTGCCCGGGATGCGAAGCCGCAGCCGATCAGCTTATTTAGGGACAGTGCCTAAGGGCCCGCCGGAAAATAAGTCGTCGAGCGAGGCACAGCAGGCCGGAGCAGATCGCGAGCGCGCCCGGACCGACCGACCGAGCCGTACCCGTCGGTACGGCGACCGAGGGAGGGAGGACGTAAGCCGCGAGCTGCCCGGGATGCGAAGCCGCAGCCGATCGACTTATTATCCGGCGGGCCCTAACCTCGATGGGGCGTGGATTTCGCCTTGGGCTCGCTTTGTGTTATCGATCTTTCTTGCTCGCCGGAGTGCGCGGCTTATCCAAACTGCTGCCGAGGTCAAAATGAAGCCGTATTCGATCGCGCTGTGTGCTGTACTATTCGTAGCAAGCTGCAACAAGAAGGAGAAAGCGGCGGCCGGGGCAGGGCCCCAGGTCACCTCTAACGCCGAGGCGCGCGAGATTTATCGCGTGCGGTGCATGACCTGTCACGGTGCCGACGGTACGGGGAGCGGTCCCGGCGCGGCTGCGCTCGACCCGAAGCCGCGCAACTACGCAGATCCAGCGTGGCAGCAAGCCATCTCGGATGACGACATCAAAAAGATCATCATCGTCGGCGGACAGGCTTTGGGAAAAAGTCCCGGGATGCCGTCGAATCCCGACCTTCGCGAAAAGCCGGAAGTGGTCAACGGACTTTTAGAGATCGTGCGATCGTTCGGGAAGAAATAGCTGGCTGTCCGCAACCGGCGCGTTGGGGGAGTCCACTACAGTTTGGCCAGCGCGACCTGCATGCGCGCTTTCAGCGACGCGGTGAGCTCTGGGTCTTTGATGTTGATGACGGGCTCCGTGTCGTACTGCTCGTAGAATACGCTCGCCTTGACGTGGCTAGGAACCCCCAAGGTCTCGCGAATGCGCTTGAAGTCGGGCACAAAACCGCGATCGATGAGCGGGACAATCGTTCCCGCAATCGTCCCCGTGAGGCCGCAAATGTAGATCACTGCGTTGTTGGGAGTCAGTCCCCCCGCGGGTAGGCCGAGCCGGGACTCGAGTTCTCCGATCCGGGTTGGGTCGAAAAACGCCTCGACCCGGCCGGTGTCGCCGTTCCAGGTGGGCGCCGCTTTGGGACGGCTTACCGTGCCCCAGTATAGCAGCCGATTGCGCTGGCAAATCGTCGTCAGCTCGTCGCGATAGCCGAGGTCAGCGGGATACGACGCGCCGTGGAGAAGCACCCACTTCGACAGGTCGGCTGCGGGATTGCGGCGCACTTCGCTGCGCACCATGCTGACAAATGGCGCGGATCCCGTTCCGGCCGCGACCATGACGCGCATTCTCGGATCGTCCGCGCCGATCGTGTCGTGGATCGTGAACACCCCTGCGGCCACCACGCGCATGTACAAGCGATCGCCGGCCTTCATTTTCCACAACAGATGGGTGAGCGGGTTCTCAGAGTCGGGCTTGTTGACGAACCGAATATAAAATTCTACGGGGCCATCGTCTTCTGGACTCGACGCGATCGACATCGATCTTCGCACCGAGCCGAGCTCCGGCCGCTGCGCATTGTTGGCACCGATCACGCAATATTGTCCCGCTACGAACCACGGCCTGGAGGCCGGCGGCTGATCGGGCTGCAGGCGAAAAATCGCGAGAGCATCGGTGAGGTCTACGCGCTCGACCAGCGTCGCGTTGTACTCGAGCAGTTTCGCCATCTCGTCGGCGACGCTAGCACGCCACGGTGCGTCGTGGCGCCTCGGGGTGAGCCGGATGTGGCTTTCGCAAGATCAGCGCTTTAAACTCGTGGGGAACGAGGCCCATAAGGCGATCTTCGATCTTCTCAAACCGCAGATCCCCAATCGCATCCAAGGCGAGCTTTCCAGCAACGGTTTGCTCAAACATGGTGCGCGTAAACCCGAGCTTGGGCAGATCGATTCCGGCGTCTGCGGCCAGGGCGCGCAGTGCACGGAACTGGCTCCGCGTGGTGGTAAGGCCTTGCTCGTTGCGATCGAGTTCGATCAAATCCATGACAAACTCGAAGTCTCCCGTGAGCCCTCGTCCCCGCGCAATATGCAATAGGTGGCCGAAGTGGGTAGAGAGTTCCGGGTGATCGAGATGGGTCGACAATCGCGGCCATGCATTGAGGTTGCCAAATTCGGTGACCACCGCCGTGCCACCCGGCGCAAGCCAGCGCGAGATTCGAGCGATGAGCTCAAACGCACCGGTTTGTAAGTAGAAAGGATCGGGCGCGTCGTCGAGGGGAATGGAGAGTTCGGCTGCCAGCGGCGATATCGCGCGCAGTCGTTCGCGATCGACGCTGCCGCTATCGTCGCCTGCTAGACCTACTTCGGAGCGATGGAGTTGTTTTGCCGGTAGGTCGCCGACCATTTCGTTGCACAACACAAGGTCGAACGCGTTATCCGGAAGGATTGCGGTGAGGGCGTCGTCCTGGACCCAGGTGGCTGCGCTGCCCAGTAGGTGCTGCTGCGCCGCCGCCAGCGCCGGGGCGAGTTCAACGATCGTGTACGCGACGCTGCGGCCGCCTGCCGAAAGCCGCGCGATTACGTCGCGGGCGACGTACCCGAGCCCAGCGCCGATCTCCAGGATGCGAACCGGCCCTTCGCCGATCAGCTTTCGTGCGAGCAACGCGTCGACGAGCGCGGTGCCGTAGGTGCGGCCGCCAAGCGCTGGATGGAGTTCGCGAAAGAGATGCGATAGCGTGGTCTCGTGGTGATCGAATTGGGTATCGCCGTGCGCAACGTCGTTGCGGTGATAGACGGTTAAATCTACAGGCTCCACCGGGGGGCTTCCGGGCTGCCACCGCGGATAGGGCATCGTCGATGAGAGATACGGCGGTGCACTACCAGGGCGCTTGGCGTACGTCGACCACGGCAGCATCGACAATTTGAGGGCCTGAACGTCGGAGTGCGTGAGCTGGCGCACCAACGCCGCAAGCTTCGTCGGGTCGTGGTTCTTGGCGAGCTCGGACAATCGGGTTTCGCCGTCGAACGCATCCCACATCGCGGTCTGCTCGGCATCGAGCGCCACGCGCGCAACGGGGCGGTCTCCCCACGCGGTATAGAGCGTGATTTGGTCGCCCCGACGGTGCCAGATATTCCATCGGCCTTTGATGGGAACAAATGGCCACATCAGATCCGCCTCGACGTCGTCCGGATCAACGAGTACGCTGTGCGCTGTAAACACGTCGACGAATGTGGCAGAGTCCGCTTCGCCAAACCGGTTGGCAAATCGGTCGAGTGTCGCCGCAGTAGGGGCGGGCTCGGCAAACGCTTCGACCAGCTCGGCAATATCTGGACTCATTTCCATCAGATAGCCGTACAGATCGTGGAACAAATACACGGCTCCCATGTGGGAAAACCACGACAGGTGTCTCGATCGCCGAAGCTTGGGCGGCAGGGCCATCGCGGGCGGGCTAGCCGATATGCTTTTGAATCTCGGCCTCGAGCTTAGAGCGAGGTTGTGCACCCACGAGCTGGCCGACTACTTTGCCACCCTTGAAGATGAGCAGGGTGGGAATGGATCGGACTCCGTATTGCTGCGGGACGATCTGATGGTGGTCGACGTCCATCTTGGCCACATTCAGGCGACCTTTGTAGTCATCGGCGAGCGCATCGACCGTTGGCGCAATTTGCTTGCATGGGCCGCACCAGACCGCCCAGAAATCCACGAGGGTGGGTACATCGGACTTGAGGACTTCCGATTCGAAGTTCGAGTCCGTAAGTTCTTTGACGTTGGCGCTTGCCATACAACTACCTCCAAAGTTCCAAGCAGTTAGTGCCGCAAGTCAAGAAGATCACTGCGGCGATTCTCTGAGTATGTAACCTCTGTCGAACCAGACCGCAAGGTGCCTTCGCCTGGTACAATAGATTCTCGGAATGCCGCGCCTGTTCATTTCTGTGGAGCGACTTGACGCATGGACTGCGGAAGGCCGCGTCGTGCTCAAAGACAATCGCATGGTTCTCACCGAACTCGATCGCGGGTTCTCCATGACGCCCGCCGTCTGCTTTGTTGCGACGAACGGTCAAGCGGAGGATCCGCACGATCTCGTGGGGCGAGTTCGGTCAAAGCCTCAACTTGAGGAAATGGGCGCGGAGCAGCTGTTTACTTCGGTGATCTACGCCGATATCGCCTACGAGGTCATCGAAGGCTTTGTCGGAGATCCGTTGCCGCCGTGAACGCCGCCGGGCGGCTGCTGTCAGTTGCGCCGTCGCCGGCATTTTGGGTGGCGGTCGTCGCGTATGGGGTGAGCACGGCGGCATTGTTGGGGGTGCTTGCCGGGCATCGCAAGCTACGTCCGATCGCGCTTGTGTTGGTCGGCATTGCTTGGGCGGCACACGGCACGGACATCGGTTGGAGAGGAACGCTCCATGTCCATCCGGCCGAGTCGGTGCGAGAGGCGATCGGATTGCTCGCGTTTATCCTCACCGGTGGATACTTGCTTACCAGCGCCCGCTATCGCCTTACGCTCGCGGGGGTTGTGGTCATGCCGGTGTCGCTGATCTTGTTGCTGCTGGCGCGCCTGACCCCCGCCGGCGCCGTGCCGGAGGACCTGTCGGTTCTGGGGCGGGTCCATATTTCTCTTGCCACGCTCGGCGTAGGAATCTTTGCCCTTGCTAGTGCACTGAGTGCGATCTATCTCGCCGAGGATCGCGCGCTGCGAAAAAAGAACTTCGACGCCTTGTCGTTTCGGGATCGCGGCGCACCGCTGGAATCGCTCGACCGCCTGTCGCATCGGCTGGTATGGGCGGGTTTTCCGATCTTCACAATCTCTCTGGTATTAGGTGCGGTGTGGACCGCGCGGCTGGGGGAGAACCTCGCTCGGCTTGAATACGCACTCGCTGCGGTGACGTGGGTGGCGTTTGCGGCGTTATTGGTTGCGAGGCAAATTTTCGGGTGGCGCGGCCGGCGGGCGGCCAAGCTCACGCTCGAGGGGTTTGCGGCAGCGTTAGCCGTGATTGCGATTTACTTGATTCGTCGGACCCTGTCATGAGCGAGCTATTCGTGGTCGGACTGAGCTGGCGCACTGCCAAGGTCGACGTCCGCGAAAAGGTTGCGTTCCGCGACGACGAGATTGCAGGGGCGCTGGGCGCGCTCACGCAGGACCTGGCGATTGCGGAGGCACTGCTGATTTCGACCTGCAATCGAGTCGAAGTGTACGGAGTAGCCGCAACGCCTGCGGATGCGACTGCGCACGTGCGCAGCTTTCTCGCTCGACAGCAGTCCCATGTACTCCCAGATGTCGCCGAGGCGCTGTACGCTCACCGCGGCGCAGGCGCTATTCAGCATGTGTTTCGCGTCGCGGCTTCGCTCGATTCGCTCGTCGTGGGCGAGGCGCAAATTCTCGGGCAACTCAAGGCGGCGTACGGAACTGCGTCGAGCGTGGGCACCGTTGGCCCAGTGCTGTCGCGCGCGTTGGAACGGGCGTTCGGCGTTGCGAAGCGCGTGCGAACGGAGACCGCGATCGCGCGGGGCGCTGCCAACGTTTCGTCAGTTGCCGTGGAGCTTGCGGCGCGGGTCTTTGGCAGCTTGGAGGCAAAGACGGTGCTCGTGATCGGCGCGGGTAAGATGTCTGCGCTGGCGGCCCGCCATCTCGCCGCCAATGGCGCCCAGCAGATTGTCGTGACCAATCGCTCGGCCGAGAAGGCGAGAGACCTTGCTGCGGAAATTGGGGGCGTGGCCAAGCCGTGGGACCAGCTCGTCGACCTTCTCGTTGCAGCGGATGTCGTGATTAGCTCCACCGGATCGCGCCAACCGATCTTGACTCGCGCGGTGTTTAAGAAAGTCGCCAAAGCTCGTCGGTGGAAGCCGATGGTCGTGATCGATATTGCCGTACCGCGCGATGCGGAGCCAAGTATCGCCGAGTTGGACGGCGTGTATTTGTTCGACATCGATGATCTCGATGATGTCGTCAAGGCGAACCTTGCCGAGCGGACGAAAGCGGCTGAACACGCGGCTAAGATCGTCGACTACGAGGCCGCGCAGTTTGAAAGCTGGGTGAGGATGCGGGGCGTTGTGCCCACGATTCGCGCGCTGCGCGATAAGTTTACGCAGATTGCAGACGCAGAGGTGGCCAAGGCGCTTGACCAAATGGCCAGGAAAGACCTCAATCGCGATCAACAGCGGGAAATGGTGCAGCGCGTGGTTCAGCTTGTCGTCAATAAACTATTACACCAGCCGACCTCGGCGTTGCGGGAATCGTCGCCCGACGAGTCGAATGTGCGCGCTGCGGTGGTGGCGGAGTTGTTTGGCCTCGATGCAACGGAGTCGGAGCCCGATCGCGTGCCATCAGCAGCGGACGATGTGGCTCCGCCGCCCGCTGCCGAGTCGATGTCGCGAAAGGCGCAGGCGTGACGAGTTCCAAAGATCGGATGGGGATCGCTACGCGCGGCAGCGCACTCGCGTTATGGCAGGCTCGTCACGTTCAGGCGCGCCTCGAAGCGATTGCCCCCCATATCGCGGTTGATCTCGTCGTCCTAAAGACGCAGGGCGATCGAATTCTCGATGTGCCGCTTGCCAAGGTGGGCGGTAAGGGCTTGTTCGTAAAGGAGATCGAGGCCGCGCTGGTTGACCGGAGCGCCGATTTGGCGGTGCACTCCATGAAAGATGTTCCCGCGGAGCTTGCTCCGGGGCTCGCAATCGCGGCGATTTCGGCTCGCGAGAGTCCATGGGATGCGTTGTGCGCGCGCAACGCCGTCACGCTCGATACCTTGCCGCAAGGTGCCAGAGTTGGCACTTCTTCGATGCGGCGCCAATGCCAGCTTCTGGCACATCGTCCGGATCTGCGAATCGAAATGTTGCGCGGCAATGTGCCCACCCGACTCCAAAAACTGGATGAGGGGAAATACGACGCGGTCGTGCTCGCGGCCGCCGGCCTGGTGCGCTTGGGGCTACGCGAACGGATCACGCAGTTGCTGCCGCTCGAGATCTCGATTCCTGCTTGTGCGCAAGGTGCGCTCGGCATCGAAGTGCGCGCCGACGACTCCACCGCGCGTGAGCTTGCGGTACGGGCCCTTCACGACGACCGGGCGGCGGAGACGATCGCGGCCGAACGCGCGTTTCTACTGCGCATGGGGGGAAGCTGCGAGACGCCACTGGCGGCGCACGCGGAGCACGGTGCTGGGGGGGATCTGCGAGTCGTTGGCATGTGCGGAATGCCCGATGGCAGTCGCATTCTTCGCGCGAAGGTCGAGGGTTCTCCTTTCGACGCCCATCGCCTCGGCACGGATCTGGCGGACGCGCTGCTGGCGCAAGGCGCAGCCCAAATCCTTGCAATGACACGAGGTATCTGGCCATGAACCGCATCGCTGAGCCATGATAGTGTTCGCGTTGAGGCCGATTATGAACCGTGATGTTACAGCGACCTTCCGTTGGACTGACCGTAGCGCAAATGAACCGCGCTCTCGACTCGCCTTCCGAACGCTGATCGTGCCGCTGCTGTTCGTCGGACTCGCTGGAAGTACTGCAGTCGCCAAACCGTCGGTGGCCATCCTCGGCATCGAGGTGATCGACAAGCAGGGCATGTCATCGTCGAAAGATACCCAGGTTGCGCAAGAATTGACGAACGGTTTGCGGGCGCGCGCCAAGAGCGGCGGCCCCTACGCGTTGGCGGTAGGTGGAGACAAAGAATTAATCGACCTAAAGCTGATCCGGAATTGCGAAGACGAAAGACCGGCTTGTATGGCCGTTATTGGGGCCGATTTAGGAGCCGACTTCCTATTATATGGAAAGCTCGAGAAGACGGTCGCTGCGTATAGCGTCAGCGTCGTTCTGCTCGACGTCAAGCGCAAGGCTCGGGACAAAACCTATACGGAAGCAATTCCGATTTCTGAGTCGACCGGCGCGGCGCTTCAGGCTCGAACGAAAAAACTGTACGCCGCATTGACGGGACAGACCGAGAACTGCGCGATCGTTGTGAAGGTTGCGGGCCCGGACCGCGCGACGTTGTTCTTAGACGACGACGTCAGCCCCGCCGCGGCCGCGACCAACGGAACGGGTCAATTGCAGAACGTGCCTGTGGGGCGTCACCAGGTTGCTGTTGAAGCCCCCGGATTTCAGCGCTGGGAGCGAAAGGATGTAACGTGCGCGGCTGGACAAACGGCGGTGGTAAACGCCGAGCTGCGACCCGGGTCGGGAAGCGGAGCAGGTGGAGTCGGCACGGCCGGCAGCGAAGCCAAGGGAGGCGCCCAGGCGGCGAGCGATAGATCCGGGTCGTCGCGTTCGTCGTGGCGGAAGGCCGCGATCGGTGGCGCGGTTGCGACCGGGATTTTGGCAACGGGGTTCGGCGTGTCGTGGGGATTACTTGCGAGCACAGGTGCATCGAAAAAGCCCGGCGCGGGGCCGTTCGAATACGGCGGCAATTGTTCGACCAACGAGGCTGGAAACAGCGTCGGTCCCGGGCTTTGTTCGTCGGGGCGAGGACTAAGAATTGCAACGTTTGCCACGGGCATTGCGGCCGGGGTTGGATTTGCGTTTACCGTTTTCGCGTTAATCAAGACCGTCTCTGCACCCGATCCCGCGGAGCGCGCGGCGACGACTCGTCGGGCTCCGGAATCGACCCTCGCGATCACTCCGGTTCTGGGCCCTGACACCGCGGGCGCTTCTTTGCAATTCGCTTGGTAGCTGCGGAACCGGTGAATATTATTCGCCGGCTCCGTGGCTAGAACCAGGCCGCAGTAGTGCTAGGTTGCCGCCGATGCGTAGCCCCATCGTCACGTGTGCAGTCGTCCTTATGGCGGCGTGTGGCAATAGTTCTGCGGAGGCGCCCAGCAACGCAAAGACCGTGGCTGGCATTGCGACGGGGCTGGCCACAACCAGCGCTGCGATGCCTATCAAGGCCGCGCCGCGCAACGCCGAACGTCCTGTGTACTCTCTGATCGACAATCGGTTGTCGGCTCATCTTCGCCACGCGGGCGGACTTGTCGTGGCAGCCGGATCGGCGGGATTTGCGAAGTACATGCGCATCGGCAATGAGCTGGCCGGAAAAAAGCGCTCGTGGGAGATGCGGCACGTCGACAATGACATCCGGGTTGGGCGGATGACGGGCAAGAGCGCGAACGTGTACGTGCCGCTTACGGCGTCGGCAGTCGCGCGATCGACGCTGCGACTTCGCGCCCTTGCCCCCGCGGACATGACCATGAGCGTGCGCGTCAACGACCATAAGAACATCAACGTCAACCTCGCAAAGGGATGGTCGACGGCGGAGTTGGCCGTTCCGCCTGGTCAGCTCAAAGAGGGCGAAAATGTGCTGAGCCTTTTTGTGTCTACCAGCGGTTTTGACCTTGCGTGGTTGCAGATCGGAGGAGAGTCGCCACCGCCCAACGCCGGCATTCGGTTTTTTGACCCAACTGCCAATAGCCTGGTCATCGCCGGGGGCGCCGGAATGTCGTGGTACGTGTCGATTCCGGAACGAGCCAAGCTTGCAGGCGACCTCTCGGCCGGCTGCACGCTCGCTGTGGCTGCAACCGCCGACGACGGCCAAGCTGTCGAGGGAAGGATTGTAGGCACGGGATCCGCGGTCGATTTGGCACCGCTAGCTGGCAAAGCGGTCCGGCTCGACCTAGACGTCGTCGGTTGTGCAACTGCTCAACTGTCGAATGTTTCCCTCATGGTTCCAGGGGAACTCCCCGCTCTAAAACGCGGTGAACCACCCAAGTACGTGGTTTTTATCATTATGGATTCGCTGCGGGCAGATCGGGTCCGCGCATTTGATCCCAAGGCCAGAGCAGAAACGCCGATCTGGGACAAGCTCGCTGAATCATCAGCGGTGTTTCTCAACGCATATGTCCAGGGCAACGAGTCGCAGGTCTCTCATGCATCGATGTGGACCTCCGCCTACCTAGCGAAGCACCGCGCTGCCGCGATGAAGGACAAATTGCCTGCTGCCTGGACGACCATCGACGAAATCGCGAAGTCGGCCGGCAAATTCGTCGCCGGTGCCACTGGCAATGGCTACATCCGTCCCGCCCGGGGTTTTGGCACCGCGTGGGATCAGTTTGTGAACCACATTGAAAAGGGCCTGGGGCTCAAGGGCGCCGACATCGTCGACAAAGGCCTGTCGTTCTTGTCAAAAAACCGGACGCAACCATGGTTTCTCTACCTCGGGCTCATCGATACCCATGTTACCTGGCGGGCCAAGCAACCGTGGCTCGAACGGTACGACGGCGACTACAAGGGGAGATTTCAGACCGAATATGGCGACGAGGGACCGCGAGGTTCCAACGGAAAAGGCCTCACCGAGCGCGAGCAACAGCACGTTCGGGCTTTGTACGATTCAAACGTTAGTTACCAAGATGATCTACTTGGCACGCTGATCGAGACCCTGAAGGCGTGGAACGTCTGGGATCAGACCATGTTAGTTGTCACCGCCGATCATGGCGACGAGCAGTGGGAAGATGGGCGAGTGGGGCATGGCGGTAGCGCGCGCGAAACCCTGTTGCATGTACCGCTGCTCATCTACTACCCGCCGGTGGTTCCGGCGCGCAAAGTGAGCGAAGGAGTGGAAACGATCGACATCCTGCCGACGATCGCCGATTTGCTCGGTGTAACGACCGATCCGGAATGGCAGGGCCAAACGCTGCTCCCCCTGGCGATGGGCCGTGGGGGCTATCCGTCGATGTCGTTTTCGTCGCAGTACGAGAACTCCCACGCCGGGCGAATCGGGGCGTGGAAGGTGAAGCTCATGGCAACCGGCGCGCCGCGCGTATACAACCTGGCTGCCGATCCGGATGAGCGTCGCGACCTGTATGGGGAGCCAGGCGGGGCCATTGGGACGCGCTTGGTGCTCGACCCGCTGTGGATGCTGCGGCAACGCAATGCGGAGTGGAAAAAGGCCCAGTGGGGCAACGCTGCGAACGTTTCCAGTCGCTTTGCTTCGGATCTCGGTGAGTGACCCGCTGACCCCTACGGCGGGCGCGAGATTTCTGCTGGAGCGCATCTCTGTTGCGGATAAGACGGGCTCACGCGCTAGCTACCGCGCCGCGATCGTTACGCCTGCCGAGACCGCTGAGGGGCGGGCCGAACTTGCGGACGACGGGAGCGTGACCCTGGCGATTGTCGGAGACCCGCAATACGTCTCAGAGCTTGAGAAGCTCGCGAAGCTCACCGCCCGATCGGCTGCAAAGAAGCGCAGCGATGGCCTCCCACCGTGGCCCGCTCGCGTGTTGCGCTGGCGAGGTCCCGGACGCGGCGCGTAAATACCTTCTGGTTGCGATTTTGATTCATGTTAGGTTCGGCTGGCTTTGAGTACAGAAATCGGCGCAACGTTCCATTGCACGCAATGGCTGCCGGCTGTGAATACTCAAGACGACTCACTGGGGACGAACGTGAGTGCGGTTCCGCACCGAGAGCTTCTGAGTCCATCGTTTTTTTCGTTCGCTGGCAGTCGTTACGATGACGCCTCAGCATCTGCGCGCGCGTTTGGTGAATGTATCGGGAATCTGACCGGGCCTGGAGGGGACGACACTCGCGCGCTAGAGGTCATCGTTGCGGCGATTGGAGCTGATTTTGGCGCTGCTGCGGTCACCGGAATAAACATGGCTAGTGGCCGCGGTGTTGGCGGCGTTACGCAGCTAACGGGTCAGTTTCTACAACGACTCAAGGCATGGTTTGGCAACCGAAAAATCTCCGTAGCTCCCTATGTTGAAGACCGTATGAAATTAGCGGAGCGGCTAAGAAGCGACTCCAGAAAACGCGGCTCCATCACTGACTATCGTTGGGACAACTATCGCGGGGACTATGCGGCGAACTCCATGGAACTTGTTCTCGAGCAACAAGTTCGTGGTCTTCTGAGGGGGCGTTCGCTCGGACAGCCTCTGGTAGTCGTCGATTTTGGAGGAGGTAGGGGAGTCACCTTCTCCCGTCTAGCGACAACGTTTGAGCAAAACGTGAAACGGGAAGAGATTGCCTTTGTAGTGACCAATCTGGCTCGGCAGCCGAATCGTCCCGGAGGGTTGGTTCACTTTCTTCGGGCAGACGCAGAGGAGCTGCTTGACGCAAGGCTTCGACTGCCGAGCGGAACAGAAATTCCAGTCGTTGGCAACGTTGCGTTGATGCATGAGAGGTTGGCGCTTACTCACGGCGTGGCGAACGACATTCACTTCGCTTTGCTCGGCAAGACTTTTAGCGACCGGGGTACGTTCTTCATGTTCTCTAGAAATCTCACACATCCCAGTGTTGGCCTCCCCAGCTACATTGACCCTTACCGCTGGGAGGCAACCGAACATGGGACCGCGAATCTGAGGAACATGGGATTTGGGCATCTAAAAGGTGGTGAACGGGACTGGTACGACGTGTTTACGCGTAATCCTGACGTGGCCAAGCGCTTTGGCCAAGCGCGTTAGTCATCCTCATCCTGGTACCACTCGACCGGTTCGTAGCGAAGCTCGCGGCTGGTGGGGCAGACGGCGCGGTAGCTGCATCGGTCGCACCACGGTCCGGGATTGGCGCGAGGGCCGTCGTCAACGGCAAGCGCGGCGGCCTCGATGTTGTCGAGTAGGTCGGGGACGAGCTGGTCCACAATCGCGTCGGGTCTAACTGGGCCATTCCACTCGAGAGCGCGGTCCGCAACCCAGTGGATGCCCAGCCAGAACGCCCGCACCTGTCGAAATGCGGCGGAAGCGAGGACCGCGTAGCCAGCGAGCTGATCGGCGATGGAGCTTCCCGGGTTGCGAGAACCCGTCTTGTGGTCGACGAGCGCCAGCGAGTCGTCGCTGAACACGTACCCAAGGTCGAGCACGCCGCGGTAATATGCGTCGCCGGAGTAGAACTGGGTTGCGCTTAGGTCGTCGCGAATGGCGAGGGAGTACTCCACGAGCTGGCGGGTCACGCGCCGGCGCTTCCGAAACTGCGCGATCCGGTCCGAGAACGGCCCAATATTAGTGCTGAGTCGGTCGAAGCGTTGCTGCTCGTGTTCGCTGGGAAGCTCGGCGCGAATCTGTCCCGTGGCTTCAGCGATCGGCGTTCCCTGCAGCACCAGCTCGAGCGCGTGATGAATCGCTTTGCCCAAGCGGGTTTCTGGCATGATCTCGGGCTCTTTCAGTTTGTCGACATAGCGAAAATGGAACAGCCGTGGACAGCGCAGTGCCATCGCAACCTTGGAGGCCGACCACGGTGCATGGATCAGCGCACGAGTCGACGGCACGCGGGCAGAGTAGCGGAAAACGGCCGTTGGGTGAGCTCAGGTCCGGTGGACCTGGCCACGAAGCTCAAAAATTTCAACAGCGTTCGCACCTCAAAAAAAAAACATCATGTCAAGACTGGTTCGGCGGACCGCCAGCGCTAGGATGGCCGCGGTTTCGAGGTTCGAGCAAAACCGTTACTCCGTGGAGGTACAAAGGTCATGAGCACGCTCGCAGTGGTTGAGGAGATCCTTCACGAAGCTTCGGTGCCTTTATCGGTTCGAGAAATCGTTGAACGGGCAGGGCCGAGGCTGCCGAGTAAGTCGAAGACTCCAGATACCGTGGTCGCCCGTGATCTTGCGATGGATATCAAGAAGCACGGCAACGAGTCCTTGTTTGTGCGGACCTCTCCGGGGCGGTACTCGCTGCGAGCGCTTTGCTCTCCAGATCTGTCGTCGGAGCGCGGGGCCGAGTCGCTAGCGTCGAGGCCGGAGATGGGCGCAGCAGGCTATGGCAACGCGACGCCCCCCGTTAACGTCGAACCAACGATCGAGCGCATGCAGGGGGTGGGGCTGGCGCGTAAGCCGGCCGTTGCGTCGGGAACCGCTCGCCCCGCTAGCAGCCGTGATTCTGCCGAGGGCGGCGGGTACGCGGGCTAACGCGAACATCCAAGGCGCGCCGCTAGAGCTGCTGCCGCACTTCGGAGCGGTGCGGCGCGCTGAGGCATCGGACTATCCATGGATTGTCGCTACTGGAGCCGCAGCGTATCGCGATCTGGGAGACTACACGCGGATCTTACCATCGTGGCTTGAGCAGCCAGGAATGCTCGCTTGGATCGAGGAGGATCGGTCTGGGCGCGGGCGGGGATTCGCCATGCTTGGCTTCTACTGCGAGGATACTTCGCCCAGCCGGCAGGTTATTGCGGACCTGCTGGCTCTTGCGGTGCTGCCGAGTTTTCAGCGCACCGGCATTGGCACGCGGCTTTTGCATCGTGCCATCGACGCGGCGGAGCGCATCGTTCCCGGTCCCGCAATGCTGCGGCTCACGGTTGCCGAGCACAACCGCGGGGCGCAGCGCTTGTATGCCCGCCACGCGTTTGCGGTGGTCGATGGAACCGCGACATACGATCGCGGTCAGCGCGCGTTGCGCATGGTGCGGGCGTTGAAGCGCGCCGGGTAGTACACATCCACTATGCACGACTTGGCGCTCAACGAACAACTGCTCGACGGAAACACCTGCTTTGGTTGCGGGCCTAACAATCCAGACGGACTGCGCATTCGCGTTTTCCGCGACGGCGATAGCACAACCCGCCTTATCGGTCGGTTTTCGCCGCGCCCCACAGCCACCGGATTTCCGTACATTGTGCACGGGGGGCTTCAGTTCACGGCCCTCGACTGCATGGCGGGCTGGGTGATGTTGGTGCTTCGATCCCGCGGTGCGACTATTCCGTTGACCGTTAGTGCAGACATGCGCTTCCAACGCGCCGCCAAGGTGGGCGAGGAGCTCCATTTGTCGGCGGAAGTAATAGCTGAGCCTTCCGGGCCGCGAGAACCAACGCAGATCCATACCGAATTGCGAAGCGCAGCAGGAGACTTGTACAGCCATGCGGTGTTTAACTACGTAGCCGTGCCCGAGGCGAGCTTTCGGCGCCTTGTCGGCATCGAGGCGTTACCGGAGCATTACCGCCAGTTCTTGGCTGGTACGGTTCAGGCGACGTAGGTGATCATCCATTCGCGGACGTCGCCGTCGACCGTGACGTCGACGACATCGCCTTCATGCTTGCCGAGGACTGCGCGGCCGATCGGCGAGGCCGGCGTGACGACCGAGAGGTGACCATCGCCACCGGGCCCCGTGAGCGACATACCGGCGCCAACGGGAGCGAGAAAAAATGTGCGGCCTTCCCCGGTGTCGGCGTCTTCGACCTCGACAACCGCGCCGATTGCGATTGCCGAGCACGGCTTCGGCCGGAACGTCGCGAGCCGATCGACGTCTGCGAGCGCCTGCTTCGCGCGATGCTGTTGCGCGCGTCCGAGGCTCGCTAGTTGGTGCGCTGCACGCGCATCGTCGCGTTTTTCATCGGGGGTCGCACCTTCTTTGGCCTCGTGTGCGGCCGCGTCTCGCGACGCGAGCGCAGCGCGGGCCGACGCCTCGAGCTGGCGTACGAGCTGGGCGACCAGGTCGGATTTGTCCATCGCGCGATCGTCGCGTCCCGGGCCGAGCAGAGCAAGTTTCGTGCGCCCGGTCGGTCGCGCCTCAACGGCAGCTATTTCGACTTCATCCGACGGAAGTGCCGCTGAACTGCGCTCCTATGCACGATCGCGCACCGCGCGCTCGGCGGAACTGTCGCTTACGGCGATCAATCGCGCTTTTTTCTGCGACAAGTCGGTCGTCCCGGCACCTCGTGTTGCGGGGCTAACCGCAAACCAAGCAACAAAGGGAGGACCTGAATATGAAAGTTTTCAAAGCACTACTGTTGTCAGTCGCCTTGTTCGGCGGGTGCGTTACCTCAAACGAACCGGGAGAAACGGGCGAAAGCGAGCAGGCAATCTTCCCCGTGGAAGCCTGTTGTTCGTGGGGGAGTTACACGTGCAGTGTGGACGCGAGCATTGGCTACGACTACGATCCCCCCGGCTGCGGCACGCTGACGAAGCCGCGGGCGAAGGCGGTATGCCAGGCGGCATGCGGTGCAACTTGTATCGACTCGGGCTGGTTTAATGGGTGCACCAAACCGGAGCCGCCGATCTACGAGGAGCCTCCACCAGGTTCTGGCCTTTGAGTAGGTAGATCGTTGGGGGGCATCGGCGATAGCTTGACCGCGGAGCCGGTCTCGCCGGCCCCTCGCTCGCCTAGCGCGCTAAAGCAGGACTACGCCGCAGGGGAACTCCGCGTCGACGGTTGCGCCGGGACTGGTTCTTAGCGTCCTGCACGCGGCGCCGACCAAGTGGATCGTTTTTCCATTCGCATCGACGGTCCAGTCGGTTCCGTACACGAGCGCTGTTCCATTGAGTTTGACGGTGCCGGAATTGGCGGCTGCTGGGTCTACTTTGCCGCTGATCTCGAGGTCACACGAGATGACGCCGCTGATGATCGAGTTGAGCGCATTGGTCAGGCTGGTCGTATCGTTGGCGGTGTAGAACGGCTCGCATGTGGGGCAGTTTGGAGCGCTCCCAGAAGCCTTTCCCGCCCCGACGTTGGCGATGTCTTGTAGGAACTGCGGATTGAGATCGGCCAGCCCGATGATGAACGTGCGGATGCCGGCGGTGTACGCGGCGGTCACCGCGGCGATGGAGGGACCGTTGTCTTTGACGTCGGCGCCGCACGCGTTGGCGGGATTGCCGTCAGTAGGTAGGCCGTCGGTTGCGAGCAGGATAATGGGCGAGGAGTTGGCTGGCGGCGGATGCGCCACGAAATCCGCGGTGACCAGCTCGACTGCTTTGCCGGTGGGGGTATGCCCGTCGGGCGTGTGGCTGGCGATGAGTGCGTCGATCGCCGCCGCGTTGTTGAGCGCGCGCGGGGCGGTATAGCCGGCAAAGTTCAGGCAGGGGAGTTGATCACCTGCGTACAAGGCTGCGCCGAAGTACACGTTCGCCTGGGCCGCGGTTACTGCACCCGTCGGGCCTGTGAGCGCTGCCCGCAGGGTTTTGTAGCCACCGACTCTCTCATTCGGAGGCGCGCCGGGGATGGGATCGCCCATGGACCACGACCGATCCAAGAGCAACTGAATCGATGGTGTGACCCGAGTCGGGGTGAAGTGCACAGAGGCGCACGCCGTGTCTTGTGGCGCGGCATCGACCTTGTTGTCATCGGAACTTTCGCACCGCCCGTCTGCGGTACAAACGTACCCTCCACCGCACTGCGTGCCGCCCACGACGCACTGCGCGTCGCACCGCCCATCGGGCGAGCAGTGATAGCCCGCGGCGCAGGTGGCAGGGGCACTAGGGGACGGATCGCACGGTTGCAGGCACGCTTCCGGCGTAGGAACTTGTTCACACGGCTTCTGGGCGCGTGGTTCGCCGCATCCGCCCACAACCAAAGCAAAAATCACCGACAGTCGATTCATAGCGCGGCACGCTACCACGGGCTTCGGTGGACGCCGAGCGCAAACTACCCCGACCCGAGTATCCCCTGGCCTCAAAGGCCAAGCGCTGAGCCAATACTAAACAAATATCGCAGGTTATCGGGGTCGCCTCTGCGTGCGCTTACAGCAGAGCGCCAACGCACGACGAGATGTCGAAGAACATAAACGCGAGTGCTTTCTCCTGAGGAGTGAGGTCACCTTGGCGACAGTTGTTGGGGTAGTCCAAAATGGGTCCAGGTTTGTTACCGACCTTGGGACCTCTAAGGGGCCCTTCTGAAACGTGCATGTCAGAAAATACGACCTTTCCGCAACGAGAATCGGGCTGGGTTTCCAAAGGCGTTGTGAATTGGAAATTCTGGGTGGAATTGGGGCTTCCTTTAATCGAGGTCCAGCGCTCCGCCTTGGTTGTGTCCAAGGTGTCCACGGTGCTTCGTCCCGTCACGTCCTTGATCGGAATCTCGCCGCGAATCGTGGATCCCATGGCGTTCAGCATCCATGTTGCGAACGAGCTGCCCTTCGGATTGCTAACTTCATCGATCAAATCGATCGTTCCCGCGGGCAAGTCGCCGTTGTTTTTCCATGTCGACACGCCAGACCACACCGCCGGCTTTTGCTTGTAGGTTGATTGTGGGTCGAAGGGTTCCACGCCAGAGACCCAGATGTTGTGCCAGTGCGACAAGAACACCCGACCACCGAGGTCTGCGTACGCTTTTAACGCGTTCAGCGAGTTCTGCGGCTTGGTCTCGGGATATTGGCCGCCCTCACACGACAAGATCACGATGTCGTAGGGGCTTAGATGGCCGACGTCATCCCACAGCTTTGTTTCCGAATCCGTGAATGGATCGCCGCCCACAAATTTCGTAGTGCCGTGGCCATCTGATCGGATGTCGTTGAAGAGCTGAATGCGCTGCGCGCCTCCCCCGGTACCGATCTCGCTGTCGGCGATGCCCAACTTGCGAACGAGGCACTCCAGCGAGTCCGCACTGCCGGTGCTAATGGCGATCTTGGGGATATCGACGCTGGTCGTGTTCGGCGTCTTGTCCGTCATGCTCTTTGGCAGCGTTAGGTCCACCGCCGCGATGGCGTTGTCGGTGCATTGCTCGATGCGCGGAACTACGATCTGACGCCGCCATTTGCCAATCGTGACGACGACTGGAATGTTGTCGCCCACTGGGACGTCGGTGACGGAAAAGCTTCCGTCTTCTTTTGAAATGTCTTGCACCACCGCGTGGCCGGGTAGATCGTCGCTGCACCGACTGCACTGCGCTCCGTCGGGGAACGCCGGCACCGGGTCGTTCGGAACGTACACGGTGACTCCGTATAGCGGTAGCGTGCCATTGGGCGCGAATACCTTCCCGGAAATCGTCGTGGGAGGAAGGCCTTGTTTGGTGCAGTTGACGATCTGGCACTGCAGACCTTTGCACTCGCCAGAGACGCACTCGCCGTTTGCGGAGCAGGTGTAGCCATCGCCACACTCGCCGCCTCCCTGCGTGCATTGCGCGTCGCAACGTCCGTCGGGGTTGCAGTAAAATCCGCTGGGACAGGTCTTTGGCGCACCTGGAGTCGGATCGCACGTTTGCATGCACGCCGCCGGCGGCGGAATCTGATTCTCACACACACTCTGGCCGCGTGAGCCGCCACAGGCCGCGATAAACAACAGCAGCACGAAAGCTCGCATATCTTCTATTGTAACCGATCAGCGGATTTCCGCGTCCACCGATTTGATCCCGATATTGTAAGCCTCCATACATTGTTGCGAGGTTAAATGATGAAAATCACATCAATAACTGCGTTGGAACCCGGTCATGCGGTTGGGGTGGCAGACCGCTTTATCGGCGGGTCGCGTTGATCTTGCCTTCTGTGCGGGTGACGTTGGATCAGCACGAATTGCGGCCTCGTGCGTTTTGCAGCTGTACCCCTGGGAGTCATTTGCAGAGCCGCCGCTCAACGAGGAACGATCTATGCGCAACGTAATGTCCTTTGCCGCGACCGCGCTGATAGCGATCGCTGGCTCGTGCGATCCAAAGATTTCTTCCCCCACGACGATGGGGAAAGGCAGTAGCGCCGCACCCATGTACCAAGCAAAGGATTTGCCGCTCGGGCTCGACCTTCGGCTCTCGGATGGGCAACAGGGCAAGCCTGCAGTCGACCGCTCGAAGTTGGCTCCCGCGAGCAAGTTGAGCGACGCCGACGTAGCACAACTGTTGTCGCGCGCGGCTCCGATCAAGTCGGAGTCCACCGATCAAACGTCGTTTGCGCTCCGGCCTGCCTCGCAGCCACCGCCGAGAACTGGCGAGACGATCAAGGCCAGTTTTCCGGCGCCGCACCAGCCACCCACGCCGCCACCGGCAGCTAGCGACGCCGGCCGAGAGTTGCGCGTGCTTCGCTACATGCCGGAAGGGGCGGTCAAGATCGCGCCTCAGTTGTCGGTGACGTTTAGCCAGCCAATGGTGGCTGTTACGTCACAAGACGATGCAGCCGCCGTCAAGCCGGTGAAGCTTGTGCCAGAGCCGAAGGGGGCGTGGCGCTGGATCGGAACGCGCACGATCGTGTTTGCGCCCGATGTTCGGTTTCCTCAGTCGACCACCTATAAGGTGGAAATTCCGGCGGGGACAAAATCTCCGCAGGGCGGGGTGTTGAAATCTGCGGTCGCGTTTTCGTTTGAGACGCCCCCGCCGCTGATCATCTCGCACTATCCCGATGGCGGGCAGCCGCAACGTCTCGACGTACCGATGATGGTGGAGTTCGACCAAAAAATCGATGCGCAGCGCGTGCTGGGTCTGCTGAAGGTGAGCGCCAACGGCCAGGTCGCCGCGGTGCGCATGGTGGACGCGGCGGAGATCGCGCGCGACAAGCAGCTGGCTGCAGCGATCGATCAGGTCAAACAGGCGGGTCATGATGGCCGTTACGTCGTGTTTCGCACTGAAAAGCCACTTCCCGCGGACACGTCCATTTCGATCGAGATTCCTCAGGGCACGCCGTCGGCGGAGGGTCCGAACAAGACAACGTCGTCGCAGAGCTTTCAGTTTCGAACCTATTCGCCGCTTCGCGTGCGCGGCCACGAGTGTGGCTATGGGGATGTTTGCCGGCCGGGGATGGCGCTGCAAATCGAGTTCAACAACCCGTTGGACGAAGACAAATTCGATCCGCAGTGGCTCACCGTGACGCCACCGATTCCCGGCATGCATGTAATCGCGGCGGGCGACACGGTTTCCATCGTTGGCATGACGAAGGCGCGAACGACTTATAAAGTGGCGGTAAGCGGCCGCATCGTCGACGAATTCGGGCAATCGCTTGGCAAAGACCATCAGCACTCTTATTCGGTCGGCGATGCGTTGCCCTACTTTTTCGGGCCGTCTGGGATGGTTGTGCTCGACCCTGCCGCGACCAAGCCCACCCTCGATTTTTTTACGACCAACTATGACCAACTAAAGGTCAAGTTGTTCCAAGTGGATCCAACCGTAGATCTCGCGGTGTACGGCCGTTATGTCAATGAGCAGTGGAACCACGATCGTCCACCGCCTGCTCCCGGCAAGAAGGTTGTCGATCGCACAATCAAGACGACGGCTGGCAACAACGAGCTCGTCGAAACGTCGATTGATCTAGCGCCCGCGCTGCGCAATGGACTGGGCCACGTCGTGGCCGTGGTTGAACCCTATCCGTGGAAGGAGCGCTACGAGCCACCACGGATGATCGCGTGGGTGCAGTCGACCAAGATCGGCATCAGCGCCCACGTCGACAACGACAACCTGATCGCCCTGGCAAGCGACTTGGCGACCGGCAAGCGGCTTGCCGACGTGAGTCTCGAGATGTTGCCCTTCGGAATCAAGGCCACAACTGACTCCAGTGGCGCAGCGACGATGCCGCTCGAATCAAAGGCCATGAAGGGCCCAACGCTCTTGGTGGCGCGCCGCGGAGGTGATGTGGGGTTCGTCAGCGGCCGCGACGGCTATTACGACGCCGACTACGATCAGTGGGTCAAACGTCCGCGATCGAAGCAGGTCGTTTGGTACGTGGTCGACGATCGCAAGATGTACAAGCCCGACGAAGAGGTTCGGCTGAAGGGATTTTTGCGAACCAATGATCCCAACAAAGGTGGCGACATCGGTGCGTTGGCCGGGATCGTTTCCTCACTCAGCTATCGCGTCACCGACGCATCAGGCAATGAGATTGCAAAAGGCTCGGCGTCGGTGAGCGCGGCGGGAGGCTTCGATGCGAAGTTCAAGCTGCCGAAGACGCCGAATCTCGGCTACGCCACCGTGGCGTTCACGACTGCGGGATCGATGGTTGCGCATCACAATCACTCGTTTCAGATCCAGGAGTTTCGCCGCCCCGAATATGAAGTGTCGACTCAGCCGAGTGTCGGGCCGTTTCTCGTCGGCGGCGGGGGCGACGTCACCGTGGCGGCAAAGTATTTCTCAGGTGGACCGCTCGCCGGCGCGCAGGTCGACTGGTGGGTCACGGCTTCGCAAACGACTTTCACTCCGCCCAATCGCGACGAATTTGTGTTCGGCGAATGGAGGCCGTGGTGGGGATATCATCACTGGGTCGACGACGAGGCACCGCATTTTGGCAGGCGCGGTGGCGCTCGGCGCCACGAGCAAGCCTCGTGGAACTTCCGCTCCAAAACTGATGCCGCCGGCCAACACGTCCTTCATCTCGACGCACTTTCTGTAAATCCAGCGCTGCCGATGTCGGTCACCGCAAATGCCACTGTTATGGATGTGAACCGTCAAGCCTGGACGTCTTCGTCATCGATGATCGTTCATCCGGCGCAGTACTACGTTGGGCTCAAAGCGAAAAAGCCGTTCGTGGAAAAGGGGCAGCCATTTGATATCGACGTCATCGGCGTCGACATCGATGGTGCTTCGGTCGATGCCGACATCGAAGCGACCGCGGTTCGACTCGATTGGGAATACAAAAATGGACGCTATGCGACCAAAGAGGTCGATCCGCAGACCTGCAGGGTTAAGGCGCGCGCCACCGACAAGGGTCCAGGATTATGCCACTTCGAGACCAAGCAAGGCGGGACGTATCAGATTACCGCCAAGGTCGTGGACCTGCGGGGCCGGCCCAACGTGACCAAGCTGACCTTTTGGGTCACCGGCGGCGACAACACCCCGCCGGCGCGCGAGGTGAAACAGGAGGTCGTTCAGCTCATCCCCAACAAGAAAGAGTATGCGGCGGGAACCACAGCCGAGCTGTTGATTCAAGCGCCGTTTTTCCCGGCTGAGGGCGTAGTGACGTGGCGCCGCAGCGGTATCGTGAAGCTCGAACATATCTCGTTGACCGGGCCGACCAAGGTCATCGCGGTCCCGATCGACGAGGCGATGACGCCCAATCTGTGGGTTCAAGTTGATTTGGTTGGCGCTGCTGCGCGGACTGACGACAAAGGCGATCCGGATCCAAAGCTGCCAAAGCGCCCAGCGTATGCCGTTGGCACGATCAATTTGCCGGTGCCGCCGGTGCAGCGCACGCTGGCCGTGAAGGTCTCGCCGAATGCAGCAAAAGTCGGCCCGGGGGAAGCGGCTCGGCTTGCCGTGGCGGTCGCCGATGCGCGCGGCAAGCCGGTGGCGGACGCCGAAGTTGCGATTATTGCCGTCGACGAAGCGATCCTAGCACTGTCGGGCTACCAGTTTAGCGATCCGGTTGGCACGTTTTATGGGCATCGCAGCGCCGACACCAGCGACCACTACAGTCGTAGTTACGTCAAGCTCGCGAAACCCGACCTCGATAAGCTCGCCGAAACGCGATCGCAGAGCAACTTTGCATCGGGCCGCGCTTCGGGTGGAGCGGCCCTACCTGCGAGTGCACCGGTTGCGTCGATGGAGCAAGACATGGACGGGGGCGGAAGAGCGGAGGCTCCGGCGAAGGCGAAGCGCGAACGGTCGATGGCCGACGAGCGCGAGTTGAAACGCGACGATGCAAAGCTGCTCGGAAGGGTGGCCCAGGCGTCCTCCGAGCCTGCCAACAAGCCGATCGCGATTCGGTCGAACTTTAACCCGCTTGCAGCGTTTGCTCCGGCGGTTAAGACCGGAGCCGACGGCAAAGCGGTTGTCGATATCAAGTTGCCCGATAATCTGACGCGGTATCGCATCGTCGCGATCGCGGCCGCCGGAGCCAAGCAATTTGGCAAAGGCGAAAGTGCGATCACGGCGCGACTGCCGTTGATGGTGCGCCCGAGTCCGCCGCGGTTCTTGAACTTTGGCGATACGTTCCGGTTGCCGGTTGTGGTCCAGAACCAGACCGATGCTCCGATGACCGTCAAGTTGGCGATGCGTACGGCAAATGCAACTCTGACCGACGGCGCTGGACGTCAGGTGAGCGTGCCGCCGAATGAGCGCGTGGAAGTTCAGTTCCCCGCGGCCGCGGAAATGGCGGGCACAGCTCGGTTTCAAATCATCGGGGCCAGTGGCAGTGCGAGCGATGCTGCGGAACTGTCGCTGCCGGTTTGGACCCCAGCGACCACGGAAGCGTTTGCGACGTATGGCGTCATCGACCAAGGCGCGATGAAACAAAAGGTCGCGTTGCCCGGAAAAGTCGTGACGCAGTTTGGCGGCCTTGAGGTCACCACGGCATCGACCAATCTGCAGGCGCTTACCGACGCCATGCTCTACCTCGTCCACTACCCCTTCGAATGCGCGGAGCAGCGAAGCAGTCGGATCCTCGCGATCGCGGCGCTGCGCGATGTGCTGACCGCGTTCAAGGTGAAAGACATGCCGAGTGCAAAGGCGATGGAGCGATCCGTCGACGCGGATATTGAACGCCTATCGCAGATGCAGAATGGCGACGGCGGGTTTGCATTTTGGGACCGCGGCTTCCCAAGCGAACCGTATTTGACCGTGTTCGTGAGCAGTGCGTTGACGCATGCGCGTGCCAAGGGATTCACCGTGCCCCAAGCAATCGTCGACCGCGCCAAATCGTACCTGCAAAACATCGAGTCGTACTACCCGTGGTACTACCCGCCACAGGTTCGGTGGGCGATCAGCGCGTATGCCTTGTACACGCGCAAACAGATGGGCGATCTCGATATCGCAAAGGGCCAAGCGCTTCTGCGCAACGCAGGCGGCGTGGAAAAAGTCACGGCAGAGACCAACGGCTGGCTTCTCGGCGTGTTTGCCGGTCAGCCCAACGCCGCCTCCGAGCGGTCGGCCATCATGCGCTATGCGCTGAATCACCTCAGCGAAACGGCCGGTGCGGCGAATTTCACGACGAGCTACGGCGATGGCAACTACCTGCTACTCGCCAGCGATCGCCGGGTTGACGGAGTCATGCTCGAATCGCTGATCCAAGAGCAAAAAAATTCCGACGTGATTCCCAAACTGGTCACCGGATTACTCGCGCACCGAAAGGCGGGGCGCTGGATCAACACACAGGAGAATGCGTTCGCGCTGCTTGCGCTCGATCGCTACTTCCGCACGTACGAGAACGTGACCCCCGATTTTGTCGCTCGGGTGTGGCTTGGCAATGACTATGCGGGTGAACACGCATTTAAGGGCCGAACTACGGAGTACCACCAAATCGGAATCGCGATGAAAGACGTCGCATCCCACGATGGGGCGGATCTAACGATTCAAAAAGACGGCGCGGGTAGGCTGTACTACCGCATCGGCATGACCTACGCACCCGCAAGCCTGGCGCTTGCCGCCGCTGACTACGGGTTTGTTGTCGAGCGCAAATACGAAGGTGTGGACGACCCGAAGGACGTGTCGCGCGGCTCAGATGGCACCTGGCGCATTAAGGCAGGAACGCGAGTGCGCGTGACCTTGACGATGGTGAACGACAACCGGCGCTATCATGTTGCTCTGGTCGATCCGATGCCCGCGGGGCTGGAGGCGATGAATCCCGCCCTAGCGGTTACCGGTCCAATACCGATGGATCCCAACGAGCAGAAATCGCGTGGAGCGTACTGGTGGTGGTCGGGTACCTGGTACGAGCACCAGAACATGCGCGACGAGAGAGTCGAGGCGTTTGCGTCGCTGCTATGGGAAGGGGTCCACCAATACACCTACGTGGCACGGGCGACAACGCCGGGGAACTTCGTAGTGCCTCCGCCCAAAGCCGAGGAGATGTACATGCCCGAGACCTTCGGGCGCGGCGCGAGCGATCGAGTCGTTATCGAGTAGGGGGGATGAACCCGCCCGGGGAAGAACCCTCGGGCTGGCCCGGGACGTCTGATTACTCGGTGCGTGCAAGGTCCGGTTGACATGTTGAAAACATGAAACTATGCTTTCTAGCATGCGTGCCACGACAATGATCCAGGTGCGAAATGTCCCCACAAAACTTCATCGGGCATTGAAGATTCGGGCTGCACAAGAAGGAACGACCCTCTCTCAGCTGGTTCTACGCGAGATGAGCGAACTCGTGAAACGACCCTCCATGGAAGCAGCGCAAGCGATCGCGGAACGCCTGTCGCACATTGTTATTGACGAAAAACCGGTCGACGCCGTGCGCGCCGAACGGGAGTCCCGTTGATATTTGTCGTCGACGCGTCGTTCGTTATCGAGCACCTGTTCTCTGGCGCTAAGCCATTTTTGGAAAAAAGGCCCGGGGCCTCGGTGAATTTTGCAGCGCCATACCTTATCGATGCCGAAGTTGGGCAAGTGTTGCGCCGCTACTTCTTGAATCACACGCTCAATGAGCGCTCTCTCAATGACGCCGCTCAACTATACTCGAGCTTTCGCCTGATGCGCTACGAACATCTCCCTCTAGTGCCGCGGTCTCTTCAGCTAAAAGATCATATTACGTTTTACGACGCGCTCTACGTCTCGTTAGCCGAGGCGCTCGACGTCACCCTGCTCACACGTGATGAACGGCTACGCACGGCGATTCGGGATGTGTCTAGCGTTCGAACGGGTGATTCCATTTCTTGATTATGGTTCCGACTGACGGCGCCTCCGCATGAACGTGCCGAGGACCAAGATGAGCACGAACCCACCGATGCCTGGCGCGCCGCTCGACTGACAGCCGCTGCGATTCGCGCGTGGCGAATTGTCGAGAGGAGCAACAAGTTCGACCGTCTTGTTGCCGAGCGGATCGCGGGCAAATACGGCCACCTCGCCGCCCTTCTCCAGCCGTTCAAATTCTGCGCGGGGGATCGTGGCATCCGCTTGGCGCAACCACGGAGTCATTGGTAGCGCCGCTCCGGGTGGGCCGAAACCGACCTCCACATCTTTTCCGCTTACACCATCTCGCACTGGGACAACCAGCAAATCGTCCTTCCACGCTGCTTCGTTGGTGAATACCGATGGGCCGACCGAGTCGATCACGACCTGGGTCTCGATCGCTGAGGAGACCGTCCGGTAGTCGCCCTTGACGCGCGACTGAAGACCGATCGTGTATTTGCCCTGCAATGCAAACACGGGGTCGGAAATGACCAGCGGTGACCCGCTCTGAAACGGGCGCCACATGCCGCCGTTGATGTTCCAGCTCCACTCGAGTTCGCGCGAATTGCCGCTGGCTGGGGAGTCGAGTCGATCGACGGCGAATGCCACCGAGGGTAGTGAGCCTCCCGTCGTCCGGGTAAGCGCGTTGCGAATCTGCTCGGCGGCGGGGTTGGTGACCTCAATGAGGCGCGCTTTGCCACGGCTTGCCGGCTGGGGAGGGCGTAGCTCGGCATCGAGCATCGATACGGCGTGGGCGGCAAACGGATCGCGTGCAGCCAGCTCGCGCGCCGCCGCGCCTGGGCGGAGCGTGGCGTTGACCGCCAAAAAACTATCCTCGGCGGTAACAACGCGACGAAGCGACAGATCGGCGAGCGCAAAGCCCGCGAACGCGGGGATCTGGATCGGCTGAAAATTGCCGATTTTCTGCAGCGCCACTTCGAACAGCGTGGGCAACACTGCTTTGAGTTGTTCCGGCTTTTCTTTGATGAAATCGCTATTGATGACCTCAACTTTGATGCTCTCGCCCGAGAGGCCGACCAACATCGGCTTGATTGAGGCGCCGCCATCGGCGGAAGACTCAAATTCGAGATTGATGCCAACGTCTGCGCTGAGGTCGAGCGTGAGCAGCCGGACGTAGCGCTCGAATAAGAACCCGTAAAGGTCGAATTCTAAGTGGCTGATTTGAGCCGTTAGGGCAGGCGAAGCCATCGTGTTGTCGCCGACCTTGATGCCAATGGCGCGCTGTGGCCGCCCGACGAGCAGGATCGGGTCGTTGCCGTCTTTGGTCTGAAGCGAAGCAACCGACGGCAGGATCACCGTGAATGCGCTGAGGTTAAGGGTTGGGAAATCCGGTCCCGTTCCAATCGTCAGGCACAGTGCTCCCGACGTTACGACGTGGTGACCTAGCAGCCGCAGCGCCGACTGCGAAACGCCGACCGTCAAGTCGCTGCCAGCATCTGCGGCGCCGGTGAATTCGGCCGCCGGCCTGAGCGCGAACACGGGCCCGTTGCCGATCGCGCTTCGATTGACGGCGGACAATGACAGAGGCGGGGCGCCAAGGTCCACAACGGGAAGCGCCGGAGAACATCGATGGGGTTCGCTGGCACGCCGCACCGTTCCCGTCTGCTGGGGTTCTCGCGTGGTCGGATCTGCATCGGAGTTGATGCCGGTGATGACGCCCATGCTGAGGCCATTGCCTGAAAAGTTGGCGTAGCCGCCGGCAACGAGTCGGGTTTCCAATACGGCCGGACCGGCGGCGTTGGTTCCGAGCAGCCTGCTGATATCGGCAGCGTTTTGAAGGCCGAGCGGCTCCGGGACGAACTTCTGGAATGCGGTTTGGAGCAGCGGCGTCATGGTCCGAATCGCAGCGTCGCTGATCTGCCCGGCGAACACGCTGACAAACGCTCCTGCGATGTCCGAGATGATGCTGCACTCCGAAAGCTGTATCGCTCCGGCATCGAAATTCGTCACTCGCGCGATGCGCACACTCAGCGACCCGTCCGCTTCCGAAATCTTGGTCTCGATATCTGCGCCGACGGCGATGCCATCGCTATGGACGCGCATTGCGTCGCACTCGAGTTTGGTGAACCCGAGCTTGATCTTTACGTAGGCGCGGGCCTCGACCTTGACCGAGGCTTGTATGTGCAATGTGCCGGGATCTTTCGGAGACAGCTGAACCGATCCTGGGACCAACCCGACGCCGATGGAGCAACCCGGCTGGTTGCCGCACGCGCCCCCCGGAATTCGCGAACAGAAATTCACGTTTGCGACATCGCGAGGCCCTACACAAAATCCGCCGGTAAGGGCGGAGTTGATGAGGCCCGGAAGCAGCGACGCGAGCTTGGCAAATCCCGCCGGCGTGACGCGGAGTTGCGCGCCCCCCTCAATCGTTTGATACCCGGGCAGGCCCCCCTCGGGCAGCGGGTGCCCCGCGCAACTGCCCATCCCCCCGCATCCCCCTATCGCCATGACAAACAGGGCGGTCAATGCGGAGTTAATGCGGTTCGAGCCAGCAAACACAGGCGGCCTCCTCGGCGCTCCCGCTGCGCGGCGGTGAGAAACCTACATATACCTGAAGCCCGTTCTCGATCGTAGCGGTATTTTCGCCTAGGGTCCGAGCTGCTTGGGTTTGGAACTGCCGAACAAACGGGTGCGTTTACCCTGCCGATTGTGGTTGAGGGCGTAGCTAATGCCGGCGATGGCTGAGGCGGGCAGTGCAACCATCAGCGCCGGAACGGTAATCAATGACGGGAGAAATTTGGCGGCGACCGAAACCAACAGCGCCCACACGATCGAGGCCGGAAGTGCCTCGCGCCAGGCTCCAGCGTACAGCCAACCAATCGGCCCCAGCGCAAGCGAGGCGAGCCCCGATGCGATCCACGACTTGCCACCTTTTGGAGGCCGCTTCTGGAGTTCGCGCTTGACGTCGCTGGCTCGGCCAGCGAGCTCAATCATGGAGCCAATGTCGCTGCCGGGCGAGTCGCTCTGTGGTTTGGCGTCCGGCTGGACGGGAATGCGCCTGTGCGGTTCCGCACTTGCGGGCAAAGCCCGTTTGGCGATTGCCGACTGCTTGCGCGCGGCCGTAGCGGCGGCCTCGGCTTTTACTTCCGCTTCGAGTTCCGCAAGTCGCTGCCGCGCACGCTCGTCGTCGATCACACACAGACTATGGCATGATCTGCGCCATGCTGCTTTTTCGCGTCCTGATCGTCGTTGCCGCCTTCGGTGCCACCGTTAGCTGTAGTCGTCCGCAGCAGACTTCGACCGAGCCTAAGACTGCGAAGGAAAAGCAGTTGCAGGCGATGAAAGCGTCTGGAGATCCCGCTGAGCCCAATAACGCGAATTGGAAAATGTGGCGCTATACCGGCGATCGCGCCGAATGTTACTACGCGATCGGGAGGCGGTGCTTTAAGACCGCCAAAGCAGCGTGCGATACGACGCCATGCCGAGGCTCAAAGTGCGACGTGGTCGGAGCTGGACCAGCGATGGTAAGCTGCAAAGCGGATGCGAAGCCAGGTGCGTCCAAGACGCCGTGACGAGCGGGGCGGTTTCTCGCGCCAGGGAGTCGCGCGGCCGAACCCGCTTGTGCCGTACGGGGGCCGTGATAGTTTTGCAGCGTGAGGTTCGGCCAGGCGATCGTCGTAGCGACCAGCGTGGGTTGTGGGGGAGCGGGAAGTTCACCCGATGCTGCAGTAGTCTCCGACGGAAAATGTGGGGCGGATCTCGCGTTTACCGGTGAGGTGATCGACTGGGACTCGACGGACGCCAAGTTCTGCGGCGTGTTTGGTGCGACCTTGACCGTTCAAGGGGACGGGGCGCGGATGGATAAGACGAATCCCAATGGCCGGTTCGAGCTCTGCGTGGCCCGGGCGGCAACGATTCAGCTCGATCTGACACCGCCCACCGGACCCTCGATGTGCAGCGCTGCCGGGGTGTACCCGTTTTCTGGGATCGTGGTTGCCAACCGTCAAGTCATCGCCTCCGGATCGCTGTTTTCCGCGCGGATGATCGGCATGCAGCGGGCAGCGAGCATGTTTGATGCGACCAAAGCGGTGGTGTTCGTCCATACCGAGGGCACCATTCGCCCGGTTACATCGAGCGCCACCCATGGCGCCTCCATGGCCTGGGATGGGGCGCGCTGGCAGCCTGGCGACAACGGCGCCAATGTGGTGTTTCCAAACACCGACGTCGGAGATGGCATGACGACCGTCGACGTTGTGGGAGGCAGCGCGATCGGCACGGGCCAGGTACCGGTCGTTGCCGGCGCGTTCACGTATGTGACGATTGTCGGACAGTAGGCAACCTAGGTATTCCAACGCTTCCGCGGTGTTATGACGCCGGCTGTAGTGGCATAGTCGGGTGGCAATGCCCGACTCCAAAGCACCCGAGCGGATATCCCGCAAGACCATTTCGATGGCGCAGCTCTTTGCCGATCGCGTTCGCGATACACCGGACCGCGAAGCGTATCGCTACCCAGTTGCCGAGCAGTGGCGATCGATGACGTGGCGCCAGACCGGTGAGCGCGTGAGGGCTATCGCTGCGGGCCTTTGTTCGCTCGGGGTGGCCCGCGAGGATCGGGTTGCGATCCTCTCCAACACGCGACTCGAATGGCTGTTGTGCGACCTCGGCATCCTCTCCGCGGGCTGCGCTACGACCACGGTGTACCCGTCGAGCACGGCGGAGGAATGCTCGTATATTCTATCGGATTCGCAAACCAAATATGTGTTTGTCGAGGATGCGTTACAGCTTGCCAAGCTGCGGCCGCATAAGGCGCAGCTGACTTCGATCGGCAAGGTGATCTTGATTGAGGGTACACCTGATGCATCGGTCGATGGCGACTGGGTGATTGGCCTTACTGATCTAGAGGCCAAAGGGGCCGCGTTGCTCCAGGCAGAGCCTCGTCGCCTTGACGACGTTTTGGCCGGCATCCAACCATCTCATCTCGCGACCCTCATCTATACCTCCGGGACCACTGGTCAGCCAAAGGGAGTACGGCTGTTGCACGAATGTTGGGCATACTGCGCCGACGCGGTCAGTGCGATTGGGTTGTGGAACGACAGCGACGTGCAGTACCTGTGGCTGCCGATGTCGCACGTGTTCGGCAAGGTGCTGATGGTCGGCCACATTGGTTCGGGGTCGGTCACCGCGGTCGACGGCCGGATTCCCAAGTTGGTCGATAACCTTGCAGTGGTGCGACCGACCCTCATGGCCGCAGTGCCTCGCATCTTCGAGAAGGTTTACAATCGCATCCTCGAGAAGTCCAAGCAGGGAAGCGCTGCAAAACAAAAAGTGTTTGCGTGGGCGGTTTCGGTGGGGCGACAGGGTTCGCAGGTTCGCCAGCAGGGCAAGACTCCCAGTGGACTGCTGGCGCTGAAGTTGAAAATCGCCGACCGCTTGGTATTCGCAAAAATTCGGGCGCTGTTCGGCGGCCGGGTGCGCTGGCTGATCTCCGGATCGGCGCCACTTTCTCGCGACATCGCCGAATTTTTTCATGCCTGTGGCATTCTGATCTTGGAGGGCTACGGTTTGACCGAGAGCACCGCGTCGGGGTTTGTGAATCGCCCGAGCCGCTATGTGTTCGGGTCGGTCGGCCTTGCCATTCCGGGCACCGAGTGCAAGCTCGCACCCGAAGACTCCGAGATTCTGCTGAAGAGTCCGGGCGTGATGAACGGGTACCACAACTTGCCCGAGGCGACCGCTGAGGCGCTTACGCCCGACGGCTGGTTGCGCACCGGTGACATCGGCGAGATCGATGCGCAGGGATTTTTGCGCATCACCGACCGAAAAAAGGACTTGATCAAGACGTCGGGCGGCAAGTACATCGCGCCGCAGCACATCGAAGGCAAACTTAAGTCCACGTGTCCGTTTGTATCTCAGGTCGTGGTTCACGGCGACAAGCGCAACTACGTGACTGCGCTGCTCGCGTTGGATGAAGAGGCGATCATGAAATGGGCAACTGCCAGCGGCATTGCCAAGAGCTACGCCGAGGTGGTGCGGTTGCCCGAGACCAAAGCGATGATCGCTCCGTTTATCGATGGGGTGAACAAATCGCTGGCTAGCTACGAAACGGTCAAGAAGTTTGAGATTTTGCCTGCAGATCTAACGGTGGATGCGGGTGATTTGACGCCAAGTCTGAAGGTCAAGCGCAAAGTGGTGGAGAAGAAGTACGCCGCGCTGCTGGATCAAATGTACGGCGCCCCGAGGGAAACCCCCTTGGGGGGGGCTGCATAGCCTTCGCAACAAACTGGTGCAATGTGTCGCGCGGCTGTCACTGGACTGTCACGTACAGGAGTTCTATTCCCCACCATGAAGCTTTCCTACGTCTCTGGAGTCCTGATCGCTTTGTGGTCGAGCAACGTGCTGTCGCAACCCGCTGCGTCGCCCCCCCCGGCGCCTGGGGCTCCCGCCACGCAGACTCCGCTTACGCCGCCGGTTGAAACGCCGGTCGTTTCTCCTGTCGGAGCCGTTGAACCTTCCCCGGTGGTCGGGCCCGAGCCGCCCAAAGAGACGGCGATCGATGCGTCGAAACCGGCGCTGCCCAAAAAGCTGGCGGTCGGCAAGGACGGCAATGGCTTGTTTCAGCCGGGGGTGCTGCTGCAAGGCTGGTTCTGGCTGCAATCCAGCGGCGGTGACACTCAGCTTTCAACGTTCCGTTTGCGTCGCGCGGAGCTTTCCGTAAAAGGCGAGATCGTGCCCAAGCGCATCGCGTACAAAATGATGTTCGATCCAGCGCGCGTGCTCGAACTCGGCACTGCCACGGTCACCGACGGCACTGGCATGAAGATTTCGGTACCGGCCGCAGTGTCGCCGACGGCAGCGATGCAGGACTTTGAGATTACCCACCTTTCCGACTGGGGTGACATTACGATCGGCCAGTTCAAGATCCCGGTCAGCTGGGAAGGCCTCAACTCGTCGGCCAAGATCGTTTTCCCCGAGCGCGATTTCGTCTCGCAAAAGTTCGGCGATAAGCGCGACCTCGGTATCAAGGTGACGAAGGCGTTCAAGCTGTGGAGCTACTTTGTCGGGATCTACAATGGCCAAGGCTCGAACACCCGCGACGCCAACAATCAGAAGGATGTGGCGATTCGCCTCGAAGCGTATCCGGTCAAGGGCCTCACCCTCGCCGCTACGGCGTACGACTCGATCGGGTATCGGTCGCGGGCGGGAACCAAGGATCGTTGGGAAGCCGACGTGCGTTACGAAGGAGCCGGCGTGCTCGTGCAAGGCGAGTTCATCCGGGCCAGAGACGTGGGCGCGACAGGCGCTGTGACCGGCCAGGGAGGCTACGTGCTCGCGGGTTACTCGCTCAAGGATCCGTCGTTCAAGGGCGAGATTCAGCCGGTCGTGCGCGTGGGTATGTACGACCCGAACGTGCACGCTAGCAACGACGCGCAGAAGCACTACGACCTCGGTGTCAACTACTACCTGCAAGGGCACGAGATGAAGGTCCAGGGCAGCTATGCGTACACGCAGTTCGACGAGTCGATGAAGAAGGCAGGTCACGAACTCATATTGGCCGCGCAAGTCTGGTACTGAGCGGAGTCGCCCAGCCTCAGCGGGCCCTTAATACAGCTTGTGAACGTGGGTGCCGCGATAGTAGTGCGCGAGGATTTGGTCTCGCGTCTTGCCAGCTTGGGCCATGCCAATCGCGCCGAGCTGACACATGCCAACGCCGTGGCCAAAGCCGGCGCCGCGAAATACAAAGCTCTTACCGTCGCGCTTGACGTCGAACAGCGTCGATTTTAGCCCGCCAAGCAAGCGGCGGATCCGAAGGTCTCCCGACACCTCTACGGTCGTCTTATCGCCAACGATCGCCAAGGTCTGGATCCGTCCGGATGTGCCGCGAGTCTTCGGGACGAGGGAGGTTATGCGCCCCACTTCGGGAAACTCGACGGACACTCGGGCGGTCAGATCCGTGTCGGCAATGGTTTCGATCCAGCGAAACTTTGCGCCACCGCCCTTGGCTTTGCCGCACCAGGTCTTGTTGGGATCCTCCGCGAGAAACGCTTCCAAGTTGTCGCTGGTGATTCGAGTGATCGCTGCATTTGCATCATCTCGACGGCCGCGAAGCGACGGATCGGGCTCGCCGCCCCAGATGGCGTCGTTGTCCTCGCTGTGGCCGCCACACGACGCCGAATAGCGAACGTCAACCACGCCGCCGCCGTTGCGCAGCAGCACCATTCCACGAGTATTGTCGATCGCTCGGGTCGTACGCGAATCTTCTTTCCCCGCACCTGCATAGACCTGGCACTGCTGTGTGGAGCACAGGAGAAACGGATCGGTAACGTTGCGGCGACCGATTTTTCCGAGTAGTTCCGTGCGCGCGGCAATCGCCTGCGCTTCCAGCGCTGCCGGGGGCGCTGTGGGCGACATCTCTGCAGGTACGGTCCCCGCCAACAGTTTGGCCTCGGAGACGGCGTTTGCGGCGACGAGTGTGCCGTCGTGATCGAGGGTAACGTACACCGAACCCCAATAGCGGCGGTCCTCGCTGCCGGTTGTCAGCTGGCTCCCGCCTGTGCCGGTAGGTACGGCAGCGACGACGAGTGGCTCGGACAGGCGCTTGGGCTGGAACCACAGTACAGACGGATTTCGGATGGTCGTCGAGCCGCTTTTGGCAACGACGATGCCGGCAGGACGGCGCACCAGCTCTTGATGCACCAGCGTTTTTACGCCGAACTTCTTGGCGATTTCGGCGGCCCGTGCAGCGCCTTTTCCCCGCGCGACGGGGTCGACCGCGATTCGCGTTTCGCGCGTATCGATCACTTCTCCGGAGGTGCCGAACAGCGTGCCAATATCGAACGAGCGCGGCTCAAACCCTCGACGTTTCCATGTGGTCATGCTGGCAGCAATACCGTCTGCGTCGTCCGGGCTGAGCGTGTCGACGACGGTCCAGTCCTGGAGCAACGCCGGTTGGGCATTCTCGACTGTGATCGTCCAGCTATCGCCGTCATTTTCGACGCTGCTACCTCCAACTCCATCCGGTCGAACCAGGACGCCGCCGTTGGCGTGCAAGTCGACGCGCTTGCGATGCGCCATGATTTCTACGGTGACCAGCGGCAATCCGTCTTCAGTGAACGTGAACCGCGTCGAATAAAGAATGCGCAACTTGTCAGAGGCCGAGGTATCGTCGGCAAATGCCACCGCAGGTCCAAACAGGCATAGAGCTGCAACGAAAGCGCGAGTCATGTCCACGGCTATAGCGCAATTCATCGCGCTGGGGCGCGGGGCAGTACCGGCGTCGCCACGATGTAGCGAAGGTTGAGAAAATTGATCGTAAAGTGGGCGGCAATGGGCCCGCCGAGATTGCCGGTGTGGAGCGCCAGTTCGCCCAGGCCTACGCCGAGGACCAGCGCGGACAGAGTCCACGGCAGAAACCTTCGTTGTGGCCCGACATGCAACGCGGCGAATGCGATCGCTTGGATCCACGTGCCGAACCAAGGAAGCAGGGCGCCGCGGAACAGTAGCTCTTCGCCGATCGAGCTGGCCAGCGCCAGGATCAAGATTTCTCGCGGCGTCAGCGGGCCGAGCAGGTCGGCGAAGCTGGAATGAAGGGTCCGCGCCCACTGCCAGCGGCGAGTTGCCAGTCGGGTTCCGGCCACGACCGCCAGGCCCAGTCCGGCGCCGATCGCCGGTCCGAACAACAGCTGTTGTAGCGACGGGGAGCCGCCAAGCCGGTACAGATCGGGATCGCCGCGACCCGCCGCAATCACCAGTGCAGCAATGGAGGCGGCCCCGTACAGCCCGATGACCAAACTCGCTCGTGACAGCGGCGGAGACGGACCGGACGAGTACGACACAAAGGTCAACTATGCCGATTCGCGACTGAGATGTCACGAGGGCCTGGCGATCGCGTGTCCGTGGAGCCTGGCGGCGCACCGGCACGGGGGACGCTTGACAGGTTGGCGCGCGAGAGGTATCGGTCTTGTCGTATGCGCGGATGGCGGAATTGGTAGACGCGCTAGCTTGAGGTGCTAGTACTTAACCGTGTGGGGGTTCGAGTCCCCCTTCGCGCACAACACTTGCCGAGGAGGCTCGATTCACCGCCTGAATCGAAGCCCTCGGCGGCCCTTGGCCGCTGGCCATCGCTAATCGCGGGCAATGTTGCCCAAAAACTGACGCAGTTGACAGCACCCATCGTTAAGAAGTCAACAGGTGGGGTGGGAAGTGGCGGGCGCGTTGACGTAGGGCCATCGCGAAGCGCGGTAGACCTGGTTCTGGTTCTTGCTTCTAGGCTGGATTTGACCTACTCCACTGCCGAGGTCTCTAACTATGTCGCCTCCCCTGAAGGGTGCTCTGATTGGTTTTGGGTTCATTGCTGAGAATGGCCACGTTCCTGCGTACCTAACAAATCGCGATGCGTTTGACATCGCGGCTGTGGCGGACGTTTGTGCGTTGCGCCGGGACAGGGCGCGTCGAGCGTTACCAAACGCGCGGATTTATTCCGACACCAAGACCCTGCTTGCGGCAGAGGCCAACCGGATCGACTTTGTCGATATCGCGACCCCGCCGTGTGATCACGCCGCCATCGCCCATGCGGCATTTGAGCATGGACTCCACGTGTTCTGCGAAAAGCCGATCGCTACATCGGGGGCGGATGCGCGCTCGATGCTAGAGCACGCGCAAAGGGTGAAAAAGGTGTTTTTCCCATCTCACAACTACAAGCACGCGCCTGTGATCAAGGTCATTCGCCGCGTACTCGAGTCGGGGGAGCTCGGACCAATTCACTTGGTAACGCTCGATACGTTTCGAACGACCCATGCCAAGGGCGTGGCCGAGTGGCAGCCCGACTGGCGACGGCACCGAGCTGTATCTGGGGGCGGCATTGCGATGGATCACGGCAGTCACACGTTTTATCTCGCGTTCGATTGGCTGGCGAGCCAACCCTCGACGATCACCGCCAAGATGTCGCAGCTCTCGAACTACGACACCGAGGACAATTTCGCCTGCACGGTAACGTTTCCCACGGGCATTGCCGTCGCTCAGCTCACGTGGAATTCGGGGTTCCGCAAAGTGATCTACACGCTTCACGGCACCCACGGCGCGATCAAGGTGGAAGACGACGACGTCGAAATTCATCGCAAACGTGCCGGTGGCAAGGTCGATGTCGAAAAACTTTCGGCGGCATCCGATTGGATGGACGCTTCGCACGCGCAGTGGTTTAAGGCGCTCCACCTAGAATTTGCGAACCAAATCCACACGGGAACCTACGTGGGGCGCGAGGCGATGGACGCAGCGTTGTGCGTGCAGCTCATCGAAACTGCGTATGCTTCGGCTCGCGCAGAAGGACGCGAACTTCCGGTAGTACCGGCGCGTAATCCTGAGCGCGCTGCTAAGGCTGGCTAAAGGATCGCGATGGTGAAGGACGTCTACTTCGCCTACGGTATGCTCGCGCAGGTCGTCTTGGCCACTGTACTCTATGGAATTCGAGTAGTTACGCGCGGGGCGGCGCACAACGAGCGCGTCGGCAGCATCGGTGGAACCGTTCTGGTCAGCCGCGGCGTGATGGATTGGGCCTACTGGGCTCTGGAGCCCGTGGTTCGCGGTTTGGTCGGGATTGGGGTGACGCCGAATGTCGCGACCTGGATCGCTCTGATCTTGGGGCTCGGCGCCGGCGTTGCCGCCGGCTTCTCAATGTGGGGGCTAACGTGCCTTCTCGCGGTATGGTCGACGTTGTTCGATATTCTCGATGGCCAAATAGCTCGAATTACAAAATCCGGGTCGCAGGCTGGTGAAGTGTTCGATGCCGCTGCAGATCGATACACGGAGTTTGCGGTTCTCGCCGGCTGTGCCCTGGCTTTTCGCGATTCGCCATGGATCCTCGGCACGGTTCTCGCGGCGCTACTTGCCTCATTCATGGTGAGTTATGCCAGCGCAAAAGCGGAGGCGATGAAAGTCGAAATCCCGCGCGGACTGATGCGGCGGCACGAGCGGGCGACATATTTGCTGACCGGGGCCGGACTCAGTTCGCTTGTCGGCCCAACACTGCACGCTCATCTCCCAATGTTCCCAGCCGATGTTTTGCTCATCGTAGCGATGGTGATCGTCGCAGTGATCGGAAACGTTGCCGCGGTGCAGCGATTTGTGCGCATCGCACGCGCTTTGCGGTAAGAGATCGCACTCGATGCCGCAACCCGCGAATCAGAATCGACGCCTTCTTACTGCGATCCCAGGGCCCAAGAGCCAGGCGTTGCGGATGCGGGAAGACCTTCATATGGCGCCTGGCGCGCAAGGTTATGCGCTCGCGGCCGGAATCGCTGTGGACCACGCCGAGGGCTCCGCGATCACCGACGTCGACGGCAACGTGTTTCTCGATTTCATCGGTGGAATTGCGGTCGGAGCGCTAGGTCACTCGCACCCGACGTGGGTCGAAGCGATCCAGCGTCAGGCGGCGCGTGCCGCGGTGGGTTCGCTGACCAGTGAAGCGCGGGTCGAGCTGCTTGAGCGGTTTGGTCGCCATGCGCCCGCCAACGAGGTGAACCGGTTACAGCTGTATTCCAGTGGCGCCGAGGCCGTGGAAAGCGCGCTACGCCTGGCCAAGTCGTACACGGGCAAGTACGAGTTTGTGAGTTGCTGGGGCGGGTTCCACGGCAAGACCATGGGGGCGCTGTCGCTGATGGGATCCACGTTCAAAGACAAACTTGGCCCTATGGTCCCTGGCAGCCATCAGGTGCCGTACGCCGACTGTTACCGCTGTCCGCTCAAGCTCGAATACCCGTCGTGCGGCATTGCGTGCGCAGAAGTGGCGCGCGGCTACGTCAAAGTTGCCACAGCAGGCGCTGTCGCCGGTGTCATCGTGGAACCGATGCAGGGCACTGCGGGGAACATCGTCCCACCCAAAGAGTTCCTTCCTGCTATGGCGTCGATTGCCAAGGAGGTTGGCGCACTCTTTATCGCCGATGAAATGATTACCGGACTCGGTCGCACCGGCACATGGTGGGGCACAGACCACACAGGGGTCGTTCCCGATATCGTCACAATTGGCAAGGCGGTGGGCGGTGGGTTCCCGTTGTCGGCGATTGCCACCACGCAAGCGATCGGAGCTTCCAAGCCATGGTCGAATCCGTCCGGATCGTCGTCGAGCTACGGCGGGAACCCGCTGGCTGCGGCGGCCGGGGCTGCGTCCCTGCGCATTCTCGAAGAGGAACAACTGGTAGAGAACGCGCGCACGGTCGGTGCCGCGATGTTGAGCGAGCTCAAAACCTGGGTCGAGCGCTACTCGTTCGTCGGCTGTGCGCGGGGCTCGGGGATGTTCATGGCACTCGAGCTGGTCAGCGACAAGAAGGAAAAAACTGCGTTGCCGCGCAAGGTCACCGACCGCATCTTCCAGGAGTGCGTGCGCCGCGGCCTTCTCACGATGAGCTACTCTGCTCATTTTCGGATTCAGCCACCGCTCTCGACTGACCTCGCGACCGCGATGAACGGACTCGCGATTTTGCGGGAAGTGTTTGACCTCGTCGAACGCGAAGCGTGGTGGCGCCCCTAGTACCTCATGTCAGTGGTTTTGATCGGTTCGGGCCGCCGATCCATCCCCCGTCGGGGACTTCCAAGGGTCGTCGCCGATCGCATCGTTATGCTCCGTCGCGTTACCGCCAGTAGCGCTTACTCCGCAAGCCTCGCGCTTGGCGCGCCTCAGCGACCGGAACTCGTCAAAACCACTGACATGAGGTACTCGCTACGAACGTCGCTTGGTCTTTCCCTTCTCTGTCCCGCGCTTTTTCGCGGGCTTTGCGCTGGGGCGGTTACGGGCGGGCTTCGCTAAGCGCTTCGTCGGTTGTTTCTTTGTTGACAGGGTTAGCACGTGGTCGAACGCGCGCTTCAGCCACGATGCCATCTCTGCGGGGTCGTCCATCACCCATTCCGGCATGAGTACGGTGTTGCTCATCACCCGGCCGTTCCCCATCGGATCGAACGGCACCGCCCCGTCGAGCGCTAACGCGGCGGCGTAGTCCGCGGGACCCAACTTGACCATGAAACTGTGGGCGAAAAGCCCACCGAACATGTGGCCGTTGGCCTTCGCTGCTGTCTATGGTCAAACCCTAACTACCCAAGCAACTGAAGGATCGCTGCGAACACGGCGGCTTCGGGCATCTCGCCATCGATACATTCGATGCGCTCCCCCGCGGCGCGCAACTCGGCGATCGTGGCTCGGTACCCTGCATCGACCTCGATCTGCATCTGGAGATCTTCGAATAACTCTTGGCGACGCTTGGCTGCGGCCCGGCGCTTAGCGGCGACCTCTGGCCGGACTTCGAGGAAGATCGTCAGTTCTGGCCGACGGGCGCGCGCGTTGAGGGCACTGATCCAATCTCGCTCCGCACCGGTGCCCTGGTAGGCAAACGATGAGTGGTACCAGCGGTCCGAAATCACCGTTTTTCCAGCTGCAAGGGCTGGCTCGACTTCGCGCTGCAGGTGGTCGAGGCGGTCCGCCGCGAAAAGCAAGCCAAAGGTGTTTTGCGATAGATCTTGGCCTGGAATCGAGTGACTGCCGGTCAACATTTCGCGAATCAGACGACCGACCGGGCCGTCGCTCGGCTGGCGCGTTAGGTGCGCGGTTGCGCCGAAATGGTCCGCGAGTCGCTTGGCCTGCGTGGTCGTGCCTGCACCATCGAGTCCTTCGATGACAATGAGCACCCCTAATACCTTCACGTTCGGCGTCTTATCACGCCGGCCGCCAGGAGTCCGAGCGCTGCAGCAAACGCTGCTCCGGCACCCCACAATGGCCACGTGGGTCTAGCTGGATGGCTCGCCATTTTCGCGGCGGCCTTGGCCTGACCGTAGTCGGGGCGCAGTGCAACCGCGCGGCGGAAGTCGGGCGCGCCGTTTTTTCCTTTCGCTTCGAGCGACTTACCCAGCGAAAAATGGTGTCCCGCGAGTGCTTCGGTCGCCCGGGATCCCTCTGGATCGAGCCCGAAAGCCTTAGAGTACGCTGCTTCCGCCTCTACCCACTTTTGCAGGCGTTCGAGTTCCTTCGCGTGGCGAAAGTAGATTGCTGCCATTTGCACTTTGCGATCGTGCTCAGGGTCCTGGGCCAGCATGCGATCGATCTGGGTCGTTGCGCCGTTCAGATCGCCGGCTTGAGCGAGTGCGTTGGCGGCACTCCAATGGATGCGTTGCTGCGCGGCGCGCTCCCCGTCGTAATGGGCCCAGATGCGCTTGGTCAGGTCGGTGAGATCGACCTTCACTGTACTGACCGGTCGATCGTCATCGTTGTCGTCCAATCGAGGATCTTCCAACGGCAGATTTTCGTGCAACAGCTCATTGGCGGCTTTGCGCAGTTCGTTGTCCGCGAGCTCGCGGTACGTCAGCCACAGCGGCTTCTCTTTCTTGGTGAGCTTTCCACCGGGAAGCTGCAGGCGCTTCTTGGGCGCGGGCGGCGGTGGTGGGCCCGTGATGTACGCCATCCAGGCAGTGCGAGCAGCGCTTCGGATTCTCGGCGAGTCAGCGTTGACCTTCGTCCAAACCGCGTGAACAGCTTCGCGATGGCGCGTGGCCGCAAATCCCTCTAGCAGCGCGATCGCGAGCGATTCATCGCCAGCGGCGGCGCGCAGCGCTTTGCCGGGTTCTTGCCGGTCGATCCGCTCGAGTTGGTAGGTTGCGTACCGCTTGCGGTCGTAATTGCGCGACTGAGATTCTGTCATTAACGCCGGCACACTGTAGGGCTCCATCGTGCGGAGGTAACGCCCAATTTCATCGCGATAGATGATGGTTTCTTCGCCGAAGGCTACGCTGAATAGAATCGAAGCTGCCCGCATGTCGTTGGTGCGCGCAAGTGCTCGGATCGCTGCATCGTCGGCGATCACTTCGCTCAGTCCCACGAGGGGATCGGTCGAGCTCGGCAAGGCGGTGAGCGCGGCGAGCCAGTCGAGGTTATCGGCCAGCTCTTGGTCTTTCGCCGAACGGCGCGGCGGGGTGGGGAAACGGCCTTTGCTGTCCGGAACCTCGGCACCGATCGTTGCCAGGACTTGGCGCCGCTGCTCGATATCGGTCTCGCGTTTGCGCGCCAGAAACGATGCAATGGCATCGATGGCCGTGGGCGCGACTTTGTCGAGTTTTGCCATTGCGGCGTTGCGGGTTGCTGGATCGCTGCCGCCAATTTGGCCGAGCAAAGCAAGGGCCGACGCATCATCGGGAGTTGCTGCTCTGACAGGGGCGATACTCGCCAGGGCAGCGCTGATAGCAAAGTAGACGATGCAGAGTCGCATAGGGCGTCGCCCGGCCGGGCTGGATGGGCGCGTGGTATGCGAGGCTTTACCGAGTCGTGGGCTTCGGCGCAAGCTGAATTGTGGGCCAGACGGGACCACGTGGGCTGACCTCAGTGAATGCGGTCATTCTCCACGCCTTCTCCAGGGTCCAAAAACTCGATAAATCGCAGCCCGATTGCGCGCGTGCTCGCCTGATCGTCTGCGCTAGCAAAGTTTAAGTAATGGTGGTGCTTGACCTCCGCGCGGGCGACGATTTCATCGACCGTCCCGGCATCGCGCGGGTACTGAAAATGCACTGTAACCACCGAGCCGAGCGGCGGCGCATACGACATTTCGACGAGCAGCCCGCCGGCCGAGATGTTGCGCGCAACGGCCACAGCATCGCCGTAAAGTTCGCTACCAATAACGACGACAAACGCCTTATCGAAGCGATTATATATTCGCTTCTCCGCCTCCGTGACCTCCAGCGAAGCTCGCGGCCACGTAGACTCAAGCACATGGGACAAGTCGAAGGCTCGACGTTTCATCTTGCGAAATGATCGCTGCGTAGCCAAATGAAGTCAAAAAACTTACTTTGTCCTACATAAGCCGGGACCTGTACCAGCCAAGTTCTGCGGGTCGGTGCCTAAAGCGGCCAAAGCCGCTGCTGTCCGGCGGCGTCTTCGGAGAATGCCCAGCCGCCGCCTGGCGAGACGGCGAGCTTTACGATCGGTCCATGGTGGAAACGTTCGATGTGTCTAGGTTCGGGCGAGGTTGTGGACATCACGTGGATTTCGCCGTCAGCCATACCGACGAGGATACGCTTGCCGGCGCGGTCGAATGCCACGGCGGAGGGCTGAGTGGTCCGCACAGCTCCATGGGGTGGTTCGAGTTGCACGAGCCATGTCCTTTCTACCGTCCTGCCGATCGTGTAGAGCGACAGCGTGAATTCCATTCGACATTCGCCGGACAGGTCGGTTTCGCAGCGGGTCCTGTCTCGTAAGTCATCGACATGGAGTGCATCCTCGCGTGGATCCGGCGTGCCTTCGGGTGGCAACTTGGGACCTCGCGAGATGAGGGCGAGCAGGTTTGCTTCTTGGGAGAGCGCCATGTCCCAAAAGGTCCATTCGAATTCGGGCTCGTCGAGCCTCGGACGCTCAACGTGGATCACTCCGGTGCGACGGCCGGTTTTCGCGTCGTACACTATGGCGGATTTCTCGCCCACTCCGACGACCGATCCTCCGCCGATGGCCCAACCGGGCTCCGCCGAATCGGCCGATTTGCAGGCCATTGTGAACGTCCTTGCGCCGCCGTTGGCTGACCACGTTCGGAGTTTGGGCATGCATGCGGTCCCACTTCTTGCATCGGGTTGTGTGTTGTGGCGCGGGCTTGCCTCGGCGGCGACCGTCCCGCCAGCTGCGATCCAGGTCGCCCACGCGGGGGCGCTCGTTTTGGCCGCCAGGGTTGCTCGGTCAGCCGGACTCCATGTTCGATCTGCAAGGCGCAGTTGTTCGAATTTCTCGATGCGCTCGATGGCCGCGACTCCTTCGTCGATCCATCCGGCAAAACGCGATGTCGCGCCGAAGCGCAGTGGCCCGGCTGCAAGGTCTACAACGCGAATGTGTTTGCCCTCGACGTAGGCGATGACATCTCTGTCGTTGGCGTAGGCCGCTCGATGCACCGTCGCCGCTGTTTGGGTAGACCAAATCGCCTTTCCGCTGGCCGCGTCCACGACGCGAGCTCGATCGCCGGACGCGTACGCTATCCGTTTGCCTGAGAAGGAAACGGCGGCGTCGAATTCGCGGTCTGACGCGGACACCGTTCCTGAGGCTAGGTCGATCAAGGCGCTGGTGTGCTTGTAAGACCCGGGCGTCCGCGTACTGATGAAGGCCGTATCGCTGCCCTCGGAAAACACCACATTCAGGAGTTTGTCTCGGCTCTTGTGGACCTGCTGGAGTGCGCCGCCGCTCGAAAAATTCCATCGAATGATCTCGTGATCGGTTGCCCAGTACAGGCTGCGATCGTCTGCGGAGAACTGGACCGCCTGCGGCATGAGCAACACCGCGCTATCCGGCGCCTGTGCTACGCGCTTTTTTTCAGCCACGTTCCAAATTTCCGGCAACGTATTGTGACACGCAAACAGCTTCGAGTCGTGCGAGAACGCGCGAGCCTCCGAACACCCGGGCGTAAAATACACCTGATCAAACGGGGGCGCATAGACTCGCGTCTTGCGGTGTGACCCGACGGCTAACCACTGCGCGTCGAGAGAAATCGCAAAGGTTGGCGCGCTGGGGAACGGACCGGGGAGCGGTTCAAGACGCCGGATCAACTCACCCGTCGCGAGATTCCAGATCGCGATCGAACCGGCGTCTTCGGCCAGGACCAGCTGGCGCTGCGCTCGCAATGCCAATCGAAATGGCCGTTCGCGCGCAAGTTGCATCCGGGGCTGTCCGACTCCGATCACGGCGCCACCTGAATGGGTTGTGACGGGGAGTACTGAAGTATCTCGCGCGATCTGCGAGTTTGGTTTGACACCGCTCCCTTCCCCGGCCAAGGCAAGCTTGGATGAGGACCCCTGCGTGGGAGGGGCGGCAGCTGCCCGTTTTGATGACGAACCATCACAGCCGGCTAGCAACGCGATTGCTACAAGTCCGAGCCGCAGGATCACGTTTCGGACTCGGGGTTGTGTGTAGGCATCGGCCGATCGAGATCGCCCTCTGGGCTGAAACGGGTTCGTTTCAGGTTTTCCTGGCTGCGGCCACCGGGCACGGCACGGTTGAAGCCTTCGATGAAATCGAAGTGCATGGTGTCACCGTAATTAGCTCCGGGCGCAAACCCGAACTTGACGAGCGTGACGACGACCTCGGCATTGAACACGCCCTGCCGCGCTCGAACCACCGTTGGAGTTGGCATGGGGTCGTTGTGCACAGTGCCGTTCTCCAGAAGCTGCATGAGTGGAACGGCCTCAGCTTGATAGCGTGAGCTCCAATGTCCGTCGGGATTTCTCTTGCCTTTGCCGAACACAAACGCGGGGTCCAATAGTTTGGCCTTGTAGAAGTTGAGAGCTTTGATGTCGGCATGCGCGTCAGCATCATGCGAAGCCAGTGCCTTGCTCGTCTTGGCACCGCGGGTTTGCAGTTCGCGTGCCAGGACCTTTTTATAGGCCTTTGCGTTGTCCGGGACACGCTTCTTGTCTTCGGGGCGAGTTAGGTCGTGGCTAGCGGCAAACGCTTCCAGCTGCGCGAAAGCGTCTGCATCGGCAGCGTCGATAGACGAAAGTGCCCGTTGTTCTTCGGCAATCTGGGTTCTCGCACTTTTATTTTCGGTTAAAACCGCGTCGTCTGCGTCGATGTCGATTTGAATGGCGGCTGTCCAGGTCGCGAACGCGTGCTCTAGTGCTTGTTGAACGGTTGCTTTGGACTTTGCAAGCGCGTCGGCTTTTTCGTCGACTAGCGCAGCAAGATCTTGTTTGATTTGACCGATGGCCGCAAGTTTCTCCTCGGGGCTGCTAAAAGCCTGGCTCTGTAGCCGTTTCCGCGCCACCGAGTCGCCGCGTGTGTAGTCCGATTGCGCTTGGGTCAGTTCGGCCAGAAGGTCGGGTTGATCGAAGTACATGTCGCGTGCCGCTTGAAGCCGGGGCATTTCGTTTTCTAACGAACGGCTAAGACGTTCGGAGGTGAGGCTCATTTCGGCGAATTGGCGTCGCACTTCGTCGATTAGAGCGGCGCCTTCGGTCGATCGCTTGCCCTCGACGGTTTCTTGGCCGGTTCGTTCAATCGCCGATTCGGAGATCGACATCGTTGCTCGCCCACTGCCGCGCTTGCCGCCCTCGCCGCCGAATTTGGCGATGAGATATGCGTAGCTGTGCTTGTCGTCTATCTTGATGTTCGGGTTGTCGTACGCGCGAAGGTCGAACGATTCCCCGAGCGCATGACCGAGCATGCCTACGCCCCACCGCTCTTGATGCCTTCCGCGCTGCGCGTGGGCCACCGTGGTACCGACGATGGTATAGCCGGGATTGTTCGCGTCGAAATCGGCAAGTGCCGCTTCGAATCGGGCCCTGGCATCGCCCGCTAAGAACATGCCGGGATGTCCTTTGACTTGTTTAATGCTCATGAAGTGCGCCTTGGCGGCATCTGCCGTGCCGCACACGTGGACAGCCCATGACATGAAATTTGTTCGGGCCAATGCCTTTCCCTCGAGGCGTTTCACCGTGGAGGTCTCGGGGCGCGCGACCGATTGCTTTGGCTGCTCCATGGGAACCGCAGAATCCTGGCTCTGCGCGATCTGTTTCAAATGCGCTTGTTTTTGGTGATCCCGCTCCAGCTCAAGGCGTTGGTATTCCGCGGCGTAGATCGGATCGCGCGCGACGTCGTTGCCTCCGGAAGGCTGGTTCGCTTGGGCGAGTCGGAGCTTGGTATCCCGAATCAGTTGCTTCTGGGCTGCGCGGATCTCGGCCTCGAGCTTGGCGAGTCCCGGAGCGGCGGACCGAGAGGCCTTCGCGGCCGCTTTGGAGTCTGCAAAAGCGGTGTCGATACTTTCCTGGATATGGGCGGGCAGGGACTCGATCCACGCAATATCGAGCTCCGCTTGCGCGTTGGGATCGTCCGCAGCATCTGCAATTTGCTGCCAGGTTGCGGTTCGCGACGGCGGATCGGGCGGGGCGGATGTCGTTGCGCTATCCGCTTGCGCGACGGCGTGTGTTCTCCGGTACAGATTCTGTGTCAGGGTGACCTTGCCGGGCTCGGGCACCTGCGCGACCTGCTGGCTTGGGGAGCGCTGACCGAGGTTGGTTCCCGTCTGCCTGGCCGCTAATTCAGACATTCAAAAATCCTCCACGCCGCGTAATGTGGTTGGGCGTACCTGTCCCGCCTGCGCAAGGATGTATCGCATTGGACGGCCGGTGCCAACGGGGCGAGCCGGGCTTGATGCGGGCACTGCTGGGGTAGCAAATACAACCGGATAGCAATCGGCTTGCGGTTGAAACTCCTTTAGGCACGCCGAGCCGGGTATAACGGTCGGGTGACCGTTACGGAACAGGATCTCGCTCGTTCGATCGGCGCTTTGACCACCCGCGCAAGCGACTACGGTGCGTGGCTAGAGGCTGCGGCGATTCTAGGAGCACTCGGATACCCCGAGGATGCGGAGGCTGCGTTTTTGGCGGTTGGGGAGGGGGCGTGTGCAAGCGGTCAGGTCGCGCTTGCGGTTGCGTGTGGGCGATACCTCGCTGAGCAGGGGAGCATTCGCGGCGTTGAACTCGTCGAGCATGTGATCGACACGTACGCGACGGGCGGTCCGCACTTTGCGATGGAAAAACCGGTGCAGGCAGAACAGCCCGCGGTAGAGATTGCCGAGTCAGGGTCGCCTATCGACGATGCTCGTAAGGTCATCGCAACGCTCGGTCCGTGGTTAGCCGAACGGAGCTCCGGGAACGTTGCCCCGGCGCCGCTGTTGTCTGCATTGTCCAAGCCCGGGGCGCGCGCACTAGTGGGCGTCATGACTGCGCGTGCATACCCCGCCGGAGCGACGATCGTCGCGATGGGCGATCCGGCGCTTGCGCTGTACTGGCTCGCGCATGGTTCGGTTGCGGTGAGCCGCGAATCGACGCCGCTCGGCGAACTTTACTCCGGTGCGTTTTTTGGCGAGATCGCGCTCGTCGGAGGGACTCATCGAACGGCTACGGTAGTTGCCCAGAGCGACGTTTGGCTGCTTGAAATCCCTGCGAAGGCGGTGGAGCTTGCGGCCGCCAAGCAACCGCAACTCGCTGAGGTGCTCGCATTTCACGCTCGGGCGCGGCTATTGGCGAACCTCATGCGAACGTCTGAACTGTTTCAGGCGTTGGAAGCCGCGGATCGCGACGTATTGCTCGCGAAATTTACGACCGAAATCGTCCCTGCAGGGACGACGCTGGTCGCAGAGGGTTCACCTAACGATACGCTTTGGGTCGTAGTGACCGGGCGTTGCGAAGTTCACGCCGGTGGCAGCGTTGTGGCGGAGCTTGGCTGCGGCGCGGCGGTGGGCGAAATTTCGTTGGTCACTGGCTCGCCGGCCGGGGCAAGCGTCGTCGCGGCGGAACCCGCGGTGGTCCTCAAACTGGCGAAGCGCGACTTCGTAGCTATCGCCCAAAAGCATCCCGCCTGGCTCGCCGAAGTCGAGCAACTGGCCAAGGCGCGCGAGCAGGAGAACCGCGCGCTGTTTCACGATGCCTCGGATCTCATCGTATGACACGCGCGGCACTGCTGGTTTTTTTTCTATCGTGTGTGGATTCCGGATCGGTCAGTCGCAAGATCGATCGCAAGCTCGTTGCGGCCAACTTGCTGGACCAGGTTCCGAGCGACATTGCGCGACTCGATGTTTCGCTCGGTCCCAGCGCAGTTACCTACGTCGGCAATCGCGTCGAGCTGCCGAGCGCCGGCCTATCTCCAGGGCAGAGCGTGCGAATCGCGCACTACTGGCGCGTTGAGCGCGCGCCTGGTCCGGGTTGGCGAGTATTTGGCATCCTACGGGGCAGCGCTGGGAGCACCGACTTCATGTACATCGACCCGAGCGAAATGGAGCTCGCCCACCCCCCCCAGACGTGGCAGGCCGGTGAAATCATCCAAGATGTCCACGATATCGTCGTGCGGCCAGACTGGAACTCCAGCAAAGCGGTGCTGTATGTCGGACTGGTGCGAGTGGGCGGGCACGGGATATCCGATCGCATGGCCGTTAGGCACTGTCCCGTAATAAGTTATCGAGCGAGGCACAGCAGCCCGGAGCAGATCGCGAGCGCGCCCGGAGCGACCGACCGAGCCGTACCTGTCGGTACGGCGACCGAGGGAGTGAGGACGAAAGCCGCGAGATGCCCGGGATGCGAGGCCGCAGCCGATCAACTTATTACGGGACAGTGCCTTGGTGGGCGCGACACCTTCGAACGTGCAGTTGTCGCGGCTACCCTCGACGTCGATCTTGCCAAAGCACCGCCGCCACCTGGCACTGTGTACGTGCCTCGCGCCTCGGCACCGCTCACAATCGACGGCCTTGGAATGGACGAAGCCTGGGCAAAAGCCGCGATGTCCTCGGAATTTCTAACTGCAGAGGGAAGTCCCGAACCGGACGGACGCACAACGGCGAAGCTTACGTGGGACAGCGAGCGGCTTTACGTGTTGGTGCAGGTGTCCGACACAGATATCTACAGTCCGTATCACCGCCACGACGAACCGCTGTGGAAAGCTGACGCGGTTGAACTCTTCATCGACGCGGATGGAAGTCGCCGGGGTTACGTCGAGCTTCAGGTGAACCCCAATAACGCAACGTTTGACTCGTGGTTTGCGACCACCCGCGCTCAGCCTGGAGACACGGCATGGGAGTCGGGCATTGAGACCGCGGTGAACGTTCGCGGCACTCCGGATCGCGCTGGCGATAGCGATGCGGGATGGAGCGCTGAAATCGCGATTCCGTGGACGGCTGTACGGGGCAAAGACACCGCGATGCAGGTTCGTATCCCACCTCGAGTAGGCGACCGTTGGCGGATGAACGTGGTTCGGGTCGACGCGAAGTCCGGCCGCAAAGATATCGCCGCTTCGAGCTGGAACCGCATCTCCTATCGCGACTTCCACGCGCTCGACCGCATGTTGACTGTGGTGTTCGCCGATCCATCGGGCTCGATCGAACCTGTCGCGGTGCGGTGACTCGTTGGCTCCGCGTCTACCTACCTGCGACAACGTGGGAGCTCGCATGGTATAGTGGAACTTGGTGCTGCGCTCGCTGATGCTGGTTGTCGCGGTCGTTGGCTGCGGCAGCACGCCGAAGCCGGTGGGAACTCAACCGAGCTGGCGCAGCAGCGGCAGCAGCGTGGCGAGTCGCGAGTCGCCTCCGGCGGGGATTGTGTTTGCTCCGCGGGGAGCGGCAGTCGAACGCTATAACGAGCCGTTACAGGAACCGGCGAGCAGCACGCTCGGCGATGCTGTCGTCGCAGCCGTGGCGGAAGCCGCAATTCGCGCTCGCGTACCGGTGCCAGCGGCAGACGCACGGCTTTTTCGCGCGTGCGCTGACCTCGCCCAGATCGTGCCGGAAGAGGGTGTCGTTAGTTACAGCGCCGTTGAATTCGCTATGCAGCACAGCGGCATTGTCGAGCCATCGCCGCACCTGGTTGTGGTGTGGGGACCAATCGATTCGCCGGAATTGATCGTCGACCAACTTCGGCCGCGGCTTTCCGAAATTCTTCGCAGTGGCAGAGCCGCCCGGGTTGGAGTCGCTGCGGCACAGCGCGATCGCGATGGATCAGGCGCTGTCGTGTTTGCACTGCAGAGTTCAGGCATTTCAACAGCGCCGATTCCTCGCCAGCTGAACGCGCGCGGTCAGTTCAAGCTCCACGGCGTGCTGGACGCAAGTTATCGCAACCCGGAGATTCTGATCACCCGGGAAAGCGGGGTAACGGAGCGGCTGCCTGTCGAGGAAGGCAAGTTTGGCGGCATCAAAGCTACGTTTCGTTGCAACGACCATGTGGGTCGACAGCAGATCGAGATTGCGGCAAGCGATGCCTCTGGGTCGGCGGTTCTAGCGAATTTTCCAGTCTGGTGCGGTGCCGCTCCGCCGCCTTCGGTCGTCATCGATTTCGGGGCTGACTTCAAAGCCGTCAGCGATGTCGCCGACGCCGAGAAGCGGCTGTTTGGGTGGATGAACCGCGATCGACAAGCCCACAAGCTTGCGCCGCTAGCGTGGGACGATCGGCTCGGCGCGGTGGCGAAAGGCCATTCAGAGGAGATGCGGCGCACGCGGATTGTGGCCCACGTGTCTCCGGTTACAGGGTCGGCGGCCGATCGTGTGCGGGCTTCGGGTATCGGAACGTCGTTGGTACTCGAGAACGTAGCGCGCGCCTACGGGGTCGCAGAGGCTCATAGCGGACTGATGAACAGTCCGGGCCATCGCGCGAATTTGTTGTCCGCTTCGGCAACTCACGTCGGGATGAGCATCGTGTTGGGAGATGAGGTGTCGGGCCGACGGGAACTGTTCGTTACTCAGGTGTTCGCTCGATTTCCGCCCAAGGTTGATGTCCGCGTTGCCGCGGAGCAGGTCCGGACCCGCATCGCAAGCGTTCGCAACGTCGTCGTTCATCCAAAGCTCACAGCGATCGCCCAGCAGGTCGCGATCGGCCTTGCGTCTGGTCGACCTCGCGATCGGTTGTGGGCGACCGCCAAGAGCCAACTCGAGGCGCTGCCCAACACCTACCAACGCGTTGGGAGTGTGATTACTGCGGTGTCCGATCTGAACGCGTTGGAAGGTCGCGAACTCATTGGGGATTATCATCCGGACGACGTCGGAATTGGCGTCGCTCAGGGCAAGCATTCAGAAATCGGCGATGGCGCGGTCTGGGTCGTACTCGTTGCGGCAGAGAGAGGAAACGAGCGCTAACAAGGCGGCCAATGCGCGGTTACTACGCATTTGGGATCGACCGATGCCATTGGACCTTCGGTGATGATGAAAATTGGAACCGCACGTAGTATTATGGGGCTTCATTCTGATTTTCCTTCTACGAGGTAGTTGGGTGTGAAAACGCGACAGCGGCATTGCACCGCGCTGGTAGTCGCCATCATATGGGTCGTTTCGGGAGGCGCTGCGAGCGCTGCGACCTATAGTGCCGACTTCGAAGGCAAGGCCTGCGACGCCCCGATCGCAGATGCCGAAATCGTCGAAGGCCGCTTGTGGGATACGTATCCCGGGGTGCCACAGCCTACTGTGCGCTGCGCCGTGGCCACACCGTCTGGCGAAAAATTCGTCGAGTGGCACACCCAAAATGCCACGGCCGCAGCGCAGGTCGACGTGGTGCTACCGGCGATCAATCTCAGCTCTGGCACCACAGTTTACCTCGCGACGTTCGTGCGTTTTGACCGTGTCGCTGGCAATGACATCTGGCTCGACACCGGTGTCTCGCCGTATCAGTTCGACAAGCTCATCGAAATTCGCGGTACCGGGTTTCGCTGGGGCATCGGTTCGGGATGGAACGGCAACTACACCATTGGCGGCGATCACAAGTTCACCTTCGACGCATGGTATTCGACGGTGCTCATCGGCGATCACGGTCCTGACCATCTCGTCGCGACTCAGGCGCCGTATGGTCCGGCACAGCCGTATCTGTGCGATTACGAGCGGTGGTACGGCGTGGTTCTGGGCATCACCGTCGCGGCTTCCACGGCCGGGCGGGTTCAACTATGGGTCGATGGGACGAAGATCATCGATACGCCGCACTACACGGCGAATGCCGCGCCGGTGTTAGATACATTGACGATGCACGGCACGATCGCGCAACCGACGAACGACTCGCCCGAGCACGTGCGGCGATTGGATCGGATCGTCGTGACCGACAATTGGGCAGACGTGGAGGTTGGAGCCTTTCTAACGGCCACCGCCGCAGTACCAGATGCTGGCCCCACGTCGGGCAGCGATGCTGGGCCGAATGGCTCGGGCGGCTCGCCAACCGGAACAGGTGGGTCAGGGTGCGCTGTTTCGCCGGCGGCCTCGGGGGAACTCGTGTGGCTAGGAGCCCTGGCGGCTTTCGCTGGTCGTATACGGCGGCAGCGGCGAGCCGGGTGAAGCCGTAGGGCCCAGAAGGCGCGGCAACTCGTTAGCCCTGGTCCTCCCAGGCGACTCCTCGCCGCCAGACTCGGGTCCCAAAATCCAATATGCGAACGGGAACGAGATTTCGACCGCGTCGCATACTTTGGAGATACTCATCCACGCGGTAATCCTCCTGGGGCAACTTCGGCACCATCACTCCGACCCTCCGACCGTTCAACGTGCCCCAATAGACCCAAGCATCATACGTTTGGCTGTAGCTGAGCTTGTCCGACAGCCCCAGAATCGCAGGTAAGGCCAGGACAGATGTTGCCTTGCTGAGGTAGAGTTCCAATACCTCAAGCGGCATGCGATTTAGTGCGTATTCCCACGCCAGGTCTTCGATATGCAGGCGAAGCCGTTCGTTCGACGCTGTGACGCCCTCCAAAAATCCATTGGCTTGAACCAGTGTTCGCAGCTGAAAGTCGTCGAGCTTTGGCAAATAGCCGATCAGCGATTCATCGACGCCGAGGTCAGTCAATACATCGCTGACTCGGCGAACCAGGTGCTGGCGCTCCGCCTTGTTCTTGGGGTCGTATTTGGAAAACCACTGTTTCAACTGCGCTTCGGCTGCCTTTACGTCTCGCGAAACGAACCCTTCGACCGCGGCTTCGGCCCCACCTTTATTGTCGGCTTGACTCCACTGGAACTCTGCGAGCTGTCTCGCTTTGTTCATGGGGTCCCGCAGGCCCGGCCGCGGCAAATATGGCGTGTTCGCAAGAACCATCATGTCCACTGGAACGACCAAGCGCTCGCGGTCCCCATTTTTGTTTCGCGCTGGAGTCCGCCGGGGCCGAGCGATGTATTGGCCAGGATGCTCGTCGTCGAGAAGAACTCCATCGGCCGCCGCATCTACTTGAATCTTTCTCAGCGCTCTGACGTGATCGATCGTAATTTCCACCGAGGGCGACTGTCCCGCGATCATCTGGTCGTACAGCAGGCTGTACGAGAATCCGTCTGCGAAAGGTTCCATCGCCGCACCCTCGACCCAGCCCAACGTCTTGTGGCGAGCGCGCACTGGGAACGACCATGCGACGCCGCCCCGAGGCCCTAGGTCTTTTGCGGTCCGCAAGTCATTGGCAACACCGAGAACCGAGAATGGATCCGCGGGAAGTTTCAAGAATACCTGCAAGACCTCCCCACCGTTGTTCACCTCGGCGAGGTAGTGTCGAGACGTTTCCCCACCGCGATTGAACGGCCTCAGCCGAGTCGCCTCTGGCAGGCCAAGCAGAGATTCCGCCTGATCGATCAGGTGTTTCAGTGCCTCAACGCGTAGAGCACCGTCGACATGAGCTCGTACGATCTGCAGGGCGTAGTCGCGAACTGCCGGGTTCGATGACGATAGCCGCTCCAATACTCCCTCGGTCCCGAGCAGCCGTTCAAGCATAGCCGGCGGCATCTTCTGCGCCTCCAACATGCGTTTGGCGGCCTGGATCTCCGCGGAGGGAACCCGCTCGCTTGCGCTCGATTGAACCGTGGGCGGGAGTGCCCCACGAGAAGGTGGTGCAACGTCGACATTTCCCGGAAAACCGACTTCACCAACATACCCACCTTCAACAGCAAGCATGGAAGGCATCCCCAAAAACGGGATTGCCCCACGCGGGGCAACCCCGGGTATCTGAAGCGCGGGTACGTCGCGCTTCGTCGATTGGTTCCGCAAGCCGTATGATCGCGTCTGCGCACCGGTGGCGACCGTGAATGACTTTGTTCACCCCGGTCCTACTAAATATTGCTGATAGTTGCCTACTGCCCGCGTCGTGCTGTGCTGTCGGCTACTTGATTCGCCACGTGAGCACGACCTGGGTTCCCCCGCGCTCGAGTGCAACGCGAAAAATCGAAGCGGACCGCAACGGCGTTAATGTGATGTTAGACTCGACGAGCGCGATGCCGTTGATCGACTTGATCACATCGCCGTTTTGGAAACCAACTGCCGCAAGCAGCGAGTGTGGTCGAATCGCGTACAATTTATAGCCAATTACTTGGCCGCGGTTCATCGCGGGTACGATGCGCCCGCCATCCTCGAATTCAACCGGGTTCGTCAAGGCCGAATCGACGAGTGCACGCGGCAAGTCATAGGTCGTGTCATCGATATGAACGATCGCCGCCCTGAGTCCGTCCATCGACGCTTGCCGTTGGGTCTTAGCCGCCTCTGCTGCCAAGACTGCACGTTTCACGCTTTGGGCTACTTCCCGAGTATACGCACGCACGCTGCCGTCGCGCCCGACGACGAAGCTCGCCGCCGGATCGGTGATACCATGGCGGTACGATTCCCCGCTTTGGTCTTCGCAATGCAGAGTTGTGGTTTCATTGCAGTCGCTGTAGAGAGAGAGACCCACACCTACCGCATTCGGTAATGTCACCACGATCGTCTTGCCGAGGAGGCCAGCCGTTTCCGGTCCTTGCGGCGAGATTTCGGTTACCACGACGGTTCCCGTAACCGGCGGGGAGAACGCCACCGTGCGGTGTGAAACGATGTCATCGCGGTTGGACCGAGGGAGGAACGCGGGCTCAACTAGCCTTGCGCGTCGAGTGACGCCGATATAGCAACCCGCGGCGATGCCATCCTTATCTTGCGGCCAACATCGCAGTGCGCCCTTGCCAGTACCATGATCGCCAAGCAAATCGTTGGTACTGGTTTCGATGCGCACGATCAACATATTCTGGCCGCGGAGTAGCTCAGCGTTGGGAGCAGCCCGCGCGGTCGAAATAGGGCCAGCAAAGGTGAGGGCGATAGCTATAGCCGAGGTATTCATCCTAGGTCCGACGTTCGAACCGTATCATCATTCAATGGAGTCAATTGAGCAGGATTTTTACTCCGTCGACGAACGCGGCCTCACACGACGGCCACGATGCCACGCGTCCAACCCTCGTTCCCGGCGTCACTCGCATGGATGCCCTATCGGCTGCCACGAAAATAGCTACGCCACGGGCGCCTCCGCAGCGGTGAGGGTGACGTG
>CAYQQM010000014.1:0-72270 GCA_964419605.1 uncultured Kofleriaceae bacterium | reverse complement strand
ACGGCACGCCTCAGCGACCGGAACCTGCCAAAACCACTGACATGAGGTACTAGGGTCGTACGGCTAGCCCGCGGTCGCGGAGGTGGCGCTTGGCCTCGCCGATCGAATGTTGGCCAAAATGAAAAATCGAAGCTGCGAGCACTGCATCGGCACCTGCAAGCAGCCCGTCTGCCAAGTCGTCGAGCTTGCCAACGCCCCCCGAGGCCACGACTGGAACAGACACCTTGGATGTGATTTCTCGAATAAGTTCGAGGTCATAGCCTGCCCCCGTGCCATCGCGGTCCATGCTCGTTACCAGCAACTCGCCCGCGCCCAGGTCTGCGGCGCGCCTACACCACGCAATGGCATCGAGTCCTTCGGGGGTGCGGCCTCCGTGGCTGTATACCATCCAATTCCCGCGGTCGCGTTTGGCGTCGATGGCAACGACGATCGCTTGATTGCCAAACCGCAGCGAAATTTCCTCGATCAGTTCGGGCCTGCGAATCGCCGCGGTATTGACAGCGATCTTATCGGCGCCGGCTTCGAGCAGCCGCTCCGCATCGGCGACGGACCGCACTCCACCGCCAACGGTGAGCGGCGCAAAGACCTGATCCGCGGTGCGAGCTACTACATCGACGAGCGTTGACCGACCCTCCGGCGCAGCGGAGATATCGAGAAAACACACTTCATCCGCGCCCTGGGCGTCGTATGCAGCGGCTTGCTCGACTGGATCACCGGCATCTCGCAGCGAAAGGAAGTTGATGCCTTTTACGACGCGTCCATCTTTGACGTCGAGGCAGGGAATAATCCGTCGGGCGAGCACGGCCGGAATCTATGTACCATCCCGATTCGCGCGAAGCGACGACTTCTGCACGGTCTAATGCGCCGCATTGTCCGGTGAGTTTGGAGGATTACGGGGGGCTGACGCGTGGTCGATGATATGAACCACCGAACCTGTACGACCTGGAACAATCGCTCCGAGTGGCCACAGTAGGTCAGAGAGCCGCTTCGCCATCTCCAATGACCATGCCGGGTGAGCGGATGACAAAATCCAATCGAGGCGGTTATCGGGGAGCACGTGGCAGCTCACCGCCAATCCCAGCGCGGTTTCGCGGCGCGTGTGTAACGGATCGGCACGGACCTCGGCGCAGAGAGTCTCAAGCTCGTGGGCATGGGATGGTTCGGCGAGTTCGCGGCGGCGCCTAGTCGTCGCAACGGCAAACGTGGCCGCAGCGATGAGCAGTGGCGCTGCAACGGTCCACCACGAGGGATGGGCGATCGCGCACAGGACAGCGCTGGCCAGGCACCACCATTGCGCTTCGGAAATCCCGATTGCGAACGGGCGCACGGGGTCGCCGCGCACGAGCTCCAGTAAAAATCGAACCATGCCGTAGCTGACGGCAAAGACGTACGCCGCGCGGCCCGGCTCGGCGGCAGCGAGCAGCGATCCCGCAGTGATCAGAGCGGTCGCACCCGCCTCGAATAGTTGTACCGGCCACAGAGGGCGATTCGCGCACGCCGACCAAAGACCACGTGCGACGTGACGCTGGTCGTAGCGGACGCCGAAGCGCGCGGGACGGCCGTGGCAACAACCAACATGAAAGCAGCCGATTCGACCAAAAACCAGAAACGTGCCGATGCCGATCACCACGATATCGGCAAGGCGAGGCAGGTTGGCACCGATGGCTCGGCCTGCGATCCATGTGGAAGCGATTGCCCCGGCCGCGGTTTGGTAGAACACAATCCATTCACGGCCCTTGAGTGCGGTCGCGACGGTTGTGATCGCGATGAACGCAAGTGGCGGCGCAAGCATCACCACGAGCCGTTCGCTGAGTGTTAGGTCCCAAACGACCGCGAGTGACGTTGCGATCGCAACGCCGGCGACATAGCCGATGCCCCCGAACACCGTGTACGCGCTGCGGCCAAACCGGGTGGGGGACGGCGTCATGCCACGCCACTATGACCGAGCATCACGTTGGCGGATATAGTTGGCGCGCTTCCCAGCCAGGGCGCTCGAGCACGCGTGCGATGCCAGCATCGACCATCGCTCGACCGGGTGGGTAGTCCACCCAAAGGTTCCAATGAACCTCAAGAATCATTTCGGTTGTGAAGTGAGAGTTGAGGCATCGCAGCCAGGCCGGCCTACCGACGATACTTCCGGATTTCGGGCCGAAGCACCAGCGCGCACTGTCAATGACCTCAGCGATGGGCGCCACGGGTTCCGGCGCGAGCAGCTCGAAGGCGTTGTCGATGGGGGATCTCGCGCGTACGGCGGTCCACCATAACATCGACAGACTATTTGCGAGGCCGGGAGGCGCCGGCTGGTCTAGCCCTTGCACCACCTCGTTGCGAATGGTTGACGCGTCAATTCTGGGTACAATTTCGCATTTGGACTTCGAGAACGGCGGTTCTACTTCAACGTCTTGGGGGACTGTTGCCACGCGAACAAAGTGGTGGGCGTCGGCGCGACCACCACTCTCTTCGAAATAGTTCGCAGGATCGCAATGCACGAACTGAAGTCCGACACCGAGTGGTACCAGCCAGCCCGAGGTGAGCTCATCTGCTGCGGCCAACATCTCAAGGAGGCCTGCTCGATCGTCTTCGGTCTGCCCGTTACCTCGCTCGAGCAGAATCGAGAGAAGACAGTGATCGGAGACTTCAAACTGCATCACCATGGTTCAGCGCACTCGTTGCCACACGCCGTTGGTATTATCATACTGCGCAAGTAGGGCTCCGCTCTTTGCGTCTACAACGCTCACTCTGTCAATCAAGTGGCTTCGTTCATCGTTGGAAATCTTGCCAGTGAACTCGTCGAATATGTTTGACATGGGGAGACGATCAGGCGGCGAACGCTTGGTAATGAGGACGCGGTCGCCGTTGGGCGCAATCTCGATCGCTCCTCCGGCCTTCTTGTCTACGGTTTTCTCCAACGAAATCTGGATGATCGCGTCCCGTTTGCCTGGGATCGATATACCGTTCGCGTCGCGCGCGGCAACCTTGTTCGCCGCATGAGACACACCGGGCATCATCTCGGCCCCGCTTTTCACCGGATTATCGATCGATCCGACTTCGACGCTGCGCTGGGTGCTACCGCCTTGGTTTACGGTGAGGTCGAACGATGGCAGGGCCTCGTTTCGATTGTTGGGATTGCGGGGAGCCTTTGTGTCGCCGCCAACGTCGACCGTCGCCGACGGATTCTCTGCTGACAGCAGTGCGGCAGCACGGAGTTCTCCGGTCGTACGTGCGACGTCTGCTGGGCTCTTTCGACCGTTGAACGCTAGCCAATGCTGAAGTCCCGTGACTTTGCCAGTTTTCACGAGCGGCAGAATCTTTTCGAGCTCGGCAAGCGTGTTCGCGTTCCCCGCCAAATTGCTAAAGGTCTTGCTGCCCCACGTGGTAGCGGCCTCTGCCGAAACGCCAGACTCGCGAAAAATATGGACGAGTCGTTCGGTGTTTTGGGTTGCAACGCCTGCTTCATGGGCATTGGCGCGCAGAATCGCGAATTTGAGCTCGTCCGCAGACGCGGTCTTCATGAGCGAGAGCAAAGTCGGTAGGCGCTTTTCGACCTTGAGCAGGTTGATGAGCGCCGGCTCTTCTCGCAATGTGCCTGCTAGCTTTACGAAATCTTGGGTGTCTTGGATCGGGGCGAGTGTCTTCAGCGTGTCCTCGTCGAGCATAGCGAGTGCAAGTACGATCTCATCGCTTAGCCCGACGAGTTTGCGGCCGATTGCCGTCTGGACCTTGGTGCGGAACTCGCGGAGTTGGCCCGCAGAGACGGCGATCATCGAGCTTGCCATGACGAGGTTGGTCACCACTCGAACGATGTGGGAGCGCTTGGCATCCTCCGGGATATCCTTCCGCTCGATGATGTCCGCGATCTGCTCGACGCCATCGACCGAAATGAGCAGGCCCATGACGCCATCCGCTGCGAAATTCGCCCACAGCAAGAATTTGGTGGAGCGGGTGGCGAGCAGCACCGCGGGGCCGGAACGGAGAGCGCGAATCGCCGTGCCGCCGCTGACTAAGCCGCTTGCGATCGTCGCGATGTCGAGGGCAACACCGGTGCCGCTGATTTCGGCGTGCTCCAGTCGCTCATAAAGGCTTACGGCAGCTCCCGCGGCAGTCAGGCTGCCGGCGAGTACGACTGCGACTTGCATCGACTGGCCGCGGGTAAACGGCGCCAGGAGCAGCCCTCCGCCCATCACCGCCATACCACCTACGCTCAGGCCGGTGGCTAGCCTGTCGAACGCTCCCATCCCCGAGGTCTCCATCGAGCGGTCGGCGGTAGAAATGCCGAACGCATTGGCTCCCACGCGGAACTGCATTTGGCCTTTGGGATACTTGTTGTGCAGTCTGAATTCGCCGATCACGTCGGGTCCAGATGAACTCGTGTACTCCAAGCGGTTGGTTTTTGGGTCGAGGCCAGGCGTTCCGTCGATCAGCACGAACGAACCAGGGTCGCCCTTTTTCTTGCCCACGAACAGCCGCAACCGTGTCTCGTTGGCGTTGGCTTGCGAAACGTGGACACCGGTTACCGGCACCTTTGTGCCCTCGATCTTGTCGTTGAGTTCGTCGAGTCGCTCGAAGTACTGGTCGTATTTTTGGACTTGAGCCAACTCTTCGCTACCGAGAATCGTTTGCAGGTAGGAGGCCTCGCCAGCGTCTGCTCCGGTTTCGTCCTTGGCCTGGTAGTGGATCACCCAGAACCCGGCGCGCTCAGTTGGCACCTCGATCTTCGTTCCCACGCCGAAGTCGTAGCCGTGGCGAGCGCCTACCTCGACCAAGCTGCGGCCGCCCAGTTCTTTGGGCGGGGCGTCCTTGGTTTGCGCAAAAACGTACCAATGGTACGTAAGCGCCTTGGACTTATCAGGGCGGGCATCTTTGGCTTCAAACGCCAGCGAGCCCGGCTCTGCTTTGGCAGGGTTCGAGGCCGCGGTCGCGATTTGATGCGGATGGCCTTTGCCCTGTGCGTCAGCCCCTCCAGGCTTGAGAAGCACCATCTGAATATCCATCGTGTCGTGGAACTTTTGGTAGTCCTCTTCTTTGTCGGCACCAGCGAGCTTGCGATAGGCATCCGCGCGTGCAGAGACAATCGGTACGACCTCGACCGTATGTGGAACGTGCAGCTCGTAGCCCTCGAAAACGCCGTTGTTGTCTACGCCCGCCCGCACCCACGCATCCGTCGTGTACGTGCCCGGTTTGGGCAAAGGCATCGTCGTTGATCCAACGTTGTGGGCATTGATAAACATGCCCTGTGGACCGGGAGCGGCCGATGGTATGGGATCGGGTCGTGCGACTCCCGGGATCGACTGCGCATGGTACCCAGCGGGACCGTCGTGGGTCCACTGATAGATCCCGACCTGTTTCGTCGGCGACGGAGTCGTCAACAGCTGGTACTGAATGTGTGAGCCGGCGATTGCTTTGCGGCCGCCGCTGTAGTCGGGGTCGGTGGCGAGCCGACCTCCGAGTTCGGCCAGTTTGGCCTCAGCTTCTGCACCGCGAAGTTCGATCACTCTTGTCGGTCTGACTTCGGCGCAGCGCTGCAGCTGCAAGCCCGTGCGCATTACTTGGCCGACAGCACCAGCGAAGTTCGACAGGCGCACTATGCCGGCATCGCGCTCGGCGGCCTGGTCTTCTTCGCCGATCGGTTTGCTCCGAGCGTGGGGATCTGCCGCCGCGGCGCTTTGCTGCGCTGTATGGGCGAGCTCATGGGCGAGCAGTGCATCGCCTTCCGGTGTTCCCGGAGCCGGGGCGCCGGAACCCACTACAACGTGGTTGCCGACTGCAAATGCCGTTGCATTTCGGCTTGCCGCCAAGGCCGCCGCCGTAGGTCCGCGATGGATCCGAGCACGCGACACATCGTGCCCGGTGACACGGGAGGCGTGGGCAGCGATTCGAGTCTCGACGGGCTCTCCCTCGCCGAGATACGCCTCAAGGTCCTCGATAGTTTCCCATTGTATCGAGTCGTCGCCGCTGGCCTTCTGCTCCGGGTCGTCGGGCCATGCCTTGGACGACCGCCGCGACTTGCTGGCGAGCTCTTCGACTAACGACCGTTTGCCCGGCGCAAGCGGTGCTGGCGCATTTGCCGCACTTGGCTGAGGGGGAACCCCCAGCGTGGCGCCGTAGCCACCGCTCCGCCTGCGCCCGTCCCGAAGCATCCGCAACGTACGATATGCCGTTTCGATCCGGACTGGCAAGCCAGCCCCCAGATCTAGTGCGACCTAGTACCTCATGTCAGTGATTTTGACGAGTTCCGGCCGCTGAGGCGCGCCGAGCGCGAGGCTTGCGGAGTAAGCGCTACTGGCGGTAACGCGACGGAGCATAACGAAGCGATCGGCGATGGATCGGCGGCCCGAACCGTTCAAAACCACTGACATGAGGTACTAGCTAAATTTCCGTTCCGTGGGCGGTGCGAACCGCTTGCTCGACGCTGAAACGCTTGTCGTAAAGGGCTCTGCCGACGATGACCGCAGCAATGCCAGCGTCGCGGAGAGCAACGAGGTGTTCGAGTGAGCCAACGCCGCCCGAGGCGATGACTTCGCACACCACCGCATTGCGCAAGGCGACTGTGGCTTCGATGTTCGGGCCGACGTGAAGGCCATCGCGCGCGACGTCGGTGTACAGCAGCGCGCCCGCGCCCCAAGAATCGGCGCGTTGCCCCAGCTCGATCGCTGTGATGTTGCCGTCCGACGTCCAACCGTCGACCGCGACCACCCCGTCGCGCGCGTCTACGGCGACGATGATCCGTCCCGGGTGGGCTCGGCACGCGTCTTCCACGAGTGCTGGTGATCGCACGGCAGCTGTGCCCAGAACGACGAAGCTTGCGCCTAACTCGAGCACGGCCTCGATCGAAGCACGGTCGCGGATGCCGCCACCGACTTCGACCGGAACCGGAGAGGCTTCGATGAGAGATCGGATCAGCGGCGCTTGCTGCAGTGCGCCGGCAAAGGCTCCATCGAGGTCGACGACATGCAGTCGGTCGGCTCCGCCGGAGGTGAGTTGTTCAACGAGCTCGAGTGGACGTTCGCTAAACACCGTTTTGCGTTCGCGGAGGCCAGCTTCGAGTCGAACGGCGCAGCCTCCGAGTAAGTCGATCGCCGGGTAGAGCTTCATTGTGCCTCCACAAATGCGCGCAGCATCTGCAGCCCTACGACCTGGCTCTTCTCGGGGTGGAATTGACAGGCGAACAAGTTCCGGGTCTGGATCGCTGCACAAAACCTTACGCCGTGGGTCGCTTCGAGCGCGACCACGGAGCGATCCGCCGGAACGGCAAAGTACGAATGTACGAAGTAGACATAAGCACCGTCGGCAAGTCCCGGTACCGGTTGATGTTGAACCACGCGATTCCATCCCATGTGGGGAACCTTCAGCGTCTGGTCCTCCGGTGCGAACTTCACCACATTGCCGCGCAGCACGCCCAACCCGGCAACGTTGCCTTCTTCGCTGTGGTCGAACAGCACTTGCAGCCCGAGGCAAATACCCAAATACGGCGTTCCGGCGGCGATCGCTTCGCGGAGCACGTTCGATAGTCCGCGGTTGGACAGCTCCCGCATGAACACGGGAAACGAACCCTGGCCGGGCACAACGACCTTGTTCGCTCGGCGCACCACGTCGGGGTCGCGAGTTACGACCACCTTGCCACCGACATGTTCAAGGGCTCGTTCCACCGAGCGGAGGTTGCCCGAACAGACATCGACGATAGCGATCATTCGGTTAGCGTGCCCTTCGTCGAGGGGACCGCGGCGCCGAGCCGGGGATCGATGCGGGTCGCAGCGTCCGCGGCGCGCGCGAATGCCTTGAAGATGCACTCGATAACGTGATGGGCATTCCCGCCGTAATGCAGCAGCACATGCAGGTTGCATTGCGCTTTGGTAGCGAAGGCGGCAAAGAATTCTTTGGCGAGCTCGCAGTCAAATTGACCGATCCACTTGCCCTCTAGCCCCTGCACTCCCCAAACAAAGGCCGGTCGGCCGCAAAAGTCGAGCGACACCGTCGCCAGAACTTCATCCATCGGCAGCGTAGCCCATCCGTAACGAGCGATGCCGGCGCGGTTGCCGAGCGCTTGTTCAAACGCGCTGCCGAGCACGAGACCGATGTCTTCGACCGTGTGGTGCGCATCGATTTCGATGTCGCCCTTCGCGACGATCGCCAAATCAAATACCCCGTGCCGCGCAAACGCATCGAGCATGTGCGACAGAAACGGCACTGGCGTATCGATCGAACGCGCACCCACCCCATCGACCGCCAGCTCCAGGGCGATTTGGGTTTCGGTGGTGTTGCGCTCTATTTTCGCTCGACGCGCCACGCCTCCTTGTATCAGCTCCGTACCGATCGTACAACGATCGATATGGCTGCCAAGAGGTTCTTCCTCGCGCTTTTCGCCGTCGCTTGCGCATGCGGCGGCAGCACCACGACCACCGGGACAGCGCAATCCCCCGGCTCTATGGGAGCGGGCAAACCACCGTCAAAACCCGATAGCTCCCCACAGCCCGAGCGGGAGCTCAAGCGCGAAGCTGGCGTCTTGTCGATCGTCTCGCCGGGGTCCAGCTGCTTACCGAAAAAAATCAAGGAAGATCGCTCGCTAAAACTCGAGCTAGCGAGCGTCGGCAAAGATCCGATCTTATGCGTTCTGGATACGGATAAATCCCGCCTGGCGGGCCCCATCGGATGCTGGAAGGTCGATCTGCTGAAAATGGGGGCGAACTCTGTCCCGATCGTGTACCGGCCTGCTGCACCGTTGCCCAATCACAATATCGATGCGGCGGTGGTGGATCGCTGCGCCCGAGAATTTTGCGTGCCCGACGGCGCAAAACTCCCAGATGGCTCGGTGGCGCATCTTTCATGGAATAACGACGCAACCAAGGTGGCAGTTCTCATCGGGGACGATGTGCACCTGTTCGATGCGTCCACCAAGGCGCATCAGTCGAGCTTTAGCGTTCGAGGCGACAAGGGCGTAGCAGGTGATCCCGAAGCTATTTATCTCGTCGGTGAAACGGTTTTTGTGATCGCGTCCGAGCAGGGACACCGCACCGGCGTATGGGTGTTTCGGTCGAATGGGAAGCAACTCGGAGCGATCAACCCGCTCGGAGGTAAAGACAAGAAGCCCGTGTCGCCCCATCGCGGCGCCTTTTCGGTGTTGGATCCCGGACACGTTGCGATCGCAGATCGCGGCATGGAAACGCTAACGACGTATGAGGTGGAGACGGGAAAGCGCACCAAATCGGTGCGAAAACTTCCCAAGCTGCCCTGCAAAGCGAATGAAATCGAGGCGTTCTGGAGTGAAACTGGAAAAGTCGGGACCAAGTGCAAAGCAGCGCTGGAGGCTGCTTCCGGTGTGTTTATCGGTGCCACTGCGGTAATGGGAAGCACGAATTTGCTCGTCGCGCTGCAGGGCGAGCGGCTGGGTGAGTTGGCGGTGATCGATCCGAAATCACTCGCCGAGCGCAGAAAGTCGCTCAGCGTGCCTTGGTGCGACGAGCCCTAGCGCACCCATCCTGTGGCCTTGTTCTGGAAGCGGTCCTAGTCAAGCGCAACTGACCTGCGCTATCGGGTTATTTGCGGAGCCGCTGTAGTCGTTCTCGCGACGCTATGACTTCGGCTTCGGGCATGGCGCCCACCAGATCGAGCGTCGCTCGCTGTTCGCGGCCGGTTAGCGCCTCGCGAGCTCGGATCTGCAGGATTCCGGAGGCGTCGAGTGCAAATGTAACCTCGAGCGAAGTTTCTCCCCGCGGTTTGGGAAGGAGCCCGGACAGCGTTAGGTCGCCGATCACCACATTGTTGTCGAGGCGCCGCGACTCGCCTTGGCACACGATGATGCGAACCTCGGCTTGACCGTCGCGGGAGGTCGTAAACAGTTTGCGAACCTCCGCAGGAACCCGCGAGTTGCGTTTGATGAGTTCTTCGCAGAACCCCGCAACGGTCGCGATTCCCAGGCCTCGAGGGGTCACGTCGAGAATGATGGGGCTGCGCTCCGCCGATTCCGGTGGATTTGCGGAGGCAGTCGGGACCGGAGGCGATGGCGCCGGCGGCAAAGGTTGCGGTAGGTCGCTACGCGATACTACCGGGGCAGGGCTAACGGGTGTGGCGGCAACGTTTTGCGAGAATCGACCGCCACGGTGGTCGGGGAGACCTCCGACCACGGGATCCAACCGCGGAGGGAGTGGAGCAGAAACAGCGTGCCCAGGCAACGTGATTGCCGCGGGCGCGCTTTGAGCTACGGCCATGATCGGAGAGGTGGTTCGTTCGGGTGGGGGTTTTAGCGCGGGGATCGCGGGTATGGCTGCGATGGGCTTGCTGGGTGTCGTTGCGGCCCGCACGGGTTGGCGCGTCATTCGGCCGATCTGGGCCGCGGGACCGGGAATTGGCGGCGGAGTGGCCATCCGGTCGTGGTGTCGCCCGCGTGAGGCCGGTCGCTCCGTATCGGCTCGGGGGAACCGGGCGGCTTCCGCAGTCGGTCGCTTTGCGTCCGAGGGAGCTGCAGTCGTTTGTGTGGACTCCTCTGGCAGTCCGGTGAACCATTCGTCTTCAAGATTGGGCCGTGCGGTTTGCTGTGTGGCCGTCCCCTCCTGAGTGAGCTCATCGAACGCCTGCTCTACCTCCCGAGAGGGCTGGGCGGGCTGGGTCGGCCGTGCCGTGGCCAGCGCCGGCGAAGTTCGGCTGAGCAGCGCATCGAGAGCCTTCGCTTGCAGTGCAGCGCCGATGGCTACGGCGTCGTCGGGGCTGACGTCGGTGCGTGGAGTACGACCGAAAAATCGCGTTACCTGATCGCGAACATGTGGGATCTTTGTGGTGCCGCCGACCAAGACGACGTCGGTGATTCGGTCGACTGAGATTCCAGCATACTTGAGCGCATCCTGGCATACAGGAAACGTTCGCTCGACGATGTCGTTGATCCGTCGAACGAACTCATCGCGAGTCAGCTCGATCTGCAAGTTCAGCGGCTTACCATTGGGGCCGTACGCGATTTCGTCAATGCGCACAATAGCGCGAGACCGGCGCGATAGTTCGATCTTGGTTTGTTCCGCCACCGAGCGCAACCGCATCATTGCAACCTCGTGCAAGCGCAGGTCGACCCGTTGTTCCTTGAGAAACTCTTCGACCATGCGCTCGACTAACCGTTCATCGAGGTCGTCGCCGCCGAGGAACGTGTCACCTGCTGTTCCGAGTACTTCGTAAACGTCGTCTTGGAGCCGAAGAATCGATACGTCGAATGTGCCGCCGCCGAAGTCGTATACCGCAATGATCTCGTTGAGGCTGCGGAGGTTGCCGTACGCCAACGCCGCAGCTGTAGGTTCGTTCAGCACCCGGAGGATCGCCAGGCCGGCGATCGCTCCGGCGGTTGCCGTGGCGGAGCGCTGGGCGTCGTTAAAGGTAGCCGGCACCGTAACGACGGCTCGGTCGACCGAACACTTCAACTGCGCCGCGGCGATGTTGCGTACGTGGTCCAATACGATTGCCGAGATTTCGGGGATCGCAAACTCGCCCCCTCGCGTCACTACGAGTGGCTGCTGATTGGGTCCTTCCTTAATCGGGTAGGGCATCCGACTACGTGCAGTCGCGACCTCGGGCGAGGCGAAGCCCCGTCCGATCAGCCGCTTGGCCGAATAGATCGTGTTTTTGGCGTCGATAACTCTGCGCTGCTTGGCGGCGGACCCGACGACAACTCCTCCGGTTGGGTGAAACGACACCACCGATGGATGGATGGTCTCGCCGGTCTCGTCGGCGAGAACGCGAACGGATCCCTCCTCATCGGCAAATGCGACGACGCTGTTGGACGTCCCGAGGTCGATGCCTACGATGGGATCGGTCACGTTGGATCTACTAGTTTATCCTTGGTCGTGGAGTGTCGCCAAGATCTGGTCGTACCAACGTTCTAATCCACGGCGAAAAGGCCACATCCAACCGTACGAGGCCCCCGTGAACTGGCTGATCACGTAATTTCGGTACGAATCGCTACCGGCTACCGCGGTCCCCCAGACTTCAGCCGCGGCCCGAATCGTTTCCGCGTACGCCTGTTTCTCAAAGTGCGCTCGAAAATACGCGAGACCAATCGGAAGTGGGACCAACACATACAGCAGCGCCATGATCGGTAGCGACAGGCGGCGAAACTGTCGCAGGTGCACGGCTTCATGGCGAAGCGTTACGTAGCGCACATCTGGATCCAATTGGTCCCAGTCGGAAGTCACGTAGACGGTCTTGCCAATGGTGGTTTGGAACGAGTCGAGATAGCTTCTCATGCTGCCGAAAGTCACTGCGATCAGGATGTAGTGAATCGCCTTGTGGAGGCTCGTCTGGTCCTTTCGGACGATGCGAAAGCCCGGAAGCTCTTCGCGAAGTGATGCGACCAGGCGCTGGTAGCGATAATCCCGGCTTCGCCGGGGTGCGCAGCACTCCCGCTGAGGGTGCGCGGAGGTCGATCGATCCACGGCCCAAGCGTATCACCTGAGACCGCGGCACTTGTGGTACCAGACGGGCGTGATCGATTTGGGATCGCTCAATCCGCCCCAGCGCGAAGCTGCGAGCCATGGCGCGGGACCGATCTTGGTGCTGGCTGGGGCAGGGTCGGGAAAAACGGCCGTAATTACATTTCGGATCGCGCACCTGCTGCAAACCGGGGTGCCAGCGGAAGCGATCTGTGCCGTTACTTTTACCAACAAGGCGGCGGCGGAGATGCGGTCGCGAATCGCAGCTCTGCTCCACAATCGCGAACTGGCCAGCCGGCTTACCATCGGCACGTTCCACGCGCTCGGTCTACAGATCTTACGCACCGAACGCAGCGCATTGGGACTGGGGCGCGGCTTTGCGATCTACGACCAGTCCGATCAGCTCGGTGCGGTACGAGAAGCGATGCGATCGATTCACGACGATGATCGTCGCTACGATGCCAAAGCGATCCAAACGCGCATCTCACTCGCAAAGAACGCATTCATCGGCCCGGAGGAATACGAGGGCAATCCGGCCGATGACTACGACGCCATAACGGCGAGCGTGTACCCAAGATATCAAGACGCTTTGCGCGCATGCGCGGCCTTCGACTTCGACGACCTCATCGTTGAGCCGTCCCGATTGTGGGATCGCGATCCGGAGATCCGCACCAAATGGGCCTCTCGATACCAGTATGTGATGGTCGACGAGTTTCAAGACACCAATCGCGCCCAAGTGCGGATGATCCAAACCCTCGTGGAGCGCCACGGCAATTTGTGCGTTGTGGGCGACGACGATCAGTCGATCTACAGCTGGCGCGGGGCGGATCCTACCAATATCCTGACGTTTGCAACGTTGTTCAAAGGTGCGAAGGTTGTAAAGCTTGAGCAGAACTATCGCTCAACGAACACGATCCTGGCCGCGGCCAACCAGGTGATTACAAACAACAAGGACCGCCATGGAAAAACGCTGTGGTCCAAGTTGGGTGAGGGCGAGCCGATCACCCACGCGGTTGCAGCGACCGCCGAGGATGAAGCGAAGTGGATCGCGCGCGAGGTCCGAACGCTCCACGATACCGGGCGTCGGTGGAGCGACGTTGCGATCTTGTATCGTTCGAACATCCAGGCCAAGGTGCTCGAAGACGAGCTGCGGCAGCACGAGGTGCCGTATGTGATGTACGGCGGGCAGCAGTTCTTTGAACGCAAAGAGGTGAAAGACGTCATTGCATACCTGCGCGTGGCGGTGAGTCCGCGCGATGAGCTTAGCTTGCGGCGCGTGCTGAATTATCCGGCCCGAGGAATCGGCGCGGTTACCGTGGAGAAGTTGGTCGCCGCAGCGCAAGCTAGCCATCGCACGTTGTGGGATACGTTGGCCTCGGTCGCAGATGGCGATAGCGAGGCCCTGGCCAGCGAGATTCGGCTCGGAGCGGTAAAGCCGGCGATTGCAAGCTTCGTCGCGGCGGTTCGGCGCGTGGCGGCGTCGGTGCAATCCGGCCACGATTTGGTTGCATCGACCAAGCAACTCATCGAGGACATCGCGCTGTACGACGATCTGCGCGCAGCAGCGGGAAGCCTATCTGCGGCTCAGCGCCGCATCGACAATGTGACGAGCTTGCTCGATTCGTTACAGCGTTTCACGGACAAGGGGCGCGGAGTCGATCGTTTAGCGGATTACTTGCGCCATTTGTCGTTGGATACCAGTAGCGAGCAAAAGCACGAAGACGGCGACAACGTGATTCTTACGACACTGCACGGCGCTAAGGGACTCGAATTTCCCGTGTGTTTCATGATCGGTCTGGAGGAGGAACTCCTGCCGCATGCACGAACGCTCAATCCGCAAGCGACTGATGTAACGGATCCGGATCACGCGACCGATATCAGTGAAGAACGGCGTTTGTGTTACGTGGGGATTACCCGAGCGCAGCGCAAGCTGTACTTGACCCGAGCCTGCACGCGACTCTCGCGAGGTCGGGTAATTCCTCGAACTCCCTCGAGATTTTTGCTGGAAATTCCAGACGAATTGCTGGAGGTTCGGGATCTCGGAGAGGAGGCCCGTCAGCGGGTTCCCCAGGACGAAGTGCGGTCATTTTTCGCCAACCTCGCCCTCGATGACTGACATCTATATTCATCCGACGGCGATCATCGAGGATGTGAATACACACATCGGCACGGGGACGCGTATTTGGCACTGGAGCCACGTAATGGCGGGTGCATGGATCGGCGAGCACTGCTCAATCGGCCAAGGGTGTTTCATCGGTGCTGTTCGCATCGGCAACGGATGCCGAATCCAAAACCACGTCTCGCTCTACGAGGGGGTAGCGCTAGACGACGACGTGTTCTTGGGGCCGTCGTGCGTGTTCACCAATGTGAAACATCCGCGCGCGCACGTGTCACGGCGCGAGAACTATGAGGTCACGTTGGTCGGCAAAGGCGCGACCGTGGGTGCCAATGCAACCGTTCTGCCTGGACGTACGATTGGTTCCTACGCAGTGATCGGCGCGGGCGCGGTCGTTACCCGCGACGTAGGTCCTCACGCGATTGTCGTGGGGAGTCCGGCCCGGCGCGTCGGCTGGGCCTGTCGCTGCGGCGAAACGCTTCCCGAGACACTTGTGTGTAAACGTTGTGGTGACCGGTATGCGGAGCAAGAGGGGACGCTCGCCCAGATCGCGAAACCCGTGTAGTTGCACTTGATCCGCTGTCCTGACCGCGTCAGCATGCTGCGCATGACGAAGACCAGTCTTTTCGTACCGTTGTTCCTTCTTGCAGCGATTCCCGTCGCGAACGCCGGCGGCCAGCCCGGATCTCTCGGCGTGGGTGCTGAAGCTCAGCTAAGCGGCATCACGGGCATCTCCGCGAATTACGATGCGGGCAAGTTCCACGTGGGCGGAGTGCTTGGCTACTACGACCCGGCCGGCCGAGATAACTCCACGTTCGAAATCGGTGGCCGATTCTACTACCATGTGCATTCCACAGCGATGGCGGACTTCGGGCTAGGTGCCGGACTCGGGTTCGCAAGCGTTCCGGCGTTTCAAGGGCTTCGTTCTGAGCGCGGCACGCTCGTATATATCGAGCCGGGGTTTCAGACTCGGTTGTTCGTCGCGTCGAATGTCGCCCTAAGCTTTACCGCAGGATTCCTGATCGGTGTCGCCGATGCGTCTGATCCAACGGAATCTCAATTGGCGTCTGGTCTTGAAATTACTGGACAGTTCAACGGGATAGCCGGCGTTCACTACTACTTCTTCTAACCTAACTACGCGGTACGCGCTTAGACCTCGTCGGGATCGGGCGCATCGATGTCCGGATGTTGAGCCGCGTAGCGCTTCATCCACGCATCGAGGGCGGGCATCGCGATGTCGAGGCGATGTGATCCTTCGCGCTCTCGCGATTGCCGCCACGCGAACCGAGCTTCGTCGTGCTCGCCGTTGCGGGCATATGCCCAAGCGCACAGGAGCAGCAAATCTGCTCCCGCCGTCATCGACAGCCCCTTTCGCATCCTGTCATGAAGCTCGCTATCGTCGATGTCGAGTCGGGGTGGATTCTCGGCGACCCACAAGTGCATTTGAGCGATCCAATACGACAACTTGAGCACCTCCCCCGACGGAATTCCGCCTCGATCTTCGAGCAGGGCGCGCGCTTCCTTGGTGCGCCCGAGTGCGGTCAGGATGTTGATTTCGGTGTAATAGCTGAATTGGTGCTGGATCAGCCGGCGCGGTAGCCGTGCTCTTCCTTGGCGTAGGTGCTCGAGTGCTTGCTCGCCGCGACCCTCGAGCGCCTCGGCGACTGCAAGCCGGAGTTCCGCAAGTGCTCGAACACGTGCGGGAGCCCACCACGCGCGCATCACGGGTTTGGCCAATGCCCTTCCGGCAGCTGCATCGCCTCTGGACAGCGCCACACTAGCCTCGTTGACTTTGTGGTACGCGCGAACCGTGGCAACGAACCGAGCGCCGAGCGCGAGATAAAACGGTACGAGTACCGGGAATGTCGATGCAGCGAGCGCAACTCCTGCGGCGGTGATTCCACCAAACGTGACATACGCGGCCACTTGCCGACTGCGAACGGAGGCAGGATCTCGCACTTCCCCATCGCGCCCTACGTAAACCAGTTGACCTTTGCCTGCGCGGTCAAGGGCAGTGGCGATCATCGGTCGGTCGCCGTCTGCATTAGTGGCCACGAGAGCCCCAGAAGGAACGTTGCCGGAGGTTTCATCGCCGTTATCGGAATTGTTTGGCATCGCCCTTGGGACCTGTTTCAGTCTGCCACGGACCAATCCGTGCCGCCCGGCGTATCGTGGAGGGCAATCCCCATGGCTAACAGTTCGTCTCGGATCGCGTCCGCACGTGCAAAATCTTTGGCGGCCCGTGCAGAACCTCGCTCCGCGAGTTTCCCGGTGACGACTCCGATGTCGATCGCTCGCGTCTGGACCAATCGCGTTCGCCGATCTGCGAGGTACGCTGCGGGATCTTGACCAAAGACTCCGATCGCCTTGCCTACGCCGCGCACGCCGCGTCCCAGTCGAGCGAGGGTCCGACGCCGGACCTGTTTGTCGATCCCTTTGGCTTCATCGAGGAGCTTGTTGGCGAGCGCAGCTGCCTCGCTAGCCGCTGCCACAACGACCGGGGCGTTAAAATCATCCGCGAGGGCCGCTCGCGCGGTTGAATCCAGCGCGTTCGCTTCGGGCAGCGTTGGACCTTCGCCGCCCTCCCCTCCCTGAGCAATAAATCGGTCGATTCGCTGCAGCGTCTCGTAAAAATACGCCAAGCGTCGATCCGCCGCTTCGAGGCTGCGAAAGCGCACTCGACCCGTCGGGGTTCCACTGCCGCAGCGCTTCGCATGCGCTTCGAGAAATCTGTTGAGGTCGTCGGGTTTTGCGGTCTGCGGGCAGGTTTCTGCGCACACGTGGCACTCCGTTTCCACGTCGAAGTCGACGGGTGACCGATAGTGGTGCGATACGCAAAAGAATCGCAACGCCTCGCCTCCTACGGCATCTGCGATCTGTTCGCAGCTAAATACGTTGCCGAGCGACTTAGACATCTTTTCGCCGGCGAAGTTGAGAAAGCCATTGTGCAACCAGTAACGGGCAAAAGTTCCTTCCCCAGTAACTCCCTGCGATTGGGCGATCTCGTTTTCGTGATGGGGAAAGATTAAGTCTTTGCCGCCGGCGTGAATGTCAAACGTGGTGCCGAGGTGGGTCACCGTCATTGCGGAGCATTCGATGTGCCATCCTGGCCTGCCTTTTCCCCATGGAGAATCCCACCAGGGTTCGCCTGGCTTGGCCGCCTTCCAGAGAGCGAAGTCGGCGGGCGATCGCTTGCGTTCATCGACGGATACTCGGGCACCGTCTCGGAGTTCATCGAGCGACTGACCGGACAACCTGCCATACGGAGGAAACGTTTCAACTTCGTAATAGACATCGCCCGCGGCCTCATACGCTTTGCCGCTTTCGATCAGTTTTTTGATCAGGTCGACGATCTGCGGAATATGGTTCGTGACCCTCGGCTCGATCGTCGGGGCAACGACGTTGAATCGCGCCATGTCGCGGTTGTACTCTGCCGCGTAGCGCGCCGACATCGCCAAGGCATCCTCCCCGGTTTCAGCAGCGCGCCTAATGATTTTGTCGTCGATATCTGTGACGTTGCGAACAAACGTAACATTCCACCCGAGGAACTCCAGTGCACGTCGAACCGTGTCGAACGCAATCGCCGAATAGGCGTGGCCGATATGGGCCGGCGCATACGTCGTTGGGCCGCAGACATAGAGGCCCACCTTCCCCGCGACCAGGGGTTCAAATGCCACTTTGGCGCGGCGCATCGAGTCGTAAAGTCGGAGCGGGGTCACAGCGGGGTTGTAGACAGCTACGCAGCGGTTGGCAACAGATCGCGTTTCACAGCGCGGAATAGCGCAAATCCGAACAATACTCCGAGGGCCGCAAGGCAGATGGTGATGGGTTGCACGTACCAATAATCGTCCGGCTGCTCGCCGACGAGGACAACATATGCGCCGCTTGGAATCGCGCGAGCGACGTACAGTCCAACAAGGTCGAGTTGGTCGTTTGGAACGAGCGTTTCGCCGATGGCAAATCCTGTTGGTGGCGAGCGTTTCAGGTCTGCCCAGGTCGTATCGTAGTGGTGCGTTACAGGCTCCCCTCGAGCCGCCCAAAGTTTTGAGGCTTGCAACTTGGTATTCAGTCCGGCAAGTCCGTTGTCGATCGCAACGCGGATGCGGACGGCATGATCGCCAATTTGCGGTTCGCCGACTGCGATGATGCCGGCGGCTTGAAGTGCAGCGGCCCAAGCCTCTGCCGAGGGCAATCGGTCATTTTTTGTGCCCACTACCACCGCCATGGTCGAATCGACCACCTCGAATGCAACCCGGGTGCTGTCGTTTGCCGCAATGGGGTCCCCTGATACATCTCGCACCGTTCCCGTTTTGAATCCCGCCCGCACGGCTTCTGCTGTGGCAAACGAGAGTCGTGCTTGTCGTTGTGAAAATGCGGCGATGGATGCGGCAAACGGCAGATCCGAAAGTCTTCGCAGTCGTCCGACATATACTCCCAGTCCGGGTCGCTCCCAACCGTCACCCGGCATGGCGATCCAAACTCGATCGCCCGAAGCGCGAATCGGGGCGGTTCGCAAACCCAGGCTGCCCGGCGAGGTCGCAGTACGAATGGCCTGGGCCCATAGTGGCTGAGCGGTCTCTAACTGGACGTAGCGATCGATCGGTACTTTGCCATCGGCGACTTCCGCGGGCGTTACCTTCTGCGGACCTGAAGGACTCGCTGCAAAATGTCGGTCGGGCGTCAATCGAACGACGAAGTAGCCGCAGAGAAACACAAGTCCGGCCGCGGTAATGAGGCCTACTTTCGGCTGCGGCCGGCTGAGGCGGACAAGCTCGGGATCGATTGAGCCTCTGGGAACAGGCGCACCGGGCTCAATGGGCAAAGGGTCGGCCATCGCGAACACCTCCATCGTACCGTTCCTCGCGACACCACGCTACCTGCGGATGACCCCACAGGCGAAACGAGGTGGTACGGTCAGGCGCCGTGCCCGGTGCGCCCCTAAGTACGCGCGACAAGCCCATAGGTGTCGCAGAGCTGGTTCGTCTTACCGGGCGAGCCCTCGATGCCATGGGAGTACTCTGGATCGAAGGCGAAGTTACGCAAGTATCGCAGCCAGCCTCCGGACACGTGTACTTTTCCCTGCGCGATCAGTCGGCCGTGGTGCCTGCGGTGATGTGGGGAAGGGACGCCACCCGGTTGCCGTTTCGCCTTGAGCCGGGGCAACGCGTCCGAGTTCGCGGTCGCGTCGGTGTCTATGAGCGCGATGGGAAGATGCAGGTTTACGTCGACTTTGCGGAACCTGCAGGGGTAGGCGCTGAAGCGCTCGCGCTGCAACAACTCAAGCTCAAGTTGGCAGCGGAAGGGATTTTTTCGCAAGAGCGCAAGCGGCCGCTGCCGCGGTTTCCGCGGCGAATTGGAGTCGTGACCTCGCGCACCGGCGCGGCCATTCACGACATCATTCGCACCGTCCAACGCCGGTTACCAACGCCGATCCTCATCGCAGATGCCGCGGTGCAGGGCGCCAGCGCGCCGCATCAGCTCGTGCAGGGAATGGCGATGGTCGTTCGCGCGGGGGTCGATGTGCTGATTATCGGCCGTGGCGGCGGTGCCGCGACCGACTTGACCGCGTTTAACCACGAGCGGGTCGTTCGGACGATTGCGCGCTGTCCCGTGCCCGTGATCAGCGCTGTGGGGCACGAAATCGATTTGTCGTTGGCCGACCTGGCTGCCGATGCTCGTGCTTCCACACCCACTGCGGCTGCCGAGCTCGCGGTGCCAGACGGGCACGTGATTTTTGATCAAATCGCGAAAGAGCGGAAAAGGCTGGATCGCGAATTGCGCCTTCTGATTCAGCGTGCACATCACGACCTCGACCGTTCGAGCGTTGCTATGGACGTGTGCTGGGAGCGCTGGGTAACGAGGGCACAGAGCGACCTCCACAACCTGGCGCACCGATTGGCGCATCTGCATCCGCGCGCGCAAATCGCCCGATCGGCTACGACGCTCGGGGAGCTAACCCGCCAATTGGTCTCGGCTCACCCTGGGGCGCGAGTGGCGAGGGCTCACCGAGAGGTAGATTCCCTTGTGGGACGTCGCGACCAGGCGATCCGGGACGTACTTGCCGAGCGCCGATCGACCCTCACCCAGCTCGCCGCGCAGATGTCAGCCCTGTCTCCGCTGGCGGTTCTCGACCGTGGATATGCCGTGGTCATGCGCGACAACGCGATTGTGCGCATCGCCTCTCAGGTAGCGGCGGGCGATGCATTAGTCGTTCGACTTGCTCGAGGCTCGGTCGATGTTACGGTAAAGGGAACTCGTGATCCCTGACAACTCGGCATGGACCCTCCCCCCAATGACGCGGCGCGCCGCGGTGATCGGGTGGCCGATTTCCCACTCCAAAAGTCCAGCGATGATGAATGCGGCGTTCCGCGCCGTAGGGCTCGACGCTGAAATGGTTCCGCTAGCGATACCGCCGGGGGAATTGGCGCCGGCAGTCGCAGAGTTACGCGCACAACCGATGCTCGGCGCAAGCGTTACGATTCCGCACAAAGTCGACGCATATCAACTGTGCGATCGCGTCGACGCTGCTGCCCGGGCGACTGGGGCGGTGAATTGCCTGGCCCTGGAAGGCGAACGTCTCGTGGGGCACAACACCGATGCCGCTGGTTTCACCGATGCCTTGCGCGACGCCGGCTTTGCACTGCGCGGTACTCGGGTCGTGGTCCTCGGTGCAGGCGGTGCGGCGCGCGCGATTGCATATGCCGTTGCGGCGGAGGGCGCACGGATCGACGTGATTTCGCGGTCGCCCGCCGATTGGATTCAGACCCAACCTTTCGACACAGTCGGCACTGCGTTTGCCGAAGCGGACCTCGTGGTCGATTGCACACCGACCGGGCTCGATTCAAGTCTAGAATCAGCGTTTGTTGATGCGCTACCGCTCGCGGAACTGCCGAAGCGGGCATGGATCGCAACGCTGATTTACAATCGAGCGACGCTGCTGCTCGATCGGGCTCGCGACCGAGGCCATGCGGTGATCGATGGACGAGCGATGCTCGTCCACCAGGGAGCGCGCGCGTTTGCGTTGTGGACCGGAACAGATGCGCCGATCGCCGAGATGCGGCGCGCACTCGACCAAAGTCTTGCGTCGTAACTAGGGAATTCCTACGGGCTGTTTCGCCGGTTCGATTGCCGGAGGGGGAGGCACTCCGTTGTCCGATTCCGGTGCGGAGTTGGAGATGCCGTTGCACTGCACATCGTCGACGCAGTCGCCCTTTTTTGCCGAGCAGTCCATGCGGCCCTCGAGCGTAAAAACCGGAATCAGTTCCTTCTCTGCCGTGACCGGAATGGTCTTGCAACAGCAGCTTGCCGGAACATCGAGCCCCTCATTGAAGTTGGAACTCTGCTTCTTTGGAGGACTACTGCATGCCGTAGACAATGCGAGGGAGGCAAGAACAATCCGCATAAGGAATTGGTAACACGGATTACACCGCGCGCCACGAGGTTGTGAGGATCCCAATTACGGCGGCGAGCCACAACGTGGCTGCAGATAAGGCAGCAAGAGCGGTCGCCGTGGTGGTAACAGCCGGTTGGCGGTCCGGCGGCCAGCGCGACAGGATGAGCAGCAGCGCCGCCGAGACGAGAATTCCCAGTGCGACCCAGTGCTCCTTGACATCGAACCAGCGGGCGGCTTGCGCCGCGCTCCGGACCAAATCCATCGGTAGGGATGCATTTGCGGGCGTTCCATGCTCGCGGATCATTATCTGCGCGGTCGCAGCCTGGCGCGCTTCTTGTGCCGCCACCAGTGCGCTCGCGTTTTCTAAGTACGCGGCGCGAACTTCTACCTTGTAGGTCGGGTACATCACCATGCCGACACCAAACGCCGCCACCTGAAGCACCAGCGTTACCCAACCAAATCGCAGTACTCCACGCCGCGTTCCGCGGCCTCGCCCGAAGCGGCGCAGCCAAATCACCAGGTGAGTCGCGGCGCCGACCGCAGCGACGCCGAGAACCGTATGGAGTACGAGCAACCAGCGCGCGGCGGTCTCGGTTAGCATCTTCGGGGACAGCCCAGGTCAGGGTTGCTCTGGGGCGTACTATCACTTCCCCGACGAGAGCACTGTTTTTGCAGGTCTAGGTCGTTGCGCTGTGGCGGCGGATAAACGTTGGAACGTCGAGCTCGCTTTCGGTGTCGATTTCGCCCGATAGCACCGCTTTCATCGACGGCCGCGACAGTGCTCGTTTGCGATCGGCGATCGGTGCGCTGTCGGTAGTTGACGGTCCTGATCCGGATGCGATTGCGCCGGAATTGGATTCGGGCACCGGCTGCGACACGGTATCATACGCGCGCTCGACCGCCTGGAGATCCGCCACGTCGGCGTTGTTCCACTGAATCTGGATGTCATGCTCGTCGCTGATCTGGGCTTGCTGCCGTCCGGCTGGGCCGAGCGCCGAGCTGACCCGAGGCGGTAGCGGCGCCGGGTACTCTTTCGTCACCTGTGACGAAACTTCGTACGGGAGCGTAATTTGCTGGGTCTTGGACCGCGAGCTGTGGTGCGATGACGTCTCGGCGCCGTGGGCGACCTGGACTTTCGCTGCTCGGTCAAATCCGGTCGCGATGACGGTGATGCGAACCTCGTCGCTCAGGTTTGGATCGATCACCGAGCCAAAGATAATATTTGCGTCCTCGTGCGCTGCTTGCTGAATCAGCGAGGACGCCTCGTTGACTTCATGCAGCGTCAAATCCGGCCCGCCCGTAATGTTAATCAAGATGCCGGTGGCGCCGTCGATCGAAACATCTTCGAGGAGCGGTGAGCTTATCGCCATCTCGGCCGCTTCGGTAGCGCGCCGTTTACCCTCGCCGACACCCGTGCCCATCAACGCGCGGCCCATACCCGCCATGATCGTGCGCACGTCGGCAAAGTCGACGTTGATGAGGCCCGGCACTGTCATCAGGTCGCTGATGCCCTGGACCGCGTTGAGCAGGACCGAGTCCGCTTTGCGAAACGCCTCGACCATCGAGGTGCTTTGCCCCACCAGGGCGAGCAGCCGATTGTTCGGGATAACGATTAGCGTATCGACCGCCTCGCCGAGGCGCTCGATCCCCTCCACTGCTTGTTTCGAACGCTTTTTTCCCTCGAAGCCGAACGGCTTAGTAACCACACCTACCGTAAGCGCACCGGAGTCTCGAGCGATCTGCGCGATTACAGGTGCCGCACCCGTCCCGGTGCCGCCTCCCATGCCTGCGGTCACAAACACCATATCGGCGCCAGCGATCAAGTCGGCGATATGCTGCATGCTCTCCTCTGCGGAGCGCCGCCCAATATCTGGGTTAGCGCCTGCTCCAAGACCCTTGGTCAGCGCGCTGCCGAGCTGGATCTTATGAGGCGCCATATTGGCCTCGAGCGCTTGCATGTCGGTGTTCGCGACCACGAACTCGACACCGTCAAGGCTGCCGCTGATCATGGTGTTGACTGCGTTGCTGCCACCGCCACCAACACCGATGACTAGGATCTTTGCGTGATTGACGTCGTCGAATTCAATGAGTGCCATGGTTTCGTTGCCCCCTGGGTACCCCCATATGAAAGTGAGAGATCCAGAATGGCAAGTTTTTGACCAAAAGCGGCGATTTATCTCGCCACGCTCACGCCCAGCACGGCGGGCGCATTCGCCGCACCACTGGGGCGGTGCACGACACCGCCGGGACGCTTTACCACACCGCCACCGCCGTCGATGGGTGGGATTCCCGGGCCATCATCGATTCCGGGCTGAGTCGTGATGATGTCGATCACTCTGGAACCGGGGGGACCTTTCCACCACTCCGGGTCCACGTACTTACAGGTATCGATACCCTCAACCACAGCGTTGGTTACAACACCGTTGTCGTCGACCGCCGGCTGAGGTGGGGCACCGAGGTTGAACAGTCGCACTCCCCGGGTGGTTTTGAGGAGTAGCTGAATCGGTTGCGTATACACCGCCAGTAGTTCGCCTGGCAGGGTCACGCTGACCGCAGTTTTGTCTTCGTTGATCGTGGTCAGAGATCGCAATAGGTCGTCTTCGGGGATGTACTCGAAGCTGCAGACTTTCGCCCTCCCTAGCCCGCTCACTCCGATTCCCGCGGTTGCGCTTACCTTATCGATGGTGGCCCCCCTGCGAACCGCAGCAATGGGTGGAGGACAGCCAAAAGCAGCAAGTGAGTCGAGCTGACCCCGGAATCCACCGATGGTCGGGTCCACGGTTTCCAGGCCAGGATCCTCCGGCAACCAAACCGCACCACCGAGCGTCATTCCTTCCGGCGTCGCGATCAAGCTATCGTATCTGAAACTCGAGCCCGAAAAGCCAAATGGCTTCAGTGGTTTATCCGTATAGAATGTATTGTCGTCGATGCGCGTCGCGCCGAACTCTGAAGGATCGAACGCCGCTTTGACCTGGTTCTGGATCTCCGGAATGACTATTTCTTCGGCCAGGGCTTCGGCTCCCGCTTCCAAAATTCCGCCGACATTCGAGTGAATTTCGATGTTCGAAATGTCCCAATGAATCGTGCTCCTTAACGCCGACCCATTGACCACCGAAAAATCGGATCTAGCGTTGATAACAAGATCGGCGTATCCAGGAAACGGATCCGGCAACCCGCGGCGCCCTCTAATCTCGAATTCCACGCGCGGCAGCGTACCCACCGGCCGCCAATGCGCTGTGGAAGTGATCGTGATGCCAGGCGGTGGCTTATCCTGAAGACTGAGGAGGGCCTCTGCGGCCATCTGTTCGACGTTGGCGCCACCCATGAAGAGGCCCCACGATTGCGAGATATCGAGTCGGTCCGCGCTCGAGCTGGCGTCAGTCCCAATCGCGATATACGCGCCGGTTAACGTGAGCGTGTTGAAGCTAGCGCCAGAGCTTAACTCCGCTACAAACGGGTTCAGATCCATCGTTGGGAGGACTCCGATGCTCGACTTGACTTGTGATTCAAGGTCCGCGCGGTCGGAGTCGTTAACGAGGGCAGCAATAACTGCCAGATCCAGGCTCTTGTATTTTAGCTCCAAAACACCATTAGAAATCGTCAATTCGAAATTCAGGTTCACGGTGGCGAGAGGGGTGGTGGCACCAGCCGGAACGTCGTTCGGCGCGGCAAGAACTGCCGAACGATCCACGACGAAAATGTTGAGCGGAACCACTACGGCGATCGCAGTCGAACTCGATTGGTCGAGCTGCACATTCCCCACATCGATGTGGTCGAGAAATCGCTGCCCAATAGGGTTCATACACTGATCCGAAATCCGGCGTTGCAGTGCGCGTTTCAGCATTTGCTCAAACACCGGGCGCTTGATTTGTAATTGGGTCGTCCTGACCTCGCTGGCTTGACGACGGCTATCCAGCTGGTCTTCGTCTGCCCTCGTAGGGATACACGCACCTCCGAATGCGAACGCCGCCAACAGGCCTGTAGCAACCGCTCGATGTCTCATCATCAGTAACTCCTTATTGTTCATTGTTCATCGCGGGTAGTTGCGCGACCCAACTCTTCGTTGCGAACAATTCGCCTGCGCGCTGCGTGAGGTCGCCTCCGCGGGTAGGGCGCGAGAAAACGCGCAACACCACCCGGCGTTCGTCAACTACCAGTGTGCATGACCCAAAAGCGCAACCTGGTCGGTCAACGCGCCCGACCCCAACCGCAGCAAGAGCCTCACCGTGTGGTCGGGGCGATGTACGTACTTGGCCGCTCAGACGCACTGATTCGAGCCAATCGGCCGCCCAACCGGCCAGCCGATCGTGGTCCACGCGCGATACACTGCTCGCGAGCGTATCGCGATGTCGCGCATGGATCTCGATGAGCCTGGACAAACGGGGTCTGCGGTTGGCGCGCCCGCTGATGACGCTGTGGGCGAGCAGATCAGCGATATGCGCGGCGCAACGGATGACGCGCCGACCCGGTTGGCGCGGTCGGTAGCGAAGGCTCGAATCGCGAATGCTCTTTTCGCAAGCGATCGCAGCGTTGACATCGGTCGCTATCGCCTGCTCGAGCGAGCTGGAAGCGGCGGCATGGGCGTGGTGTGGAGCGCGTGGGATCCGGAGCTCGAACGCCGGGTCGCGATCAAACTGGTGCGGGCCACGGTAAAAAGTGCCCGCGAGCAAATTCAACGCGAAGGTCAGGCGCTGGCGAAGCTGTCTCATCCCAATGTCGTTTCGATCTTCGACGTCGGAGTGATCGACGACCAAGTCTACCTGGTTATGGAATGGGTGCGCGGATCGACGTTGCGACAGCTCACCCAAGGGGAACATTCCACCCGAGAGATCGTGCACGTGTATCGCCAGGTCTGCGCCGGACTTGGAGCGGCGCATCGCGCTGGAGTGATCCACCGCGATTTCAAGCCCGAAAATGCGATTCGGGGCGAGGACGGTCGAGTTCGCGTGCTGGATTTTGGCCTGGCGGTGGGGGAGGCGACCGCGAGCGGTATCGCGGGCACGCCGCGCTATATGGCGCCTGAGCAGGCTGCTGGCAAGACTGTGACACCGGCGGCGGATCAATACGCATGTTGTACGTCGCTGCGCGAGGCGTTGCAGGGCGCTGGGGCGCGTTCGATCCCGCGTTGGCTCGACGCGATTCTTGACCGTGGCACGGCCGTAGATCCTTCCTCCAGATTTCCGACCATGGATGCGTTAGCAGCGGCGTTGGACAACGATCCGATTCGGCGCTGGCGCCGCCGTGGAGTCGTTGTCGCGACCGCCAGCGGCGTCGCGCTGGCGTTCGCGATCGGTCAAGCGCGATCTACGGCGCCACCCGGCCCGCGGTGCGACGATGCGGTCCGCTATATCTCAACGATCTGGAACCCTGCCGCGCGCCAAAGCGTTGCGACCCACTTGAGAAGCCTAGGTCCGTTCGGCGCTCACGAGGCCAATCGGCTCATCGGCGAACTGACCAATTACGGAACTGCGTGGGCCACCGCGCGTAAAGACGCGTGCCTCGCCTACCACCGCGGCATACTACCATCTGCGTTGTACGAACAGCGTTTGAGATGTTTGAGCCGTTCCGAAGCCGCATTCGCAGCGGCGATCGAAATCGCAACCGAAGTAACTGCGGATAAATTGGAAAGTGCGTTGATCGGTGCTCGCTCGCTCCCGAGCGCAGCGGGCTGTGCTGCCGAAGATTCGCTCACGGTCCCTCCGCCACCGCAGGGTGTTGCGGTCAAGGTCAGCGATGTGGCGGCTGCTGTGGAACGGGCTCGCATGCTAGCGTTGGCGGCCAGCCCGCGCGCCATTGACGTTGCAACCGCAGCGGCTGTAGCGGCCAAAGGAACTGGCTACATGCCTCTATTGGCTCGGGCGACGATGGTTCAAGGGTGGGCGCACGCATTGGCGGACAACAGTTCGGCGTGGGAGCTGTTGGATCGGTCGTTTCACGACGCGCTACGTGTTGGCGACGACGCCCTGGCCGTGGAAGCGTACGCTCGAGCATGGTTCGTCGCCTCGCGCGAAGAGGATTTCAAGCCGCCAGACCGCGAACGAAAGCTCGTCGAAGACGTCGCGATTCGTACTGGCCCACCCGGTCGATTCGCTCGCGCGCTGCTCTATAACAACCTAGCGATTGGGCGCATTGTCAGCAATGACCTGGCTGTTGCCCGGGACCTACTTCGGCAAGCGCTCGCTGTGTGGCGTCCACCACTGGGCGATCGCTCCCAAGACATCGAGCTCGCCGTTGTGCTGCAAAACCTCGCGTTGGTGGAAGACGAGCCTGCGCGGCGATTTGAACTCAGTCGACGGGCTTTGGACAGTCAGGAATCGCAACTTGGCTCCGACCATCCGACCACCGTCAAAGCTCGCATTCAGCTGGCACTATTCACACCAGATCCCACCCGGTCCGCCCGCGCCTTTGCCCAAACATGCGGCGCCATCCCTGCGTGGCATCCACAGCTACGGGCGCAGTGCGCGTATGAGGAGGGCTGGCTCGCCATCGATCGCGACGATGCTCCACGCGCGCTGGCGGCGATGACGATCGCGCGCACGAACACCGATCTCTATCCGTCGCGAATCGCAGGTGCATACCTAGACATGGTTTCTACGGATCGCGTGAGAATCGCAGCCGCACGGACCGCGATGCGCACGCTGGCGCGTGAGCTATCGGCGGCAGAGGACTGGTGGTATCAGGGCTACGCTGCCGATGCATGGGTGATGGTCGCCCTCGGTGAGCACGAGCTAGGCCGCAATTTGGAGTCGACTCAGGCATGGCATGCTGCGCTCGCCGCGTTGAAGGACCTTCCGGTGCTCGAGCGCAGGCGCGCCTTCGTTCACGCGACGCTCGCAAAACGCTGGGCAGAACGTAGTTCCGCCAAAGCGCGCAGCCACGCGGAGGCAGCGATCCGCTGGTACCGGAAGGCCGGCGGCTACGACGAGAGGTTGGGCCAGCTCCAGCGCTTGCTTATCGGCGAATAGCCGCCGGACAAGGGACGCCTACAGAGGATACGTGGTGGTACTGATCCGCAACCCCTTTTCCAAACTTTGAGTGTTCGTCGCGCACACTGGTAGATTGCGCCCACACTCGATCTTGATGGCCTGCCGCACGTTTGGAAACTCGGATCGGGCCGCCTTTAGATCGCTAAACTCTACTCGCGGCTCCTCGAGGCAAATCGCGCCGTTTTCGTTCCAACGCGCCTCGACATTCTTGATATTCGGCATAGTGTAGAAGTCTCTCTTCGCCTCTGCCTCATAGCCCTTCCAATTGAGCAGCTGACCAGCAACCGTAAACGGGGTTCCGGTTCCGCAATAATCAGCGACCAGCAGCTTGAGCGTTGCCTGCCGCATGGCGTGATCGGGAGCCATAAACGATGGTTCGGTCGACGCTATGGTGTTGCGCGTCATGAAAAGCTTTGCCAGCGCATGACTCGCGCAGCCAAAATTGAACCACAACGGGTCCGCACGTTCGCTCATCGTTTTGCGCGTCGCATCGATGCGATCACCGGCGAACACCAGTGCTTCTTCGGGATTCATTCTAAGCAGCTCGGAATACGCTGCTGCGTGAGGTTCGTCCGGCGCACCGTACCTTAGGAGATAGAACGGCGGGTTGGAGCACAGGTTGCTGGAGCCGCTCTTAGTCCTGGCGATGGTGCCCACCTCCTCGGAGGTGCCGGCGTCTATGGATGCGTCCGTAGTGGTGCCTGTCTCGGGAGTAGGGCCGGCGTCCGTCGTAGTGCCTGTCTCGGGAGTAGGGCCGGCATCTGGCGTAGTATCTGCGTCCGCCGAGGTGCCCGCGTCCGCCGTGGTATTCGGGTCCGGGTTGGTCGTGGGATCCGCCTTGCTCCGGCGAAACACATAGAGCTCAACCTGCTCCATCGTAGTCAAAGGAAACGCGAAAGTTTCTGACCGGACGCTGTCGATCCGAATCTTGTAAGCCGGTGACGGGTCATCGGTGGCGATCGTATCGATCAAAATCTCAGCCCCGAGAAGGGCCGATCCTGACAGCTTCGTCACCCCGTTGTGCTGACCAACGATCCGATTGTTTTCAATCGCGAGGTCAAACTGCCGTTCCCCCGAAACCAGGGAGGGATGGTGGAGATATAGGCCCGCTTCATTAGGTTTTCCCCTGAGATGGAGGTCATGGAACCCCATGTCGTTATCGATGACCGGCGAATTGGAGCCGCATCTCCAGTCCTTACATCCCCGCGCGATGGGTTCGATCGTTGTTGGGGATTGTGCGCAGCTGGCCGCCAGGGCGGCGCCAAGTAGCGAAAATGAAGCAATTCGATCGGTCATGGTTTCCTCGCGTAGCGGTAGTTGCCAAACCCAAAGCCCGTGTTGCGCAGAAATATGGAAAAAAAACAGCGGGCCTGAAATCCTGGGGAATATCCGAGAATTATAACCGATCTACGCTCGACGTGATCGGCTCCTTCCCCGCTGTGCTCCAAAAGGTGGTTGGCTACGCGAGCCTGGGTGCAATCCGCCCTCCGACTTCAGTTGCGGAGCGGCAGGAGGCTCGGCGGTCCCAAGTCCGCCATCCGGAAGTGCACCACGCGCTCGCTCTCCACAGTGTCGCGTGCCCGAGGACCGACAGTTGCGTAGAGATCCTCCTGGTCGACCCACAGCGGAATTTGCACCACGAGCTGAACAGGTCGGCTCTTGAAGAGCAACGACGAAGCGCGAAGCAATCCTGGGCGCGGCTCAGCGCGATACACTGCCCCCACGGGATGACGCGCGTGGATCTCGATGAGACGACTGGCAAGGATGAGCTGGCCGAGCGGATCGGCGATATGCGTGCCGCGGGGGAGGACGCGACCACTCGGCTAACGCGATCGGTCGCGAAGGCTCGAATCGCGAACGCGCTATTTGCTAGTGAACACCGAGTCGACATCGGGCGCTATCGCCTGCTCGAGCAGGCGGGCCGCGGCGGCATGGGCGTGGTTTGGAGCGCCTGGGATCCCGAGCTCGAACGCCGCGTAGCGATCAAACTGGTGCGGGCGACGGTGAAAAGTGCCCGCGACCAGATCCAGCGCGAAGGCCAGGCGCTGGCGAAGCTGTCACACCCCAACGTCGTGCCGATCTACGACGTAGGGGTCATCGATGATCAGGTCTATCTGGTGATGGAGTGGGTGCGCGGCGCAACGTTGCGCGAGCTATGCCAGGGCGAGCATTCCACGCAGGAGATCGTGCAGGTGTATCGCCAAGTCTGTGCTGGATTGGGAGCTGCGCACCGCGCCGGTGTGATCCATCGAGACTTCAAGCCCGAAAATGCGATTCGCGGGGAGGATGGTCGGGTTCGCGTATTGGATTTTGGTCTCGCCGTGGGAGAGGCGGCAGCGGGAGGAATCGCCGGTACACCCCGCTACATGGCGCCCGAGCAGGCGGCGGGATTGGTCATCACGGCGGCCGTTGATCAGTACGCGTGTTGTACGTCGTTGCGCGAGGCGCTGCACGGTGTTGGGGGCCGCTCCGTTCCGGGCTGGCTCGATGCGATCGTTAGCCGCGGTACCGAGACAGACCCCGCCTCCAGATTTCCGACGATGGATGCGCTCGCCGCGGCGTTAGACAATGATCCGTTTCGACGCTGGCGACGACGCGGAGTGGTTGTGGCAACCGCAAGTGGCATCGCGCTGGCGTTTGCGATTGGACGCGCGCGGTCGACAGAGCCACCCGGATCCCGGTGTCGCGATGCGGGGAATCAGATTTTAACGATTTGGAATCCGGCAGCCCGCCAGACGCTAACCGACCACATGCACACGCTCGGTGAGTTCGGCACTCATGAGGCCCCGCGCCTGGTCGACGAACTCACCCACTATGCAACAGCTTGGTCGGAGGCGCGCGCGGACGCTTGCCTCGCTCACAATCAAGGTATGATTCCAGAAGCGCTGTACGAGCAGCGCCTCCGGTGCTTGAGTCGATCTGAAGCGGCATTCACGACTGCGATCGAGATCGCGACCGAAGTGACTGCCGACAAACTCGAAAATGCGCTCATCGCTGCGCGGTCGCTTCCCAGCGCGGCGGGGTGTGCGGCCGAGGATGCTCTCGCGGTTCCACCGCCGCCGCAGGCCGTTGCCGCCAGAGTCACCGAGGTTGCGGCGGCAGTTGAGCGGTCGCGCATGCTTGCGCTCGCTGCCAGTCCGCGCGCGATCGAGGTTGCGACGTCCGCGGCCGTGGCGGCTGCGGAGACCCGCTACATTCCTCTAGTGGCTCGTGCCACCATGGTCCAAGGCTGGGCCCATGCGCTAGCGGATAGCGGTTTCGCGTGGGAGCTATTGGACCAAGCATTTCACGAGGCGCTACGCGTTGGCGACGACGTCCTTGCGGTCGAAGCCTATGCGCGCGCGTGGTTTGTCGCTTCGCGCGAGGAGGATTTTGAGCCTGCGGACCGCGAACGACAGTTGGTCGAAGACGTGGCGGTTCGCACCGGACCCTCCGGTCGGTTTGCTCGCGCGCTGCTCTACAACAACCTAGCTGCCGGGCAAATCGTCAGCAATGACCTCGCAGGTGCGAAGCATTTGCTGCGCCAAGCGCTCGAGGCGTGGCGGCCGCCTCTGGGAGACCGCGCGCAGGATATCGAGCTCACCGCGGTGCTGCTAAACCTCGCGTTGGTGGAGGACGAGCCGGCCCGGCGAGTTGAACTCAGTCAACGCGCCTTGGATAGCCAGCAATCGCAGCTGGGCCCGGAGCACCCAGATACCATCAAAGCCCGCATTCAATTGGCACTTTTCACGCCGGATCCCGTTAGGTCCGCGCGCTTGGTTGCCCAAACTTGCAGCGCCATTCCTGACTGGCATTCGCAGCTACGAGCGCAGTGCGCCTACCAGGAAGGCTTGCTAGCCATTGAGCGAAGCGATGCGGGGGCCGCGCGGGCGGCGATGGCGATAGCGCACGCAAACGGGGAACCACAGCAGGCCGGAATCGCACGTGCCTACGCAGACGTGATCTCCGCGAACCGCGCGAGAATCACTGCCGCACGCAACGCCATGTACAAACTGGCGCGCGAGCTATCGACTGCTGCCGACTGGTGGATTCAGCGCGACGGTGCTAGCGCCTGGATGATGGTAGCGTTGAGCGAGGGTGCACTGGGTCGCGATGCAGAGTCGATCCGAGCCTGGCAGAACGCTCTCGCCGCACTCAAAGATCTACCGGTGCTGGAACGCAGGCGCGCCTTTGTTCAAGCGACGCTCGCAAGGCGGTTGGCAGAAACCAGCCCCGGTCGAGCGCGCAGCTACGCCGAAGCAGCGATCCGTTGGTACCGCAAAGCGGGTGGATACGACCGCGAAATCGCCGAGCTAGCGCGCATCTTCGGTGAGTAGCCGCCTACGGGTGCGGCCGCTACCATAGCGGCCTAAGAGTTCTCTCGAGACTGCTGGGGGTAAGCGGTCTGAATACCGATGAACCATCCACGACCTGCGGATCCGTGGCTGACGCTTGGTCGGGATGGGCGCTGACCCGCAATCCGTCTTCCAAGGCTTCGGGATCCTCTGGATCGCACGGAGGCAGAGGTTGTCGTCCAGCTCGTTCGCATTCAGCGTCGATCTCGGCCCGGAGCGCCGATGGGTCCGGAAACAGGTCCTTGGCCGAATCTAGGGTGCTGATCTGCATTCGCGGCTTGGACAGACAGGTCGCGCCGTACTCGTCCCATCTCGCTTCGATTCCAACGAGCGGCGGGTTCTTGAAAAATTCGCTGACTGCGTCGTCGCTATGACCCTTCCAGTCCAACGGTTGCCACGGAACTGTGAATGCTCGGCCTGTTCCGCAGTAGTCCGCGGCAAGCAACTTGAGCGTCGCTTGGCGTTTGGAATGCTTCACGGCTGGCGCCAACCATGTCGCTGAAGCGAGCGTGTTGCGCGTCAAGTGAAGCTTGGGCAACGTATCTCCTGCGCAGCCGATGTTGAACCACGTTGGATCCGCTTCAGAACTCATAGTTTTCGAGGCTACGTCGACTCGATCGCCGACAAATATCAGCGCTTCATGCGGATTCATTCCCAGCAGCTCGTTGAAGGAATTGGGATCGTTCGCGAGATGGTAGGGAGGGCTGCTGCACAGATTGTCGTGCGCTGGACTGGGAGCACCCGGTGCAAGATTCCTCCACCCCAACTCGTACACTTCAAGTTCATCAGGCCGCCGAGGGAACTTGAAGTTGTTTAACGGATCGATCACGTGGAACGGGAACTTCATCGTGCGCACTGATTTGATCACAATCGCGTACGCGGGCTGCAGATCGGGCGTATCGATCAAGATTTCGGCCCCAAGAAGGTCCTGGCCTGACTTCACCGTAGGGGTCAGGTTCCAATCCCATCGCCAGCCGACGAATTGATTGTTGGTGGTGGCGAGCTGGTACCGTTGACCTGCCAATAGCAACGGCGGGTTGTGAAGACTCAAATTCGCTGCGTTCGGCAGGCCCGCCAAATTGAGCTCGTGGAAGCCCTTGTCGGTATCGACAACCGGGGAGTTGTATCCACATCCCCAATCCTTGCATCGCAGGTCCTGTTGAATGGACTCATTCGATGGTTGGGATGCTTGAACACAGCCGGCCACAAAGGCTGGGGCGCCAAACAACGACAGCAAAACGATTCGATAGGTCATGGTTTCCTCGCGTAGCGGTAGTTGCCAAACCCAGGGCTGCGTTGCATGGAAATGTAAAAAAACGCCAGACCTGAAAATTGGTGTAATCTCAGTAGATTACGCCTTACTTACGATCTGCTTGACCTGTTCCTTCCCCCACTCGTCCATCGATTCTAGTGTTTCCACAACCGAGCGGGCCACATCCTGATTTTTCTCAAGCAGCTCGCGGAGCTGCTTGCGGGCGCGATGCAGCCGACTGCGGATCGTCACGGCGGGGGCTTCGAAAACTTCGGCCAGTTCGGCGATCTGCATGTCCTGCATGTAGTGCAGCTCCAACAGCGTTTGCGCTTCGAGCGGCAGGCTGCGCAGGGCGGCCAACAATTGCTGATGTTGCTCGTGGCGAGCAAGCTTGCTCCCGGCGGTGGAAGTTAGCTCGGCGATCGACGACAGTTCAAAGTCGACGACGCGATCGCGCTGACGGGCCCGCAAAAACCCATACAATTGGTTGCGAGCGATCGCAAACAAGTAGGTGCGGAAGCTGGCATCGTGGCGGAACGCATCGCGACCGCGCAGGCACGCGAGAAACGTCGCTTGCACCAGCTCGTCGGCTTCATTTGGGCACTTGGTTTCAAAAAAACGATAGATGCTGTCGAAGTGGCGTTCAAAGAGCACTTCACCAGCCTTTGCGTCGCCGCTGTGCCACTTGAGAAACAGGTCGCGGTCCGACCACTCCGTCGCAGTCATCGCCACACGGCGGCAATATACACTGCGTTTCGCCGTTGCGCTGGCTGGGCGCACGCGGATGCCTACTCCGCATTTGACCTCATGCCGAGAGTGATCCAGTATCCTGGACACATGTCCGCGATAGCGATGGCCCCGGCTTCAGAGGTTACTCCTCGGCGCGGGGTTGTGCGTTGCGCCGAGATGATGGTCGAAGGTCATCGCCTGGTCGACGTTGAGCTGGCCGGTACGATCGCAGGCGCGGAACTTGGGACCGCGCCAGTAGTCGCTATCGTCGGCGGAATTACTGCGTCGCCATATCCGTTTGGCGGCGACGACAACGAGGCGTGGTGGCCGGCGTTGCGCGGCGAAGGCTTGATCGACCTCGAGCGCTCGACTCTCGTGTGCTTGTGTTGGCCGGGTCACGGCTCGACGTGGCGCGGCTTCGACGAAGGATCGCTGCCGCCGCTATCCGCGTTGGGGCTCGCCGATTTGTTTGCCGCCTGGCTCGAAGGCATTGGCGTGACCACTCCTGTAACGTATCTCGGCGCGAGCCTTGGCGGTCTGGTGGGAATTGCGCTTGCGGTGCGGCACCCCGAGCGGGTCGCCAAGCTCGTTACCATTTCGGCGGGCCTTCGCCCGGACGCGTGGGGTACCGCAACGCGCCACCTGCAGCGCGAGCTGGTCCGCGACGGACTTAAGCGCGATGACGTTACCACCGGCATGCAGCGAGCGCGGCAGCTCGGCATGCTGACCTACCGCGGCCGCGACGAGCTCGATACGCGGTTTGGCGTGCTGCTCCCCGAACTCACGAATCCGCCGATCGCCGAGTACTTAGATCACCATGGCAAGCGGTTCGCGGCGCGTTTTCCGCTGCGGACGTTCATGCTCCTCAGCGAAGCGATCGATCGCACGCATTTTTCGAACCCGCGCAAGGACCTTGCAAGCGTTGCCGCCGAGGTGCTCATTATTGCCGTTCCGGGCGACTTGCTGTTCCCATACGCGCTTCAGCACGAACTCTACCGCGAGCTTCAAGCCGCCGGGGCAACCGCGTCGTTGTGGAAACTCGAGTCGGAATTTGGCCACGACGCATTTCTCGCCGACCAACGCAAGTTGGCGACGCTGATCCGCGACACGGGATTTCTCGGCCCGGTGCGAGCACCGCGCATCGCGGCCGCTGGAGCGCGTCCGCTTCGGGAAATTCGGGTGGGTATGATCGGATGCGGCACTGTGGGCAGTGGCGTACTCGAGCTACTCGCGCGCCAAGAGGCGGCGCTGGCCGTTCGCTATCGCGTGAAATTTCGGGTTACGAAACTCGCCGTGCGCGACGCGGACAAGCTGCGGCCGCCGCTTGCTGCCAAGATTCCGCGCATCACGCGTCCGATCGAGTTGGTGGCCGATCCTGAAGTCGATGTCATCGTCGAAGTCGCCGGCGGCGAGGATGTGGAACCCGCGTTGGTCGCAGCTCTGGCGGCGGGAAAGCCGGTGGTGACCGCCAACAAAGCGCTGCTAGCCAAGCGGTTGGCTGCGCTGGGCGCGCTGGCGCAGCGCACCGAGACTCCGCTCTTATGTGAGGCCGCCGCGGCGGCAGCGCTGCCGATCATCCGCCACCTGTCGCATCGCGCCGACGAGATCGAAGCGCTGCAGGCGATCGTGAACGGTACCTGCAACTTCGTGATCACTCGCCTCGAGCAGGATGAGCTCTCTCTCGAACGAGCGCTCGGCGAAGCCCAAGCGCTTGGCCTCACCGAGGCCGATCCGGCAGACGACATAGATGGTCACGAAGCGGCGGCGAAGTTGTCCATCCTCGCCTATCGCGCTTTCGGCGCGTGGATTCCACCCTCTGCGCTGCCTGTGCGAGGGATTCGCGAGCTTGTGCCGGCCGACTGTATTATGGCGGAAACATTAGGGTTTCGAATCCGACTCCTCGCCCATGCAGCGCGCGCTGGGCAACCGGAGCGGCCGGCGACATTGGACGGATGCGCGCCGCCGATCGACGTGATCGCCGCGGCAGTCGAGCCCGTTCTGCTTCCGGACTGGCATCTCCTTGCCTCGGTTGAGGAGGAATACAACGCCGTCTATATGAAAACCGCGGCATCAGGAGATCTGTCGCTGTTCGGCAAGGGAGCCGGAGCGCTACCGGCTGCAACGGCCATCTTGGGAGATCTCATCGATCTTGCACAGGACAACTCGGTGCAGTGGCCGGCGCCCCGCGAAGTAGCTGCAGCGGCGGCGCCCGCAAGGCGCCACTTCGTTCGGGTCACTGCCGAGGAACATCCAGGGCTGGTTCGTCGAATCGATAGCCTTGTGCGTCGGGCAGGTCTGGCAGTGCAGAGCCGGGCAGAGTGCCCATCGTCGGGTCAAGACAGCGCTGTAGCGACGATTCACCTCGGGTTTGTGATTTCCATCTCCGACGACGCAGCGGTTGCTGCGATCTGCGACCAGGTGCGTGCGCTCAGCTACGTGCAGGCCGTTGTCTGGTACGGTGTTCTCGAATGATTGCAGAATATTTGGATCCAGAATCCTGCCCAACGTCACTGCCTCCGCGCAGTGCGATGGATGCGGCGACCCGCGAGCTTCACGACGGTGTCGATGCGAATGCGCCATGGCTGAATCCAGCCCGGTCCACGATTCAGCGCGACATGATTTCCAGCGATGGCGTTGCGTCGTGGCAAGAAGGCAAAGCGGGTTTCGTCGCTCGCGGTGACGGCTGTTGGTCAGAGCTGCCCCAGCTGTACGCGCGGTATGGCACCACCGGCACGAGCGCGCTTATTGCCGCGCTGCGAAAACTCGAGAACGCGCGATGCGCCATGGTGGCGGACTGCGGCATGCAGGCCGTTGCGTTGGTCGCCGATCAGCTGATCGGGCGCGAGGGTCACATCGTTGCGATGCGACAGGTGTACAATAAGACCCGCGCTTTTTTTGAGGCGTCGGCTAAGCGGGTCGGTGCCGCGCTAACACTCGTGGATGACGGCGACCTCGACGCGCTGGAGCAAGCTCTGCGACCTGAAACCAAGATCGTATTCGCCGAGACCTTCACCAATCCGCTGGGCCGCGCCCAAGATATTCCGGCCTTGCTCGCGCGGGTGCGGCGCATCCCCAATGCGGTGCTTGTGATCGACTCGACGATTGCAACTCCGTGGGGACTTCGGACTCCTCTGCTCGATCAGGGGGTGGACGTGGTCGTCGGCAGCATGACCAAGGCCCTCGGCGGGCAAGACGTAGCGCTGGGTGGATACATCGCGACCAATCGGGCGGATATCGCTAACCAGATCATGGACACCATTGCCATGCGAGGCGGGATCCTCGACGATGACCGCGCGAATCGCGTTGTAGCGAACTTGGACCAGAGTGAAAAAAACCACGCCCGGCGCTGCCAAACCGCAGCTCGAGTCGCTGCATTTCTGGCCTCGCACCCGCGCGTGGAAGCGGTGTTTCACCCGAGCCGCCCCGATCATCCCGATGCGGCCGTCATCGCTCGCGACTACATCCGAACCGGATCGCTGCTTGGGTTTCGCGTTCGCGGTGCAGATGAAGCAACACATCGCCGTATTTCCGACGTGCTCGTCTCGACCCGCGTGCCTCGCTTTGCGCTGTCGTTCGACGGTTTGGTGACAAAAGTAAACCATCACCGTACCGTGTCCGAGTACTTTACGCCCCCCGAGCTTGTTGCGCGGTTGGGAATCGATCGGTTAATACGTCTGGCGATTGGGCTCGAGGCGGCCGACGATCTCAATGCATGCCTCAATTGGGCATTGCACAACTACTCGTAGCTCGCGGATCGCGCGCATCTCGCGGTTCGAATACTCCGGGCGCGGTTACTGAGTCTTGAGATATTCCTTCAGCGCGTACTTGTCGCTTGCCGACAGCGATTCGCCGAACGTGTGCCCTTTGTTCTCAATAAAGTCGGGACACAGATTTTGACCTGTAATCCGACTGACGCTTGCGAACGCTCCCACTGGCGTCCCCGCTGGCAAGGTAACGTGGCCGCCGCCCGAGGTTGGGATCTGGATGGGTTGGGTCGTCACCTGAATGGAACCCTCAAGGTTCCGTTTCGCCGGATTGAGCAGCTGGTCCATGGCGTCTTCGTACGCCGCAATGCGCCCGGCCACCGACGGATCCCCGTTGTACAGACCTAGGCGATTGTTGTGAAAGAACGGTGCGGTTGCCCACGCACCCCGTAGTGGGACGTCGCGGTAAAATCCAGGACCCCCGGTTGGCCGCGCCTTGTACTGATCCGACGAGAACTGGGCCCATATATGCCCGGCACTCCAATTGGTCGTACGCGCGCGACAGGAATTCGTCCCGATTTCTGCCATGGGATGGATCTCATCGTCGCTGAGAATATCGTTCCGCCCGTTTTCGCCGTTGGAGTGGCAGCTGGCGCATGCGTCTTGGAACACCCTTCGACCCCGCGGCACAACGCGGTGATCGATAAACCGCTTTCCGCCAGGTGCCTTCGCCAGCCGGGGTGGCCTAGTCGTCTGAATGAATGCGCATTCGTCAACCACGGCCGATTTTGCGGCTACATACTCGGGACACTTTGCTGAGCATTCTGCGTCATCGATGGGAGTCTGCGTGCCGCCTGGGCCGTTGGCGAGGTGCGGCACCACGCATTCCTCGGTGCACATTCCGATGTTGAAGTAGACCCGGAGGGCCGCTTTTTCGCAACCGGCGTCGTCTTCACCACCTTGGCCTGCGCGATGAACGCGGATCGGTGCGCCATCCTGCGTTCCATCGAAGAACGGCCGGTCGGGAAAATTCCAGAACTGTGTGATGATTCCAGGGTTGTTGATGCCGTCACTTTCGACAGCGGTCGTATCGACTGTTCCCGGGGCCCACGAGTGAAACACTTGCCACACCGGGTTATCCGGAGTTAGACGCGCGGCAAACATCTTGGCGTATTCGCCGTACTGGTTCCCGACGGTGAGATGAATATTGCGCCAGCGCGGGTGGTTTGGATCAGCAGGTGGATGTTCCGGGTCCAGTCCGGCATGACATCCAGCGCATGCTAAGCCGATCAGCGTGTGCGTCCCGTCGGGCCGGCTCACGACTTTTTTGCGAATGCCAACTACACCTGCGGATTCCGGATCGGTGCACCGATCGAAGAACCCGGTCGATGCATCACCCTGGGTGCAGTCCGGATCGTTGATCATCCCGTAGTCTCTGAATCGCGTGTCGCGAGGAGAGGTCAAAACCACCTCGAATCCAAGCTGAAGATTAAACGGCGGATTCGGGAAAAGTTCGGTCCACAGCCTCTCGCCGCCAAATGTGCTCTTGAGCCAAATCTCCCGGCCTCGGGCGATTTGCGGGTTTCCTTTGACCGCGGGCTCTCGATCGGGTGCTTCAAACGGCTCATCAAGGACTGGTGCTCTGGACTGGTCGAGTCCACATCCTGCGACCACAGCAACGAACGCAAGCGAACGTGTAATCATGGGATACCCTCCATGATGCGACGGTCTGCCTGTCGGCCAAACGTGTCAAGAATGGCTCCGCAAATCCTCGACGAGAAATGCATGGTCGGCGAAAGGCCTGTGCGAACCCTTACACGGATTGCGTCCGGGGAGTGGGGAACTCAGCTGTAGTCCCGCGATGCACGAAGGGGACCGTGTTGCCTCGAGTTTGTCCGGCGTCCGGGAGTGCGTCCCGGCCTCGGACAGATTTGCCGCGTAAGAACGCATCGATACTTGGTGAGGGGATGGTGCGGCTCTTGCTTTAGCGTCTTGCGATGGAACTCGAAAACCGTCCACGCGAACGACTCTGGCGACGCGGCCTTACTTCTATTGGCGATGAGGAGCTATTGGCGATCATGCTCGGAAGCGGTGTGCGATCGCGACCTGCGCTTGCGATTGCAGCGGACCTTGTGCGCTCGAGCGGCGGCGTTGCCGCAGTATCGCGGGCTTCCCTGCATGAACTTGTTCAGATCACGGGAATCGGAGCAGCTCGTGCGGCTCGCATCGCCGCCGCTTTTGAGCTCGGCCGGCGCGCGATGGAAGCTGAGCAATGTGGCGGGATTCTGGGCGCTCCAGAAGATGTGTTCCGAATCCTCAGCCCGCGACTCGCGGGGCTGCAACAGGAGGTTTTTCTGGCGCTCGGTATCGACGTACGAAACCGGCTCCTCGACGTAGTTGAAATTGCGCGTGGCACGGTGCTTGGGGTTGAGGTTCATCCCCGCGAGGTGTTCCGCCCGCTGGTGCGCATGGCGGCAGCGGGCGCGATATTGGCCCACAATCATCCTTCTGGCGATCCAACGCCGAGCGACGCCGACGTCGAATTGACCCAGCGCATGGCAGCGGTAGGCGATCTGCTCGGGATTCCAGTGGTGGATCACGTTGTCATTGGCCGCGCTGGGTTTCGCTCCATCGCGGAGGCGATGTCTTCGGAGCTGAAACGCTGAATGTCCGGATACCTTAGACCGAGGAGCAACGATGCCAGGCGGGATGGATCGGTCGCGAGAACGATTGATTTTCCCATTCGCGGGCCCTTAAGGCCGCATGGGTTGTGGCTGCGGCGTGCGCGGTTCTCGGAGTCGGCTCTCGAGTTCTGCAAGTTTGCGCCGAGCTTCGTCGCGCTCTCGCTCGAGTTCTGCTCGAGCCGATATTGCAGCATCGCGCTCCCGTTCAGCGGCTTGTTGCCCGGCCCGGGCGGCCTCGCGTTCCCGATCTGCCGCGGCCCGTCCCGCCTCCGCTGCCGCTGATGCGGCGCGTGCTGCATCGCGCTCCTTTTCGGCGGCAAATTGCGATGCCCGGGCGGCCTCGCGTTCGCGGTCGGCCTGTGCCTGCATCTGCGAAGCGCTGTCGCGCTCGATCAGCGCTTCGTCTCGCTGTTCTTCTGCGTCCTGCTTGTCGCGCATGGCTTGTTCAAATCGCTTCACCGCTTCGTTGGCAGTACCTACTGCCTGCGTTGCAGCTTGCTCTGCCGCCTGTCGCATTTGGTCCGCAGCCATGCGTTTGCGGTCGGCATCTCGTTTCAGCTGCTGCGCATCCTTCCCCTCGCGTACGGCCTGTTCTGCTCGCGATTTCGCTGCCTCGGCTTCGCGTTGCGCAGCGTCTGCGGCTCGGCTTTTTTCACTTGCATCGATTTGTGCCGATGCTGCAATGGCGCGCAGCTCAGCCTCCTCTTTGGCTTGCCGTTCCATTTGCGCCCACACCAGCGCGCCAGCAACCGAACCCGCCACTGCAAATAGAACGGATACAGCGAAAGCGCGGTGTTGCCCCACCCAGCGTGCGAGCCGGCCGGTGATCGAGTAGCGATGCGAAAAAACGAGATCGCCGGTGAGGTACTGTTTGAGCGCTCGTACTAACTCGTCAGCGCTGAATCGCTGGCTCGGATCGCGGGCGATGGCGCGGCCAATAATTCCGGACAACTCGCGATCGCGGGGCATGGCCGGCGGAATCTCGTCACTGGACTGCAGCCACGCCAAAAACGCATCGATTTGCGCGCTGCGGCCCCCGACAGATCGCGGCGATTTCCACGCAAACGGCGTTCGTCCAGAGACGACTTCATATAGCGTGATGCCAAAGCCATAGACATCGAAGCTTGGATCGGCTCGTCGTCCTTGGCTTTGCTCCAGCGGCATATAGGGCGGCGTGCCGGCGCTGATCGTGACCATTCGGCCGCTCATGGAGGGAGGTGGATCGTTGGCGAGCGCGGGATCCGAGCCGACGGGAGCATCGAGATCTCGCGCGATTCCCCAATCGATGAGAGTTGCTTCACCCCGCTTACCGAGCAAGATGTTGTTGGGCGTCACGTCGCGATGCACCACTCTCCGCTCATGTGCATAGGCAAGCGCTTCAGCAATCGACACCAAGTTCGACAGGAGTTCGAGCCTCTCGTGGGTGCGCGGTTTGCCTTCGGCTTGTTCCTGCTCGGCGAGCTGGTCGAGGCGATCGCGCAGCGAGGTGCCATCGACCTTTTCGAGTACGCAGAACGGCCATCCCACGGTGGATTTGCCGAGCTCATAAATCGTAACGATCGAGGGATGCTGAAGCTTGGCTAGCACTCGCGCTTCTGCGCTGACGCGGTGCCGAAACATTTCCTCAGCGCCTGCGGGAAGGTTGTCGTCGTCGCGCGGCGCTTTGAGAATGACCGTTCGACCGAGCCGCTTATCGTGGCCCGAAAAGATCTGCGCCATGCCTCCGCGCGCCATCGGCTGCGGTGGCCAACGGAAGGCGTCCTCGCTGACAAGCCCCTTCGGAAGGTTGAGCGGGATGGGCGCCTCCTCTTCGGCGGCGAGGGCTACGGACCGGCACACCGAACAGCTCGCAAGATGCTCCTCGATTTGCGGGTGCTCGTTTGCGCGCAGGTCGGCAGCAGTCGGGTGCGCTCCCCCCAAGGGGACTTCGTTCGGGGCGCCGCTGTGGCGCAAACGCGCCTTGTCCGTTTCCATGTGCGTAAACCTAGCGCGTAGAAGCCGCGAATGGATCCCTCAACATTCGAGGACCCCTAGTGGTCGTGGTCGCAATCGGGTCCGTGTACGTGCTCTTCCTCGTGAGCTTCGGCATCCACCTCAGGAACCGGAGTGCCCTGTTGTGTCAGTTGATCGACCTCGGTGATCGAGGCACGGTCGACCAAGAATCGCAGTACTTTTTCTTGGCGCAATGAGCGCAACACACTTTCGAGGCGCTGATCGCGCTCCCACTCAGCCCGCAGCTTGGCTGGAGCCATTCGGCGCGCCGCAGCCGTGCGGGCAACGTGTTCGCCGAGTTCTTCATCTGAAATCTTGATCGCCTCTTTATCCGCCAAGGCTTCCAGGATGAGGTGGCCGCGAACTTCTGCTAGGCAGCCGGGCCGCATCGTTTCGCGAAGCTCGTCGGTGAGGGGCGGCGCGGTGGGCCCAGCCTGCACTTCGAGCATGCGCAAGAATCGCGCATACTGGACCTCCATGGCCCGCTCAATCAGCGAGTTGGCCACGGGAATCGGATTGTTCTTGATCACTTCTCGCAAAGCGGCCTCGCGCATTTCGCGGTCGATCACGTCTTTTTGGTCACTCTCGAGCTGGGCGCGGATGGCGCTGCGCAACCCGTCGAGCGTATCGGCTTTTCCGGTGTCCTTCGCAAATTCATCGTCGAGTTCCGGCACGTCCTTGGCACGGCCTTCGAGGACCGTGACCACCAGTTTTGCGGTCCGGCCGCGAATCGATTCGTCTTTGGCGTCTTCTGGAACTTGGAGTTCGATGGCGAGATCTTGGGTCGCGAGCGGAACACCGAGCAGGGCATTGCACATTCCGGGCAGCGGCTCGTGCTCCTTATCGTCGAGGTCGATTGCGAATTGAGGCAAATCTACATTGTGCTCCCCAATGGTTCCGGAAATGCGCAGGCTCAGGACGTCTCCTGGAGCGGTCATGTCGCGGCCTTCGATGGGATGAAGCTCCGTATGGGCGCGCCGCAATTGCGCGAGGGACTCATCGACCGCTGCCTCTGCAACGACGAGTTTGCGGCGTTCGATCGCCAGCTGTTCGTAGTTCACAGGTACGATGTCGCCGCGCACCTCGACGATAGCGGCGAACTTGAACGGCTGCCCTTTCTTGATTGGGTCCGCTTGCTCAAGCCGAGGTTCGGCGACCGCGGCGAGCTTGTGCTCAGCATTGGCGCGAATGAAAGACTCGCGGACCAGTTCGTAGGCGACTTCGCTGTGGATGCGCGGTCCGTATACTTGCTCGAGCAGCGGCCGTGGCACTTTGCCCTTGCGGAAGCCTTTCAGGGCCACATTTTTTCCGAGTTCGCGGTACGCGTGGCCCAGCCTTTGGCTGACGGACTCCCACGGAACTTCGACGACCAACTTCTTTTCGACTGGAGAGACGCTTTCGATGTGGACCTGCATGACAGGCCTCGTTACCACACCGGCCCGGTCTGGAAAACGCTGATCGGCGCATTACCTGGACGGGCTCTTCCCAGAAATCAACGCCTCAACGTCGCCGGCCAAAACGTGCGGCGGCGCGGAGTGCTCCCAGAGCAGGGATCCATTGCGGCCGAACACCTTGAGGTGGGGAAGCGTGAAATTATTCAGGTATTTCAGCGCCGCCGGCGAGTCGACGTCGAGGATCCTGACCTTGCGCACCGCAACGTCGTTCGGATGGCGTTGGGCCACTGCAGTGAGTTCTCGATCGAGCACAGCGCACGGGGCGCACCACGTGGCCCAAAAATCGAACACCGTGATTTTTCCGGGCACCGGAGTCAGCGGGACAGCGCTGCCATCGGCGGTTGCTTCAGCGATATCGGCCGAGGGCGGAATCGCGGCTACCCCGTGCGGTTGCCGCACTGCGCCATGCTGCCCATCGTCGCTCGCAGACGGATGCGCGCTGGAACTGTGGAGTTCGGCGTGCGGGGCTTCGCCGTTGCCGTCGAACAGCTTAATCCGGGTCGCAATGCGGATCCCCAGGTAGCCGAGCGCGTCGAGCTGGCCGCCTTGGACATGGGTGTACACCGGGAGCTTGTACGAAGCGCCAATCAGCCAATCGTTCGTAAGCCACCAGCTCGCCTCGACCCCGGTAAGCACGTCGACTCGTCCCGTGTTGCCTTCGTCGTGATGGGTCTTGCCGTTCCAGGTTTCTGCGGTCTCCTTTTGGCCTTCCAACGTTGCGCGGAACCGCCAGCGCTTTAGCCCCAACGCCGATGCTACGCTTACGCCACCCGCGTATCGGTCGCCGGCTTGATAGCGATAGCCATTGGCGTAAAGTGATTGAACAGACAGTGCAAATGCCTGAATTTGTGCGGATTTTACGGAAATTGCGGCATCGATTCCAACCACTGGCTGAAACGTTCCGCTTCCGAATTGCGAGTGCTCGTGCCGCTGCCCCATGTCGCCCAGGGCAAACGGGTCCGGCTCTGTCCGCCCCAAGGGCAGCGAGACTCCGAATCGCCCGCCCAGTGTAAACCGCCCGGCGGCAGTGGCCGCTCGACCCACCAGCCACGGATCGCCGATTCCGACCAGCGTTTCATTGCGGTGATGGACGCCCGGATTTTCGATCGAGACCCGCTGCCCATCGGAACCGAGGTAGCGAATGGAGCTGTGGTGCACGCGCAACGGCAGGACCCACGCCGCGGCTAGCCAGCGGGTAATTCCAAGTTCTGCCAGCAGGCGAGACTCGCCTGCGAGGATGCGCTGGTCGTGAACGACCGTGGACGCGGCGTCAGATCCGATGATCGTCTCGGTCGCATCGTGTTGCGCGGCCGCAGCGGTCGCGATCGATGCAAGTTCGATCGATAGACTACCTACGTCGATCTGCGCAGTTTCGGATCCCCCGACCGGGAGAGTGGGGTTGCTTCAAGCCGCGCACGCACCCCCGAACGCCGGCCGGAGCCGCAACAGAACAATCGCGGCCACCGCAACGCTTCTGAGCCAGATCATCCGAGTAGTATATACCGTCTGGTGTGGGATATCGGTAGGGACCTATGGATTCGAGCGGTGTTTGCCGTCGCGCTGACGGCTTGCAACCATCACACGTGTCAGCAGGACACTCGTTCTGGCACGAGCCGAGCGGAAGTCGGTGTTCCCTTCACGCTCGACGACTATGAACGCGTGGTGTACGGCCCCGGCCCAGGTGCGACGTTTGTTCCAACATCTGCCGCCGAGCATCAAGTCCTGGCCTCTTTGATACCCGAATTGCTGGAGCGATCCGCGGCGGGAGAACTCGATGCGGCCGCGCTGAACGCCCTGCGCGACCCAGCGAATTCTGTGGGATTTCGCATCGAAACGTGGACCCTCGGCGGCGAGCGCTACGTCGCGCTGCTCGAGGCCAAAGGCAAGGCCCGGGGCGCCGGTGCCTACATCTTTCGGGTGGCTCCGCTTAGCGATGCACCGGCGCTGTTGCTCGAAGCGCCGCACCACTACTACGACGTGGGCACGGGGAGGCTCGCTGCGGAACTGTTCTTTTTGCCCAAGCGGGGTGTAAGACCGCGCGCGTTGTTTACCAACACGATCCATCGCTACCAACTCGCTCCGGGCGACAAGGGGAAGCGCAAAGACAATCCTGCCGATGTTGCGCATAACGCGGAACATGCGTTTTCGATCGCTACCCACGCGTTTGTGTCTGCCCTCGTTGGCGCACGCGTCGTTCAACTGCACGGCTTTGGCAAGCGACTCGAAGACGGAGATAGCGGCGATGGCGAGCTGGGAGCGATCTCGATGGTCGTTAGTGCGGGCGACTCAGCCGGATCATCGGCGTGGAGCACTGCGATCGCATCGGCGCTCGTGACTGTGTTTGGCTCCGACGTCAAGCGCTACCCCGAGGACGTCCGTATCCTCGGCGCAACCACCAACGCCCAAGGTCAGATGCTTCGCAACCTGGGGGCAGATCGATTCGTTCACGTCGAAATGTCGGCCGAGTTGCGCGGTCGACTGTCCCGCGATGCCGAACTCCGCAGCAAGCTCGCCGCAGCGCTGTTCGATTCAGTGCCGCGGCGTTAGCGCATACGCCGCAATCCTACAGGCGTACCGCGCCTCGGGGCCTCGAAGGATGACCTCGATCGATGTACGATGCGGCCGTGCCGAAACGCGCGGTTCGAATGGCGACGGAGCTATCGCTACCGCGGGACCTGCAAACTCCAGGACCAACGCGCGCGCTCCAAACGCCGCACGGAGAACTGTGGCATTCGGATGCGATGCTGCTTTTGCGAACGCTGGGCGATGCAAGCGTCGATCTGGTGATCGCAGATCCGCCCTACGCTATCGCGAAAGACCGGTGGGATGAATTTCCTTCCCTCGAGGCCTACGTCGACTGGTGCGACGCATGGCTGGCGGAGGTCGCGCGCATTCTCGCTCCCCATGGCTCTGCGTATGTATTTGGATTCTCCGAGATCATCGCTGAGGTGAAGGTTCGAAGCGCAAAGCGGTTTGCCGGTTGTCGCTGGCTCATTTGGTACTACAAGAACAAAGCAAACCTCGGTCGAGACTGGGGGAGGTCGCACGAGTCGATCTTGCATTTGCGCCACGCCGCCGCGCGGCTCGACGTAGATGCAGCGCGCGTCCCGTACAACGGACACACCACGAAATACCCCGAGCGGCTCCAGGCGATTTCATCGCAATATGGAGGTGGCAAGGCTCGGCGTGACGCGTGGCAACCCCACCCGATGGGGGCAAAGCCGCGCGATGTGATCGAAATTCCGGTGATCTGTAACGGCATGTCGGAAAAGACGCAGCATCCAACCCAAAAGCCGGAAGCGCTGATCGAGCGGCTGATCGTCGCTTCCAGCTCGAACGGGCAGCTCGTCGTCGATCCATTTGTCGGTTCGGGGACCACCGCGGTGGTTGCGGAGCGCCTTGGCCGGCGATGGCTTGCGGGAGATGGCGATGCTCGTTACGTCGGCGTCGCCCGCGAACGTTTGGTCGCGACTGAGGAATCGGTGCCGCGAGCGGATGCAGCAAGATCTCTCCACGCGCGGCTCGAAGCGGAATCGATTTAGGAAGCCGAGGCCAACAACGCATCGATCTCTTGCGCGATGCCGGCGCGGGCGACGATATCGCCGTGTCCGGGGATCACTTCAGTCGGCGGATGCGCGGCTAAATCTTGTCGTAGGAGGCGTAGCGTTGCTGCTTTGTCTTTCACCACGAACTTAAGCGCGAGGCCGAATGGCCGGAGTCCCGGCGCGCTGTGGGTCCATTTGAATAGCAAACCGATCGGAAACGGAGGCAGTTTCGGCAGGTTGATGAGTACGTCGGACAGGTACCACGCATAGCCCGCTGCGGTTTTCGCCCAAAACCAGCTCTCGCCGACTCTGGAATTAGGGACGACCCGAAAGCCAACATGGGAACCCGTCAGATTGGCCAGTGCATCGAGCGGTTCGAAATTGCCCGCGGCAGGATTCTTTTTTTTGATGCGTGCGATCGCTTCGGGTGGGGCGAAGCAGCGAGCTTCCGGGAATCGCTTGCGCCATTCCGCTTGACCGAGATGGTGAAACCCGTTGTTCGCAACCAATGCCACCACCGTGCCGAATTCGGCCAGCTCAGCCAGCGCCGCATCGCTTACGTTCTTCGCAGGACTCACGACAACGAGCTTGCGACCTGGCATGGTGGCGACAAATGTCGTCGATACTGCATCTTTCTTGAACGAGTACGTTAAAGACAGCACTCCCGCTTCGCGATCGATAACATTCCAACCACCCGGAGTCGTTTGCATGTCGAAGACGCTAGCATGGCTCTCGCCCAAAGATGACGACGTCGGCGAGCGGGCAGTTACGTCAGTTCAAGTGGACGGTCGGACCGCAGCCCGTCGAATACGTACAATTTGGCGCCCTCGCTGCTGATGTCCAGCGTGCAGTAATCCTGTTTGCGCAGCCGTTCGAGTTCTTTCTTTGCCCGGCGAAGGCTCATCCCGGTCTCGACCGCAACCACTTCGACCGTAACCGCGCCGTTGTGCTGTTTTGCGACCCGGAGTACCAGCTGTTCCGGCGAAAGGTGCTCGTTCGTTACCGGAGGAAACGGTCCCAGCGCGCCCAATGCGGTGGTCTGACCGGTAAGCGCGCGGGTTTGTGGTGGCGAGCCGGGGTAGAGCAATCGGCGATTCTCGTCGTCGACCATGCGCTCCAACGTCAGCAGATCGATCACCGTGCCAATTCCGAAAAACCCCCACGTCAGCAAGTAGATCACTCCAGTGATGCGCCGGCCCAAATAAAACCGATGAACGCCGGCCACCGGAGTCACTAGCCCCAGCGCCGCGAGGAGAAATGCCGTCCCCGAATTTTTCATCGCCCTCCCTAGTGTAACCGAATTGAATCGCTGTCGCTTGCGTAATCTTCGACGGGTATCTCGATGCCGCCCAACACCGTCTGTGCCGTGTCTGTGCCGTGTCTGTGCCGTGTCTGTGCCGTGTCTGCGCCGTGTCTGTGCGACACGTCGGGATCCGACCCACGGCCCCGGTCGCGTCGAGGGTACGGGCACGGGTCAGCTCGACACAGCGCGGGGTTTCCGGCCGCCGCTCTATTTTGCAATTGCTCTTGTGCTGCTTGGCACGGTAGCCTCGCGCCGTGCCATTCGCCCCCAGACTTCGTTCGCTGGCCTCGCAAGACGTGCTGCAACTGATGGAGCAACCGGCTGCGACCTCGACCCGCGAGCAGGTCCCTTGTGCGGAACAGATCCTGCGCTTGGCAGCGTCTAGCATCCCACCCGCGGGCGGTTACCAAAAATTTCTTGAACTAGATCCGGACGGCATTGTCACTCGAAAACTGATCGAAGGCGACATTCGAGAAAAGCTGTTGGCGAATAAAGTCTCGATGGAGACGCATATGAAACGAGAAGGGACACCCTTCCGGCTGGCCTGGATCGTATCTGTGCCTGATCCGGCTGCGTACGGCGATCGCGTCGACCCCGGGAACCAGGCCGATGAGCGCTTTCCGATTGCCAAGAATGCCGAATGGCGCAACACCCTTGGGAAACACAAGATTCAGGTGTGTTTGCGACTCTGGTGGAAAGATGCCGGCCCCGACTATCTAGTAGACGTTTCTGTTCGTGCATTGAGCCACAATGGCGGAGCGGACCAGCAGGGGGCGTGGGAGCAAAACCTAAGCGAATATCGCAAGAACTACGTCTTTGACACCACGACCCACCAATTGCGGTCGCCTTCTGTGCCCGGCGTCAAACCCGTTAGCTCATCAGCCGGGTAACAAACCAGTACAGCCCGCACAACAAGATCGCCGCCGCCGCCGCGCGAATCGCGGTCGTTTTGCCGCGGCGGTGGGCGAAGATGACGATTGGCGCAATTGCCACAACGATGACAATCTGCCCCAGCTCGATGCCAAGGTTGTAGCCGAATAGCGCACTCGCTTTTCCCTGGGGGGTCAACTCGAGGTGGGACAGCGCGGCTGCGAATCCGAACCCGTGAATGAGGCCGAAACCCGCAGCGATTTTCCAGCGGTGAGCTCGCCAGCGGCTCACAAACGCTTCGGCGGCGGCGAGAGCGATCGACAACGCGATCAGCGGTTCAATGACCGACGCGGGGGGGCGGATCACGTCGAGGACGGCGAGCGCGAGCGTGATCGAGTGGCCCAGGGTAAAGCCGGTTGCGATTCCGACCAGCTGGAGCAGTGTTCCGCCACCGAGTAAGAGCGCAAGTAAAAACAAAATGTGGTCGATACCGTCGGGAAGCTGAACTCCACCTTGTTCAGTTCGCCATTGACTGGGCGCTACCCCGATGTGTTCAACGCCGGACCAGACGAACTGCGCAAAGCCCGTGGGGCTGGCCGCGCCGGTGCCATCGGCAAGGTTCAGCTCGCCGGTCGTCTCATCGATGAGAGTTAGCCGCTCGCCGCTTGCGGTGACCTCTTTGACCATCAGTTGGAATCGCGGCGATACGGTTCTCTCGGTCACAAACGGAAATCCCCAGCGCCTGGATCCTTCCATGGGACATGTCGCCGCACTGGAAATCGAGACTGTTTCGCCCGCCAAGTTTGCCGTTGCCTCAGCCCATCCACATGGTTCGCCGCTTGCGGACACGACGGCCCGGCGCGCGTACGTGCGGTCGGCAATCTCCGCAGCCCGATCTTTCACGAGCTGTGGCGTGACGGACTCGGCTGCCACCCGCAGTACGATGGCCACTGCCTTCCGGTCGAGGTCGAGTTGGACCGAGACCTGAGTGCCAGTTGCATGGATGCGGAGATACCCAAGGTCGAGCGGGTGGGCGTTCGCCGAATGCGCAAGTGCGCAAATCCACGCAATCGACACGCCTACTGCAACCGCTGCGCGGCGAACGCGATGCCCAAGCGCCATCCAAAGAAAGTGTATCGAGCTTCGTTGGCTTTCGATACAGTGCGCCATGGTCAACGTCGGCGATTCGATGCCTGATTCGGTGCTCACCAGCGATGCTGGTTCCGTCACCCTGCGCGCAAAAATCGGCAAGACCCTGGTGATCTACTTCTATCCAAGGGATGAAACGGCAGGATGCACCAAAGAGGCGTGCTCGTTCCGCGACGCCTATGAAGATTTCGTCGCCGCAGGCGCAGAAGTCATCGGCATCTCGCGCGACGACGCGACCTCACACGCCAGCTTCAAAGCCCATCACCGCCTGCCATTTACGTTGCTTTCCGATCCGGACGGAACCGTGGCCGCGGCGTGGGGGGTGAAAAAGTCACTCGGCCTGCTGCCGGGGCGAGTCACGTTCGTGTTCGACAAAGCGGGAATCTGTCGGAGCCGATTCGATTCGCAGTTCCGCGTTGGCAAACATGTCGACGATGCGCTCGCGCTGGTCAAGCGTCTTGGCGCGTGATCGCTACTGCCGCGCATCTACACGGTCGACATGTCGATATGCCAGCAGAACCTCGTCGGCCGTAAGTAGCGACGCACCGAGGTTTCGCGCGGTCGCTAACAGCAAGCGATCACATGGATCTTTATGGTTCATTTGGATCATCGGGGCAACACATCGTCGTCGAGGGACCAGTTGGAACCGTCTTCCGAAACAATTTCGCCGGAGATCGTTGCGGTGTTTGCACCTCCACCAATGCGGACTTTCTTCGCGCGCTTGTTCTTGACAGGCCGCACCTCGACTTGCGGTTCACCGCGAACGGTCACGATGATCGGCTGATTCCGCTTCGCGATCCGACGAATGTACGCGGTGCACTTTGCCTTAAAGTCTGCGATCGCAACCGTATTCATCGAACCGGTATGGAACTAGTCATCTAACGGACGCTTCCTCCGCCCACCGCGCCCAGGCCGATCATCGCGGTTCTCATTCGCAGAGCTCAGGGCAGCGAAAGTGATGGCCCCATGCCGAGGCTGCGCCATCCTGCGCCGCGCGGATCGAGCCTGGCGGCTTCTCGCGCGTATAGCGCTTTGCGCGGCCCATCTTCGACGCGCGATGCGAGCTCGTATAGCCGCGCATCGCGAACTCCCGTGGCAAGCGCCGCACGCACCTGCACCGCAGCTTGCTCCCGCGCACCGGAACGGGCCAGCGCGCGCGCCAGCTGAAATCGCGTATCGGCGCTTGGCCGCGCTTCCAGCTCCTCGCGACCGAGTGCGATCGCCTCGACCAAATCCGCCGGCTTGCCGCGATCTGCTAACACCTCGACCAGATCGAGCTTATGGCCGATGCCGTGCGCCGCGAGTTCGCCGCGCACGATCTTCTCCACCTGGTCGCGCGACCGGTCGGCGCCGGCGGCATCGCCCGCAAGCTCCTGCGCTCGAGCGAGATCGATCAGATAGCGCACTTGCCGCGACGCCGCGAATGCGCGCTCGAACCCGGCTCGTGCCGCTGCGTGATCGCCCGTGCGCAGAGCGAGCTCAGCGCGATGCGCCAACGCGAGCGGATGTTCTGGCGCGATGCGCAACGCTTCGTCGAACAGCGCGTCGGCACCCGCGTATTCGCCCCGCCGCAGCAAAAACCTCCCCCATAGCACCCGACTGCGGGCAGAGGCGTGTGCGTCGTCGGGCGACTCCACCGCAACGCAACGGCCAAAATCGAACGCAGCCTCGGCATCGCGCCCCTGCGCTTGCAACACGAGCGCTCGCATGAGGTACGTCGAGCTGTCGGGCTTCATCGCTACCGCTTCCTCTGCCGCGGCTGCCGCCTCGGCGAGCTGACCGAGCGCGAGGTGCGCAGTTGCCACCACCACTTTCACGCCGGCGCTCGACTTATGCTCGGCAAACTCGTTCGCCAGCCGAATCGCATCGCGAAACTGATGCTTGGCATTGGCCACCTTTGCCAACACCAGCTTGGCGCCGTTCGGGAACGGCAGAATCGCGAGGGAGCGCTGCGCAGCCGCCTCGGCGCGGTCGTAACCATCTGGATCACTTCCCGTCTGCGCCTGCCGCAGATACGCATCGGCGAGATCGGTCAGGTCGAGCGGCGATACCGGCTCCGCCTTCACGCGAGCTTCCAGGGCGCGGATCATCGAAGCGGCGTCCGTTGCACTCGCACCTCCGATCCGAAACTTGTACCGAATCGCCTCGGATGCGGGACTGAGCTCGCCGCGCGTCGCGCAACTAGGCATCGCTCGCCGCGCCCATACAAAGGCCGCACCGCCCAGCGCGCATGCCACGGCGGCGACGACAGCCCATTTCAGCGCCCCACGCACGGATGAATTACGACCCGGTTCGGACATCAGATCAGCTGAACGTTGGCACGACCACGACCTTAACGTCCAATCCAGTACCCCGGAAGTCGCGCAGCATGGTGAATCGCCACGACAAACACTTCAGTTTCACGCGCATAATACGCAACCCATAAATGGGAATTGTCGTACCAGTGCTCGCCGCGCTCCATTCGTGTCTAGCTCAACTGGATAGCTCAACGGGTATGCCGCGTATGCCGCAATACTTGCCAATGTTGCCAAGATCGAATCTCGGTAACGCTGACCGTAGCCGACGCGGCGACCCTCATACCAATCGGCGGCTTCGTTTGCCTCGCGGATTGCCTCTGGATGTAAGACAACGCGCACGACGCGTTACGATCGTTGCCAATCCGCGCGCAAATTTTCGAGCGACACCCCAGTGACCGATCCGCTCTGGAGCTCACTCATGCGCCGCTGCAGAATCCGTTGATAAGCCACCGGATCAAAGGCTTGCCCGGGGAAGTCGCCAAGACTCGAAATCATCGCGTCCATTACCCTCGCACGACCTGCCTCGTCTAGCGCCATGATCTCCTCGATGAGCGCCTCGGGATTGCTTACCATGACGTATCGTACCACATGCTCATAGGCAAGGCGTTGACATGAATCACGACGCTATCTCAGCGACTCCATCTTCCCACGGCAACGCGCGAATCTTTCCAAGCTTTTGGCGCTTACGATCTCGAGATAGCAGAAGGAACTCCGCTTTGGGAAACAGCGCTTCGAAGGCGAGGAGGTGACGCGCGTCGTTGTCGCGGACATGTTCGGTCGATTTGATCTCAACAAGCTGTTTCCGCCCATCGGGGCGTTGAACGATCAGGTCGATCTCCACATCTTTTTCGGTGCGCAAGTAGCCGAGTTGCAGGTCGAGCTCGAGCGTTAGATTGCGATGCACAATTTCCTGAATCACGCGTTGCTCAAAAAGCTGGCCGAAATACGATGTAGACGGCTCGGGAAGGACTTTGAGCTGCCCGGCCAATGCGCGCGTTACACCGGTGTCGAAAAAGAAAAACTTGGGTGCCTTGCGTTGCCGCTTGCGCACCGAGTCATGCCAAGGCTCGAGGAAGAATCCAAGCAGTGTGTCTTCGAGGATCGAAAAATACGACTGCACAGTTTTGACATCGACGCCGACGTCTTGCCCAATCGCAGAGTAGTTTACAATTGCACCACTCATCTGCGCAGCAACTGGCAAGAATCGACGAAACGGTTCGATCTTTCGAACCAATTGTTCCGCTGCAACCTCCTCTTTGAGGTAGGTCGTCGCATAAGAACGCAAGTAGCTATCTCGCGCTTCGGCCGGATACTGAAGAATCACCGGCAGCGATCCAAATCGCACTAGGGTTTCGATATCGCCGGCACCGCCAAGCTCTTCACTGAAGAGCGGAAACATTCGGTGCACCGCTGCACGCCCCGCAAGAAGATTCGCGGACCCGGATTTCAGCTTCCGCGCACTTGAACCCGTCAAGACGAATTGTAGGGACGATTTCTGATCTTCAATCAAATGTTGAACGACGTCCAACAGCGGCGGGACCTTTTGAACCTCGTCGATAACCACCCGTTTGATGCTCGCGGGCAGACCGGCGATTTCCCTCGCGAACGTCGTCGGACGTAACGCATATCGCTGCTCCAGCTCGGGCAGCAGGAGGTTGACAACGTGTGTCTCGGCCACCGCAAACTGCTGTTTCAGCGCCGTGCTCTTGCCGACACCTCGGGCGCCAAACAAAAACAACGTGCCCCGCTTGGGCAGGCGGAGCAGCCTGGGGAACATACTCCATAAATGTGGCGTAATTATGGAGTATAGTCAACGATGACGCTGCTCCCCGTGGGAGGCATGGTAACGCGCCGGTATCGCTAGCCCGCGTGTTCATACCCGTCCGCGCGTCCGGCTATCCGCCAAGATGCCGAAAAATGGACCCGAAATGCGACTTGAGGCACAAAGTTCGCCAAGCTGGTCGATCCGTTACGCCGGCTTGATCGTAGTTCCCGACAGTGAAGCAACTTAATCGAGTGGAGCACAATACATGAAGAAAAACAGGCTATTAGCGCTCGCGCCGGCGATGATCGGCGCAGCCATCTTCGGGTCGAGCCACGTCGGGCTCGCGTCCGATCACGACGATGGGGAGACCGACAGCAAGTCGCGCGCTCTCAATCTCACCGACCATTACGTATTTAAGTCTGGCAGCGATCTCTCGCTCGTCATGTATTTCAATCCGCGAGCGCTCGCCGGTACCCAGTACCTCATGAGCCCCAATGCGCGCTACGAGTTCCACCTCGCCAAGGTCGCGTCCAAGACCGCCGCGCCCTCGACCGCCGATGACTTTGTGTTCCGGTTTGAAGCCGGCGCTGCCGACGCCGCGGGCGTTCAGCCGGTCACGCTGACGATCTTGAAAAACGGCGCAGTCGTCGGCACCCACACCGGCAAGTCGACCGACTTTGCCACTTCGAAAGCCAACACGAACTTGACGATCAACAACGGCTCAGCCGGCGGCGTGGGCTTCAAGTACTTCGTCGGCATGCGCGCCGACTCGTTCCACTTCGACGTCACGCGGTTCTTCCAGGTCCGCGCCTATTTGGCCAGCCGCTTCTTCGGCGGCGCCGGTGGGAATGGGAATGCGAGCGCCTCGTTAGACAAGAATTGTAAAGGCGATGACTTTCTAGCCCTCCTTGGCGGAGGAAGAGTGGAGAAATCTCCGCCGGACGACGACCGGGTCAATCTGTTTAACCCGCCGAGCTGCGCTCCGGACTTTACGAAAAACTATAACGTCACATCGATCGCGTTGAACGTGCCCATCGCCGACCTCGGCGGAACAGTGTTCGATACGTGGTCAACCATTAGCGTGAAGCAGTGAGAGGAATTAGCACCATGAAAACGATCAAACTACTTAGTGGGTTCGCACTTCTCGCACTCGCGTCGTGTGCGGATGAAAATCCAACGCTACCCGATGGTGGAATGCCGGGTGATTACAAACAAGTCGAGCAACTTGCACGTCCTGGAATTAACGAAGCGTTCCTCCTCACCAGCGCCTTTAACGCCGGCTACAACGCCACAGCGCCTAGCTTCGCTGGAGCTCCGGCGGAAGCGGTAACGGCGATCTCGGCTGAAGCAAAAACCGTCATGAAGGCACTCTATCTCGGCGTCTGTCTGCTCGATGGGGCACTTGGACTAGATGCCAATTCCGGTCTACAACCAGCGGGCATGCCATGCCATGCTGTTGGACCGGCGATATGGACCGAGAAGTCCCTCGCGGGCGTTACATTGACCGAAGCCTCCAAGATGAAAGCTCAGGAGTATGCGGACAAAGTGTTTAGCCAATTTATTCCCGACGTAATGCGTATCGATACCTCGGGACAGTCTAAGTACTTTACTCCGTGCGGCGGAGATTCCGGTCCCCTCTTATGCGGTGGTCGTCTTCTCAACGACGACGTCATCGACATAACCTATAACTACCTGCTCGCAGGAGCCAAAGTCCCATTCAAGAGCAGCTACACCCAGGTAACAGCACTGGTGAGCGACGGAGTCAATTTCTCCGAAGACGACAGCAAGAACTCAAACAATGTCATTTCATCGGATGGCATCAAGAACCCGAACCAGTATCACCCCGATATTAACGAGAACGTATTCCCGTATTCCGCCGCGCCATTCTGATCGGTCGGATTCGCTTCCCGAAACGAACCTATGCATTCCCTACACGGAGGCTTTGTGAAAAAGCTCGCACTACTCACTTGCTTACTGGCCGCTTGCGGCGGTGGCAGCAAATCCGCTGCTCCCAAGACAGCCAAATCCGCCGCCAAAAGCGACCTGTACGATCGGCTCGGCGGCCAGCGCGCCATTGTCGCTGTCGTCGATGACTTTGTCGGTCGGGTCGCCGCCGACAAGCGGATTAACATTCGGTTTTCCAATACCGATATTCCCAAGTTCAAAAACCTGTTGATCGAATTCGTTTGTATGGCCACCGGCGGGCCGTGCACGTACACCGGCCAGGACATGGAGACCAGCCATGCCGGCATGGAACTCGTGGACGAAGAGTTCACTGCAGTTGTCGAGGACTTGGCGGCGGCGCTCGACCACCTCAAGGTGCCAGCGAAAGAAAAGGGCGAGCTCCTCGGCGCGCTCGGGCCGCTGCAGCCGAGCATCGTTGCGGCGAAAGATTCGCTGCGACCGGTTCCCGAGGCGCAGCTCGCCAAGGCGAATGCGCTGGTCGACAAGCTCACCGATCCCGCAGCCAAAGACCTAATGAAGGCGGCGATCGTGGCGGCGAAGCGCGGTCAGCGCAACTTTGCCGACCAGCTGTTCAGCCGCGTCGAGATCGCCGTTGGCGAGCAGACTGTGGCTGCCGCGGCGCCAGCGTTCCGCAACGGTGCACCGCCGCGCATCTCCACGGCGCTCAAGCAAATGCCAGATGAAGCGCCGCAGCCCAAAGTTGTCGGCAATTCGGATGAAGAAAATCCGTCCGGCCCGCAACTGCCAGGCTCGCTCAAAGGCACGATCACCGTCGATGGCAAGCCGTTCGACGGCGTAGGCCTCGTGATGCTCTACCCAGAGAGCGGCAACTACAAGAAGCGCACGCCGAAGCGCCGCGTCGTTGAGCAGCGCAACAAGCAGTTCGGCCCGCGGCTACTCGCCGTGCCGCCGGGTTCCACCGTTGCGTTCCCCAACTACGATTCGTACTACCACAACGTCTTTTCTCTCTCGTCGACCTCGTCGTTCGACCTCGGCCTGTACAAGAGCGGCCAGTCGCGCGAGATGAAGTTCGACAAAACCGGTCTGGTACGACTCGGCTGCAACGTTCACGCAAAGATGGCGTCGTTCATCTTTGTCATCGATGCGCCGGCATACGTTCCGGTCGAAGGCGGCAAAGAGTTCAACTTCAGAAGCCTCGCGCCCGGCAAATACAAGGCGCGGGTGTGGAGTGAGCGCAGCGCCGAGCCCACCGAGTCCGAAATCGTCATCAAAGACGGCGTCAACACCATCGCGTTCGACGTGAAAGGCGATGCCGAAACCGGTCCGAGCAAGGACAAGTTCGGCAACAGCCGTCAGGTCACCACCGCACAAAAGTAGGACCTATGCATCCACACATCAAAACCATTCGTCAGGTCGTTTTCGCCACGACGCTCGCAACCGGCATCGGCACCGCAGCCGCTCAACCGGCTGAAACTGCCGACGCCGCGCTGCGGCGCGGGCAAGCGGCGCTCAAAGCCGGCCGCGTGCCCGAAGCCTGCCAAGCCTTCGAGGTCAGCGACCGCATCGAGCCAAACCTCGATACCAAGTTCGCCTTGGCCTCGTGCTACGAGCAAGACGGCAAACTCGCGACCGCAGCGCGCCTCTATCTTCGCATTGCCGAAGACGATCAGCGCCCCGCGCGCCGCAAAGAAGCTTCGGACAAAGCCGATAAGCTGCAGACCAAAGCTCCGCGGCTGAGGTTTGCGATCAACCCGCGGCCCGAAGGCCTGTCGATCGAAGTCGACGGCGCCAAGGTCGCCACCACCGGCGATGTGCGCGTCGACCTCGGCCCGCACAACGTCGTCGCGACCGCACCCGGATTCGAAGGCAAGGCGACGGTGGCGATCGACCGCCCCGGCAAACTCGTCGACGTGATCATCCGAATGCAGCCCAAGCAGGACGCGGCGCCCCCGCCGGCGCCTGCTCCGGTCGCCCCCGCGCCCGCCCCCGTCGCGCCACTCGCGCAACCGGCCGTCACACCGCCCCCGGCTTCTCCGGTGGAAACGCAACCCGCGCCGCTGCCGGCTACTGGCAGCGAAACCAGCGAGGGGGGCGGCAACCACCGCCGACGCAACGGCTTCCTCATCGGCGGCGCCGGCCTCGGCCTCGCAGTCGGCTCGGCCGTGCTCCTCGGACTCGCGTCCAGCAAATTTAGCGACGAGCGCGACCTGTGCCCGAACGCGACCTGCGCCAACCCCAGAGACCTCGCGCGCGCCGACGCCCTGCTCTCCAACGGCAAGACGATGCGCGCTGTCGGCATCGGACTCGGCGCCGGTAGCGTCGCGCTTATCGCCGTTGGAACCTACCTGCTCGCCACCTCGAGCGGCCATAGCGATCGCGTCTCGGTCCAGTTCACGCGCGACAGCGGCGGCATCGCATACACCGGCCAGTTCTAGTCTGATCTGACTCCAGCGCTCGTTAGCCATTGCCGAGCTAAACGAGCGCTCGCCGCGGCCCACACTATCTACTGCGAGGCGAACACGCCTTGGCTCGGCGGAGGTGAAAACACGCCGGACCCGCGGAGCCCGCCGGGCGCGGTATTGACGCGAATACGGCCAACTCCGCCACCGCCGCTGATGCCCCGTATGAAGTATCCATTCGGCCGTACGTCGATGTTGGGGCCCGGCATAGCAGCGAAGTTACCAGCGCCGCCCTTAGCGCCAGGGCCAAAACCACCTGGAGCACCTCCCATTGCAGGTACAGCATCCAGTCGGCCGGCCTCTCCATCACCTCCGCCAGCCCCGTTTGCCACCACCCCGCCCGCAACGTCAATGCTCGGAGCTTCGAGCAGTATCCCGCCGCCAGAGCCCCCGCCTGGGCCTCCGTTTGCTGCCACAAAGCCGCTTGCGATGATCTGGGTGCGGCTGATCAGTTGAATTGCTCCTCCTGCAGTCTCATCGAACCCTCCGCCCGCGCAGCCCCCACGCAGTGGAACGAGCTCAGGATTGCCGGCGATGGTTCCTCCGTGCCCGCCCGCCTCGAACCCGTACGAATTCTGTGCCGATCCGCCCGCTCCTCCAGGAGAGCCGAAACCGCCACCTCCTGAGCCACCTCTGCAGTTGAACGTCTGCGATGCCGGCGCAGCTTTGCCTCGACAGCTGTCGTCGGAGAATGCTCCCGGTCCTGCAGCGGCCGGGTTGGCAAGGGTTCCAAGTCTTGCCGACGCAGCAAACACGCCGTTAATCTTGATGTCACCGCTACTCACGAGAGCGAATGCGTTCTTGCCGGAAATAGTAACGTCCTTCGCGACAAGGCTTTTCACCACGAACACGCGAACAACCGGACCGTTGGATTGAGTCATGTTTTCGCTGTGCAACCTGGGCGCGCTGCTGCCGCCGACGATCACGTCGCCGGTATCGGTGTTGATCGTCGCCGATTCGCCGAGGTTGAATTCGGGTTGACCGTCCGCCATGGCGAAGAACTTGCCCAGCCCATTAGAAACATCGCCGCACCGGAGTGCCGCGCTATTGCACCCGAGCGCACACGGCTCACTCACTTCAGCGGTGCCGTCAGCGTTACAGCGAATCAAATTGGTGCCGTCGCATCTCAGTGCAGCCCCTGCTTCACAACCCCCCCCCCCCTCCGGGCCCGTCTCCTCCAGGCCCATCCACCGACGCGTCGGAGCCCGGCTTGCGATAGTTCGGGTTCGGAGTGGTGCATGCAGCAAGCGCTGCAAACAACGGTGCGCATGTCATCGCCAATCTATGATCTCGTAGCAACATGATTCGATTCCTTTGTCGGTGACCGTACCAGGAAGCAGTCCCAGCCCGATCGGTTTTCTTACGTCAGGTCTTATCGGCACATGCGTCCAAAGGTTTCCTGAAAAACACATTAGTCCTAACTGACGAATTTTATTTGCCTATATCTAACCCGGCTGGGCAGCCGTTACCTAGGCCACGGGTCATTTTGCCAACGCGAACGGATGCGCACGGTGGGCGAATCAACTGGGGCAAAGCACCCTGGTCCAGATCGTACGCCAACTGGCACGGTGCCCGGTACAGCCAATCGGCTGCCCCCGAGCCTGGTTGCGTTTTCGTCGATGACCATTATAATGGTCATCGGTGTACAAGATCACCCTGACGGACGAAGCAAAGAAGAACTACGATACGTTAGGATCAAAATTACAAAAACAGGTAGACAAAGGTCTAGCGCGCATCGCGAACAACCCGTTCATCGGCAAGCCGCTGCGTGCACCGCTGCACGGGATCTGGTCAGAGCGCGTCGCCACGTTTCGCATTCTGTACAAAATCGAACGACAACAGGTGGAAGTTTTGGTGCTGGTCATCGAACACCGCAGGCATGTTTACGGAGGTCACTAATGCGTCACGAAATTATTGCCATCAGTACCGCAAAGGCCAAGTTACTCGAATTGTCGCGGAGGGTCGAAGAAGAGGGCCGAGCCTATATTCTCACGCGGGGAGGCGTGCCTCGCGGTGTGCTCGTACCGATGGAGAGTTACGAATCGATGCTTGAAACAGAAGACGTCTTGAACAGCGAATCCACGATGGCGGCACTCAAGCGCGCTTTGGCGGATGAAAAATCAGGCCGGTTGTGGCGACGGGAGTCTGGTCGCTCAGCGAAGTGGGTGCGACGAGCGAAGCGCTAAACGCGCGGGTTCGCCTCAATGAGCTCATTCGAGGAAAACGCGGGGTAAGCCCTGACGCCGCTCTTACTTGGACTTACGCGCACCTCCGGGAACCCGTCTCGAAGCGCCACGCGGTCTGGGCGCGGAGTTTTTCGAACCCACTACACTCGCAAGATCGTTCGGCCCCAATGGCGGCGCGGCGTGGGGGCCGTTGGGAACGTGATCGCTGTCGGCGGTATCGGCCGCGCGCGGACATAATTATGATATAAGTATAGTGTGAAGCCGCTGCACTTTGAGTGGGACAAAATCAAAGCTGCGACCAATCGCAAGAAGCATGGCATAACGTTCGAGGAGGCTACGACTGCGTTTTCCGACGCGAATGGCCGCATCATCGCGGATCCAGATCACTCCGAAGATGAAGATCGGTTCGTTCTGCTGGGTCTAAGCCACCGGATGCGCACGTTAGTCGTGTGTCACTGATATCGCGAAGGAGGCGGAATCATCCGCATCATTGTCTGCACGTAAAGCCAATCGCTTGGAAATTCGCACCTACGAGGAGCTGCTGCCATGAAGAAGAACTACGATTTTTCGAAGTCGAAGCCCAATCCCTACGCTCAACGTCTCAAACAGCAGGTGACGATCCTTCTCGACAGGGAGGCGGTCGCGTACTTCAAGCGCCTGGCGGAGGAATCCGGGGTGCCATACCAGGTGCTCATCAACCTGTACCTAAAAGAGTGTGCGAGTGAGGGAAAGCGCCTGCGGTTCATAAAACCGTTGCCGGTGAGAAAGAAAGCCGCCTAACGACGATCGCTGTTGCGAAGCCCGCCGCTCAAATGTCGCGGCCAGGACCACGCCGTGGCACGAGGGTGAGGTCGGACCATCGGGTTGGCCGAGGGTTTAGTCTTGTGCGCAATCCGTTGTTCGCACTTGCATTACATCGGTACTTCGATAACATTATCGATATATCGATGTTATTCCCGTGAAACAGCCTAGATCATTAACAAAGTCGCGCCTAGCAATCGCGAGCAAGATTCGCGTTCTGCGCCGGGAGCGAGGGTGGACGCAAGCCGAGCTTGCGAAGCGGCTGCAGCTGTCCCAGAACCGACTGAGTGAGATCGAGCGAGGCGATGGATCATTCACGGCCGAGCAATTCCTGGTGTTGCTCCGCCTTTTTAATGTCGCTGTATCGGACTTCGATTGCGACCGCAGCGGGCGCCATGTCGAGCTTCAAAACGCGCTCGCTCGGCTCGGCGCGGTGCACCTTCAGGAGAGCGATCAGGTCCTTCCAAGCAAGCAACTGGAGGATGTTCATGATGTCGTCCGCGAAGCCCTTCTTCTTGGGGACCCGCGCCTTGTCAGTGCGATCGCTCCTGTTCTCGCATCCCACGCCGAGCGTCTTAACCTAACGCGCCTGTACGCAGAGTTAGAAAAGTTGGGTCATGCGCGCCGTCTCGCCTGGGTCGTTGACAACACGTTGGCGGCGCTCAACGCCGTGGTACGCACCGACGGTGCGCGGAGCACCACTTGGACGAAACAGCGCCGTCGCGCTGAGCTACCGCTTACGTTGTTTCTCGAATTCGCCAGCTCGCGAAGCGGAGCTGTGGATCCGAATGAGCCGCCAGACTTGCTCGATGGGACCATTCGCAGCCGTCGCACTCTCGAAGCGGTGCAGCGGCATGCGTCGAAGTCCTCAACCCGTTGGGGAATCGCAACGAGCCTGCAGCCCGACGACTTCATCCATGCGCTAGAGGCATCGCATGCAGCGGGTTGAGGAATTTTTCCAGGAGATCGATCAGCACTGGCCGCGCAATGAGCGCGTTGTTCGCCTGCGCATCATCGGATCCGGCGCGCTCATGCTCCAAGCGAACTACGAGCGCGGCACCAAGGACTCCGACGTATTTGAGACGGCCGATCTCTCCAACGAGACGAAGCAGCAGCTCGTGAGGCTCGCTGGTCCAGGGACAGACTTGCATCAACGCCGCAACATGTACATCGACATCGTGGCCAACGGGGTCCCGTTTTTGCCTCACGTGCCGAAGTGGCAACCCGTGTCGGTGCTTAATGCGCGACTGAAGCGGCTCGAGTTACAGGTGCTCGACGTCGTGGACGTCGTCGTGAGCAAGCTCAAGCGGCTCAACGCCAATGACAGGTCCGACATCGACGCGATGGTAGAGCGCGGGCTCATCCCGCACGAGCGACTGGTCGAAAGGTTTCGCGCCGCAGTCGACGAATTCAGCGGAGACGCGCGCGCGGGTGATCTGCCGAGGTACGTTGCCAATCTGCACGTGGTCGAGCGCGATATGCTAGGCGTCGAAGAGACCGATATTGAGCTGCCGTCGTGGATTTAGTACTGAGGGGGAGGAAGGCTTTGGCGGATGAAAAATCAGGGCCGGCTGTGGCGACGGGAGTCTGGTCGCACAGGCGTCGAGTTCTTTCCGCATTGACCGCGGCTCTAGCTTGCCGCGCGGGCCAAGGTAACGCCGATCACCGATGTAGCTCCAGCGGCTCGCAGGGCGCGAGCGGCGGCGGCGAGGGTGGCGCCGGTTGTGGCGACGTCGTCGATCAGCACCACGGATCGGCCTGCCACGAGTTTGGGGTTGGACACGGCGAACGCTCCGCGCACGTTGTGTTGTCTGGCGGCTGCGGTCAGCGTGCTCTGTGCCGGGCCTGGCTGGATGCGGCGGAGGGCGGGGATCGGACTAGGTAACCCAGCGTATTTACTAGCATAAAATGCGAGAAGCCACGCGTGATCGTAGCCGCGTTGCCATCGTCGTCGCCAGTGCAGCGGCACCGGAACGACGATGCTATCGGAAGCTGCTGCCGCCACGAGCGGCGCCCACATCGGCGCTATCGAGCGCGCGATATGGCTCGCGCCGGTGAACTTGAGGCGGCGAATGGCCGACGCGATGGGGCCGGCGAATTGCCACGGCGACACGATGCGGTCGAGCGGCAGCGGCGCCCGGACACAGCGGGCGCAGGTAATCGGTTTATCGTCGGGATCCGGCGGTTGATCGAGTGGCTCAGCGCAGCGCGCGCAGGCGGGACCGAGTTCTACGAGTAAGGTGGAGCACGGCTCGCAAAACGGCGCGGAGGGGGCGGTGCAAGCGGCACATTGAGGTCGAAAGATCCAAGTCCACATAGCCGGGGTATCGGCACGGGGGCGGGCGGGTTGCGTACTTTGGATGAATTTGTTTTGCGCCGGGCGGGACGTCCACAAGCTGGTAACGTAGGTCCGCGATGACCAAGACGATTTTTATTACCGGGGCGGCATCTGGGATCGGCAAAGCGACCGCAGCATGGTTTAGCCAGCGGGGTTGGCGCGTGGGTTGTTACGACCTCGACACGGAGGGCGCACGAGCCGTTGCAGCGGAACTTGGAACCTCGTGTTCGCCCGGCCACATCGATGTCAGGAATGAGGCGTCGTGGCGGAAGGCAATCGGCGATTTTGTCGGCGACACCTCCCAGCTCGACGTGCTGTTCAATTGCGCCGGAATCCTGCGCATGGGGCGGTTCGAGGATGTGGGGCCCACGGATAGCCGCGATCAGCTGGAGACTAACGTCATGGGGGTGGTGCTCGGCATCCAGGTCTGTCTCCCATTCCTCGAAAAGGCGCGCGGAACGGTGATCAACATGTCGAGTGCGTCGGCGATCTATGGCCAGCCGGAGTTGGCAGTCTATTCGGCGTCGAAGTTTGCCGTCCGCGCACTCACGGAGGCGCTCGATATCGAACTGCGCGACAAAGGAGTTCGCGTTACCGATATCATGCCGGGGTACGTCGATACTCCAATGCTGAGCTCGCAGACCTACCGCGCAGCTTCACTCCGGAAGCTCGGCATCAAGTTGAAGGCGGATGACATCGCAGCGCTCGCTTGGAAGGCGGCTCACGGCAACAAGATGCACCACATTCCGCAGGCCAACATGCGCATGTTTTCACGCCTCAGCAGCTTTTGGCCGGGTCTGAGCCGGTTGACGATGCGCCGGCTGGTAGAGTCCGGCCGATAGCCGGAACTGATCATAGCGCAAGGTCATTTGCAATGAACTGCGCTATAGGTCGCTAGTTCGGCTTCGGGTCCTTCTTCGACCGGAATTGCTTTTCGCCTTTGGCGATGACCTGCTTGTCGTAGTACTCGGCGCACGGGATTCCCGAGGCTTCGACCTTTTTGATTTCCTCCTCGGCGGCCTGCTTAAATCCGTTGGGATCGCCGTTCCACCGGAACGGCCGGCCATTAAGGAAGAAACTCGGGGTCGAGTTGACGTGCCACTTTGATAGCTCGGTCATGTCGCCGTTGACGCGCGCTTTGCACTCTTCGCCGTCCATGTCGGCTTTGAACTTGGCCGTGTCGAGCTTGAGGTCTTTCGCAATCGCCAAAATGTTTTCCTCGCCCAGTTTGGACGCGTCGCGCGATTGGGAGTACGGCCCGTAGGCCTTCTCCCAGAAGTCGTGCTTGAACTGCATGAACTTGCCCTGTTTGGACGCAGCGCACCCTGCTTGGTGGGCTTTGGTCACAGTCTGCGGGTGCACGACCATGTTTTTGTAAACCACTCGAACCTTGCCGCCGAAGTCCTTCACGAGCTGCGTGAGGGCCGAACTGACCCTCTGGCAGTAGGGTCAAGCAAAATCCCAGGCCTCAACAAACGTTACACACGCGGAGTTAGGGCCATCTACCTGTCCGCCTGCCACGTTGGGCGCGATGTCGACCGCAAATACGGCGTCATCCGCCGGCTCCTCGCGCTCTTGGGCTTCTTGTTGCCCCTTTTGCTGTGCGTAAACTTTTTGCAGGAACTCGAGCGCTTCCGAGTACTTCTTGTTCGAGTCTTCCAGCTTCTTGACGCGCGCCTCGAGATCACCTCCACCTCCAGACGCCAATTTTGATTCGTTCTGGCATCCGAGCAGCAGGCTGGTCGCAAAAGCTAACGCCGCAAGAGTCTTCATGACCGTATCCTGCCGCGAGTGAGCCGGGTCAGCAAGCGCGTTGGCGCTCCCGTTTGAAAAAACTGTAGGTGAAAGGCCTACCGCTTGTTCTTAAGGCGGGCTTCGAGTACGCGGATTTCGCCCGAGGCCTCGACATGGTTCGGCTTGATGCGCAGCACCTCCTGGAACTGAGTGAGTGCTTCGCGTTCCCGGCCGAGCATGCGCTCGACTCGACCTAGATAGTATCGCGCCGTTGGCGACTGCTCGAGTTTCTCGGCAGCACGCGTCAATTGCAATCGAATTTGGCTGGCGACTGCCTGCTTGTCGCTTGCGGTGAGAAATTTTGCCCACGCGTACAGCGCTGTATATTCTGCCTCGTTGGGCTGAAGCTCGACGGCAGTCGAGAATTCTTGCAGCGCCACATCTAGCTGCTCTCGCCGCAACGCCATTTCGCCGCGCTTGAACGCTTCTTCCGCATGCATGACGCGCATGGCCAATTCGTCGGCCTTTGATTCGTCGTCATCCACGGCCGACTGTCCGCCTCGGCTCAAAATGTCCAAGTACTCGATCCGTCGTACCGGATCGTTCAGCACCGAAAACGCCGTATTGATCTGGGCGAACAGGCGCTGCGCGTCGCGCAACGCGTCGACGATTCCGAGCGACGCCAAACGGTCCGGGTGGAGTTTGCGAGCGAGCGAAAAATAGGCCGCTCGAATCAAGTCGGGGGAAGCGTCGCGGGCGAGCCCAAGCAACACGAAGTGATCTGCGCCCCGGTCCACCAACGCGACCCGATCGCGGATAAGCCCTTCGGTCTCTATCGTTGCGGGGGTGTTGCGGCGCGACCGGCCCAGCGATGGGCTCGAGGCGCGATGCGGCACGGAATGGAGGCCACTGGACTCGGCGCGATGGGCGCCGCTGTCCGCCCCGTGTGGAGGGGCGGAAGGAACGCGCGATCGATCGCCGCTGATCGTGCGTGAAATTACGGGGCCAGAATTCGGCTGGGAATGAAGCGTGGAAACGCGGCCCACGGTCGGTGGCGTTGTTGCACGCCCGACACTGACATTGTTGGGCGTTCCGGTGCGAGCAGCTGCCGGCGGATTGGGGGTGTGGGTGCGCGAGGTGAGGGGCGGGGTTGAGGGAGCGGGGGTTTGGGTCCGAGAAATGACCGGACCCGAGGCAGACGTGGAAGTTCGAGAGATGACGGGGCCGGAAGCGGAGGTTGGGGTTTGGGTTCGGGCAACGACCGCCGATACAGAGAGGGGGGTGTGGGTTCGAGAGATGACGGGGCCGGAAGCGGAGGTTGGGGTTTGCGTGCGAGACACGATTCCCGATGTTGGCGTAGCGGTGCGGGACGGGATCGGCGTGTTCACCCGCGACGTCGTACGGGACGGAAGCGGGATCGAATTGCGGGTGATCCGACCCACAACTGGCCGTGGGGCCTGTTCGATCTCGCATGCGCCCGCCGAAGCGAGCGCGTAGACCACCGCGCGAACGGTGCGCTCTCCCACCTCGGGCAGCTGTCGTTCGAGCTCTTCGAGGTTTTGGCCCTCGACCAGCTTGTGCAACACCGGCATTTCGACGTCGGTGAAGCCGAATTGGGTGAGGTCTGCGACGCCTGCAGGCGTAAGCTTAAACCACGCTCCGTATTGGTTGAGCTCCTGCGCGAGTCGCTCTTCGCTGATGTTGGATTTTGCGCCGAGGTAAACGATCGCCCGCACGTCCATTTCGTTGCCGGGAAGCACTGGCACGGTGACCTGGTCTTCGACGACAAAATTGCCCCGATCGAGGCTGAAGGTACGCGCGGCTCGCTGGGCGACAAGTCGCCGGCGGAGTCGTTGGCCCTGATCGGCTCCCAAGCGAACTGCCTCGACAATTACGTCGACTTCATCGCGATTGGGCGCCGCGGCGATGCGGCGGGTAATGTCGGCGACGTGAATCGACGAGATCAGACCTCCGGTCAGGGCGACGCGGACTGCGGAATCGCTGAGCAGCGGCGACGAAGCGCCGACCACAGCGCCGCTGGAAAACGCGATGCGATGGGGCTTGCCGTTGGCGTGGATCGTGAGTTCACCGGATAGTCCGCGTGCTCCAAGGGCGCCCAGCGTGCGACCCCATGGCCGATCTTGGACGGTGCCGCGCGCCAGCTCCGTCACGATGGCTTCCTCCATGTGCGAGCCACAAATCCAACAGCGGCAATAGCAACGGCGACCACAACTACCCCTACCACGGTCCGGTCCCCTGTGGCGTAGCCCCAAAACGCGCCTAGGGAGAGCAGATCGACCATCCCGTAAAGCATCGTCAGGTCAGGTTGTGGAGTCAATCGCCACAGGACTGGTACAGTAGTTCTAGGTGAGTACCTCGTTTCCGCTGGATTCTGCTCGGGTACGCTTTGCCGGCGCCACCAATATTGGCCGTAAGCGCGATCACAATGAAGACTCGATCTCGCTACCTGAGGCCGGCGAGCGACTCGCGATTGTGTGCGATGGCATGGGCGGGCACGCCTCGGGCGAAGTGGCAAGTCGACTGGCCGTCGAGCTCATCGTTGAGCATTTTACCGATACCGGCAAACAACAAACACTCACTTGGCCCTACAAGGTCGACCGGGACATGCGGAAAGACATCAATCGCATGATCACCGGCATCATGCTGGCGAACCTTGAGATTTGGGAGCGGTCGCAGCGAGAGACTCGCTACAAGGGAATGGGTACGACGTGCGTGGGACTGTATTTCCTCGATGATCACCTCATTATCGGCCACGTTGGCGATAGTCGTTGCTACCGCCATCGCGATGGCGAATTGGTCCAGCTCACCGAGGATCATTCGCTGATCAATGACTACATTCGCATGAAGCGAGTGACTCCCGAGGAGGCGGAGAATTGGCCGCACAAGAATGTGATCGTGCGCGCACTGGGAATGAAGGAGAGTGTTCAGGTCGATATCTTCACCGAGAAGCCGCGGGTGGGCGACGTATTCATGCTTTGCTCCGACGGCCTCACCGGGATGATCAAAGACGACCAGATTCAGCACATCCTCGTGTCTGAGCGCGACCTCGACAACGCGGTCGAGCGCTTGATTTCGGCCGCGAATGAGGAGGGCGGGGTGGACAATATTTCCGTCGTGTTGGCGAGGGTCGAGCCGGAATGAGATCTGCGGCCTTCATCGCGGTGTTTTGGCTCGCGTGCACTTCAAAGGCGACAGATCCCAAGCCGCCGCCACCGATGGCGTCTGCAGAGGTGAAGCGGGCACAGGACGCATGTCAGGCGTATGTCGACCGGGCGTGTGCGTGCCAATCACCCGTTGGACAGCGTCAGTGTCGACTTGCAACGGCGCTGCCCGAAGCAGTTAAGCTCGCTCTCGAAGTTGCCCTCAATCCGGCCTCGCCCCCGAACGATGCGGCGCGCGCTCAGGTCAACATTCGCGAGACGGTCAAAGAGTGCATCGAGCAGACCGCGAAACTGCCGATGAACGGATGTTGATGTGCCTGCCACCTTATCGCGTCTGGACCACAATCGAGAGGTTGGTGGCGGTGGCGCGTTTGACGAACAACGTGAGGCGCGTGGGCTGGAAGCCGTCGAACGTTAGTTCCAGCTGATCAAGCCCTTCAAAGCAAACGCGGTCGGCGGTGACTTCCACTGGGCCAAAGCGCAGGTCTTTGACTGTGGTTTCAATGTCGCTCAGTGCGCCCCTGAGGGCGCCGTGCCCTTGATCGGCTAATTCACCTGAAATGGTACCCGAGAGCCGGCCGGCGGGGGCGCTGTCGCCAAACGCGATGAAACCGGTTCCAACATCGAGATGGGGCAGTGCGGCCAATGACAGCCCCATGTCGATGTGTTCGAGGGCGATGGCAGACAAGATCTTGCGCTTGGGCTTTTTTTCGCTCGCATCTTCGTTTGGAACTACATGCGGCGCCGCGAGCGATCTCACCGGCACGCGGCCCGATTCGGCCAGGGCCGCAGCCTCCGCATCCAGGGGCCACGTTACGAGGTCGTGAGCGGGGCCGACTAATGGGATTTTCCAGCGAACTTTCAACTGATCGGATTCATGAGCGATGTCGAGGAACGCACCGCCCAACCAGTGCAGGCTGTCCTCGAGAGCGCGAAAGTCAATGGCGCCGCCTTGGACGGGCAGGCGGAGCTCTTGATCGATCGCTCGCTCGCCGAGCACGGGCAGGTCGAAGCGGGCTTTCAGGACAGCGTATGCATGACCCGCGAGGCTATCGAGGAAGTGCAGTCTGCCGGGCGTGGGCGTGGCTGTGGCCGCTGCGGTATCGCTGCGGGGAGTGCGCCGGAAGGGTCCGTTCACCGTGATTCGCAAGTCGGTGAACGTGGCTTCGGGGGCAACGATCTCGAGGCGGTTTCCGCGCTCATCTTCGCCACCGCGCACGAGCATCAATCCGTGCGGATGATCGAGCGCGGCGGCACCAACTTCGTACCGCCCGGTTTCATCGCGCAGCCAAGGTGCGTCGATCGTTGCGGCCGCGGTTTTCCACCGCAACATGCCAAGGTGCCCCTCAAGCGCTGCGCACGTGCATGCGGATGCTCCGTACCGCACGGTTCCGGCAACCCCTTCGATCGCCGTGGCGCGTGCCTCGGAAAATAGGAGGCGATTGCCGGACTCGTCGGAGACGAAACTAAATCGCTTCGCATCGATGTCGGCACTGATCCGACTCGTAACTCGCTCTGTCGAGGCTTCGAAGTGTTCGGCGCGTACTGGTTCGGCGGTGCAGCTTTGCTCACCTGCGCTGGAGTCGCCGGGATTATCGATCACCTCCGCACTCCCTTAGGGCCCGCCGGATAATAAGTCGATCGGCTGCGGCTTCGCATCCCGGGCAGCT